>CADBUY010000001.1 GCA_902797965.1 uncultured bacterium
CGATTTTGTTACCAACGTTTGTATTAGCGATATCTTCAACAGATTTTGTGTATAAGCCTGATACTAAAGAAGTTATATATCTTGAAACTGATGTTTCTTGGTTTGCTTCTTCAGGAGATACAGTTGCTACTTCATTTTCGAAAGATTCAAAGAAGTTGTTGATTGAGTTAAGTTCTTCGTTTTCGATTTTGTTTGTTGTGAATAACATCTGTTCTCTCTCCTATGTATCGCTTACATATATATAAAGTATATAACTAATCAGAAATTGCCTTTTTGTCTTTAATTATTAAGAAATGTAAAATTGAATTTAAAAAAATGGCAAATTTGTAATAAAAATCAATACTTTGGAAGAAAGGGGGAGGGTAAATATCCTGTGAAGTATCTCATAATTGAGATTCTTCGGTAAAGCCTAAGAATGACAATACTTCATATTTGTCGGCATAGTAATGCCGACCTATGGGTCTACCACTTCAGCAAAGCCTAAGAATGACAACATGCATCTCTCTACATAAAGAAAGGAGTCTAAATGCAAAAAACTGCGTTAATCTGTAACAATTTTGCAGGAATAAACAGAACTTCTGCTGTCTATTCCTCATCTGTTGTTACAGCTTCTGATATACAAAATGTCGAATTGTATTCTACCGGCGTTAACTCCGGTGTCGGCATAAGAACGTCAAAGGGTAATATATCTGTTTGTGATGATATACCTGATGATGAGAACGTAATTAATATTTTTGAAAGTGTTCAGAATGGACATACATATTTTTTTGTCCATACTGAAAATGCACAAAAAGGCAGGATTTATTTATTTAACAGAGAAGCTGAAACGCTTGTTCTGAAAGTTGATAATCTTGCCTTAACAGGCAAATCTTGCGGTTGTGATGCTTCTCAAGGCTGGGCAGATTTGTTTGTGTTTTCAAACGGTATAAATCTGTTATCTATTCAGATAAACAAGTATACTGAGGGGGTTCTTGATGAAGTTTATATTATGGAACTTCAGGATGCTGACGGCAGAGATATCAAAGGTCTTGGAGTTGTTATTTTTGCAGGAAGATTGTGGATTTTTTCAAACCAAATCCTTTGGTATTCCGCCCAGGAAAATATTTATGATTTTTCAACTTCTGGAGCAGGATTAGCAACGTCAGCAGGATACATTGAATTTGTTAAAAATATTACTGCAATTTATCCTTATCTGGGAACTTTGGCAGTATTTCACAAAAATTCTTCTTCTCTTATAACGGAAGCAGAAGGTGTTTTTTCTAAAACAATGGACTCTCCCGGTGGTTGTGCGGGATATAATTCGCTTGTGTTCCATGGAACTGAGTTATATTTTTATGATGATACTAAAAAAGGTGTTTTTTGTTTCCGTCAGGTTGTGAACGGTGATAAAACTTTAGGCGAAAATATTGCTCTCGATATTCAGGAAGAGCTTTATGACATCCCTCTTTCTCAAACGCATAACATTAAGGCTCTTTCGGTTGTAACTTCAGACAGAAATGAGGTTTGGTTCTTAGTTCCGACTTCTGATGCTGATTTTTCAACTATTTTAATTTATGATTACATCCGACATTCCTGGGTAAAACGTAAATGCCAGAAAATAAACTGTTTTAACGTAATTGGCGGAGTATTGTATTCTGCGGGAAAAAAGATTTACGAAGAATATGCATCTTCCACTTTTGACGGAATTTTTATAAGCTCGTTTTATAAATGTACACCTTTTATCCTGAGAAACGAAAGTTCAAAGAAAGTTGTTTATCCGCCAAAATTAACGCTGGATTTGCATTATAAAAACAATTTTTCTGTTGAATATATTAAAAACTACAACGAAAAAACATTAAAGGTAAAGCAAATAACAACCAAATCTATCGGAAGTTATCTGTATTTTGATATCGGGTATTGGGATAAGTCATATTTCCCGAGTAAGGACTTAAATACTTCTAAAAAGCTTCCTGTATCTTTGTTCAAAAGTTTACAAATGACTTTTTCTACAAAAGAAGCCGGTGAGGATTTTTGTATCAGAAATCTTGAATTTGAGAAGCTGAAAGTTAAGACGGCATAAAAAAGAAAGGAATAAAAAATGGGTAAAAAATCAGAAAGTACCACAAGAACGGTATATAGTAACACAACAACAAAAAATCCGTATGCCTTTGCAAAAACCGACAATAGCGGCACTGTTGCCGGATTTCAGGATGGTGCGCTTAATTCTGTATATCAGTTTGTTAACAAAAATATTGATTCCCTGTTGGATGAATATATTAATCCGACTCTTAATTCAACGACAAATCAGGCAAAGTTAAATTCATTCATAAACACATTAAATCAGCAGACAAGTGCTAATTTAGAAAATAATATTATTAATCCGCTTTCAAAAAGAAATATGATAAGAAGCTCTCAGGCAAATGATTTATATAGAAATCTTGCAAGTCAGAATGTTTCTGCAGTTTCAGATTATGCGAATAATTTATTATCTTCTTCTCAGGAAAATACGGCAAAGATGCTAGCAAATCTGTTTTCATACTATATGCAAGGCGCAAATTATCTTGCTGATATGCAAAAACAATCATTACAAACAAGCAGAGGCAATGCCTCAACTTATACAAATGGCGATGGTAATAATTCAGAACTTCTTTCAAAGGCTGCTGCAATGGCAATCGCTGCAATGTCAGCTTTATAGGGGGGGGATTTATGGATAAAGAATTTTTACACAAGTACGCACCGCTTTTAATTCTATGTATTGCGGTGATTCTTCAATATAACATTTTTGTTACGCCTGCAAAGTTGGAACAAACGCACAGAGAGATACTTTCAGAGGTATCTCAGATTTATATAACAAAATCAGAGTTTAGTATTGTAAAAGAACAGCTTGTAGATATTAACAAAAAAGTTGATAAAATTTATGACACTATAATTAACGAAAGGGGGTAAATGTGGCATTAGAACGTATCGAGTATGGCGCTCTGGCGTCATCTAAACTCTTGAATGATAATTTTGAATACTTAGATAACAGAATATCTTCCGTTGCAGATAATTTGGCATCTGAAAGTTCCGGCATATATTCAAATATTGCAAGTATGAATAGTAGTTTAACCCAAGCTGATGAAAATTTGGCATCTGATATAAGTGATTTGGAAACGAATTTGAATACACTGAGAAATGAGTTTGATTCAGTTGATTTAACTCCAAAATACACTAATGCGATAACTGTAGTAAACTCCTCCGGCGGAGGTTCTTATAATATAAATTGGAACGGATGGCTTGCTTTTGATTTGTATTGCAATGCAAACAGTGCAAGATATCAGTTTTATATTGATGGCGTAATGGTTGGTGCAACGGCTTCTGACGAAGGTGACCGAGCAGCAGGAATTGTTATGGTTAAAAGCGGCTCTGTTGCAACTTGGAACGGAAGTCAGAGTATTGTAATTAAAAAAGTACCGTTTGTGGGAGGTTAATATGTATTACAGAATAAAAGATAACGAGATTTTTGACTACGCTGATTATGAATACGCTAAAGAGTGTCAATTTACTGCTTTATGTACAATGAGCGAGTTTGATAAAAATAGGGATAACTACATTATAAGTGATGGTCAAATTGTCCTAAATCCTGAGCTTGAGCAGATTTTGCAAAGAAAAAGACAACAGCAGTTTGAAAGTGATTTTTTCTTAACTACTTTAGGCTGGATAAGAAGAAAAGTTAATATGAAAGACGGTACCGTAAAAGATTTTCTGTCGGACATTCTTTTATCAGTAAAAGCAGGGCTTGAACTCGGGCAAAATGTTGAGTTAATAACTTATCAGACTCCTGATTTTACAAAAGAACTGACCGCAGAGTATTTAAAATCTTTGCAGGAAATTAAGTCTGCAACTGCTGAATTTATACAGGAATGTTTGTTTCAAACAGTTAATGATTTTTGGGTAAATGAGGGAGGTAATAATGGCGTTTCAGATTGATAAGAATGGTAATATATCTATGTTTCAGGGTGATAGCGGACTGATTACAATCAGGGGGCTAAATCCTAATAAAAATTTTACGGTATATTTTGCTATTCAGGATAAAAACAGAAAACCTGTAGGAGAAGAATTATCCGTAAGCAATAATAACAACGATTATGTCGTGTTCCATCTGACTGGAAGTTATACGGATTTATTGAAAGTAAAAAAGGACGAGCCCTGTTCCGTATATTATTACGGACTCAAAGTCTGTAATGAAGATGAACAGCGTGAAGAAACTCTGCTTGTGGCGTCTGAACAGATAGGAGGTCTAAATACTATAACGGTTTATCCTAAGAAAGTTGAAGGTGATTAATATGACACAGAATAATTTATATATGGAAAATGATGAATTGAGGCTATATGTTGATGTTCAGCCTTTAACAATCGATGTGTTGGAAAACAGTAAAAATGAGGCAGCCGCAAGCGCTGAGGACGCAAAACAAAGCGCAGAAAGTGCAAGTAATGCTTTAAGCAGTATGATTGATTACAAAAATCGGCTGGAAATATTTTATGCACAGGCATCAGATAATCTTTCCTCTTTATTAAATAATGCAATTGAATCAATTATTAATACTAAAAATACTGTATTAAACACTATTCAGACTCTTGGTGAAACGGTTCTCAGTAATATTAACAATACGTTCAATGAGGTTAAAAATTCCATTCAGACTCTTGGACAAAGTTATGTTAATCAGGCTAAAGATTATGCTGATGAGGCAAAAAATATTGCTGATAATATAGTAAGTTTAGAACATATAAATCAGTATAAAGCATTAGAAACGGGGAATATCTCTTCTGATAATAATGTTTTACCCTGGATTAGGAAAATGGCTTATTCCACCTTTGACCGTTCAAAATTTACAGTAGTCGGCAGTCCTGTTATTACAGATGATGGGATTGCAAGCGGGTTTAGTGGTGAGAATTATTTAAAATTACCTAATTTTGATGTAACGGGAAAGAGTTTTGAGTTTGACCTAGGTAAAGTTTACGTTCCTGCTTCTACAGGAGCTTCTCATGCTTTATTTAACGTTCTTGTAGGTACAACAGAAGCATCAAATGTTTTAAATTTTGCCGTAGGTTCAGCTGGGGAAATGTATGTTTCAGGAGCTAACAAAAATGCCGCTGTAAAGTATTTAACAGGCTATTCTTTAAATAATTATTACTGGCTTAAAATAGGTTCAGATAATTCGACTATTGTTTATTGTAAAATTTCTACAGATGGAGTTAATTATACAACAATTACAACACCACTTTTAAACCCATACACTCTTTTTACTTATCTTGGTATAGGGCGAGGCAACAATACTACTTCGTATTGGCTTGGGGATTATGATTTAAGACAGTTTAAACTTTCAGTTGACGGAGTAGAGGTTTTCAGCGGAAACCGAACAGGCATAGATACGATTAAGCCAGATAATTATACTGTAGTCGGTACACCTACTATTAGTGCGGATGGAATACTTGATAAAAGTGTTTACGAAACACAAGAAGCTGCTTTAGGTAACTATTTATCTCATTATATCGGTGACATACCAACTACATCAACTATTAGAGTAGAATGTAAGTTTACGGTTAAAAAATTACAAGGAGAAACTGGCGGTGCAGGTGGCTTGTACGGATTAAGAAATGAGAGTAGTTCGCATGGTATAAACGTACCAATATTAGAATCAAATAATACAATCCTTTCTGTGTACGGCGGAGTGAGTAGTGTAGGTTTTTATACATTAAATATTGGAACAACTTATTATCTAGAAACTATAGATACCTTCACTCAAAAGACAGTTAATATTTATGATGCTAATGATAATTTATTAAAAACAGGTACATACGACAAAACTATTCAAGACAGTGAGTCTTGGGAAAATGTAACATTCTACATTAGTCAATCAAGTGCTACCCAGCAAGGTAACAACTCTTGTAGTTTTGACTTAAACGAGTTGAAAGTATGGATTGACGGCAACTTAGTTTATCAGCCTTGCTTGAAGATACCGTATACCTATGCTGGTAATGGAAAAGGCTATAATGCAAGTACAGGTTCTAAGATTGTTCAATCTATATATCGTGACCGCGTATCTGATGTGTATGAGCAATTTGGATATGCGCCTTATTATACTTTGTCTGATACAGATTTTACACTTCCGCAAGGGGAATTGTACGGAATGATTGAAAACCTCAGAAAATTAGTCATAGAACGAACCTCTCAGGTTCAGGGTGATTAGTATGTTCTGCTGGTATTCAGACAAAAAGGCAGGCATATTCTTTAATGAAATGCCTCTGGTCGGAGTAAGGTACTCTATTCCATCTATGACAAAATATGAAAAGAAGTCTGTTGAAAGGTATCCTTTTATTTGTAGAAAAGGGCTGAAAGTATGTTTGAAAGATTATGAGAAAAGCAGGTATTATGAATTCAAAATTCCTAAAGGATATTGTTATGACGGAGCGTCTGTTCCGCGTCTTTTTTGGAGAATTATCGGTTCAAACACCGATAACAAATTTTTAATTCCTGCTCTTATTCATGATGTTCTTTGTGAACACCATGAATACATAAATAATGACAGAGCTTTTTCTACAAATGTTTTTTCTGCTTTACTCAAAAGCAGCGATATAAACTCTTTCAAACGATTTTTAATGAAAAATTCTGTAGCATTTTATCAGACAATATTTTGTAAATGGAGGTAATATAAATAAGGCAAGGTTTGAATGCTCAAACCTTGCCTTTTAATATCATCTTTTTATGTATTTTGATGCATAAAGTTATTGTCGGCATAATAATGCCGACCTACTCGAATTGATATTGTTTCGCAAATATTGATTGTTCGTTTCGTTAGGCTTGGGGACAAACAACCATTGCTTCGGTACCTAACGTAATGAGCAAACAATGTTGGTAAGACAATATCAAAATCGGCATTGTTTGAGCGTAAGCGAGTTTGCCGATTTCTGGTCGAACCATACAATTGTTTAGCGAATGAAGTTCGAGTACCGAGAGTTTCTTTCTGTTCCTTTCTTTGCGGTCAAAGAAAGGAACATTAAAAAGAATTGAAAACATTGTAAAACTTATACGCCAAAATGCATAAAATGATGTATTAAAAAGGAGGTTAAGTTGATTTATAAGTTATTAAATAAACAAAAGGAATTTATAGAAATTCCGCATAATAATGCTCTTGATGTTGCTGTTTATCAGGGTGGTTACGGAAGTGGTAAAACGTGGTGCGGTTCACTTTTAGGAATACTTCTTGCAATGAAATACCCCGGATGCAAAGGCTTAGTCGGCGCTAAAGAATATGAACTTGTCAGAAAAACTACTCTTGTTGCGTATTTGGAACATCTGGATGACTTTGGCTTTGTCCAGGAAAAAGATTTTACATACAACAAAATTGATAAAATAATAAAGTTCTCTAATGGCTCAGAAATTTTGTTTACAGCCCTTGATGATCCGGAAAAATTCAAATCCTTAAACCTGCACTGGGCAGAAATTGAAGAAGCCTCACAAATCTCTGATTCTTCTTTTAAACAACTTTTAGGCCGTCTTAGGAATACATTTAGAGGTAAAAACTGGGTTGACTTTAGATACAGGCTTTTTGGACATACAAATCCCCAAAGTGACAAAGGATGGATTTGGCAACGGTTTGTTGAACATTCAAAGGAAAATTACAGGCTGATAATTGCTCCTACAACTAACAATATTTATTTGCCCTCTCATTTTGTGCAGTCTTTGAAAGAGAGTTTTGATGAAGAATACTACAGAATTAATGTTCTGGGTGAATTTGGAAATTATTCTTCCGGACTTGTGGTAAAAGGATTTGACGAAGAAAATAAATTGAATTTAAAATATAATCCATTTTTACCCCTGCATCTTACCTGCGATTTTAATGTTGACCCTATGTGTTGGGCAATTGCGCATAAAGATAGAGAAGATGTGTATTTTATTGATGAAATTGTTCTTGAAAATACTTCAACACGCCAATGTATAGAAGAATTTATAAGACGTTATCCTGCTCATAAGTCAGAGATTATTATAAATGGTGATGCTTCAGGTGACAACAGAAGTACCCAAAGCGAGTACACGAACTATGCAATCATAAAAAATGCGCTTAAAGAATATGGTTACAAAGATGTTAAATTCAGGCTTAGAAATTATAATCCTCCTGTTATGAATCGAATTTCTGCTTTTAATGCCAGAATTAAAAACTCCAAAGGGGAAAGGCATTTATTTGTTGACCCTAGAAGATGCAAATGGATTTTATATAACATCTATAACCTGTCTTTTAAAGAAGGAACAAGTATTGTGGACGTTCCGACACATAATCAGATTAAATCGGATAGAGAAGCAAAGTTTCTTGAACATCCTTTTGATGCTGTGAGCTACCTTGTGGAATATTACTGGAGGATTAAATCTTAGGGGTAAATATAATTCTACAATGAAGCTGATGCGTTTAAACACATATTTTATCTTGTTATTAACAAAAAATCGACTTACGTAATAATGTTGTTATCAGGAAATAACAAATAGTTTGTAATAAACTTTAACACACTAGCAATTTCTTGAATTTTCGGGTTTTTATATATATAATGAAATAGTGTGAAGGTGTTTCAAGTATGGCGAATGCGTTTTCTGTAGATGTAAAACAAAACTCTTACGGCAGCATACAACGATATGCAGAGCTGCCTAACGGCAGAATTCTCTATGGTGTTATTGATTCTGATGGCAATAAAGCCGGAAAGCTCACTATCCCAAAAGAAGAAGCAGATGTGTTTGAAGCGTCTTATAAAGAAATTCTAGAAACTGCTCCGAAAATTCAGGCCTATGTTAAGGCTAATTCTTCGGAGGAGTCTATTAAAAAACGCAGAAATATGGCTCGTGGAATTGTCGGCATAAGCGGTGTTATAGGTGCAACAATACCATTGGTTATTTTAAGAAAATCTACCTCTGTTACGAAGAAAATTTTAGGCGCAGTTGCAGGTATTGTGGTAGGTTTATCAGCAGGATTTATTTCATCTTTAGGTGTTACAACACCTCCAGGCTCATTAGAGTTTGCAAAAGCGACAAGAAATCTTTCCAAACTTGATATTCAGCCCGTATTGGATGAACAGGCTTAGACGTTTTGTATTATTTTTCTTGTGTCATATAATAATAGTATGATAAAGAAGATTTTCGATTTTGGGTTAGGATTTATTATTTTAATAGCGTTTTACTATGTAAGCGTATTAATTCTGCGCTTTATTCATATTCAGTTTCCGCCTACTATATTAGGTTTAATTTTGCTTGCGGCTGCGCTTATAACAGGTGTTATAAAAGAAGAGTGGATTAAAACGGCTTCAGAATGGCTGATTAACAATATGGCTATGTTTCTGCTTCCGTTTATTGCAGGTCTGGTTGCATATCAATCACTAATTCTCAGAAATTTGGTACCGATTTTGCTTGTTATATTCCTTACTACAGCATTAATGATTGTTTTAACCGGACTTTTTATTGAGTATGGAACTGCAAGACTTCGTCTGCATAACCGGAGGAAAAATCACCATGATTAATCCGTTTGGACTGATACTTTCGGTTGGACTTTTTAAAGGTTTTCAGAAACTTAAAATTAATGGCAAAAGCCTGTCTTGCCCACCGGTTTTACTTGCGGGAATTGTAATTATAGTAATCTTAAAATGCTTTAACATTGATTTTACAACATATAATGAGAGCGGTAAATTTTTAACCCTAATGCTTATTCCTGCGGTTGTTGCTCTAGGGTATCCTATTTATAAACATCAGGAGCTTTTGCTAAAGAATAAAAGGATAATTTATTTTGGCTTTTTGTTTGCAACAATTTTTGCAATACTAAGCACTTATTTTGTGGCAAAATTTGCACATGCTGATTTGAGAATAATAGTATCAATGCTTCCGAAGTCAGTAACTGCACCAATTGCGGTAGAAATATCAAAAGGAATGGGTGGTGTTCCTGAACTGACTGCCTGCATTGCGGTTTTAACAGGTGTTTTTGGTGCGGTATTCGGGCATAAATTGCTCAAGCTATTTAAGGTTAAGCATGATATCGCCATAGGACTTGCAATGGGCGCAGCAAGCCACGTTATCGGAACAGCCAGATGTGCTGAAAAAGGCAGAGATTTGCAGGTGGTTATGGCTTCTCTTGCACTTGTAATTGTCGGTATTTTGACGGCAATTCTTGCACCTGTTTTTGTGCATATTATTAGTTAGCAGAGTTTAAAAGAAAGGCGGTTTCGAATATTTCGAAACCGCCTTTCTTTGTTTATTTTAAACTTTATTGTTCCAGGATATAGTTCAATAAAGTTCTTACACCCGCACCTGTTGCACCTGCAATAAGTTCTTTTTGAGCTTTATCCAAAAATGCAGTTCCTGCAATATCAATGTGTGCCCATTTTACGTCTTTAACAAATTTTTGTAAGAACACACCAGCTGCTGAAGCACCACCCCATCTTGCACCTGAATTCTTCATATCAGCAACTTCTGATTTCAAGCTGTCAAAATATTCTTCCCATAATGGAAGTTCCCAGAATTTTTCACCGCTTCTTTTTGCTGTATCAATAAGGTTATGAACCAATGTTTCATCATTTCCCATAATACCTGCAGCGTGAGAACCGAGAGCTACCATACAAGCTCCTGTAAGTGTTGCAAGGTCGATAACTTCGTCGACACCAAGTTCGCAAGCATAGCAGAGCGCGTCTGCAAGAGTTAATCTACCCTCTGCATCAGTATTGTCTACTTCAATTGTTTTACCATTTTTTGCTGTAAGTATATCTCCCGGTTTATATGATTTGCCGCTCGGCATATTTTCGCATGCTGCAATTATACCGTGAACTTCTACTTGCGGGTTAAATTCTCTTATTATGCTCATAACACCCAAAACACATGCGGCACCTGACATATCATCTTTCATTGTTAACATTGATGAAGCAGGTTTGATATCAAGTCCGCCTGAATCAAAGCAGATACCTTTACCAATAATTGCGATACGTTTTTTAGGGTTATCACAAGTGTATTTCATGTGAATAAATTTAGGTTCTTGTTCACTTCCTTGCCCAACTGCAAGAAATGCGCCCATACCCATTTTCTCACATTCTTCTTTGTCGTAAATTTTTGTTTCCAAGCCAGCAAAGTCTTGTGCAATATTTGCGAGTTCAGTTGGTGTAGCAAATTGAGCCGGTTCGTTTGCAAGATTACGAGCAAAAGTCATTGCTGCTGCAATCTTTTCTGCTTTTTTTACCAAATCAGGATTTGCTTGAACATAAACTTCTTCTACATGGTTGTTTTTCTTTTCTGATTTATATTTATCAAATTTATAATCTGCAATAAATGCACCCATTGTGAACTGTTCTGAATAGTCAAAATTAATTCCTTCAAAAGAAAAAGCAACTTTTTTAGCTTCCATTTGCATAGCTTTTTTAATTGCTTTTGCTACTGCTTCTCTCAATTTATTTGAGCAAAATTCTTCTTTCTTACCCAAACCGAGAACAAGCACTTTTCTATATGGTGCATTACCATAAGTAGGTAATAAATAAGTTTCGCCAAATTTCCCCTTAAAATTATCCTCTTCAATAGCGTATTTGTTAGCTAAATCGTTTGTAGTTTTTTCACCCTCAAATTGATTAACTACAAGGATATCAGCTTCAACAGAGGCTGCATTTTCTACAACTTTAATCTCCATAGTTATAAAACTCCTTTCTTGTTTATTCTATTCTAGCTGAATTTTTCTTTTTTTTGAATACTCTAATAAGTTTAGATAAAAAGGCGGTTATTCAAATGAATAACCGCCTTTTTATCTGCTTTATATTTTTATACTAATTCGGTTTTTTCGACTTCTTCCGTTGTCGTAAATTTAACTATATCGCCCTCTGCAATATCGTTAAACTTAACGAAAGAAAGACCGCATTCAAAGCCTTGAGCAACTTCTTTAACATCATCTTTGAAACGTTTAAGCTGGTCAACAGGGCCTTTGAAGATTTCAACACCGTCACGATAGATTGTAGCAGTATCGTTTCTGTTAATCTTGCCCTCTGTTACATAGCAGCCTGCAATCTTTTGAGTTTTACCGATTGTAAATATTTGTCTGATTTCAACTTTACCTGTTTCAATTTCTTTAACATCAGGTGAAAGAAGGGAAATCATTGTGTGTTCAATATCTTCAAGGATTTGGTATATAATATCGTATTTCTTGATTGTAACACCTTCTCTTTCTGCTGCAGCAAGAGCATTTGCGTCTTCTTTAACGGTAAAGCCCAAAATTAATGCGTTAGAAGCGGATGCTAACATTACGTCTGCTTCTGATATATCACCAACACCAACGTGGATAATCTTTGTAACGATTTCTTTAGATTCAAGCTGAGCAATTGCCTGAGAAACAGCTTCCGCAGAACCATGAGTGTTAGCTTTGATAATAAGGTTAAGATGCGGAACATCATCCTCTGCTGCGCCGGCTTCTCTTCTCATGTGAGCAGGAAGCATAGCTTCAAGACGTCTGTCACGTTCTTTTTCTTTTCTCTTATCAACAATAGCCTTCATTTCTTTTTCATTTTGAACTACTTCAAAATAGTCGCCTGCATTCGGAACTTCTGTTAAACCTAAGATTTCAACAGGAGTAGATGGCTCAGCTTTAACAATTCTTTCTCCCGAGTCTGAAAGCAACGCTCTTACACGACCACAGGCAGTACCTACTACAACACAGTTACCCGCTCTCAATGTACCGTTTTGGACAAGAAGTGTTGCAACAGGACCTTTACCTTTATCTAAATTAGCTTCAATTACAACGCCTGAAGCGTTTGCTTTCGGGTTAGCTTTAAGGTCTTGTACTTCGGCAACAAGCAGAATGTATTCAAGTAACTCATCTATACCGTCACCCATAAGTGCTGAAACATTAACGGTAATTGTTTCACCACCCCATGCCTCAGGAACAAGTCCGTGTTCTGTTAATTGCTGAAGAACTCTGTCAGGGTTAGCACCAGGTTTATCGCACTTGTTAACAGCAACAATAATAGGTACATCTGCAGCTTTGGCGTGGTTAATAGCTTCAATTGTTTGAGGCATTATACCGTCATCTGCCGCAACTACAAGAATTGCGATATCAGTAGCTTTTGCACCTCTTGCACGCATTTCCGTAAATGCTTCGTGCCCCGGAGTATCAACAAAGACGATTTTCTTTTCGTGTTTGTTATCAAGATAAACAGTATACGCACCGATTGACTGTGTGATACCGCCAACTTCGGTTGCAACAATTTTGTGTTTTGAAGCACGAATTGAGTCAAGAAGCGTTGTTTTACCGTGGTCAACGTGACCCATAATTGAAACAACAGGAGCACGCTTTTTAAGAAGTTTTTTATCAACTTCCGTTAATGCTTTTTGCTTCTGTTCTTTTTCCATTTCTTCTTCTATAAACGCATCAAAGTCTTCTTCTAAAACTTCCAGTTCATATTCTGCGCAGACTTTTTTGATTGTATCTACGTCAATAAGTTGGTTAACAGTTGCCATAACACCTTGGAACATAAGGAACTTAACAATTTCAGCCGGTGTTTTCTGAATTTTATCGGCAAGCTCTTGAATAGTCATTGCCTGATTTACGACAAGTGATTTAACTTCTTCTACAGCTTCTTCTTTATGAGATTTCTTTTTATGTTTCTGAGCTGCAGCTTTTTCAAGAGAAATCATTTCCTGATCTTCTTTTTTAGAGTTGAAATCTTTTTCTTTCTTTTTGCCGCCATCATTACGTCTTTTTGAGCCATTACCTTTTCCTTCATAAATTTCCTGAGGAATAATACGGCGTTCTACAAGTTTTTTGTCCCCCGATGGCTTGTTAAATGGTTTTCTTTCGCCTTTTTCATCAGGTTTTGAATCTCTTCCTTTGCCTTTTTCAAAAGAGTTGTTATTAGGAGCAGCTTTACGGACAATCTCAATTCTTGATTGATTTTTGTATTCTATCTTGGTTCTTTCAATTCTGACCTGCGGCTTTTCAGCCTTTTTTATAACCGGAGCTTCTTCTTTTTTTTCTTCAATGATTGGTTTTTCCAGTCTTTTTTCAACACGTTCTATTTTTGCTGGCTTCTCAACTCTCTGCACTCTTTCTATCTGAGGTGCTTTTGGTGCAAATGCTTTTTTCTTTTCTTCCTGTGGTTGAGGGGTTTCTTCTGTATTAGTTTTAGCTTTTTTTACAACGAACGCCTTTGGTTTTGCACCTGTTTTCTGTGTCCCATAGCCTAAATGTTCTTTGAGTTTGCGAATTTGTGCCGGTGTTACCGTATTTGAATGAGATTTTACGATAATATCAATCTCTGCAAATTTTTCTATAATCTCTTTACTTGTTTTTCCTAATTCTTTTGCTAATTCACTAACTCTTAAACTGTCCATCCAATAGTCCTTTACTTATCCTTTTGTTGAGCAAGGCTCAACAATGTTTCTTTGTCTATATTTATTCCCGATTTAAGTATTTTATTCAATCGGTTTTTCTTAAATGCCATACTAATACAGTCTTTATTATAACAAAGATATGCAGATCTGCCAAACACCTTGGAATTTGGCATTATGACAACATTTCCGCTTGTGTGTTCTTTTGTTATTTTAATTAATTCTTCTTTCGGTTTAAGTTCACCGCAAGTTATACATTTTCTTTTGTGTTCCAAATTTATCCTTCAAACATTTTTTTTATATCTTGTATTGTTTTTTTACTGTTTTTAAAATAGGCAATTTCAAAATCTTCCTCTGAAAATCTTTTAATTGGAGTTTCTTCTAAATTAGATGTTTTAGTTTTAACTGTTGCATCAAAAAGCGCATGAAATGCGCTAATATATTTGTTTGTTTCATTTATAGAATTTCCATCAATTAGTATTCTATGCCAAACCCCTAAATGCTCAATTTCGGCTTTTTTGCCTTTTTGTTTTTTTATGACATCAAACATTGTATATAATTTTGGTACTATATCAATATCATTATCCTCAATTTCTCTCAAGAATTCCTGTATATCTTGTTTGGAAAATTTTGCTCTGAATTGAGTATTTTGTCTATTTGTATTTATAATCGGCATTATTTTCATATTATTTTAACCTTTAAGTCTATCCTACCTCGGCTAATTTTTCCAATTTTAATTTTTGGTCGTATTCTATCAGAAGATGAATAAGTTCATCCAAATCACCGTCAATTACTGTCCATACGTTTAAGTTATGGTTAATTCTATGGTCAGTTAAACGTCCCTGTGGGAAGTTATATGTTCTTATTCGTTCGCTTCTGTCACCTGTTCCGACTTGTGAACGGCGGAGGTCAGTAACCTCCTGCATTTGCTTTTGAACCTCCAAATCATAAAGTTTTGAACGCAAAATTTCCATTGCTCTTTCTTTGTTTTGGAGCTGTGAACGTTCTTCCGTACAGAAAATCATAATTCCTGTCGGTTTGTGGAATAGTCTTGCTGCGGTTTCTACCTTGTTTACGTTTTGACCGCCTGCACCACCACTTCGAGCTGTAGACATTTCAATATCTTCAGGTCTAATCTCGATTTCGACATCATCAACTTCAGGCATAACCGCAACTGTCGCAGTTGAAGTGTGAACTCTGCCTTGTGACTCTGTTTCAGGAACTCTCTGAACTCTATGAACGCCTGATTCGTATTTAAGTTGGGAATAAACAGCATCACCTTTAATTGAAATAATAATTTCAGAATATCCGCCGGCTTCGCATTCTGTTTTTGAAAGAATTTGAGTCTGCCATCCTTGTTTATCAGCGTATTTAAGATACATTCTGGCTAAGTCACCTGCAAAAATATTAGCCTCATCTCCACCTGCGCCGCCTCTGATTTCTAACATAATGTCTTTATCATCCATAGGGTCGCGAGGAAGAAGCAGAACTTTCATTCTTTCTTCATACTCAGGAAGTTTTGCTTCATTTTCTTCCATCTCAGCTTTTAAAAATGATTTCATCTCTTCATCTTTTTCTTCGTGAATCATCTGCTTTGCTTCTTCTATCGCATCAGTTGCTTTTTTCCAAGCATAATAAAGCTCAACGGTTTCTTCCATTGATTTTCTTTGTTTTGATAAATCACGAAACTTGTTATAATCAGCAATTACGTTTGGATCGGAAAGTGTTTCACCAAGTTCAACGTACTTTTTTTCAATCTGAATAATTTTATCTAACATGTCTTTCATAATAAAAAATCCCTTTTAACAATATAATCATTAATTTTAGTATACCAAAAACATGAAAATAGGTTATCGGGAATGTATATTAAGCTGTGTATATTTTTTCTTTGAGGAATTGTAGGTGAAAATTTTGTAATTCTTATTGTTAACGCATATTTTAATAGAATTATTGATATCCGTTCTTAAAATTTTTGAACTTCTAAGTGTTTCAATCGTGAAAATTGACGGGTGTCCAAACTTGTTTTCACCTGTCGAAATAACGGAATATTCAGGATTAATAAACTTTGCCAAATCTCTGTTAATAACTCCGGATGCACCATGGTGTCCTACTTTTAGAACTGTTACGTTTTGTGGAATATTCGGTTTTAATTCGTTAAGAGTTTTTATTCCTGCATCACCAGTGAACAGCATAGTAAAATCATTGTATTTTACTAAGGTTATTATTGAACTCTCGTTATCACCAATGCCTGCAATATCTTTCAAGATAAAGTTGGTAATTTTCACCCCTGATTTATCATAGACTATTTGACCGTTTTCGGCTTCTATAATTTCTGTATTCCGTTTGTGAGCAGACGCAAGAATTGTTTTAGAAGAAGCAGATGTGTCATTTAAGTTATTAACATATACTTTACCGACATTAAGCGTATTTATCAAATCTGCCGCACCGCCGGAGTGGTCATTATCAAAGTGTGTAACAATTATTGTATCGAGGTTTTTAATTCCCTTGTCTTTAAAATACTTAAGAATAAAGACCTCTGCCTGAGATTTTCCGCCCTCAAACCCGCTTTTGCCTGTATCAATCATCATATATTTATTATCAGGAGTTTTAATCATAAATGCATCAGCATTACCGACATCAAAAGCCGTAATTTCAAGATTGTGATTAGGAATTGAAATCGTAGAAACAAGTAAAACAGATACCAATATCGGAATTGAAAAACTGAAGTATTTACCGAATTTTTCTCTGATATCTTTATCAAACAGGTATGTCACATTTATAAGCGTTAAGTAGTAAATCAGTATTTGAAATGGATTTGGATGTGTTGTCTGAAGCGTTGAGTTAGGAAGATTTCCCCAAAAGTCAGATATATTAACTAAAATTGTAATCAGTGGACTAAGAATAAAGTCAAAAACTCGGCAGATATAATAAGCCAGGTTAAATGGCAAATGAACAAATAAAATCGTTAAAACAGAGCTTATAAAACCGCCAAAGCTGATTACATAAAGAATAGGAACGCTCATTATGTTTGCAAAAACCGAATAAATGCTGATATTGTTAAAATAAAAAATCTGAATGGGAATAACCCATAATTGAGCAATAACAGGAACTGATACGCTTCCTATAACCCAGTTAACAAATCTGTGCTTGCTTTTAATCAGGTATGGTGTCATTACAAGCAAGCCAAAAGTTACAACAAAAGAAAGCTGAAAACCGACATCATTAATATACATAGGGTTATAAATAAGCATCAGAAACGCAACAAATGATAAAAGCGAAATGCTGTGAGCATCTCTGTCAACAAGTTTTCCGATAAGAACAAACAAGAGCATTAAAGCTGCTCTTATTACAGAAGCGCCAAGACCTGTCATAAAAACGTAGGTTATAACTGCAAGAATACAAATACCTATGTTAATTCTAAAAGGAACTCTGCAAAAATTAAGCAGAAAGAAGAAAAATGAATAAATAAAAGCAACGTTCATTCCAGAAGCTGCAAGTATATGCAATAATCCTGAATTTACAAAAGATTGTTTAATATTTTCAGGCGGAGAAACTGCATCATCTCCAAATACAATTCCTCCAAGAATTTCAAGATTTGGAGATTTTATGTAATTCCTGTGAACGCTCATTACCACATCTCTTGCATTATTTATCTTTTGCAGGGTTCTTTCTTTAAAAGTCTTATTAACAGGAAGTTTTTCATAGCAAGGTATATCCAAATCTTTCATTGAATATGGATTTCTGCCGTAAAATACTGCATAAGTACCAAAATTTCTTAAATAGTATCCGTAATCAAACTGTGAGGGATTTCCTGCTTTAAAAGGGGTTGAAAGTCTGCCCCTGATTTTATACGAGTCATAGATGTTTAATTTATCTTTTGTGTTAAGTGTGACAAGGATTTTTTCATTATCAAAATTCTCTGTTTTGTTGTCGTACTCAATTTTATTTACCCCAAAGAAAAACCTTGTTTTATCACCGCCTTTTGTCTGCGGAACGGAAACAATTTTACCATAAATTGTTGAATTAACAGGGGCTAAGTTTAAAATCTCATCTGTTTCTTTGAGCCTTAAAGAAGTGTTAATTATTCCGAAATAAAAAATTAAAGCCCAGATTATAACAATTTTTAGTGGAAAATAATCCTTGATTACACAGATAATAAGCAGTATTGTCAGGATAAATGCCGATAAAACAGAAAATCCGCTTAGTGTTCCAAACAACGCAAGAATATAAATTCCGACTGTTACAAGCATTAAAAAATTTTTATTGTGATAGATAGATGAACAAATATCCCTGAACATAGAAAAATTTTACCATGAACAGAGTGTTAGTGGTTTGGGGATTCATTTAAAGCTATCATTTTTGTTTTCAGGATGCATCTTATGCAGAAAGTTCTTCTAAATCGTCTGTTTCAAATTCTAATTTAACAGTTCCGTCACCTTGTTGTGAATCGTTATTCTGTGGACTGTTAACTGTATTAGAGCTATTTTCTTCTGCTTCTTTTTGGGCTTCAACTTGTTCAGAAGCAGTTTGTGTAGCAGAATTTAATTTGTCTGCTTGATCTTCAGTATTGTCGGCTTCTAACCAAGCTCCGATTGGTTCCAGGAATGAATAGAATGTATTTGAAATTGCTGATGCTTCATCAGATGCTCCTAATGCATAAGCTGAAAGATTTGCAAAATCCGTTAATGAAGTTTGTCTTGCTATTTCAGATGCTGCTACTTTTGCTAATGTTTGTACAGCACTTGGAATTCTTGATAGTGCTGCTCGTTTCTGATCACCAGAAACTTGATCTAATTTTAGTGCAAGCGCTTCACCGGATGCAGATGCTGCACTACCAACAATAGGAATAAATGATGAGCTTTGTGCTGCAGCTCTTACAGATGCAGCTGTTGCTTTAGCTGTTGCACTTGTAGTTTCATTAACAGTACCTGTTACCTGAGTTGTTGTATTTGTTGCTTGTTGTGTGCTTACTTTAGATGCAGCAACTTCCATTTGTTGAGTGCTGCCTTGAATAGTTGTATCAACTTGATCATTAATATCAGTCTGATCAGAACTTAGGTCTTCAACTTGATCTTGTTCGTCTTCTGAATTTGCTTGAATTTTAGCAATTGCCTGAGATATTTCTGTAATACCTTTGCCTGCAGCTTTTAATTTTTCTATTGCAACTGTTCTTTCTGCAGAAGTACTGTTAGCATTTTCTAAGATGCCTTTACATAGATCAATTGTTTCTAAGTGTTCTTGTAATTTCTTTTGCTGCTCTTCTTTTTCTTTATTGTCGTCGTTGATTTTGTCTAATTGAGCTTGTATATTAGCAGCAACATTTTGCATTTGAGATACTAGTTCATTAACTTTTGAATTAGTGTTTTCTGCTGTTGTTCTGATTGATTCGTTTAAATTAGCAGCTGCTTGTTCATTTTCCTGAACTTCTTTATTTGCAGCACCTGCTTCATTAGCGCCAAATAATTTTAAGAGACTTGTAATGGTGCTGGAAACTGCCTGAACCTTTTGTTCTTCGCTTGCATTTGCATATATAAAAAGACCGCCGGCTGCCCAAGTTTGACCAGCTGCTTGTGCAAAATTAACAGTACCGCTCTCAGCAGAGCTGCCGCCTTCTTTTGGTATGTATTGTAAAAAATTTGCACCGTTTACTGTCATCTTATGTACTTCTTCCTATAATACCATCTTATATATAAAAAGTATTTAAAAAGTAGGTAATTTCAGTATTTGCATGATTTGTTACAAAACTTAATATTTTTTTAGCAACCGGTCAGCAAAAAGATGTATTACCCTCTCCCACCAAATGGATGATGTGGGCGAGGGAAATGTTTTAAACATTTTCCTTGCCTCTCCCGCCGAAGGGATTAATACACTCTGATAAAGTTGCTGACCTGTTACTTTTTTTATTCTTCCCAAGAATATTTACTTACAAGCCATTTTTTGTGAAGAGAGCTTAGGACATTTTTTTGTTTTAAGTCATTGATTGCACTATCAAGTGCTTCTTTTAGTTTTGCAGCTCCTTTTCCTTTTCTGAAGGCGATACCATAAGGTTCTCTCGTGTAGCGTTTTGGAAGAAGTTTGACTTCGGAATCGGTAAGTGCATAACCGTTTAAAATTGTGTCATCTGAAGTCAGTGCTGCAATTTGTCCTTGTTTTAATGCTAAATAGGCTTCTCTGTATGTTTTAAACCCGATAACGTGTCCGGTCGGAACCATGCTCAGCATATTTTTTTCTGCAGTTGTTCCCCAAACTACACCTATGTTTTGGTCTGCTAAATCAGAGATTGCAGTTACGCGGCTGCTTGATTTAACCAAAATGGCAAGTCCTGCGGAGTCGTATGGTATAGAAAAGTTAATTATCTCCTCTCTTTGAGGCGTAATAGTCATTGTTGCAATAATAATGTCCGCTTCGCCTGTAGAAAGTTTAATCAGGCGGTTATTTGGCGTAACGCTTACAAATTTTACCGCATTTTTGTCGTGAAAAATTTGCTCTGCTATATTTCTGGCTAAATCAGCATCATATCCGCAAATTTCACCTTTTTTGTTAACGAAGCCGAACGGTTTAATGTCAGTATTTATACCTACTTTTATGTAACCGTTATTTATGATTGCATCGTACATATCCTTGCTTTCATAATTGTCAGGCTTCAGAATAAGCAAATAAAACACCACAAGGCACAGAAAAATAGCAATTAATGTTATTCCGAGTTTTTTCATAATTCCAGTTTTGGCTTCCTTCCGCAAGATTTGTCTTCATCACAAAAACCCAGTCGTTCGCATTTCGGAACAAGATAAGGTTTCAGCCAAGGTTCAACTTTAATTAATTCATCACACATAGCTTTAACCATCATTCTGATTTCTGTTTGAGCTCTTGAACAAAGTCTGAGATTAGCAATATGAATAAGTTCTCTTAGGTTTAAGCTGGTTACAATTGAAGTTGCACATGCATTTGGTAATACTGCACGAGCATCTTCAGCAGGAATGCCGGCATCAACAAATTCCTGATATTTATTTGAAATTTCGCCCATAAAATCAACGAATTTTTTCTTTAATTCCTCGTCTTTGGCTATTGTAGGCGGAATTAAATAATCAAATTGTCCTTTTTCTTTAACATACCTTTGTGATTTTTGCGAAAAAGACATGTGTCTGTGTCTTACGAGTTGGTGAGTGCAAGCTCTTGAAACATTAGAGATTGCAAAAGTTACCTGAATATGCTCTATAACTGAATAATGTCCTGAGCCGACAACGCGTTCAATAAGTTTAAGCATTTTTTCTTCGTCATCAGTTCCGTTAAATATATTAATAGGCATATCTGCGCTATAACAGGTTCTTGCCGCAGTGTAAATTGTTTTCAGCATGTTTTCAGGTCTGGAAATCAGGTTTACAACCGGCTTGTTATCATTTTCCATATTACTACTCTCCCTTTTATAATTTATATAATAATATCATGATTTAACATTTCTTGTAAAATCATTTAACATAAATTTTATAAAATTACGGGACTATTGCATGAAATGTAATCAAACTATTACTATATACGGTTTTAGCATTTCAAGATTGAACCCCACACCCTTCCCTCACCCGTCCTTCGGACACCCTCTCCCACCAAATGAATAATGTGGGCGAGGGAAAAGTTTTAAACATTTTTCTTGCCTCTCCCTCAAGGGGCGAGGAGAGTTGCGCCACTCTTGTTTATCAAATTTGCATGAGTCATGTATTATTACTCATTAGTCTACATACTTGTCTACAAGAACAAAACATTCTTCTTCAGACATCCAGTAGCAACCGTAACCGCCGATATTAGGTTTTGTTTTATCATCACCTTCGTGACGAGGCATTTCTGATTGAAACTCAATATCAAAAACGCCGGCAGAATTTTTATTATAAGAATCATTTTGAACATAGCTGGACATCGTTTGTCCGTTTAAGAAAGTATATATTTTCGATTGTTCATTTATATTGCTTCTTACATATCCGTTATAAGACAAAGGTTCTTCATTTATAACATCATCATCCTCAACCACAGAATGATTTGCCGGAACTTTTGATTGAGGAAGATAATATCCCCATGCCTGTGCCTTTGAGTACACATAAGGTCTGGATGGTGAAGAATATTTATAGACAATATCATTTGCCTCCCCTTCTTCCTGATAAATAATTCTTGTTGTTAGGTATCTCGGTTCTACCTCCGGTATTCCAAGTGGACACACTCTGCCATTCTCTAGAGCGGCAAAAGCAAAAATATCAGGATCTTTGGTTTTCCAGTTATTACTTTTAGAGCCTTTTTCATATCTCATTGAATTTGGCAATTTTGCACCGTTTAAATCGGCATAAATAATGTAGAATTTTAACTTTTCATCATCAGCAGGATAGCGTTTAGATATCCAGAATCTTACGCCGTTAGTTGCAGTAAACATGACTTTATCTTTCGTGAACAAGTCATCAGTACCCATATCTGTAATGGCTTTTTCAGCAGAACAAATATCATCTCTGTTATCATTTTCAACAGGGTTAATATATTCAATTAATGCTCTGCATAAACGCCTTGCACCCTCTGTATCGCTTATTTCTTTATTATCACCGGTTGTAGGATGCTTGACCTGTTTTTTAAATGGTTCTCTTTCATAAGCATTACTAGGAATCCAGTAAGTCGTTGTATTATACAGTGCTCTATCTAAAACATAGTACATATTTGAATATAAGTGACTTATACCCTTATCATAAGTTTTAAAAGTAGTGATTGCAGCTCCTACCATAAAACTTATAATCGCCATAGTAATTACCAGTTCTGCCAAAGTAAAACCGCTTTTTTTCATTATGTATGCTCCGTGTTATATTATTTGATGTCTTCTAATTGTTTTGTTACGTCTGTATTGGAAAGGTACTTTCTTGTAGCTTCGTCTTCAATATACAGCTTGCCCCAGCGGTCTAATTTAATCTCAAATCTGTCAGGTTTAGTGCAATTTGCATCTGTTGAGAAACAATTACTTGCTTTATCGCCGTTAACATCAACATAGATACTTTCTTTTGCGTTAGTCGCACTGCCTCGAGAGAAATCGCTTATAGGTAATATCCATACAACACCATCAGCTGTAGTAAAAGTTCCATCACCTGGTGCCTTACCTGCAGTAAATTTTTCTTTTTTGGTACAGTCTATTTCACCTTTAACATTCATACGAGCGGCAAACAAACCACAGAATTTATCGTTGCCCTTATACTCTTTTCCGTGGTATGTTGCTTCCGGAGTTGTATTAACGTGTGAAAAACCTGATTTGTTTTCCTCATCATCATCAGGATAAAAGTCTTCGTCGTTTATCAATTCATTAACAATTCTTCCTGTTAAATAGTAAACTTTTTTAAGCATCATCATTTCCTGATTAGGCTTTGTATTAAACATAGCCGGCAGAATAATTGTGGCTATAGTTGCAACTACTCCCAAAGTAATTAATGTTTCTGCAAGCGTAAACCCTTGTTTTATCTTCATAATGATTTTCCTTTCTATACGAATCTTTCTCTTAATTATATACCCACACCTCCCATATTACAGGGAGGTGTGATTAATTTTGCTACCACATTACAACAATAGCACCACCACCGCCTTGTGTCGGGTTTGCTATGGAATAATTTGCACTTTCTTCAGCGGTCATTCTACTTTCATCAAAAACTTTTGCTCCCATGTAACTACCTTCGCCTGCGTTATCTTGATAGCAGTCAAAATTACCGCCTTTCTTGCCGTCGTAGCTTTTATCAAAAGGAGTACCAATTGGAGTTTCTGTCCAACTTCCTCCCGCTACGCTTCGCAATCTATAAGCCTGGAAGTGGTATGTGCCTTTTGGAACAACACAATAATCAGTAAATCCTGTTCCTTGTCCGCCAAAAGCAATATTATTCAATTGAGCCATTCCGGTGTGGAATACTTTTGCCCAACGCGAAACCCTTGGAATAGGAGTCGGTTCCGGCTGCATAGGTTCCACAGAATGAGAAGTCACGCCTTTTCTCCAATGGAACGGATTATTCCAAGCTGTTGGAGTTATATTATAAGAACCACCCTTAGCTACTCTTGAGAATACTTCCTGGTCTTCACTGTTGAAGCAAGTTATTTTAGCATTCAGACCATTTTCATATTCCGTTCTTTTGGTACTTAAATAATTAGCTACATTTAGCCCCTGATTTTCAGCTTCTCTTGATAATTCCATAATATCAAATACAATGCCGCCATGAGGGATAGTCATCTCACAGCGAGTTCCCATAGAAGACACCTGGAAGTGTTCGTGTTTCCCCGGAGAACCTGCCTGCCCCATACTATATGATTTCGTCCATGTTGTTGATGACTGGTCAATTCTCGGTTCCTGAGTAATAACCTCTTCTGTTTTTTTAAGTTCATATCTGTTAGCTCTACTAAGTGGAGCACCGATTTTTGCATCCTTACCTTTTGCTGCAGAATCTTGATCCTCGCCTTTAAACGTTTGCCAAGCAAGATTTTCAGTGTAGATTCCGGGCGTATATGTTTTTTTACCGTCAATATACCCCACTACACCGCCTTTACCGCCTGTTGCACCTACTGCAGAGCTATTTACGGAGTCTGTTGCTTGCTGAACTGTTATATAATGTTTATTGTCACCGAAATTAGGAATGTGATATGCCATAAACTTCTCAACGTATTTACCGTCTTTAGCTCTTCCTATATGCTTTATTTGATTGCCAATCTCAACTGTTGACCATGACATACCACTATCAGCAGCCCCTGCATTTGGTACAGTTCCTGGAGAACAAGTACTGCTGCTAAGATTCAAAGATGTACAAGCCACTAACTCATATCCGTTATTACCAACATTACCATATAAAGTACCTATATGCTTGACAAATGGGTATGTGATTCCTGAATATCTATTCTGTTCAGCAGTTCCATAGAAAAGAACATAGTCTAATTGCATATATTTTCCTGCACCGCCTGGACCTCCGAGCTGCTTCACAGAATCATGTGTCTCATAAGGTTCAATAGCAAGTTTTTCTGGGTTTGCCGGATCATACCATCCATAATCCGAGTTTGTATAAAATTCATGAGTTGACTCGGTATCTTCGGAATATCTGCAATAATCACTAATCTGCTTTAATGTTTCCGGTGTTTTATACTCATCATCAGAGTCAATTCTCCAGCCTTTCTTATCATCGTATACAGACGGGCGCGGTTTTATATCACCTGCACTGTTTAGCATTGCATCATAAACTTTTATTCTTTCAGCATATTCATCTTTTAAGGTATCTCTTTTATTAGCTAAATCTTTTAAATTAGTATCATTATCCCGTTGGGTATACTTTGATTTAATTTCTTTATCTTTTTTTGCTATTTTTTCATCCAGCTCGGTATTTTTCTTATCCATATCTTTTATTGCATTTGTCAGAGTTGTAACGCCAGATCTTGCATCAGATGCTGATTCACTGGCGTATGTTTTCATTTCTTCTAACAGTTTTTTATTTTCTGTACTCTGGCTCAAATCTTCAAATAATTCTGCTTCTGTAGCATTTCTTTTTTTTGTCGGATCAGCTTCATCATTAGCACTTCTCTTATGAATTTCATCATTATTCAACCATTTTTTTATAGATTGGAAGTTTTCTTTTATATCAGCCTGTTTTTTTGCTATATTGTTATATTGATCTCTATTCATAAAAGAATTTTTTTGATAAACTTCATATAAACCAAACTCTGGTGCATCCTTTCCTGCTGCAGTTGACAGTGCTATATAAGCCTCTCTGCGACTGGCATAAGTTGAAGAAGAAGATGTTAGTGTTGAATATATATTTGGCATACTATCCATTGCACTTATATAATTGTTGAGTTTTTCTATGTATTTAGCATAACCTGTTTTATTTGTTTTATTTTGTTCTATTTGCGCTTGATAACCAGCAATATCTTTTTTCAATTTATCTACCTGCTTATCATAAGCTTTATAGCTTTCATCATATGTCTTTTGTGCATTATTATAATCAACTCGAGCATTCTTCATTTTTTCATACGCTTTGTCACTACCATGCACTAGTGCCGCACAAACAGCCCTTGCAGGAGATTTGTATGTGTATGTAGCATCAGCACCTTTGCTGCCTGAACCTGAAAATGCAGTTTGGATTATATGTTCATCTTTAATAGCAAACCTTATATTGTCATCAGTCAAATCATAAGGCATATCCGTACTACCAAAATTACCCATTTTGTTAGCAAAAGTTATATTTCCTGTTTTTGCATAATTTACGGCATCAGCCATAGTAAAAGTTGAGCTTCGGCTATCATTATTTTGGGGCAGATATGCAGCATATTTTGTACCACCTGAACCTGCACTATACAAATCTATTTTATAGACTGAGGCATTTGGAACTTTATCCAAATGGCACGCATCTACCTCGCGGGATTTTAATATTCTAAATGAATTATAGGTTTCTTCAAGAAACATGCCGTTATCTAAAGCAATGCATCTGTATACGCCATGTTTTGCACTAACAGGAACAGGCTTACTCTTCTTGGTAATCAACGGTAACGCTGCAGCCATTGCAACAGCAAGCACCGTAAATAATATCATTATTTCAACTAAAGAAAAACCACGTTTTGTTTGATTGTTCATGTATCATTAACTCCTATTGCTACCATCCTATAAATACAGCCGGACCTGAGTATTCATTGTCATTTTTTAAAATTGCATATATAGATGACGACGGATACGAAGACTGAAAGAAATTCATCAACTCGTATATATTTGAGTTGCCACCTTCTTCGACTTGTTCTGTCTCATTTTGAAAATTCGATAATTCAGAACCGCTTATGGTAATTACATCTTCTCCTTTGTCACTGTTAAATTGCGGTTCCTGAGAATGATAGAACTTTCTTCCGTTTGTATTATGCAATGTATAAATTACAGCAAACGCTATTCCGGAGGGAGGAGTAAATGTACAATCATTTCCGGCATTTATCGGTTCACCCGCATAACTCCCATCAGAACGTTTTTGCTTCAACACTACGCCTTCATAATAGCACTCAAAATATCCATGTTTATTAGCCTGAATTTCTTTTTTCGGCTTTGCTGTTATTATTTTTGAAGTAGCAATAAAAAACATTGACATAACAAGCATTGACACCAATGCTTCTGCGAGAGAAAAGCCAAATTTTTTATTTTTTATATCTACCATACAATTACTATTGCTCCATCTCTGCGTTTATCATCATTTGCAACACAGTAACTTTCTTTATAATCATGTTGCTTACCATCTGTTCCGATGTAATGCTTAGTAACATTTTTATACTGGACTTCACCAATTTCGCATTTTGCTTGTCCGTTCGCTTCAACATTTATTTTAAATTTTTTGAAACGTTCACCGTTAGACGGTGATTGCCTATCTATTATTTTCAGAATGTTTTCACCATCTGCAATATTAATAAATGGATAGGCACCGGAACCTGCGTACCCCGGACAAAAACCGGCTACATCACATTTATACAAACCGCCTCTGAAACCGGACTCATTTATCCTTGAGATATACTGATTAAAAACACTGTTATCGGCAGTCGCTGCAGCTTTTATTACCTCATTAGGATTTGGCATTATGCTGGATGTTAACGGCAACAATTGTCTTACTGATGAAAGTTCATTTGGCCTTGATTCTGCATGTATTATATAGTTTCGTGGATTGTCAATACTGGTTGTCTTAGATACAATAGAATCTCTCGTATTTTCGCCTCTTGTATAACCGGGGAACAAATACAAATTTCCGTTAAGTTTAGTAAAAGTCATAGATTGCATGTCTCCCGGAGTTCCTGCTTTACCATACTCATAATCAACACCTAAAGCAGTATAAGACCACTTAAATGCATCATTCTTATACGCCACTTCACCTGGTTTTGCTTTGTTTTCAGGACCGCCTAGATTTTTAAGACCATCACCCTGCTCTATGCCAAATTGTACCCCTTTGCTTCTGCGAGATTCGCTGAACGGAAAGTATGTATCTAGAAGGTCGTTAGTCAAAATAACATTTCCAACTTTTGCGCCGGCAGTATTTTCTAATGTATCCTGAGGTGTATTTTGAGGTGTATTTTCTGTAGGATCTTTTCCGTGAGTAAGTTGGACCACACCATTTGGCAACACTTTTTGATATGCATCTCCACCTGCCAATTTGGCTTTCAAATGAAGATCAAAACGGCTTCCGTTACGTATTGTTGATTTAATTTGCATTCTGTCATCATTTGCTGTTATAAAAAATTCAGATTGCTGATTAGCATCTATAGGAACTAATAATAAATTCCCTGGTAACATCTCTCTACCCATTGCAGAATCAGTCCCACCCTCATGAATATACCAGTAGCACATATCATTGGCTAATGCCAGACCTTCAACATTAGAGCGAGCATCCCAGTACTGACCATCAGGATGAGGATACGGACCTTTACAGTTGATTGTATTTTGTGAGCACGCAGTCTCGCAATTTATTCTTACGTCACCAGTCGTATTTTGAAAAGATATTTTTCTGGCAGCCAATCCGGCTCCGCCTCTTCGTACAGGTGACTTAATATTACTAAATACTGCATACAAATAGCTTCCGTGGCTTACTTTATCATCTACCCATTCTTCAAATAGTTTAATAATTTCTTCTGACAGACTCATTACCCCAAGAAGTTCACTGTCTCCCATATTTGCACTAGCAATATCTTCCTTGAAAGTATTAAGATGAATAATACCGTTTCGTACAAAATTGCTATTGTCAATTGTATAACCAACATGAGCAGGATCACGATAACCATCAGAACCTGCACCTATAGCAAAAATTTCATACTTATCCGCTGCAGGGACATTAAAAACACAGTAATCTTCATGTTCTGATTGTTTCGGCTGACAATCTTTTGGCCCTCTGTTATTTGCATGATACTGCATTAACACACCATTCTCATTATAATAACATTCAAAAATACCATGGCTCTTATAAATATTAGGGACTTTCAGCTTTTTTGGCCCGATAATCGGCACCATTGCAGCCGCAACTACCATAACTACAAGCATGGAAAGCAAAAGTTCAGCAATAGTAAACCCTGAATACAGTTTAAATTTATTATTCTTCATAGCGCTATCTTCTTTATTTTATCTGCAAATCCTGAGCAGATTTTACTCTTTTTAACAGACCGAATAACCACCCCGAATTCAAAATATATATACTTTGTATACGAAATGTACATACTCGATTATATTCTATTATATCATGTTTTTTTACTCTTGTGAACCCCCCTAAATTTGATTTTAACAGTTTTTTAAGTTCATTTGAGTCTGATTAAAACGACTTTTTTGCGGCTTTTTTTGTTAACTTTTGTAACGATTATTTTAATCAGGTAGCAAAAAAAATTATAATCACGTTTTAGCATAAATGGATGGTTGATAAATCAAAATATATGATATAATTGAATAGATAAAGCGAGGTAATATACATGAGTGAAATTAATGGTCCTAAAATTAGTGTCAATCAGGTAAATTTCAACAGCACACAAAAACAAATTCCTGAAACCCCACAAACAGTGGCTGAAGAAGAACCGAAATTCAAAGATTTTTCTGACCCGAAAGCTGAAGCTCTCGGACGTTCAATGTTGGTAAAAGACGCTGACAGCATTAATAATGACCTGAAAGCGCTTGTAAAAAACCCGCAAATTGCAGAAAATTCTGATGAGTTATTTGATGCTTCATATCAGGCTGCGATTGATGCAGGCATTGAAAATCCTTATGAAGAAGCTTCTACTTTTTCAACAGGAAGCATTTAAGAACAGTTAAATCACGTAAGGATTCAAGTAGCGGAGGCATCACAGGATATTTTCCCCCACTCAGCACCCCTCTTTTATTAATGCAGGCTCATGAGTTTTATGCTATAATAGATTTATGCACAACGATAAGTCAAAAGCTATGCGCAGACTCTCAAATGCTTTAAATGCAAATGATATGGTATCTGCTAAAAAAATTATTGAAAATGAAGTTAAAAGATTCTTGCCTAAGTTTGAATACTATTTTTATATGGGTTTGGTATCGGATGATTATCAGGAAAAACTTAAGTTTTATACAAAGGCAATTAAAGAAAATTGTGAATTTTCCGATGCTTATATAAACAGAGGATTGGTAAAAAACGAACTTCAGGATTATGACGGTTCAATCGAAGATTATAACAAAGCAATCGAGCTAGACCCAAAGTGCTCTCTTGCGTTTAATAACAGAGGGTATACAAAATACAAAAAAGGAGATTATGCGGGCGCTCTTGCCGATTACAACAAGGCAATTCTGTTAAACCCGAAGCTAAATATTGCAATTGATAACAAAGCTAAACTTTTGTCTGAAGTCTGTCTGAAAGATGATGATGAGTTTAGTGAAAAGTATTATCTCAGCCTTGGTATTCAGGAAATTAACAAAGGTAATTTCTTAGAGGGGATTAAAAATATTGATGAATCAATAAAGTATAATGACAAGTCTGATATTGCCTACTTCTACAAAGCGGTTGCGTATCACAATCTTAATAATATCGATTTGGCTTATGATAACTATACAAAAACTATCGAGCTTAATAAAAAAATGATTGATGCTTATTATAACAGAGGTCAAATAATTGCAAAAGACAGCCCGAAGCAGGCATTAGATGATTTTGTTACAGCTGTGGCTTTAGACCCCAAGTTTATAGACGCTTATTATGCAATTGCCGCAATACAAAAGAATTTGGGGCAGTATCAAGAGGCAATAAAAAATCTTGATAAAATAATTGAAATTGAGCCCATGGCAGTTAATGCAAAAGCTCTTAAAAAGCTGATTATGACTAAGTATATCAAGTAATTAGGCTAAAAATTGAAAGATTTATACATTTAGGGTATAAATATATTATGAGGAAATTTTTAATAGCCGGATTAATATTATCGTTGTGCAGTTTTCAATCTGTTTTTGCTGTTAGCGGAGGCTCAGTTGTAACTCTTGATAAAAATGAGATTGAAAAACCAACAATCGGTATTCAGGATAACACAAAAGAGCTGCAAGGTTCGCTTTTGATTAATAACTCTGAGGACATAGCAACACTTATTGACCAACAAAAAGAACACGATTTAAAGGATTTGGAAATCCTTTGGAAAGGTACTATTGAAAATAATCAGGTTATTGAATTTGCTTTAAAAAAACTTGCAACTCCTGAGTCGCAAAGAAGAATACATTCTTCTCTGATGGCAAAAACATTGTCAGCAGTCGTATCAGGTGCATCTTTTGTTCCAAGCATTATGGGTGCAAACTATGGTGTTCAAACAGCAGCCTTTTCGGCAGGCAGGCTTGCTCAGGGACTTCTTAACAAAGATAAATTACCAAAAGAAACACCGCTTACTGATACCGAGTTAATTGAACTTGCCGGCATGGTGGAAAATCTGCAGGATGCTTTAATCAGCTCGTATTATAATTACAAAAATACTTTGAGTTTGCTGAAAGATACGCGTTCAAAGATGCTTTTATATAGTAAAAATTACTCAAATGCGCTTGACGGAAAAGATATTTTGGAAATTTCAATTTCTTTATCTCTATATGATTCAATGCGTTTGAGAGAATTTAATCTTGAACAGTCTGCAAAAAAATATCATATTCAACTCCAAAGGCTTGCAGGAAAAAAGGCAGTAGACTCTCTGGAATTATACCAATATGACTTTGATTCAATGTTATATAAAGATATTCAGCCTGACAAGGATAAAGATAATTCAAAATCCAAGTCGAAAACAAAGGGGGGAAATAATGCGAAAAAATAAAATCCTCTCATTAATAATTCTTTTAACAATGATGTTTGCGCCGTTTGTACAGGCGATTACGATTAATGATTTGAAATACCCAAAAGACTCGTTTTACAGGTTTGGTACGACAGACACTCCTGAAAAAAAAGCAGATAAAAGTGAACAATTGGATTTATCTGTTCCTGAACTTGAAATTAAGCCTGTTGTTATAAAAGAAACAAAACCGGAATCTCTTACTTATGCAGATTTGAGCATTAAGAGTATGGCAATGGATGTATCAAAAGTTTTGGATATGGAATACAACGAAATGCTTGAGGATTTGTCTTTGCTTTGGCAGGGTGCCGCAATGAAAAGTGATACAATTAAATTTGCCATATATAAACTTTCCAACCCTGATAAAGACAAGCCAGATGAGGGTGCGGTAAGAAAAGTATTATCTACTATTGCCGGTATGTCAACTTTTTTAGGTGCAGGTACCGGAAATCCTATTATGGCAAGTGCAGCTTTAATCGGAGGCAATACGCTGGGTATTATGTCACAGGATACAAAGGCTCTTAATTACAAATATACTCAGGTAACTGATGCTGATATGATTATTCTTGTCAGAAAAGTTGATGAGCTTCAGCAGAAAGTTGTTGATTGCTATTACGATTATATGACCGCAAGATTATTGTATGATATGACTTCAAAAATGGTTAAAGAGCGTGAAATTAACTACAAAAAATCGCAATCTTTAGGCAAAGAAGTTGTTCTTGTCACAGATACTTTTTATCGAGAGGCGATTGATGAACATGTGAAAGCAAGAGGAACTTTCTTTGAAAAACGTTCTCAGCTTGAACAACTTGTCGGAAACGATATTTTCCGCCAGTTTGAAGAAGTGGTTGATAAAAGAAATAATTAAACAACCGGTTTGAGGACAAATTTTTCTATTGCTTTTACAAAACCGTCATTTTCAACCGAGTCTGTTATGTAATTTGATATCTCTTTTAGGCTATCTGTTGCATTTCCCATTGCAATTCTTAGTCCGCCTGCTTCTAAAAGTGCAATATCGTTATTCTGGTCACCGATTGTCAATGTTTCTTCTTTGGATATTCCCCAGTAATTTTGAAGGAAATGAACAGCGCAATACTTTGATGCTTCCGGATTTGAGAACTCTAAAAAGTGCGGTGTTGATTTAACTATATAAAGTTCCGGAAAAACTTTGGGCAGCTCTTGCTCATAGCGGTTTATTCTATCTGCATTATTATAATCAATTGCCAATATTTTATTAACTCGGTTTTTCTTTATCTCAGCAAACGGTTTAACAACATAATTTACGCTTTGGCGTTTGCTGTATCTTTGAATTTCGTAATTATCATTTTCTGAATAAAGAATGTCATCATTATAAAGATTAATATGAATATTTTCTGATTTTGCCCACGCGATAATTCTTTCAGACTCATCTTCCGTTAAGTATCTCTCGTACAAAACTTTTCCATTCTCTTTAACCAGACCTCCCTGATACGAAATAACCGGAGTGTTAAGATTAAGTTCTTTGGCAACAAGCTCTGCTGCTGCGTTCATCCTGCCAGTAACAAGAACAACTTTGACTCCAGAATTTTGAAGTCTTTTTATACAATCTTTAACCCCTTTTGTAAATTGCTGTTCAGGGATTAGAATTGTGCCATCTATGTCTGTTGCTATAAGTTTAATCATAGAATTATTTTAACACAAAAGGGTTAATCTTTAATTTTAATATTAAATGCCGGTATTTGATTGATATATACTCCAATACAATTTTTTAATTCTAAAATTTTGTCCGAGAACTTGTTTGCGTTTTCCACCCTAATATTTACACTCTGGACTTATGTTTTGCATCAATTTATAATTATTTGTATGAAAAAATTGTTTTTATATTCCGTTTTGATATTGCTGGCGTTTTCAATGATATTACCGTTTTTTATGATGTTTTTAATCTCATTAAGCGGTCAGGATAATATTTTTACGGATTACAAAAATATAAACCTTTCTTTTTGCGCATACAAAAATGTTTTTAATTCAATTCCTGTTATCAGATATTTTCTAAACAGCCTTATTGTTGCTTTCTGCACTACAATTGGACAGGTTGCAATATCTGCTCTTGCCGGATACGGATTTGCAAGATGTGAGTTCAAAGGAAAAGATATTTTATTTTTTATATTCATCCTTACAATGATGGTTCCGTCACAGGTTAACATTGTGCCTTTATTCTACCTTATGAGCAAACTTGGTTGGATAAATACATATCAGGCGTTAATAGTTCCCGGGTTATTCGGCGGATTCGGCGTGTTTATGATGAGGCAATACTTTACGAGTTTTTCTAAAGAACTGGAAGAAGCATCAACACTTGACGGGTGTAATATTTGGCAAACATTCTTCAAAATTGCACTGCCTTGCGCTGTTCCGGCAATTGCAACTCTCAGCATATTCACATTTGTAACAACATGGAACAGCTTTATGTGGCCTCTGATTGTAACAAACACAGAGAGTATGCGAACAATTGCCGTAGGCTTAACCATTTTTAAAAGCACATTCAGAGAAGTTACTCTCTGGGGTGAGCTTATGGCGTGTTCCTGCATCTGTTCAATACCTGTAATTATTGTATTTATAACAGGGAAAAAGTATCTTATAAACAACCCGCTTGACGGAGCCGTTAAAGGATAAGATTTACCCCTCCCAATATTTGTCGAGCCATTTTGTCGGTTTTATGTAACGAAAACCCATCTTCCCAAAGTATCCTTTATATGCCTGTTCAGGTGTTGGTTTACCATGGAAAATAAGAATTTTTGCTTCCTCCGGATCACGTGGAACTTTAAACCAGCACATTGGGAATTTATGCAGGCATTGACGTTTAAAACTTACAACCCAATCTTTTGGCCAGTATTTTAGCAATCCTTTTCTGTCCATTTCATAGGACAAAAATGCCTGTTCATTTTTGTATCTGTCACGAATAGTCAGCCCCTCTTTATAGAAGTTTTCAATAATATCAGGATGCTTACCTACTTCAAAACGAAATACGGAAGAGTTACCGATAATATCTCTTGGAAAATCATAGTCTTTCGAGATTAAGAAACTTCCCTCAACTTCAAAGAACGGGTCTAAAGAGCTTCTTATAATAATATCCAAATCCAAGAATAATGCCGTCCCTGTTAAATCTGAAAGCGGGTTTGCAAAAAGACCAAGTTTTTTCCACATTCTGTCAGGAATTCCCTCGTCATTCAGTTCGGGAAGAGGTCTGATTTCAACTCCATCGGCAATTCCCTCTGCGTTATCGGTAAAACATACAAATCTGTGTGGTAAAGACAGGTTCTTCTCTACCATTTTATATAACTTGTTAACATATTCAGGTCCGAATTTTGTACCCCATTTGATGCAAATAACATTTCTATCCATATTTATATACTCCCTTTATGGTTATCATATCATAAAAATGACAAGGAATTATATTTTATTTACAAATAAATGGTGCGTACAAACGCACACTAATTCTGAAGCTTATTTAAATATTTTCTTATTTAGTTCATCTCTTTGTTTGCTAAAGTTTTTATCAACTTGATTTGGTACAGATTTTTGTATTGCCTCCAGAAAAGCTTTTTCTTTTATTTTTTTTGATGAGTCAATTCTTGCGGGAACAATAAGACCTGTTTGTGTAAAGTAATCAATGCTTTTTTTTGATGACATATATTGAACAAATTTTATTGCTTCTTTTTTATGCTTTGATTTTTTAGATATTCCCCATCCTGAAGCATCAGCAGTAATTACACCGGGGAATGTAACAATCCCGTAAGGGAATTTAGCAGTTTCTGTGATTTTTGGATACAACCACCTGCCCGAAAGATACAAACCTATTTTCTCGTCTAAAAACATCTGAGCCAAGGTTGAACTGCCTACCTGAGCAGGAGTGGGTGCATATTTGCCCTCTAATTTTTTATAAAAATCAATTCCCTCTTCAAAACCAAGCGTCAGAGTATAAGGTGATGCCCAATATACATCTCTTTCGTAACTAACCCCATAATGTTTTGAATCCGTTATTTTTACAATCATGGTTTTAAAATCATCAAATGTCCAATCAGGGTTAATCTCGCCTGTAATATTTTTGTTATAGTAAAAAACAAAATTAGAAATATCTCTCGGAATTGCATATAATTTGCCATTACTGCTCATTGCCTCAACAGCCTGAGGATAAAAATCTTTCTTATCAATCAAATTATCCAAATCTTCAAGCTGACTGACATACAAAGGTAAATAAAGATTATTCAGAAAAATTACATCTGGAGCAGTTGATGAGGCAAACAAAAGATGAATTTTCTGAAAATAGTTTTGAGGAATGTGCATAAAATTAATCTTTACGTCAGGATTTTCTTTTTGATAATCCGTAATCAGCTCTTTTAGAATTCCCGTTTCCGTTATTGAACCCCAGGAAGAAAAACTGAGTTCTACTACATCATTTTGAGTACAAGAACATAAAAAAAACGGGAGCAATAAAAGGATTAGCAGACGTTTTAGCATAAATCCATTATAAACTCCATGTTATTGTCAGTCGCTTTTGCAATAAACTTATGCGCACCAATACGAACGAGGTACTGAACACTTCCGTCTGTTCCTCTTTCATTAACTCTGGTCTGAATATTCTCTGTTTTTAATTCATCATATTTCTTTAATATTTTATAGTTTTCATCTTTTTGAGCAACTACAAAATAACCGTCATCTTTTTTAGTCAACATACATATAAAACTACCGCAAATTGCGGATTTTAAAACCGAATAAGATTTGCCGTCAATCTCACAAGCATAAGGATAATTGTTATTTTGATTTTCTTTTTGCGAACTTACTATTTTTTCTTTTTGTAATTGTTTTTCTTCAGAGAGTTTTTTATTTTCTCGCTCTGCCTTCTGTTCGCCGATCAAATCCAGAAGTTTTTGCGCCTCATCCTTAACTTTTGCTGTCTGAACCGGTTTTCCCTTTACAGTCTCCAGCGTATCAGTATTTTCTATTATACCGTAATTTTGCTCATAACTACTGTTTTTTTCCTGTTCATTATCAACAACTTCAAAACCGTCAAAATGGCTTAATTCTTCTTGAACATCATCATAAAACGGTTTAAAACTTACATTTTTAATACTGTCCAAAAGAGCGGTTTCATCAATTTTTTCCACGTTTTTTTTCGTTTCATACTTTTGAGGGTTTTTCTTGTAATCAGCAATATCGGGTAATGAGTCTTTGATAGAAAGTGTTGAAACTTCATATCCGTTCTCTACAATCGGCATGTCATCGGATGGACGAAATTTAGACGCATCCTTGCTATGAATTGCCTCAGACATATTTGCCAAATCATCAGACACCTTAAGTTTGCTGACTTCGTATCCCTCACTATAGTATACTACATCGTGTTTTGCTTCTGATTCAATTCTCTTGTTTCCTTGTTTCTGAAGTTCCTTTGACAAATCCGGAAGCATGTCTTTTACATTCAGAATTAGCATCTCTGAAGTTTTATGTGACTTCTTTTCTCTGCTTTCAAGCTCTTTCTTCATTGCCTCTGTGCGTTGGGGATTTGTTCTTAAATCTGTTACAAAATCCTCGTCAAGTTCAACATTGATTAGTTTTTTGATAGAATCAACGTCATCTTTTGAAAATGATAAATTTTGCTTAATCGTATAATCTGCAATAATATTTTCGAGAATTTCTATATCAGATAAATGCTTTGCTTCTTTTGGTTCTTTTAAAGCAAACTCTTCAATGTTATTTATAGTTTCATCACCTATTTCATTTTGTAATAATTGATTCAATCTTTGAGCATCATTCTCTGAGAAATTTAGATTTTCGCTATTTATTGTATCATTGTATAACTTTTCATCAAAACCCGCCTCTTCTTCCTGAGGGTTTTCTTCTTCAGATGAAAACTGATTAAGCAGGTCAGCCAAGTCATCATATTCCTCTGAAGATTCTTCCTGCGTCGTATCATTTTTCTTTTCTGTTTTATTTTTTTCATTATACAGGCTATCTAAATCAACAATAACTGTCGGCTCTTCCGGTTCTTTTTCTTCCGGTTCCATATTCTGTTTCGCTTCATTGCTTAATGATGCACCTGTTACAATATTTATATTGCTTATTGGTTGTGCGTTTTTGTACTTGTCATTAAGTTTATTAATCGCATTTTTGATTTTTTTAGTCTTTGATTTTTGTTTTTTGCTATTGTCATTGTCATCAAAATCAAAATCATTTTGATTACCTACAATAGATGCCATCTGCTCTTTTCTTAAAAATACAATAAGCAGTACCAGCATAGCGAGAACTATAATTCCTATAAAAATAGGCATTCTTTCTTTTGATGTTGTTGGTGGTACATCAATGTAATTGCTATTGAAATCTTCTGACTGAGTATTCTTTAAATTATGCGATTCCTGTTCAACAGGTTTTTCTTTTTGTTTTTCCTCTGTTACAGACGGCAACTCCTGTTGAGAAGTGGAATCATGGTGTTCCCAGTAACTTGTCTGCTTTTTAATTTCCTTTTTTGGATCCTCTGTTTTTGTTGTCGTTGTCAAAACTTTTGTCGAAACAGAACTTTTATCAGGAATATAGAGAGAAGCTACAGCGCTTACAGACGGTTCACCCTTTGTTTTAACGGTTATACGTGTATACCCGTCAACTCCGAGTGCATAAGGGAATGTTGACACTTGTATGCTTTCAATGTTTTCATATCCATTTATTGCGGGCATAGTAGTCATTTCGCTATTTACACCTTGAAGAATTATATGATATGTATTACTGTCAACTTTTTCAGGATTAAGCGTTTGTAAAAAAGGTTTTTTTGTAAATGCAGTAAGTGATACAGTTCCATAAGAACCTCTGTCTACACGCAGCGACATCAGAGAATTCTGGTACGCATTTTCAGCAAAAGAGCCCAGCACTGTAACAACAGATGCAAGACACAATGCAATCGTTCTCTTCCTAAAATTCCTCATACCCACAATTCTACCATATTTTCACAAAACTAACTATACATTATTTATACTACATATCAGTAACAACAATTTTTTTATCCGTAAATATTTTCTCAACATTTAAAATAGTATATGGTGTGTCATTATATATAAATTCCGCAAGAAAATATCCTTCTCCTGAGTTAACAATTTTATCTTCAGGAACTTCAAATAATTCGTTAATTTTATCAATAAGCAAGGCTATTTCCATATCATTACTTCTTACAATAATTACCGGTGTTTTTTCTTTTGTTTCTTTTGTTTCTTCTGTTTTGTCTGTTGAATTAAGATTCAGAAATTTCTTAACATCAAGTACCGTTATGTAATCACCTCTAAGGTTCATTATTCCTGCAATAAAGTCAGGAGTCCCCGGAACTTTTGTAATTGTAGTATCTTTCATTACTTCTTTCAGAACATCCAAAGAAATGCAATATAAATCATCATTTAGGTTAAAAGAGATTAGCTTTCGTCTTGCGTATAAATCGCCTGTTACCATGGATAACCCTGTCTTTTCTGATATCTCTTTTGTTCTTTTCTGCATTATTTCCACAGAAGCAGGGTCACTCGGGAATAATGACGGAATGTCATAGCTTGGCAAATTTATTGTACTCTTCAACAAATTTTCTATTGAATATAAGTTAATAATAAATATGGTATCCTGATCCTGTTTGTAAATTGAATCGATTATTGTTTTGTTATCAACAAAAGGTATCGCATCAACATTAGCTGATTCAAACGGAGCAATTCCTATGATTTTATCGGTTATAATACCAAAAATTGTTTCATCCGTTTTTACAATCAACAAGTCGCTGTTAACATTATATTTTGTAACATCTGTATCAAGGTAAAAACGAATATCGACAACATTTATAACAAAATTATTGTACTTTAAAAGCCCGACAATATTGTTTGGCAGCTTTTGCGGATAATCAAGCTTCGGAAGTTTCATTATCTCAAGAACACTTGCTGTATTAACGGCATACTTGCTATTTCCTAACATAAAATACAGGTGAGTATTCTTTTTTTGTTCAATATATCCGATTCCGTTCATTATATACTATCCTTTGCGTTATTGCCATCGTATACTATAACTCTGTTTCTTCCGCTTTCTTTTGCTGTATATAGAGCCTCATCTGCGGATTTTAACATCTCTGCAGAAGTTTTGAAGTCCTGAAAATTCATTGTTAACCCAATACTTACGGTCACTTTTGCCTTTACTCCGTTATACTCAAAAGCATACTCTTCGACAGAACGTCTGAGGCGCTGAACAGGAATTAATGCTCCTTCAATATTAGTTTCAGGCATTATCATAACTAATTCTTCACCGCCATATCTGAACAGAAGATCCGTTTTTCTGAATGATGCTTTCATCAAATCAGATACTGTTTTAAGAACGTAATCGCCATATTGGTGTCCATAAGTATCATTAACCTTTTTAAAGAAGTCAATATCGAGCATTGCCAGACTGAAATCTGCCGGATGTCGTTTGGTACGGTTATATTCCTGCTCTAAACCAAGCTCAAATTGTCTTCTGTTATATAAACCGGTCAAGCCGTCTAATACCGACATAAATTCTTTTTCTGTATACTGATACTTCATTTTAAATATTGCAAGCAGCTCGCTTATCATAATGTCAAAGTATCTGAATGAAGCATAATCAGCATCCGAACGTGTATAGAAACAAATTCCGCCTATAAGTTTTTTATCAAATACGAGCGGAATAATAATTTTTGACTTCATATCCGTAAATGTATAGTCAATTTCTTTACCCAATAAAATTCTAACTACCTCGAATTTTGTATCATTTATGGTTTTTATGTCAGCCAATTTTCTGAAAAAATCGTACTGAATATCTGATAAAAGATTTTTTGACAGATTTCTTCCTAACGTATCTATATAAAGAATGTTCTCCGAATAATCATCAGGTGAAGCAAAATAAACTCCCGCAACAGTATATTCAACAAATGAACTTAACAAAGAGAATAATTTTTCAACCAGAATTCTTTCATAATTAAGAAAGTCGCTGAGATTTCTAAATTCATTTGCAAAAACAGATTTAAGCAGCAAGTCATTCAAAATTGTATTTAATTGTGACTGAGCCGAGTTATCAGGAGTAGCCTGAGAAGCTATCTTTTCTTTGTACTCATCTGATACAGGATATCTTCTTAATGTTGCATTAATATTAGATACCAGTTCATCCATATCAATAGATTTAGATAAAAACAACTGAGCTCCGGCTTTTTTACCCCAAAAGCTGTCTATTTTCTTATCAAGAATAGTTAACAAAATTACCGGAATTCTCTTTGTTTCTTCCTTACTCTTAACCAATCTGCACAACTGATATCCGTCAATTGCAGGCATCATAATATCAGATAAAACAAGATCAGGAACAAATTCAAACAGTTTTTTGTATGCTTCTGCTCCGTTTGTTGCAGTTTCTACTTCAAAACCATTACTTAAAAGCCCATCTTTTAAAAACTTTAATTGTGAATCGCTATCTTCTACCAGTAAAATTTTTGCTGCCATCGTAATTGATATATTCCAATTTCTTAAAATTTAGTATAAAATAATTATATAATAAATGTTCAAAAAAAACTATAGGAGAGAAGAAGTGGGTATAGAATGGAATTTAGGTCTAAGACAGAAGTTTAACATAAAGTGCGCAATAGATTTGGGCGTTTTTATTTTAACATGTGTTTTAATTGGCGTTTTTGCAAAAGCACAAAATATTGCTCCTTATGACACAGTTATATTTATCGCAATCATTGCAATTATTAATCTGTTGTCACAGTTTATTACAAAACAGTGGATTGTAAAAATTATTAAAAAATCTCTTTCTGTTCAGTCTGAGTCTATATCTGCTACTACGGAAGATGTTTTGAACTCTGTTAACAACCAGAAAAGAAAATTTGAAGTAATATCAGCAAATAACAAAACAATGTCAGGATTGCTTGAAAAATTAAAAATTATATCAGAAGACTCTGTTGTTATGTCTAAAAACACAGAAAAACAAATTGACCAATCTATTAATTTTTCTCAGAAAGAACACGATTTTATCTCGGCTAATGTTGAAAAAATGTTAATCCTAAGACAAAAAATTCAGATGATTGCTGAGCTTATTCTTGAACTTTCCGAGCACTCTCAGCAAATCGGAAATACAATAAGTGTAGTTGATGATATTGCGGAACAGACAAACATGCTTGCCCTTAATGCTGCAGTAGAAGCTGCTCGTGCAGGCGAACATGGGAAAGGGTTTGCGGTTGTAGCAGGTGAAATCAGAAAGTTAGCTGATGAATCTAAACAGGCAATCACAAAAATCACATCTTTAACGAGTAACATTCAATACACTACTAACTCTACAGTCATGGCTACAGAAGAGGGAACAAAAGAAATCGAATCTGTAGTTAAAGATATCAATACGCTTCTTAATGACTCAGAAACATTGTTAACACTAATAAAAGACATTATGGATTCTCTTGAGGGAATTAATAAAAACGCACAAAAACAAAGTGACATAATTGAAAAATTAGGTTCAATGGACGAAGAACTGAATACTGCATCCGGAGATTTTATCCAATTTTTGGCAGCACATACAGAAAAAATATCTGCGTTGAACAATCTTACAGCCAGTATAAAGACTTCTGTCGAAGAAGATTAATAACAGGTATAAACACCGGAATAAAAAATGGATTTTTCAGATAACGATAACAAAGAACTTATGCAACTCTTTCAAACAGAGAGCGAAGAGATTATAGAGAGGATTTTTACAAGCCTTTTTTCTTTAGAGAAAAAGCCTGATAACAAAGAACTCACTACCGCTGTGTACAGGGATTTACACAGCCTTAAAGGTGCTGTCAGAATGGTCGGGTTCACAAATATCCAGTCCATTATTCACAAAATGGAAGATATTTTTGACTTTATCAACGAGAAAAAAATGGCTCTGGACGCAAGTTCTATAAACGTAATTTCGCGTTCTTTGGAAATTGTATCTAAGTATTTGCAGGAGTCTATCAGAAATAATCGTGAAATAATAGATGATGATTTTAAATCAACCTTGTCTAACCTTGAATACATACATGATGTTGAACTTAATGACAAAGCAAACCCGCAGCATGCCGGTAGCGGCATACCTGGACTTGACATTCCGGGTTTGGATATCCCCGGACTTGATATCCCTGTAGTAAATATGCCTGATGTGGATTTGCCCAAGATTAGTGATTTTAATATCAGACAATCAATTAGTGAATCTGCTGAGACAAAATCAGACACATCAGATTTAACACAGTTTCAGGAAGAAATTAACTTTGGTTTTAACAAATGTTTTGGCATCATTGACAGTATTGTTCCGGAAGAAGAGTCTCAAGACATTGTAATTTTAAAAGAAGAAGTTCAAAAAATATATAATTATTTCAAAAGCTCTGATTTATATGAAGTCAAATCTTCTCTGGAGAACGTTATTACAAAAATAGACTTTGTAATGAACGCAACTAACACTTTAACCATAAGTGAAATACTGGAGTTGCGAAATGAACTTAGTTCTGCGGCTGCTAAATTTACGACTTCCTGTATAGCGTTTGAGCCAAAAGGATTTACTTTCTTTGATGTTGCTGAAAAGATTTCAATGCTTCAGGGAAGCAGCGTTTATACGGCAGAAATAAGAGATGATATCTTAAAATTAAAAGAAAATATTGATGACACAAGCATTCTTGAAATCTTAAACACAATAATTGAGATACTGAATTTTATTGAAGAAAATTCTGTTCAGTTAGAAGAACAAATGGTTGCAACTTTGAAAAGCGGTATTGAATACTGTGCTTCACCAAATGAAAATGTTGACAGCGATTTGATTGTTCAGCAGCTTGAAATTATGAAACAATTGCTGGATTTGAGCTATAAGAAAGACACCGGTGTAACAGAGATTAAAAATCTTTCAACTCAATCTTCACAAGTAAATAAATCTTCGTCTTCAACTGAGATTAAAACGCTTCATGTCAATGCGCAAAAACTGGATTTACTCGTGAACCAGCTTGGTGAACTCATTATTACAAAAATTAAAACAGAAAAAAATATTGAAAAAATCGACAATATCAAAAATACAAATGAAAATTGTCAAAAGGATTTATTAAAAACATCAAATTATTTGAGATATTATAACCGTAAATATCTACAGTCTTCTAATTCAGAACAGTATACAGCAGCTTTTGTAAAGCAGGTATTTTCTTTGTTATCTGATATTACCCAGAATATTTCAAGAACAATTTATGACCTTAATTCTCTTTACAGAGCTTCAAAAGAAGACGATATGAAAATGCGTTTAATTATAGATGAAATGGAATCTATGGTTAAAAATATTCGTGTTCTCCCTATCTCAACAGTATTCAATTCTTTCTCAAGAATGGTTCGTGACATTGCGACAGAAAAGGGCAAAGAAATTGATTTTGAGATTGAGGGAAAAGGCACCTGTGCCGACAAAAAGATTATAGAAGAAATAAAAACTCCTCTAATACATATTCTGAGAAATGCAATTGACCATGGTATTGAAACAAAAGACGAAAGAATATCCTGTGGCAAGAGTCCAATTGGTAAAATTATGTTATCTGCCCGTCAGGATGACAACAAGGTTATAATTGATGTTGCCGATGACGGTCGCGGATTTAATCTCGAAAAAATAAAAGACAGAGCGGTGTCAAGAGGCTTTTTAACAAAAGAAGATATTGAAAATATGACTGATGAAGCTATTATGAATATTATTTTCTGGCCGGGCTTTACGACAGGTGACTCAATTACAAGCATTTCAGGCAGGGGTATCGGTCTGGATGTTGTTAAAACAAAAATATCTCAGCTTAACGGTAAAGTTAAAGTAATCTCGGAATTCGGCAAAGGTAGCTGTGTTCACATTGAAATTCCTGTTACATTGACTACTCTGAGAGTATTTCTAGTAAAAATTTCGGGACAAACTTTTGCTATACCGATTCAAGTAATCACAACATTTATCGTTAAAAAGCAAAACGAGATTAAAACAAATAACGGAGTTAGAACAATCGTATACAACGGAAACCTTCTTCCATTATATTACATGTCAGATATTCTTGGACTTGCCCCTGAAAAAAGAGGTGAAAAGGAAACTATTCTTATCATAGAATCTGATGAGAAAACAGTTGGTCTTGTTGTAGATAAACTGTTAGGCGATCAGGACATTCTGCAAAAGAAACTTTCTGCACCTTTGTATAAGGTTAAAAACATTTCAGGAATTACAAACCTCGCATCAGGAGAGCTTTGTTTAATCCTCAATATGCAGGACATTTTGCACTACGACTTTAACAAAGCCGCAAGTTCTGCTGCGACACAAAAGCTGCTCCCTGCAGATGTTCTTTCTTACAAGAGAATTTTAATTCTTGATGATTCAATCACAACTAGAACCATGGTTAAAAATATCTTATTAAATGCAGGTTATATGGTTGATGTTGTTTCTGAGGCGGAAGAAGCATTGGTTAAATTAAAAATGAACCACTACGATTTAATTATTAGCGATTTAACAATGCCAAAAATTGACGGATACGAGTTTATTGATAAATTAAAAACTGATGAAATGTATGCTGATATTCCCGTAATAATTATGAGTTCTATTCCTGAAAAAACAGCTATGGATAAACTCGGTCAAAATGTTGATTATTACATTACAAAAGACAACTTTAATCAGAACGCATTTATTGAGCAGATTAAGGCTCTTTTAACCAAATATCACGAATAACTAAAATTTGCCATCAAGATATTCTATAACATTTTTAGGCAGAAAAGAAGTTAAATCTCCGCCATTGTAGAAAATTTCTCTTGCGTTTGATGAAGATACAAAACTATGCTCAGGTTTTGCAAAAAGACACACAGTTTGAATATTATCTCCAAGTTTTGAATTAACGGCTGCAAGTTCCTTTTCATACTCAAAATCAGAAGAATTTCTCATTCCTCTTAAAAGAACATTTATGCCTTTTTCTTTTGCATAATCAACAGTCAAACCATTAAAAGAGCAGACTTCAACATTGCTAAAGTCCTTTACACATTCTCTGATTAAATCAAGTCGTTTATCAACCGGTATAAAAGAACCTTTATTAATATTATATGCAACTGCAACAATTACATTATCAAAAATTTCCGTACCTGATTTAATTATATCCAAATGTCCGTATGTAATCGGATCAAAACTTCCTGCATATAAAGCAACTGACATAAATGTCCCCCTTTTTTATAAAATTATACACTAAAACAGGTAAATATAAAGTTTTAAAAATATAATAATCATAACGTCCTATTTTGACGCAGGGTTATTGTACTATATAAATGTGAGAGGGATGAATGACTTGTCTAAACTCTTTCAACCTAATAGTTCTCTACATTTTCAACCAAATACTTCTTATATTCATCTCTCAATGACTTTGGGGAAAGGATTTTACATCCTGCTCCCCATTTAAATACATGCCAGATGATTTCTCGGCTTCCGCTTGCTTTAAATGTGACAGTATATGTTCCGTCTTCATTATATTTACCCTTTTGCGTAGGGTGAAAATTGTATTTAGAAGCATCTTCTGCAAGTTCTTGATTAAATAGTAATTTAACACTTAATACTTCTCCCTGATAAACACCAAAGGAACGGCTGGAATACTTCTGCAAATCAAAATCTCCTTTATCAAAAGTTTCGTCTGTAAGTTTAAAATCAGTAAATTTATGAAGGAGATAGTTATAAATTCCATCACCCTTTGCTTTTTCTCTTGCAACAAGATAAACCTTTTCACCATAGATTAAACCCAAAGGCTCAAGTTTACGTTGTTTTTCATGATATACGGCAGATACCATTTTGGAATCTTTTAGGGCTTCTCTTACAATACCCAAATGTTCCAAATTCATTTTGTACTGCGGCATCTGGCGTATGGCATAACCCTCTGTCTGCATATATAGTTCAATATTATTTTCTATTGTATTATTCCGTTTTTGAGAAAGGAGTTTAATCTTATCGACCGTCTTTTTGAGTTCGGACTTAACTTCTTTGTTTGTCGTTCTTCTCTCATATTGCTCAATATTAGCAATCTCTTTGGGGGTAAATGATATCAGAGGCAAAAGCGCATGATTGGTAAATCCCCAATGTTTTGTATTATATTGCTCATCTATCTCAAGTTCTTCTATCTGAGGGAAAATATTAATCAGACTGTCACGCATTCTCTCTGCCGTTCTGCGTGAAACTCCGTATTCTTCTTCTATTTCTTTAATGGTAATTCCCTGCGGTCTTGAAGCCATAGCAAAAGCAAGCTCTATAATATCAGAATTTCTTGAATATCTCGGTTTATCTTCCATAACGTTCTCTCCTTTAATAATTATACACGTTTTGTCCGAATTTGTCGTATTGTAAAAAAATTAAATGACAATTATTTTGCTTACGCCCGACGTGTAGAAACTCTTTAAACTAATTACATTTATCCCCCCACATGCCCGACGTGTAGGAACACTTTACACTAATTACATTTACCCCCCATGAAAAAGTAAATATAAAAACGGATTGGGATAAATTATTAATCTCAATCCGTTTTTTAATCAGTTTTTGTCAGGCAGTGCCTGAACTGCAGACTTTTTGTTACCCCATATAAGTTTTCTAAACTTTCAAAATTTAGGCAATTATGAAAGTTATTTACAAATCCTTACAAAAACCCCTCAAAACTTAACAATATCAATATTTTTCTTTTATAGACACAAAAACTAAAATAATGTAAGATAGACTTATGAATGATGTAGTACAAATCCAAAACTTAATTTATGTAATTCGTGGTCAGCGGATTTTGCGTAGGGCGAAGCGATAGCGGAGTCCCGAAGTAACAAAAACAAAAGTGAATGTGAGCGATAGCATAATGAACGGCTTGTTTTTGTGAAGCAATAATCCAAGATAAGAGTAATGCTCGACCGAGATTTAGCAAGGCTTTATGAAGTGGAGACAAGAGTATTAAATCAAGCTGTAAAACGTAACATTGAGCGTTTTCCTGAAAATTTCATGTTTCAACTTACACATGAAGAATTTGAAGAATTAGAGCATTGCTTCATTCAACATTGTAAAGATAATCAAGCTGACATTAGAGAATTAAGGGAAGCAATGGATTTATTAATTGATAGAACAAAACCTACAAAAATCGGGTTTAAAACTGATTAATTTTTTTATACTCAAAGCTTATATGCTGTATATTACAACCTTATTTGCGGTAAAAGGTATATAATTGCCAAATACTATTCTATAATATATATATGATAAAGGAGTTTTATATGAAAATTTTTACACCAATGTTCAAAGATGACAGAGATAAAATTATAGCGGTTGCAATGTTATTGTCATCAATGTTTTTTCTTTTCTTTCCGGCACTTATCGTAATTTTTATTCCGAAAGAATACATAAGCGAAAATACATATAATCTGGCAAAAGCCATTTTTAACTATGAGCTTTTCTTATTTCTGATTTCATTATTTTTCATGGTTCCGGTTATCGGATGGCTTGTAGGTTTTATTGTTGCACCAATTTTGGCATTATGGAACATTATCGTTCTGATAATCGGATTGTGCGCAATTGCAGAAAACAAAGAATTTAAAATCCCTGAAATTTATAATTTTATTTAAAATACTCGTCTAAAAGTATTATATCAGTTTGATTTTTTTCTACAGTTGCAATAACTTTAACTCCTGTAAGATATTCAACCTGTTTGAAGTTATCCTGATGCATAAAACTATTCGGGTTATAGTTATTAAGAATTATACCCTGTATAGGAATATTATTCTGTCTTGCGTATTCAACAGTCAGCAGAACAGAATTAATTGTCCCAAGACCGCCATCAGCAACAATTATAATACTCAAATCCAAATCTTTAATGAGATCTTTTAAAAGATATTTTTCATTGTTTTCAAGCCTCAAAGGGCAGGTAATTCCTCCTGCTCCCTCTACAAGAACATAATCATACTCAACCTGTTTTTTCAGAAACTCTTTCTTTATAAGTTCGGGGTTAATTTCTTCCCCAGCCCTTTTTGAAGCCAAATGAGGTGAAACAGCTTCTTTCCACCAATAAACAACACATTCATCGGCCGTAGTCGGGATTTTCGCAGTATTTACAACATAATTACAATCACTTTCGGTTAATCTTCCGTTTTCCGCAACTACTCCGCTTAAAACAGGTTTAAAATATCCGCAATTAAACCCCGCTTCTCTCATCCTTTTGACAATCAAAGCAGAAACATAAGTCTTGCCAATATCCGTACCGGTTGCTGTTATAAAAATATTCTTAGACATACCTTAATGATACATCAAAAACTTTTAACAGTACGCATTAATAATTTTCTTTCTATTCCTTTACAGGACTGACTCCTCTGGTAATAGCTTCCAAAATACGTTTAACTTTTACTATTTCTATTCCGTTATATTTTTCCTGAACATCATTAGCTTCAGGAATAATAATGCGCTTAAATCCGAGTTTTTGAGCTTCATTAATACGTTTTTCAATATGATTAACCGCTCTGATTTCTCCTGATAAACCCAACTCACCAACAATAGCCGTTCGCATGTCAAACACAACGTCACGCACACAGGTAACTATAGCTAAAGCAATTCCCAAGTCGGCAGCCGGCTCATTAACATCAATACCGCCGATTACATTAACATAAACATCCTGTTTTGAAAGATTTAAGCCAATCCTTTTTTCTAAAACCGCAAGTATTTGAAGAACACGACCTGTATCAACACCATTTGCAACACGTCTTGGTGCAGGATACGGAGTCGTTCCGACAAGAGCTTGTATTTCTACCAGAAGCGGACGAGTTCCCTCACTCGTAACAATAATAGTACTTCCGGGAGTTTGGGTTTGACTGTACTCTTTTAAAAACAGTTCGCTCGGATTAATAACTTCGCTTAAACCTTTTGCACCCATCTCAAAAATACCAACTTCCGAAGTGTTACCAAATCTGTTTTTTATGGAACGCAAAATTCTATAAGTCTTGTATTTGTCACCCTCAAACTGAATAACCGTATCAACCATGTGTTCAAGAACTTTAGGACCGGCAATATTTCCCTCTTTTGTTACATGACCGATTACAATAATTGACACATTTTGAGTTTTTGCAACCTGCATTAAAGAATTACAGCACTCTCTAATCTGTGAAACGCTTCCTGCAGAACTTTGTATCACAGAAGTATAAATTGCCTGAATACTGTCAACAATAACCAAATCCGGATTCAATGAGTCTATATGTTTTTTTATCAATTCTAGGTTTGTCTGGGGGTAAATGTATAAATTATCTGACTTTACTCCCAATCTTTCTGCACGAAGTTTCACCTGGCTTGCGGATTCTTCAGCGGAAATATATAAAACTTTTTTATTTTGAGTACACAACTCACCTGATGTTTGTAAAAGTATTGTAGATTTACCGATCCCCGGATCACCTGCAAGCAGAACAAGTGAACCCTGAACAATTCCACCGCCCAACACTCTGTCAAATTCAGAAATATTAGTAGAAAATCTTAATTCAGAATTCATCTCTATTTCAGACAGTTTCATCGGCGGATTTGAATCGATAACATCCGTCACAAATTCTTTTTTTGCTGAAGAACTGTCAACTTCTTCTACAAAAGAACCCCAGCTTCCACACTCCGGACACTTGCCTAAATAACCGGCAGTTTCATATCCACAGTTTTGACATACATATTTTGATTTTAATTTGACCATTTTATTTACCATAAAGAAAGATTTGACAAAATTGCCAAATCTTTTTTCATACTACACCTACTTACCTAAACCGCCCCCTAACCTTTATTAATAGGGATAATCAACTTTTGACCGATTGATAAAGCATTAGGATTAGACATTTTGTTAGCTTCCTGAATTAAATTAACTTTATCCATGTCAAAAGATCCATAAAATCTTATTACGATACTTTCCAAAGTATCACCCTCTTTGACAGTATATTCTTCTTTTGTAACACTTTCAGCAGCTGACGGTTTTGAAGCATCAGCAGGTATAAATCTGAATTTTGCATTTTCTGCTGCAACAGGTTTAGATTTTGGAACTGCATCCTCTTTTGGTGCTGATATGTTAATCAAAATGCTTACAAAAGTTGTTATAAGTAATGTAACTATAACACCTGTAATTAAACCGATTACAAAATAAACCTGAGGTGCTTTTTCTGTTCTTTGCTGTTTAACACCAAAATTCTGCCAGAGAGCATCAAGTTCTCTGTTCTTTGTTTGTCTTCTATAAAAGTCCTCATCCTGATGTTCTCTGTTATATCGACTTAGAGCTTCCATCATAGCAACTTTTTCTCTTGTAATATTTGATCTTCTAAGTGTTGTGCTTTTCATAACCCCTCACAGCTTTTTGGTATAAAGAAGTACCATCATATATAAAATTAACATAAAACTATATACCGTGCAAATTTGTTAAGATTATTGTAAAGTTATATTACGAATTTATGATGTTACTTTCGTTGAATAAATAACATAATAGCAAAATTTTTTTTGAAGAGTTTTTGTATCTTTAAGAAAGCGAAAATACTGACGTGACAATTACAGACAGAGAAAAATATATCGGGAATACCATAGCAGGACTAACAGGCGGAGCCGCTGCATATGTCTGGTGTCCACGTATTGTAACAGGTCAATATGTCAGGTATTTAAACAGATATGGTAACAGATTTTCAACACCTGAACAGCATAATATATGGAATGCCACACAAAAGTCTTTTCAAAGTTCTCCAATCAAGGATAGCGTTCAGTTAATTGACTACAATAAATCAAACTGGGAACCAATTGCAGACAAGTTAATAAAAAAACGCAAAGAATTTTTGAAACGAAATAAAAATCCGTTAGTAAAACTCAGAGCTTTAACTTGGCCGACTGATGAAGAGCTTAAAGAAAGAATGTATGTATACGCTCAGGGGAAAAATGCCTGCTACATGCCTGCAACATCTCAAATTCTTGTAAACAAAGAGAAAAAAGCAAATGCTGTTTTTCACGAAATGGGACATGCTCTTAATGCCAAAGGACTAGGACTTGGGAAAATTCTTGCAAAAACAAGAGCAAAAGGAGCAAAAGCAGTTCCGTTTGTTTTTGGGATTAGCATGCTAACCCCGAAAGACAGTGATGATAATCCTACAAAAAACAAGTATTACAAAGGATTGTTAACTTTCAAAAAACATGCAGGATTAATCGCTTCGGCGTGCCTGATTCCTCTAACCTTAGAAGAGGGGCTTGCAAGCATAAAGGGTGGCAAAATAGCTAAAGAAGTTTTATCACCCGAGCTTTATAAAAAGGTGAATAAATCAAACATTAAAGCATTTATTGCATACTTTACTTCTATGGTTATGGTTGGTATTGGAACAGCTCTTGCCAATTACATAAAAGACAAAGTAACAGGTCCGCTTCCACAAAAATCTAACAATCAGGAATTTATTGAAAAATAGACTTCTTTCAGACGTTTTTTGCTTATATGAGTATATAATTGTGTTGTCGATACATCAGAGTGCCCGAGAAGTTCCTGAACAATTCTTAAATCAGCGCCATTTTCCAGCAGATGAGTTGCAAAGCTGTGTCTTAACGTATGCGGAGAAATATTTTTATGAATTTTTTTCCCTTGTTCATGAATAAACGTATATACATCCTGTCTGGTAATAAGCCGTCCGTTTTCAAGAATTAATAGGCGCTTTGTGTCCAGATTATACTTTCTAATCAGAAGTTCCCTTTGAGGTAAATATTCTTTTACAGTATTTTTTGCCGTTTCTCCTATCGGAATAATTCTTTCTTTCGAGCCTTTACCAAAACACCTTACATATTTGGAAGCCAAATCAATGTCATTAAGTTTCAAATTAACAAGTTCTGAAACACGCAATCCGCAACTGTATAAAAGCTCCATAATAACATGCTGAAGCGGAGTAAGATTATTATGAAGCATATCCTCAATTTCTTTTACGGATACAACTTTCGGAAGCCTTTGAGGTACTTTTGGCTGCTCCAGAGTTGCAGCAGGATTTTTTTCCAAAATTCCTACTGAAGATGCCCACTTAAAAAATCCTCTCAAAGAGGCTACTTTTCTTATAATACTTGTTGGCGCATACTTAGTTTCCCTCAGAGTTCTGACGTACGAATTTATCATAATTCTGTCAACAGAATTTATGTCATCAATATTAAGTGCATCACTAAAACTCTCCAAATCACGCCTGTATGCATCAAGTGTATTTTGGGACAGTCCTTTTTCAAGTTCTAAATACTCTAAATATTCGCCGATTGTTTGATACAATATTTTTCTCCGTAATTGATTATACACTATTTTGAATACAATGTGGTATACTTTTATAAGAGGGTTTTATATGTTTAAAAAGTTTTTATTCGCTTTATGTATTCTTTTATCACCTGCGGTTTTTGCAAACTACAACGATATTTATGTTGCAAACATTCAGTATGACTGGATTGACAAGAATGCACTTGCAAAAGAAGCCATGATAAATGAAGTTCATGACATTGTATTTGAAAAACCGGTTGAACTTAAGCCTGATTTAAAAACTCTTTTTGCAGACAGGCTCAAAGACAAAAACCACATGGAAAATTACATGGCAGCCTCTGCTGGATATGAAGAGTTTAAGGGCAATAATATATCCGCTTTTTATTACAAAAAGATGGCACACCTTTATATGTATGCTCTTCAGGACAAAACTGATTTAACAAAATCATATTATTATGATGCAATGGGGAATCTCAGATATGTTGATTTTATAGAAGGTGAATACCCTGATTTTCCGTATTATTCAATCCAGTACCGAATTACAGGAAAACCTGTAAGCGCAATATACTTTGTTTCAAAAGATTGTCAATATCTGTTTAAGCCTGACGGAACATTTGAGGGTGTTTGGTATAAACATAAACTTTACAACAAGAAAAACAAAGTTATTTTAACCAGAACAACATACTAGGGGGGTAAAAGGATAAAGGGGTAAAGGTTTTTCCACACTCCAAAAAGAATGGATATATGACAACAACAATAGAAGAAATAGCAAAAATTTTAATAGAACGAGGATTAACAATTGCAACAACAGAGTCCTGCACAGGCGGGCTTTTGAGTTCAAAGTTTACCGATGTAAGCGGAAGCTCTGCTTTTGTTCATCTGAACCTTATCACATACGCAAATGAAGCAAAGCAAAAAATGCTCGGAGTCAGAAAAGAAACACTTGAAAACTACGGAGCAGTTAGCGAAGAGTGTTCTTATGAGATGGCAAGCGGATTACAGAAATTAACGAATGCTGATATATGTATATCTACAACGGGAATTGCAGGTCCGACTGGCGGCTCCGCAGAAAAACCGGTTGGTTTAATGTATTCGACTATCTGCACAAAAGATAAAGCTGTTACTTTTGAAGTTAAATTTCATCCTGAGATTGCAAGAATAGAGATGAAAGAACTTTTCGTTCAGGCGGTTTTGGATAAGTTGTATAAATTTTTAAACAATTAAAAAAGGCAGGTATCTAAAACACCTGCCCTTTTACCGCAACCTCAAGAGAAAATACATTCCCGTAAACCTGTCAACACAAGTGGGTATACGCGGTTTATTCACATTATTAGTATAACCGTTTTTTAACACTGTTACATTAGACAAAAGCAGTAAGATTTTTGGGCAAATTTTTGCAACACTCTAAACTGTTTCATCTACAGCAGAACCGATTTTGGCATAGTTTGAGTAATAATAATTAAACACCAAAACAACTACATAAGTTGCATAATAAAAGTTCACAAGCGTTAGCACAAAGTGCATTACGATATTTGAACCGAACAAAGCATTCAACGCCGATAAAATCATATAAGTTATAAATATCATCACAAACAATGCTGCATTTTTGAAAAATTTTGCACTGAACAAATCTTTAACAGACAACCACAATGCCACAAACGGATTTTTTCTCTTAAAATACATTGCAGGAGCATAGAACATAAAAACAAAATAATTAGTAATCATTGTACCAAAAATTAAAATATTCCATTGATTAATTTTTGCGAGCTGTTCATCAGTAAGTGAAGCCGCAAAATTTTTCATCGCTTCTACACTTGACAGTGCAGACACAATCTCTGTTGACGGAATACCAACGGCACCAATCAGTTTTTTGCCTAAAATCAGCATTCCCACAATAAAAAACATTGATATTACAAAAGTGTTAAACAAAAATCCTATAATCGGAAGAAAATATTCTCCCACGCCAGACATAAACTCAGGGAGCAATGAACATTTTTCGTCAGATTCTTTTACGGCTTTCATTACCATATAAAACCAACCTGACAAAAAAGCTGTCAGCATCATCAAAAATAATATTACAGAAAAAGCTATTGCTATCGCTGAACCATGTCCGGAAAAAATTAAATACAGGCTTGATATCAATGAAAACAAAATAAGAGGTGTTGCTATAACTATATAATTATTGGTTATTCCAAAACTCTCTTTTATAACTTTAAACATCTTCGCTCCCTCTTGTATTAATGTTATCAACGAGTACCAGTATACAACAAAAACAAGCCTAAGCAAATTATGTATTTTCTGTTATTAAAGACAAATCTTTTTTGGGAGTTGTAATTTCTAAGACATTAAAATCTGTTTTTAATCCATCTGAGATATTTGGCTTTAAAACTGTCTGATTTTTTGTCCCTACAAAAATATTTTTCACATTCTTTGAACTTAAAAACAGAAGGATTGATAGTGTATGTCTGTCACAATAAGGGAAAAATATATTTACATCCAACGAAAAATTTCCGGTAATATAATCTGTTATTTTAAGCATTGCAAGATTATCGTACTCCGTATTCAAACACAAAATATTCTCGTTTTCATCACAACATGACATGGAAATAACAAAAATATCTTTCGGAACATGTTTTATTAATTTTTTAAAATACTCTTTTTCTTCTGAAGAATACCCTCTTGCTCCTATAATTATTACTTGTTTATAAGAGATTTTATTTAATTTTTCATTGAGAAGTTTAAATAAATTTTCATAAGAAAATCCTGTTTTTTCAGCAGCACACTCTTTTCCGCTTTTAAACCCCCTTGAATTTTCTGCCGATTTGATTACTTTGGAAAAATCGTTGTTTATTATCGGAATAACTCCTTTTGAATACGCAAAATCTGTTGTAAACAAAGTTCCTCTATATAAATTTTCAACATTATAAAGTGAATTTTTTGTCAGAATTATCGGACCGGGAAATGTTGAAAAATCCAAAAGACAGCTTTCCATGCCCTTTCCATACTGTCCTTTCAGATTTTTATATTCTCTAAATTTTGGAAAAGTATGCGCAAGCATCATATTATCATGTGTATAAACATCAATCTCTGTGCTTTTAAGCTCCTCTAAAACATTTTCTAATTCTCTAATATTAGAACCCACAACCATAACCGCTTTACCCTTTGTTGTGGAAAAAGAAACTTCTGTTTGGCCCTGATTGCCGTATTTTTCTTCCTGAATTTTTCTTATTGCAGACATAAGTCCACTGTCCATTTTGGCTGCTTCAAGAATAAGGCTTTTTAACTTTTCCTGTTTTTGTGGCGGAAAATTCAGAAGATTTAATATTTTTAAAATAAAAGAAAATTCTTCTGATGGTTTATGCCCATAGCTTTCATACATAAGCATATTTACTGTCATACTTTTTACAAGTATAAACATTATTCTGTATAGATTTAAAACTTGAAGAGTCGACGAGTGTATGCGCTTATTAAATTCCTTTTCCCCAAGCCTTATGTAATCATTAACATCTGTTGTCTTATCCAAAATAATACCCAAGTCAGGTTTTTCGCACTCAACACCGTTTTTTGCACACATATTTTCATATATACTAATAATTCTCGGCAGTTCTGTCTGAAAAGCAGAGTTTATAACTTTGAAGTTTTGAACCGAAATCTCATAGCTTGAGCTTAATATTGATATTGTGTTCAAAACAAGGTTATAAATTTTCTCATCATTAATCCCTGCTTTCTCCAGCTTTAAGCCATAAAATGCAATATTCTTGAGATATAGAATTATAACCTCCTGCAAAGAAGCAGTTGTCGGGTTAATTGAACAAATTCCACGCGAAATGCAACGGTCGTACTGATATCCTGATTCATTATTCATAATACACATATTAACCTGTTCCGTAAGATTTAAAATTACCGCTTTGGTTAACCAACTTGGCAATATGGAGAATATATTAGGGAAAAAGTTAAAGTCTCATTTTCTGTCTGTATAGAGTCTCTATTTATATACACAGTTCTAGCCACGCAGGAAGTTTGTTATTAATCGTTTTGTTTTGCACCACCAGCAGGAATCTTTAGGAATAACATCCTTTATCTCTGATATAGTATAGGGTTCCGGCTGAGGCGTTCTTGCGTATTTTACTGCAGGTTTGCCTAAAAGCATTGTGTAAACAGGTGTATATCCTCTCGGGATTTCAAGCAGTTCGCTTAATTCAGGAAATATTTTCATACATATTTCACCATATCCGCACCAGCAAGTTCCATATCCAAGACTGTTTGCATAAAGTTCAATATAGCTGAGTGCAATAATCGGATCTTGCGGAGCGCAAGGAGCCAAGATTGGAGATGACACAACTATCATGTGCGGAGCTCCTCTAAAAATAATGTCTTCGCCTTTTTCAAAAGAGTTTTTGTAAACTTCAAAATGTTTAACAACAGGTGATAATACTTTATTATTTAGTAACTTTATTAATCTTGTGTTTACTTTTTCTTTTAATGCTCTCATTACGGATTTCTTTTCTACAATTGAAAAATGAAGTTTATGAGAGTTGCATCCAGTTGGAATATATGGGAGCATGTCTTTGATTTTTTGAAGTTCTTCTTCTGTTAATTCTTCGTCTTTATATTGTCTTATGCTTCTTCTTGATTTAATTAGTGATAAAACATCATCTGTCGAGATTTTTTCTGAGTTTTCAGGCTTTTTGTCATTAAATGTTAATGCGCCTTTTGGACAAATACTCAAACAATGCTGGCAAGAAAGACAATGACTATTTCTTTTCATTCTAGGGTATCCGTCATCATCATAATCAATACACTTTGAAATACAGTCTGTAATGCACATTCCGCATTGAATACACTTTTCTTTATCAATTGTTATAGTATTTTCCATAAAAACTCCTGCAAAAAAATATTTACACATAAAAAATAACATTTTTTATTCTAAATGTAAAGAAATTTAAACTCTGTAATTCAGTAAATACAAGAATGTTAAATTTTAATATTACAAATTGTTATAATTATGTCAATTTCCGTTTCTTAAATTACTTTATATAAATATAAGTTTTCGGGAAAATTAAGAGGATAATTAATGGGAAATTCTGTTGTACCATTAGGTGGACAGTCCGGATATATATTCTCCGGTAAAAGAACAATAGGCGAATCATATAATACTCGTGTTGCCCTATGGCAGCTTCCGTACAATGAAAATTATCTGAAATATGATGCAGACGGAAGCAAATGGTATGAATCTATAAATAATCAGGGTGATAACGAAATCGAACAGGCAGAACATGCCTTGAATATGAACATGGATAAGTATAAAGTCAGAACAAAAATTACTGACTATAATGACGGTACTTATGATATTGAAAGTAAATTCCCAAATCAAAATACAATGTTAGAAAACCATGGTAAAGAACATGTTTTTGTATGGATAAAAAATAAGTTTAATCAGCTTGTTGCAGAGAAAATTTTTAATTTTTCTTCTAAAGATGGCAGAAAAATTGTATATAAAAACATAAAACAAGGTGAAGATACATTTACTGTTGTAAAAGTTTATTCGTATGATACGACAAAAAATAGGGCAACAGATGTTGTTAACTATGCTTATACCTCTTTGCTCTCTGCTTTTACAAGAGGCGGGCATCTGGAAAAAGAATATTACATGCTAAACGGAAAAGAAGTCAACGCCGTTAAAACGGATAACGGTGGATATAAATTAAGTAAGAATGGTAAGGCGCTTACATTTTTGGTGGAATAAATTAGAATGTAAGATTGGGTGACCCTTGGGAAAACCGAGGGTCTTTTTTATTTGAAATTTTTATGCTAGATTTGTCTTATGTTAGTATCTTTAATTAATAAAATTAATGAGATGAACGAGTGGCTTTTTGGACCGATTGACGGTCTGATTGAAAAATTACCCTTTGCGGATTGGGTTATTGATGCAATCTGCGATAGTGTACATTTGCTGCCGTTTTTGTTTATTGTTTTTCTTATAATTGAATTGCTTGAATTTTATTATGCTGACAGAATTAATTCATTATTAAAAAAGACAGGAAAAAGCGGAGTTCTTGTGGGAAGTCTTGCGGCTATAATTCCCCAATGCGGTTTTTCTGTCATAGCAAGCAGCTTGTATTCAAAAAGAATTATTACAAGAGGATGTTTGATTGCGGTTTATCTTGCAACTTCTGACGAAACGATACCAATACTTCTTGCTACACCGGCAAAAGCATATTTAATTGTACCAATAGTTGGAGTAAAACTTGTTATAGGTTTAATTGCTGGGTATTTGATAGATATTATAAGACCACAAGCAGTTGTGAAAAATGACGACTTTTCATTCGATATGATTGAAGAAGAAGGATGCTGTAAACACGATATTGAGCATGGTCATAAAAGAGAAATCCTCATTCACCCGATTGTGCATACAGCTAATGTTTTTGGGTTTATTCTTATCATAACCTTGATTCTTAATTATTGCCTTGAAAGCGTATCTATTACAAACATGCTTGCAAGCGGAAAATATATACAGCCGATTGTTGCAGCGTTTATCGGTTTAATCCCTAATTGTGCAATATCAATCGGTGTAACAATGATGCTGATTAAAGGTTCAATTACTTTTGGTGCAGCAATAAGTGCTTTGTTATCAAATGCAGGCTTGGGACTTTTGGTATTATTAAAGAATAACGATTTTAAAGACACAATGAAAATCGTTGCATTTTTGCTTGTAATAAGTATTTTATCAGGGTTGCTGCTAACAATTATTTTATAATATTCCCAAATCTTTGAAAATACTCCAGATATTTAATCATAAATATGGCTAAATTTTTGTCTAATTATTGGAATTTTTTGTTACAAATAATTCATCTTTTTAAGAAACTAAGCAATTTTTATAATTTTAATGTTTTATATAATTATAGCCTGTATATCAAGCATTGCCTGAAATAAAACGGATTACTTTATTACAACATCCAATGTTTCGTAATCGTTAAGGTATGGTAAATGTTCTTCTGTTATCAATTCCCCCGGTAGAAGAATTGAAATTCCCGGAGGACATTCTGCAATTACTTCTGCTGAAATTCTGCCAATTGCGTCTTCTTTTTTTACGGTTTCTTTTTCTGCATAATAAGCATCTCTCAGGCTCATCATGATTTTTGGTTCAAGCATTGGCATGTGTTTGCGTTTTTCCAAATAATATATGTCTTTATAATTTTCTTTGGCAATTTTCTCTAAAGCATCCGCCAGATATTTAAAATCAGAACGCTTGTTACCTAAATTGCAAAGAATTAAAACGCCAACATCAGAAGCAGATTCGACTTCAATCTGAAAATCTATTTCAAGAATTGATTCTAGTCTTTTTCCTGAAAGTCCGTCTATTTTAATAAATACTTTTGTTACGTCCGTTTTGTATCCAAAATCAGCTTTAAGCTGATGAAGATTAGGAATATTATCCAGACGTTTTCTCAAATATTTTGCGTTTGCAACGGCTTTATCGATAAGTTTTAAGCCTTGTTCGGTCTGCAAATTTGCTCTGGCTGCATCTAGGCTTGCAAGGAGCATCAAAGAAGGACTTGTAGTATGCAAAAGTTTAAGCGCTTTTTCAATGCTTTTTTCATCAAGACAGGACTCTTTTGAAATATGGAGCATGGAAGTTTGGCTCATGCTGCCGCCTGTTTTATGGAGTGAATGAACAACTGCGTCTGCACCTAATTTTAGTGCCGTTTCAGGGAGGTGTTTATTAAAGTTCCACAAACATCCATGCGCCTCGTCTACTACAAGCGGTACATTATATTTTTTGCAGACCATGCTTATTGATTTTATATCTGATACAACGCCCTCGTAAGTAGGGTTTGTAATCCAAACCATAGAAATATCTTTATCTTTTTCTAATAGTTCTTCAATCTGCCATGCTTCAATATTTCCCCAAATTGACCAGTCTTCAATTCTGTTTGGGCAAACCCATACAGGTTCGGCACCTGATATCATAAGACCAGTTAAAACCGAACGGTGGCAATTTCTGTTAACAATAATTTTTTGTCCTTTTTTTGTCATAGACATGGCAATTGCAAGATTGCCTGCTGTTGAACCGTTTAAAAGGAAGAAAGTTTTTTTTGCGCCAAATGCTTCTGCCGCAAGTTCTTGAGCTTCCTTAATAGGACCTGTTGCGGGATGTAAAGTTCCTAAGTTATCAAATTCATCCGTTGTATCAATATTTAAAGCCTTCTCACCTATAAGTTTTTTAAAGTCTTTAAAAACAGCTTTTCCCTTCGTATGTCCGGGAATATGGAATTGATATGTCGGATTTTCATACGCAACTTTTAGAGCCTCAACAATCGGTGCTTTTACTAAAGTGCGTTCTTCTATATTTGTTTTGTCTATATTTTTAACCAATTACTTTTCTTCCTTAGTTAATATTTACTAATAAATATAATATCCGAAAAAAATTATTTTTGCTATAAAACATCAAAGTTTATAAATTGATGTTTCTATTAAAGACTACAGGTTTGAAAGACAAAATACCAAATTGTAAGGAGATAATAAAGAAAACACGTTTTCTGAATTAACAATAAAATCAAAACACTTGCATTTTCTCATTATTTATTTCTCATAATGATTTCAGCACGATATCTTTTGTAAGCATGGTTGAGTTCTGTCATACTGATTGCTTTATCTATATTATGAATAGCGTTATTATAGTCTCCCGCAAGGTCATAAGCGTTAGCCAACGTAAAGTATGCAAAAGGAGTTTCTTCTTGTGCTAATGCTTGTTTACATTTTTCTATACGTTTTTTATCATACAGCGTTTTCAATCTTTTACACTCAACTAAATCGTCAGACGCTTCCGAGTGATTACCAAGAGCCTTATTGAGTTTATGTCTGCGTGCGTATAAAAAGTATGCTGCTGGATCACCTTCTATTTCTCTTATTGCTTGATCAATATACTTGAGAGCGGTTCTGTTGTCGCAATTTTCTGACATTTGAACAAGTTCTTTTATGTGGTCTGTTTTAACTATTGACGAATCAAATGAGTATACAACTGTAATGTTTTCTCTTCCTGCTTCATCAGGCAGTTGTGCATAAGGAGATGCTTTTTGGATTGAATTTAGAGCAGACTCATCATATAATCTGTTTCCTGAACTTTCTTTTATGTAGGAAGATAGTACATTTCCGCTTTTATCAATCTTAAATATTACTGTAGCATGTCCTTCTTCTATAACTTCCGGCGGTGTCCAGGCTTTCTGTATTTTTGAACGAACACCTGTCATATAGTCACTAAAATCGTACTTGATTGCAGTTTTTTTGTTACATTGATTTGTGTTATCATCATAAGCAATTGCAGGGCAAGCAAGCATTAAACTCAGTGATAGCATAATAATAAACTTCAAATTTCTTCTCCCAAACATAATCTAATTTTATTTAAAAGAAGTACTGATGTCTATAATATATTAACTATTTGTAACGATAATTTTAATGTTACATTTACCTCATTTTTGTAAAGATTTTGTAATGATTTGACATGTTTAAGGTAAAATTAATTAATATTGGTAGAATTGTATATTCTACACTAGCTTACAAAAAACAGATTGCAATTCTTTGCATAAAAATAGAGAAAAGGAAAAGAGAAAGAGATTATGACAAAATTTTTAACTTTAATGTTTACAATGTTAATGACATTACAAACTGCAAGTGCGCTGAATGTTGACGAATTTATGGATAAACATATTGCGCCTGTGTCAGACTTTGTAGCAGACATTATCTTTTTCCCTATAACTATTTGCGGAAGCAAAGTACCATTGATTATATTCTGGATTTTAATTGCAGGTATATTCTTTACAATATATTTTAGAGGAATGGCAATCTGGGGATTTAAGCATGCAATAGAAGTGGTTGCTAAACCCGCAGGTGATGGCAAAGAAGGATGTGGTGAAGTTTCATCATTTCAGGCTCTTGCTACAGCTTTATCAGGAACAATAGGTATCGGAAGTATAGCAGGTGTTGCTATCTCTATTTCAATCGGCGGTCCAGGAGCAGCGTTCTGGATTTTTGTTGGTGCTCTTTTGGGTATGTCAATAAAGTTCGTTGAAGCAACCTTGGCTGTTAAATACAGAAGATTCAATCTCGATGGTTCTGTTTCAGGCGGTCCCATGCACTATATCGCTCATGGTTTAACAAGAAGAAAAATGCGCTGGCTGGGTCAACCATTGTCTGTTTTATTCGCAATCCTTTGTATCGGAGGCGGACTTACGGGCGGGAATATGATACAGATTAATCAGACTGCTCATCAAATTGTATTTATAACCGGTGGAGAAAATAGTATATTTCATGGATTTACATGGGTAATTGGTTTGATTGCGGCAATACTTATCGGTATGGTTGTTGTTGGTGGTATTAAGAGTATAGCTAAGGTTACAACAATATTAACTCCGACAATGTGCGTTCTGTATATCATTTCAGGATTAATAGTTATATTTGCAAATATAAAAGGCATGCCGCATGTAATATCACTGATTTGTCACGAAGCATTCCATCCAACTGCTGTAGCAGGTGGTGTTTTCGGAACGATTATTATTGGTTTAAGACGTTCTGTGCAATCTAATGAAGCTGGAACTGGCGCTGCTGCAATTGTTTATGCTACGGCTCAAACCAAAGAAGCAGTTTCTCAGGGGTTTGTTGCTCTTCTCGAAACTTTCTTAACAGGTGTTTTATGTATGTTTACATCTTTAGCTATTGTTTCATCGGGGGTTCTCGATATGAATGCCGTAGGTGAAATATCAGGTATAGAATTAGCTTCTAATGCGTTTCAGTCTGTAATACCATTCTTCCCTATTGTCCTTTCACTAATTGCAGTTCTATTCGCAATGTCTACACTAATCTCTTGGGCATATTACGGACAAAAAGCGTGGACATTTCTGTTGGGAGAAGGCAAAAAACGCGTTTTAACATTCAATTTAATATATTGTTTATTTATTGTAATCGGTTCTGTTATGAACGTTAAATCAGTAATTGATATCACTGATGCTATGATGATTGCTTTATGTATTCCAAACGTAATTGTGCTATACATCTTAGCTCCTGAAATCAAACGTGATTTGAAAGCATATTTGGAAAAACACAATATGAACTTCATGAAATTTTAGAATCAAACAATGAGCAATCGTTTATTTTTTAGCAATAGAATTGGTTTTGGGTTCAAAAAATCTGCCAAGTCTGGAAAGAAGATTACTTCCTTTTTCTTTGCAGTAATTATATGCCATTTCTAAGTCATCCCAAAGGTTTTTCCCGCCATCTTTGAGATAGCTATATGCATACATTTTTTCTACAGACAAACCTTCTTTGTTATCCGTAAAAATTAAATCTTTTGTTGGAATTGCTATTATGGCTATTGCTTCTTCCTGCGAGCTAATTCCTTTTTTGCCATCACTTTCTTTTATCAATTTTATTCTCTCATGAATACGCAGGCTTGAGTTTGTGGCAATAGCCATAAGATTTTGTATTGTTGGCATACTTTCTATCCTCTTTATAAATATAAAGTATTTCATATTTAAGAAATTGCCTAAAAATTTATTTTTCTGATAAACTTTAGGTATGTCAATATACTTAGATGCAGGTACAACTTATTCCAAAGTCATTTCTAAAGACAAAATTTTTGATGATGAATTTTGTCTGAAAAATTTTGACGGAAAAAATTATTATATTTTACCATCAAAAATTATAAAAGATCGGAATATTTCGCCGACTCGTGCCTGTGGTCACATGGCCTCAGCAAATGAAAATGAAATTATTGCTCTTGCTAACGGAGCAAAAAAACTTAACATAGATTCTGATGCAACTGTTGTAGACTTGGGTAGTCGTGATGCAAAATGGATAAAATTTAAAAACAATAAGTTTCACGACATGGATTGGAATACCTCTTGTGCAAGTTCAACCGGTGCAACAGTTGAAATGCTTATGAAATTTTATGATGTAACAATGGATGATTTGTCATTTACCCCCGAAAAATTTGTTGTAACGTGTGGTATTTTTGGAATGGAAAAAATTATGGACTCAATCTCATCAGGAGTAAAGCCGGCGCAAGCTATTTCAAAATTTGTCCATGGACTTGCGTTTAATGCGTGGAATTTTGCACACAATCCTGATAAAATGTACCTTTCAGGCGGTTTCTGTGAAAATAAATGTTTTGTTGATTCACTTTCAAGTTATTGTGAAGTTGTTCCCTTAGGTCGTTTTGTCCTTTGCGAAGGATTAATATAATATACAAAATTTTACAAAATTACTTTACTTTTGACCCTGTTTATAATACGATTTTATTGGTTTTATAGCCAGATAGGTTCGCCCTAGTCAGAGGGGATAAGTATATCCCAAATATTAGCCGAATTCTCAAGTTATAATAGCAAAACAGGTTAATACTGATGTGGTTATACTACCCGTAGTAAAACACAGTTAAAACAAAAGGAGACAAAAGATGTCAACAGCATCACTTATCGAATTACTCGAAGCAGGTGTACACTTCGGACACCAAACACAACACTGGAACCCAAAAATGAAACCGTATATCTACGGCGCAAGAAATGGTATTTATATTCTTGACCTTAGAAAAACTACAGGTTTATTGGATGCAGCTTACGAAGCTGTTAGAGAATACGCTGCTAAAGGCAGAAACGTACTTTTTGTTGGTACTAAAAAACAAGCTGCTGAAGTTGTTGCAGAAGAAGCTGCAAGATCAGGCGCTTATTATATCAACAGAAGATGGTTAGGCGGTATGTTAACTAACTTTGAAACAATCAGAGGCAGAGTTAACAAACTAAGAGAACTTGAAGACTTTATCAACTCTGGTCACGCTGAAAAATTACCTAAAAAAGAACAAGCTCAATTAAACAGACAATTAGCTAAATTAAGCAAAACTTTAGGCGGTATTAAAGATATGCGTGGTTTACCTGATATCATCTTCGTTGTAGATCAAGCTAAAGAAGATATCGCTATTGCAGAAGCTAATAAATTAGGTATTCCTGTTATTTGTTTAGCTGATACAAATGCAAATCCTGACGGAATCAACTACATCATCCCCGGTAATGATGATGCTATCCGTTCTATCAAGTTAATTACTTCAAAACTTGCTGATGCAGTTATTGAAGGTAAAAAACTTAGAGAAAACAAGGCAGTTGGTGCAAAAGCTGAAGCTATTACTGCAGCTGATGCAGGAGTAAATACAGGGGTAGAAGAAACTGCTAATGTATAGGGGTAAATAATTAATTTATCTTATACAAACTTACGAAATTAATGTGATTAGGGGGAATAATTCCCCCTCCATACATAAATAAGTAACAAGTGTAGTTTGGGCTTTCAGCCCAACAACATTATAAGGAGAAAATAAATGAATATTACAGCTACTATGGTTAAAGAACTTCGTGACAAAACCGGCGCAGGAATGATGGATGCTAAAAAAGCTTTAGTTGAAGTTGATGGCGATATGGAAAAAGCTATGGAAGTTCTTCGCCAAAAAGGTATATTATCTGCTGATAAAAAAATGGGCAGAATTGCTGCAGAAGGCAGAATTGCTTCTTACATAGAAGATGGCATTGGTGCTATGGTTGAAGTTAACTGCGAAACAGACTTCGTTGCTAAGAATGCTGAATTTATCGAATTAACTGAATGCTTAGCGAAGAAAATTGCTAAATCTAATCCTGCTGACGTTGATGCTTTACTAGCTTCTACTTGTGAAGATTGCGGTAAAGCAATTGCTGATGTTATCAAAGAAAAAATCGCTTCTATCGGTGAAAAAATTACTGTTAGAAGATTTGTAAGATACGAAGGCAACACTTCTACTTATATTCACAATGGTAAAATCGGTGTTCTTTTATTAACAGATGCTAAAGATGAAACTTTATCAAAAGATATTTGTTTACATATCGCTTCTTCTGCTCCTGAATTTGTTTCAAGAGCAGACATTCCTGCTTCAGTTATTGAAGAAGAAACAAGAATTGAAATGGGTAAAGAAGATCTTCAAAAGAAACCTGAACAAATCAGAGCTAAGATTGTTGAAGGTCGTGTAAATAAATTGATGGCTCAAAGATGCTTAATCGAACAGCCGTTCGTTAAGAATCCTGACCAAACAATTGAACAACTTATTTCAGGCAAGTTAAATATCGTTAAATTTGACAGATTCGTTCTTGGTGAAGGTCTTGAAAAGAGAAACGACAACTTTGCTGACGAAGTTATGAGCCAATTAAAGGGCTAGTGGGGTAAAGGAGTAAATATAAAACTTACTCCTGAAAACTCTCTTAAACATGATTAATAAAGGCGGTTTGCAGAATTGCAAGCCGCCTTTATAATAGCTGAATTCCTTCGCCATAATCGGGCTTGGAATGACAAGATGTGAAAGTAAAATAGGTCGGTTTTACCAAAGCGACGATAATTATTTATCCATTTTGTTGGCATAGTAATGCCAACCTATATTTTTCTAACTAATATCTGCACCCAAAAGTTTTTGTTGGGCAGGTATGCCCAACCTACCTGCTAAACTTAGATGTTTACTGTGTTTCATTTCTACCAACTCCTTTCTGTATTGATTTTACTATACTTGAGGGGGTGGTGTTGCGATTACTTCTTGAATGAAATCAAAAATCGCCGAGTTATTAAGTTTCGCAAACACGAATTTTCGTATTATGACTTATTTCTAACGATTTTTCTAATTTTTCCGCAAGCTCTACAAAATTTATAGTCAACAACTAGCAAAAATTTTTTTTAGAGATTTTGATATAAACATATCATATTATATTTACTCCAAGAAAGGTTTTTATTTACATGAATACTATACAAAATATTCAACCAATAACGTACAAAGCTCATAAAAATCATAATCATACTCATAAACCAAAAACACCTATTACGATAACTAATTTTCATTATGTTGATAATACATTGTTGCGTGGAGCAAAGCCGACTCAAGCACAACTACAAGAGCTGAAAGATAACGGAGTAAAAACAATTATCAGCTTTTGTACAAATTATAATCCACAGAATCCAAAAGCAAAAACTATACCGGATGAAGCAAATTGGGCAAGTAAATTAGGAATAAATTTCTATTGGATGCCATTTCGTTCTAAGGATAACCCCAGTGAACAAGATATAAAAACCTTTTTTAATGTAACTGATGAAGCAAAATCAAAAGGAGAAAAAGTCTTTATTCACTGTAGACACGGAGCAGACAGAACAGGAGTATTCTCTGCAATGTATCGCCTAAGGAATCAAAATGTAAAACTTTCAGATGTCATAAGAGAATTAATGGCTTATGGACATGATGCAAATCATAATCCAAATATAATCCCTTTTATTATTGATTTTAAATCAAATTTAAATCCAATAAACAAATTAATAAATTTATTAATGAAACTGAAATGATAGCAAATTTTTTATATGAATAGCATTAAACATAAAGTAAAGGAAAACAAAATGATAAATATCACACCAACAAGTCATTATAGTACAAATTTCAAAGCAAAAACTGATTATTCCAAAATCTATAAAGAAATGGAAAAAATCTCAGTTCGAAGAGATGAAAAAATAATTCCTAAAGTGAAAATCAAAGATAAATTTACCGATAGGAAAGCTATTTGGGAAGATAGAATTGATGACTTAAAAGACAAATGGCACAATAAATGGGAGACTTTTCATTTTAACGTTATGCGTCACTTTCTTTTGCCTTTATATGTTAGTACGTCAGTAACGCTACTTGGTGTTGCCGGATACATGCTTATTAAACCATTGCTTAATGGAGAAAAAATAGTACGTATAGTTAACAATGATACAAATATAAATTCACAAAGTAGCCCTCAAAACTTAGAGAAAAATTTGACAGCTACTGCAGATTCGCTGGAAACATTATTAAATGATAGTACAATATCATTTGAAGAATATCGCAAGCAAATGAATGATGCAATTGAAGAATATGATGTAAAATCTCATATACAACTTTTTAATAAACATGGCATGTATTCCAATAAAACTGAAATAAAAGATTTAAAAACAGAATACACACATAATGCACAAGGGCAATTAATGAACGTATGCGAAAAACATGGGCCGGAACGTGTAAATATAAATTGCTCACAAATTGATGCAAAAATTAAAGAATATAAAGAAAGAGTTCAATTACTAAATCCAAATAAAGACGAAGTATTAGAAGAAGATATGTCTAAAATTCAAAATTTAAAAGTTTATGTTCAGAAAAGAGCTAATTACCTTGAGAAACAGTTATTAGAAAACAAGATTAGTTTAAAAGAATATGAAAAAGCGATGGAAAAAATGATAGAAGAGTATGATGTATATGCACATCTTCAATTATTTAAGCAAAATGGTTTTAGAACACACAACAATGATATTCAAAAAATAAAACATGGGTATGCACATGACAATTATGGTCACTTAATTGCAATTGACCCTTATAGAAATAAAACTCAAATGACTAATATCGATTGTTCAAAAGTAGATAAAAATATAGAAATATTAAACAAAAAACTTGATTTTTATAAATCAAAAGAAATAAATGACTCAATAGCAATTGAATTGGAATAGAATAGCAAAATGAAAATCAATCAACAACCCCAAATAATAAATAGTGTAAATAAAACTAATAACGTAAATTTTGAAGGTATTAGTTTATCAAGAATTTTTTCATCTTCTAAAGATGTTGTTGCACTTTCTCCTGCTGCACAGTTAAATAAAGATACATTAGATTGGATAAATACAAGATGTAAAAAATTCGGAAAAGATACAATACAAAAAGCTTACGAATCTTGCTTGAATTCAGATAGTAATATATCAGAATTGGCAATTAATTTACTCAAAAATTATATTCCTGCAGAAGAAAACAAAATATCTAAATATCTGCATAGAAGCAAAAAAGATGATGTTTTTTCTAAATTCGGTTTAGATTTTCTTTCATATATGCTACAAGCATCTAAAAATGATACGCAAAATCATAATAAAGAAAATATAGACTTTTTAGATAAAGTTTTAACTAAGTTTAAAAGTGACAAACCTACCCAATATCTTGATATAATTGTTAATTCAAAAAATGATGAAGGGAATGTTTTTGAAAGTGCAGGACATTTATTTGAATTCTTTTTAAAAAATGAAAATATACAAAGTTTTGCAAATTTCATGAAAAATCTTAGTTCTTTGCCTAAAGAAGAACAAAATTTTATTACAAAATATTATACAAAAATAAAAAATAATTATGATTTATTCAAGATTCTTGATGAGAGTAAAGGCAAGGATTCTTCAAAAATTATTAAAGCAGTAGAAGGTGATTTAGAAAAATATGATACTTCTACAATACTAAATTGCGTAAAAAAAGCTAATACTCCTAAAATTACACCGAAAGGTGTTGTTGAAGGAAATGCTAGTTTAGAAAATTATCAAAAATTAATTACTCTATTTAAAAATAATAAAAAATTGCTTGATTGGTCAAGTTATTTAAAAGACAATGATGGTCTTGTAAGAGATGAAAATATAACATTTTGTGAGTTTTTAAATAAACTTCTAAAAAATCATGAAAGTATAAAAAATTATTTAAAAATATCAAAAGATAAAAATGGTGTTGTAGAACAAGAATTTGCAGGAAAATTAAAGAAAGTTTTAAATGAAAATTCTTATCCTGATTCTCACACTAACATTATATATTGTATTGAAAATTCAAAAAATAAAAAAGGCGAAATACAGTGGGATTTTGTAAATATTTTATCAGCATTAAAAAATACAACTGATAAAACTTCTCACGCTGACAGATACAAAATATTTGATAAAACTCTTGCGTTATCAAAAGACAATAATGGAGACATTATTAAAGAAATAATCGAAGAATATCCTAATTTAATCAAAAATGATTTAATTTTAGAAATCCCAAACATTCTTAAAATATCAAAAATAAACGATAAATTTAACAAAGATAATTATAATACAGCTGTTAATATAATTAAAAATACAACAGCAGAGGATAAATACGGAATGTCTGAATTTTTGCTATCTTGCATTAGTCAAGATGGTAAATTAGATAATGCTAAAATAGGCATACTAAATGAGATACAAAAAAGAGGTATCGCAAGTAATATAGTTAAACTTGCAAATGCTCTTAAAAATCCGAATAACACCATATCACAAAGAGGACTTAATTTAGCGGAATATTTAAGAAAGAATTCTCACCATCAAATTGAAGAAGATTTACCTTCTATTATTCATTCATGTAGAGATAAATCCGGTTACTTAAATAATAAGAGTATTGATACTGTAAAAGCAATTCAAAAATTGAAGACACACGCACAATTATCAAAACTTTTAGATATGACTTTAGATTCAAATAAAGAAGTTGATGATAATAAATTAAAGGTTATTACACATATCTTAAAAGATATAAGTGTAAAAGATACTCACACGATAAAGAAAATAATTGATGCTGCAAAAGATAAAAACGGTGTAATTGATTTAGAAGTTCTTAAACTTGCAATGCATTTGTCCAAAAAAGGAAAAGATATCTCTAATTATGCAGATGTTCTACCTGCTTATAGGAATTTATACAAATATGAGCACGTTACTCATTTGTCACAATTAAATTTAAGACAAAAAAGAACATTGATGAGATGCTTGAAACGTTACAACAGTGATATTCAATCTCCTAAATTCAGAGAAATATTAAACTCTAAAATTTTACCGAATAATTCAAGTGAATATTGTTCTATACTTGCAAGGCTGTCACATTCTATTGGTACAAATGTAAAACCGCTTTCTCAAAACCTTAAAGAGCGTTTTTACAAAGCCTTAAAAAATTTATCAGATAAAAAACAAGATTTTATGAACCTTGATTTTGATAACCATACACCTGTATTGGATTTAACATACCCGTTAAACGATTTTAAAAATGATGTATGGCAGATTGTAAAAGGTTCACATTATAGTAATAGAACAAAAGCTCTTGATTATTTCGGTTTTGAATTAAAAGATAATAACGGAATTCTTGAATTAACAGGCTTCCCAAGTGCAGATAAACCGGATGGAAGGCTGGCACAAATCAAAGATAAGGATGTACTTGATTTGATTAAAAAATTAACGCCGACAATTATTAAATTTACTGAAAATAATGATGTAACAATAAAAAATCATTCGCAGCTTTCAAAAGATTTAACAAGCATTATTAAAGCGTTTCCTGAATTCTTAACTACTATTGGAAAAATTCAACATGGAACACACGATTTTACACTCGATGTTCATTGTTTAAAAGTTCTTCAGAGTGTTATGCAAAATCCTGATTTCTATAAATTACAAGATTTACATAGAAAGCATATACAATTAATTGCATTACTTCATGATTTGACAAAAGCAGAAGGTAGACCGGATAGCTGTCACCCTGGAAATAGTGCATTTGACGTTTATTATTTATTAAATAAATTAGGACTAAAAGAAAAGGACAAACTAAAAATATATCACGTTATAAAAAATCATAGCTGGCTTGCAGAATATGGTTTCGGAAAAAGTGAAGCACAACACATGGCATTTAATATGAGAGAAGGAAATTCCTTCAAAATGCTTACTATGCTTACTGAAGCTGACTTAAAAGGTGTAAAAAAACACGACCAATTTTATTTGAAACACGCTAAAAAATTAGAAAAAGCGAAAAAAGAAATATATCCGTATCTGTATGATTTAAAGAAAACAGACATTAATTTACCTCAAACAAAAGTACCTAAAGCAAGTGATTTAAATACACATTCATCTCATGTAAGAATAATTAAAAAGGATGGTATTACAAACACAGTTTTAGAACTCAAAAAAGGTATGGATTTAAGAAAAGCCGGATTCAAATCTTGTAAAGATACTAATGACATAAACTTCATTGTACATGGTCTCGATAACAAAGATTCCGCATCAATGTTCCAAGCATTAGGTATGATTGATTCAAAAGCATTATTAAGTACATCATATGTTAATTATGCAAAAGGAAATTACAGGGTCTTCAGACAAGAGGGGTTTGTACTTGATGTTCCGGCTGCAAACATTCACGTAGCATATTGGCGAGATTTCGGTTCCGGTTATAAAAAAACAATAGGAGATTTATATCGCACATATTTATTCCAAAACAACCCTCAACGTGATTATATTTCTTCTCAATTAAAAAAAGAATTGCATATAAATAGCAAAGAATACATTAAACTATTCCACAAAATAGAAGATATGCCGATGGAAGAGTTAGAAGTTAAATATCCTAAAGTAGCTAGGGCATATAAAAAAATATTTAATGATATGGATGTTCAAAAACGTTCGTTTGGCAGGAATTATAATGAAATATTAGTAACCAGTCCGAAAATACAAGCGATTTTTTGTTATGACAAAAATCCTGAATCAATTTCTTCTTATTTAAGAAAATATGCAGAAAAACACGATTTACCAATTATTGTGTTCGGCTAAATAAGAAAATATTTTTACACATTTTAATATAACTAACAAACCTGCATTCAAGAAGCAATCGCAACACCAAAATGTTGAAGTTTTTGTTTGGGTGTCATATAATTGAGGATTTTCATCGGTCGATTATTGATCCAATCTTCAACATATGCGATTTGTTCTTCTGATATTGTATCAAAGTCAGTTCCTTTTGGAAAGAACCTTCTTATTAAACCATTGATATTTTCCACTGTTCCTTTCTCCCAACTGTGATACGGCTTACAAAAATATGATTTTGTTTTAAGCAATTTGTTAATTTTTTCATGTTTACTGAACTCTTTTCCGTTATCATATGTTATACTTTTAATTGTATTTTGATACGGCTTCATTGCTTTAACTATTGACTTGGCGGTCTGAATAGAAGTTAATGAGACCGTTTTTCTAATTAAAGTATATCTTGTGGCTCTATCTACCATTACCGTCAAGCAGCTTTTTCTTTTTCCTCTTGTTCTGCAAGACTCAACGCTATCTGCTTCAAAGTGACCAAATTCAAGTCGTTCATTTGCAAGCCTATCACGTAAATCTATATCTATTCTGTTTGGTATATTTTTACCTGTTCCTTTGTAATACAATCTTGCTTTCTTTTTAGGTAATCTACCGGTTTTTCTTCTAAGCCTTTTTGGGGAATAAATGTATATATAGAGGGTTTCGTGTGATATACTTTCTTGGAAACGCTGTTTTAATAAATGACATATTATTTCCGGCGTATTGCCATATTTTAATTGACACTCGATAAAATAACTCACATTGCGCTGATTTAAGAATTTATTTTCTCTTTTATGTGAATTTTGCCATGCTTCTTTTACTCTATTGTGAGTTTGTGAGCCTATGTATGTTCCCCTGAAATACAATGCATTTGGTCTATTCAATTCTCTTGATATTGTACTTGGACTTCTACCCAATTCTTGTGCTATTTTCCGTACTGATATTCCTTTACCTTGCAATACCGTAATTTGTAATCTTTCTTCTAAACTTAGATGTTTACTGTGTTTCATTTTTACCAACTCCTTTCTGTATTGATTTTACTATACTTGAGGGGGTGGTGTTGCGATTACTTCTTGAATGAAATTAAAGGAGTATTTATGTTCAATTTTAAAAAAGCTGAAGAAAAAGCAAAGAAGTTATATCACTTGTCTTGGTTTTTAAAAGTTTATATGAAATATGTTTGCTCAGATTTTCCAACTGAAGAAGATGTAAGGTACTCTGTTGTTATAGATTATATTGGTAAATTATCTGATGAATTATACAGTGAATTTATAGGAAATAGCGGTTAAAAGTATCTTATATAGAAATTAATTTCTTTATTAATCTTTGTTCAAACTCTTTTGTCCATCCGAGTTTTTTCTTGTCAGATTTTTTAAGTGCATCATAAATAGAATTAAGTTTAATTGGAAAATCAGAGTCATTCGGCGTTATTGTTGTCGGGCACTTGTCTTCTAACAACGGATTAAAAAAGTCATTTAGCATAAGCGCTATATCAGTATCATTCGCACCGTACTGACAGCCTATATAGATGTTACCTTCCTGCATTTTTTTTAAAAATTTTACAAACTCTTTTATATATTTTCTGGAAGAAAAATCATAGCAGTTCCACCATTTTTCATAAATATTATATTTATAATATTTTAAATCGGCATCCTTTACGGCATTCCTATATGAATCGCCGTAATCAACCAAATCAATAACCATTTCTATCCCTTTTTTCTTCAAGTCGTACAAATAACAAGGTTTATTCACTAGTGTCTGCCCTCGGTATATTGTAGTTCCTTCAATTTTTTGCAGGACATTTCTTTTTTTTAGTTCACTAATATGCAGATTTAGCTGATAGTTAGTCATTCTATGACCTTTTTCATAAATACTCATGTATGGTGTATGCCAACTGTCATAGTGTTCTCTTATTAAATTTCTTTTTTCCTGAGAAATTGAATCATCAAATCCCAATATGCCATCGTCTTTGTAATGGCTTTTAAAAATTGGTGATAAATATGTTACTGGTAAAATTTTCATATTATTCTAAAAACCGCTAAAAAAAATATTTGCTTTTATAATTTTTACTAATTTTTGTATAATTATTATTATGTATAAAGTTTTTCAATTTGATTTAGGTAGAAATGCTTTGAGGTATTTAATTAAGACATATAATATTAAACAAATAAAACTACCTTATTATTTGTGTAATGTTATACGTCATACTCTTGTTGAAGAAAGATGTAAACCGATTTTTTATCATATTAATGACGATTTCATGCCCGATGAAGAGTTTGAGAAAGATGACTATATTTTGTATCCGAATTATTGGGGAATTTGTGGAGTAAATGTAAGTAAATTATCAATTATTTACCCCAAGCTAATTGTAGATAATGCTCATGCTTTTTTTGATAAGCCAAGCGGTTTTGCCTGTTTTAATGCAGGACATAAATTTGGATATAAAGAGTCTTATTTATGGCTGAAGCAAGATAAAGATAATTGTATTACCACAAACACTGTTGTTAGAAATGACAATAATAAAATTCAGGAAAGAAATAACATTTTTCTTGATTTTCACAAAAAGTACGGCAATACTAATTTATTAAACTTTGATATTAATTCTGTAACCTGCCCTTTTGTTTACCCCTATTTGGCACAAACAATTCAAGAAGCTGACGAATTGGTTGAAGTTTTAAAAGAAGAAGGCAAAACGGTTTACCGTTACTGGAGTCCTTTACCTAAGAGCTTCTGTGAATATAAGTTCTATTCACGACTTGTTCCGATACCTGTTTTGCCATTAAGTTGATTAGCAGTCTTTATATTTGTTAGCTCCTAGCCTGCATAGCAAGAAGAAGCAAGATTAGTTCTCATTTTGTTTAATGCTCTCATCTCAGTTTGTCTGATACACTCTTTTGTTACGCCAAACATTTTACCAATGTCTTCAAGTGTTGTTTTTGCAAAGTTTTCCAAGCCAAATCTCATTTTGATAACTGTTTGTTCACGTTCTTTAAGAACTGATATTACCTGACTTAAATCTTTCTTTAATTCTTCGTATTCAATATTTTCTTCAACAGTAGCTTTGTTATCTGCGATAACTTCTGCAACAGATAATTCGCTTCCGTTATTTGCGTCAAAACTTCCTTCGATAGAAACTGTAGTAGAATATGCTGATAAGAAAGTATCTATTTTTTCAGGCTCAATATTCATTTTTTCTGCAACATCTTTTACTGAAACCTGAGTGTTGTATGCCTTTTCCATTTCAGCTTTAACTTTTGAAAATTTTGAAAGAGTTTCTTGAATGTATACAGGAATTTTCATGCAGTGACCCTGTTCAGAAATAGCTTTAAACATCGCTTGTTTAATCCACCATGTAGCATAAGTTGAAAATCTGTAACCGAGGTTTGGATTGAATTTTTCAACTGCAACCATCAAACCTAAATTTCCTTCCTGTATTAAGTCAACCATTGGTAATTTAGAAACATGTATTGCTTTTCTTGCAATTGTTAAAACGAGTTTTAAATTTGATTGAACCAAAATTTTCTTAGCTTCTTTGTCACCTTCCTGAGCCTTGGTTGCAATTTCTTTTTCTTCTTCAGCTGATAAATTAGCATAGCTGTTAGCTTTTCTTAAATAAGATGCCAATTCTTCTGATGCAGCAGAAGATACAAAACTTTCTTTTACCGGATTAGTTAAACCTACGTTTTTCATTTCTATCATATTAATAACTCCTTGGGGGTAAATATATTTTGGGGTAAATATATTTACTTTTTTGTACAACCATTTACATAGAACAGGTTGGAAAAACTATTACTTTTGTAAGGAATAGTTGGCATTTGGGGGATAAATGCGATACACATAACAACAATCCTTATATACTTATGATATATCAAAGATATATAAAATTCAATAGTTTTGTTAAGAAATATTACAAAAATATCCCAAAATTTCATTAAGTTTTACAAAACTTTACAATAAAAAAGTGGAGATTATTTGGTCAAAATAGTTTTTACAAAAGGGTGTTAAGCATTTTCTTCTACAGTTTCCGATTGTGTTTCCTGAGTATATTTTTCCGGTGGTTCTTCTGTTTTTATTACTCTCAAGTATAATTTATTTTCTGCTATTCTTGTATCAACGGACGTTATTACTTCATCATACTTAGCCTCAAGAGTTCTGGTATTTTTAAATCTTGTATGAAAGAAAAGGATTGTTGATTTACTATTAACGATTTCATTCTTTAAGTCAACTATTTGTTTATATATAATCGGATCAATTATCTCTTTGTTTTCACACATTAGTATAAATATATCGCCAATCCACCATTCTGCCTCTTCTACATTTTTGGCTTTGAGTCCTTTTTTGCTCTTTTTCAGATATTTAGAGATTGTATGATATATATCTGTTAATTTTTCTTTTTTCTCAGGTAATACTTTCTTAAAATATTTGATAGTTTGTTCATATCCGATATTAATAAGTTTTCTTCTTGCATCTTTGTTAAGGTTTAAGTCTGCAAAGAATACGTCACCTGTGTTTATGGTGATGTAGTCATATCTGTCATTCTGTCCGTAAACTTCTGCTACAAAATTCGTCGCAACATCAGTTACGCAGCTATATATTGTATTAATATACGAAATAGGATTTTTATCGTCGTTGCTGTAGTCACCTTCCAGTCTGAATTCAAGGATACGGCTTTTTGAGTTATTCATCTCTTCAGACAATTTCCACATTGGAGCTGCTTTTTGTAAATCTCCGTCAACAAGTTCTCCGTCATTGTATTCATACGGTGCCATCAATCCGGGCATACTGGATGAAACTTTAATAGCTTGTGCTATTTCAAAATCAGGAGTTTCTTTGCTTGAAAAAATTTGAGGGCTAAAATTTTTTATATTAGTTGATACAATAACAAGTTCTTTTTCAATATCCTTAAATTGCACATTTTTACCATGGATATTTTCAACTTTGTTTTTTAAAAGCTCATTAAGCCAGTCTAAAAATATTTCACCTTTAGACAAAGCAAAACTTTTATTGAATCCAAGATGAATATCTCTAAAGAGTTCAAAATTAACTTTCATAAAGAAGTTTTCTAATTCATAGGACTTATATCCGCATGCAACAAGAGCTGCAATTATTGAACCAACGGAAGAACCTCCTATAATATCGTATTCAACACCGAGTTCTTCCAGCGCGCGTATTGTTCCTACATACGCAATACCTCTAATTGCTCCTCCACCAAATAAGCAGGTATATTTTAACGGATTAGTCATAGTTTTCTCGCTTTATATAATTTACAAAATTAGTTTTAAATAAATTATTTCTATAATAATTTATATCATAAATTGGTTCTTTATAAAAAGATTTTACATTTTCTTTCTTAACAAAAATTCCTCTTTGGTTAGATGAAAATATTTCAACCCACTTTGAATGAAGTTCTTTTTTTAGTATATCGTAAATTTTTTCAGTTTTACTAACTATAATAATATCAGTAGGATAGTTATCTATGGCGTTAGTCCAACCATTTTTATTATTAACAAAATTTATATAATCATAAAAAACTTTCATTGGATATACACCATCGTATCTGCCATCAATAAATATTTTATTATCTGGGTATAATTTATAAGAAATATATCCTGCATCTCCAAATGGCGCAATAATATTTCCCTTTATATTATTAATTTTTATAAATTCTACTTCGGTAAATGGAAAACAAAAATGAGTTGCTCGAGGAATATTTATTGTAAACGGAATGGCAATTGCTAAAATTGGTATTACAATATAAAGACATTTATTTATAGTTTTAAAATATTTAATTTGATTAAAATAATAGTTTATATCTTTACTTGCAAAAAAGAAAAGAATTATAGTTGCAAGTGGTATATTTTTTAGATGCAAGAAGCTTAAGAACATAGTAATTAAGATTATACTATATTCATAAAAATCAAAATTCTTTGTTTTAATATTTCTATATATCTTGCAACAAAGCATAGACACCATAATTACAACAACAGGTAAATATCTTACAAAAAATCTTGGATGAAAAACACTAATCCAATCCTCAATATTTGTTCTTGGTACTGTGATTGTATACAAAAGATATGCTACATACCTTATACCATAAGGATTAATGAGAAGTGCAGCATACGATAGCGTGGCAGCTAATACGAGCTTGTGAGCATTAGTTTTTCTTTTTATTAAATGAATAATTGTATAAATTGATATTATTCCAAGTCCTGCAGCAACACCTCCGTGTAAGTTGCACCATAATGCTATAATTACAGGTAAAAACCATATTAGTTTAGAGTTTTGATTTTTAAATTTTTCTAAAATGTATATTGTGAGTGATGTAAGCATAAAGGTAAATGCTTGACATTTTATTAATTGTCCGGCTTCGTAGTTTAATAAAAATAGGAAAAGAGTTCCTGTTAAAAGGGGATATTCTATATTTTTATTATGTTTAAGCAAAAAGAATGTTGTAATAAAAAATAATATAGCATTTAAAATTATTAATCCAGCCGGTCCTAATAAATTTAGAAATGCATAAAAAAACACACCTGAGCCCCATTCGTGATCAAACCAATAAAGAGTCGGAGTATAAGAAAAAGGGTCATGTTTTAGCACTGTATGAAGTTTAAAAAATATTTCACCGACTTCTAATCTGGCAAATAAGTCATAATCATAGTTGGTAGTTAAACAAGTTACAAATATTGCTAATGTAAATAATAAAACAGTTAGTATTATATTCTCTTTCTTCATAACAATAAAAATTTTATCATAAATTCTAATTGTATAAAAAGTATACATACTCTATTTCTATGATACTTTATGATAAAATAGTTTTATAAACAAGGAGAATATAATGGGCTTAACATTAGTAGAGAAAATAATATCTGAACATTCAGGAAAAACTGTTCACGCAGGAGAACTTGTTATATCAAAAGTTGATGTAACAGCAGTGCAGGATGGAACTGGTCCTTTAACAGTACAAGAATTTAAAAAGCTGGGTAAAGATAAGCTAAATAATCCTGAAAGAACAATTTTGTTTATTGACCATGCTTCACCTAGTCCGAGAAAGGAACTTTCTAATACTCACATGGTGCTTAGAGAGTTTCATAAAGAATATGGTGCGGTTCTTTCTGATACAGGTGCAGGTGTTTGTCATCAAAGACTTGTTGAAACTTTTGTTAATCCGGGAGAAATATTAATTGGCGCGGATTCTCATACATGTACCTCAGGTGCATTAGGCGCTTTTGCAACAGGCATGGGTTCTACTGATATTGCAGTAGGTATGGCGCTCGGTAAAACATGGTTAAAAGTTCCTGCTACATTTAAAATTGTTGTAAGGGGTAAATTTAAAGAAGGAATTTGTTCTAAGGATTTGATGCTTCATCTTATCGGTATGATTGGTGCTGATGGTGCAACATATAAAGCATTAGAGTTCACAGGTGACACAATCGACAATATGACAATGTCAGAAAGATTTACGTTAGCAAACATGGCTGTTGAAGCCGGTGCAAAGTGTGGTTTGTTTATTGCTGATGATAAAACAAAAGCATTTTTAACAGAAAGAGGAAGAGGGGATAAATTCAGACAAATTCTTCCTGACCCTGACGCTGAATATGAAAGAATTATTGAAATCAATGCAGAAGATGTTCCTCATACTGTTTCTTGTCCACACACAGTAGATAATACTAAGAGAGTCGAAGAACTAAAAGATGTTAAAGTTAATCAGGTATATGTAGGTACTTGTACAAATGGCAGAATTGAAGATTTAAGGGTAGTTGCAAAGATTTTAAACGGTAAAAAGGTCAATGAAGATGTCAGAATGCTTATTTGTCCGGCATCGAAAGATGTATATAAACAAGCTCTTAAAGAAGGTTTAATAGATATTTTTGTAGATGCAAACGCTTCTGTATTACCTCCGGGATGCGGACCTTGCGTAGGAGTTCATGCAGGAATTTTAGGTGACGGAGAAGTTTGTCTTGCGACTCAAAACAGAAACTTCCAAGGCAGAATGGGTAACACAAAAGGATTTATCTATCTTGCGTCCCCTTATGTTGCAGCATATACAGCACTAAGAGGGTATATTTCTGCTGAATAGGGTTAGGTGAAATGTATTTTGATTGAGCCTATATCTTTAACATAAAAGCTAAAATTAAAAATTTTTATATATTTGCATGAGTAGAAAATAGAGGAGTTTTATGAACATACTGATTTTGAAACAACTGGCAATTTTGAGTGTATTTGCAGGCGCAGTCCTCGGTGCAATAACACTAATACCTTACGTTGGTTATGTGAGTTTCATAATTGCGTTTGTATTTTTGTCTGCATTTATGATTCATTATATGAAGAAAAATGATTTGATTGGTATAATTAATCCTCAGGAGGGTGCTATCTATGGAGCGGTAATTGGTGTTGTTTCTTTTGCGGCATTTTTGGTTATCTTGGCTCCTATTGCTTCGCTTATAGGTTTAATTTTCAAAAGTTATCCACTTGGATTTTTTGGATATTTGTTTAATAATATTGGCTCATTTTTCTTTGCAACGCTTCCTTTAGCTGTATTTGCAGTTTTAATGAGTGCCTTATTTAACGGTTTTACAGGCATGGTGACGGCTTGGGTATATGAACTCGTTACAGGAATAAAAAAAGAAAATAATCAAAATAATAGTATAGATTTTGAGATAAAATAGGAGAGATTTAAATGGTATTTGATTCTAAAATAAGACCAATTACTTGGGAAGACGGAATGTCTAAAATGTTAGACCAGACGATTATTCCTTATGAATATAAATATGTTTATATAAGCAAGGGACAAGAAATGTTTGATGCAATCAGAAATATGATAGTAAGAGGAGCTCCGGCAATTGGTATTGCTGGCGCTCAGGGAGTTGTTTTATACGCTCAAGAGGGCAGGGGTAAATATAACAGTTTTGAGAAATACAAACAATGGTTATTGGAAAAGGCTGATTATATGGCAACGTCACGTCCTACAGCCGTAAACTTAATGTGGGCATGCAACGAGCAAAAAGAAATTATCAAAAACTCAAATTCTGATATTGACAGCTTAATAAAAGAATTAACAGATAAAGCAATTGAGATTGAAAAAGACGACATTGAAAGATGTATAAAAATTGGTGAATTTGGTTCGGAAGTTGTTCCAAAAGGCGCAACAATTCTTACTCACTGTAATGCTGGTGCTTTGGCAACAGGAGGATATGGAACCGCTCTTGGAGTTGTTCGTTCGGCTTACGCTAAGGATAACACAATTCAGGTATTTGCAGATGAAACACGCCCGCGTCAACAAGGCGCAAGACTTACAACTTTTGAACTTGCAATGGATGGAATTCCTGTAACACTTATTACAGATGGTATGTGTTCATATTTTATGAATAAAGGCATGATTGATATGGTTGTAGTGGGTGCAGACAGAATTGCAGCAAATGGTGATGCTGCTAATAAAATCGGAACGTATACGGTTGCGATTGCTGCAAAATATCATAATATTCCGTTCTATGTGGCAGCACCTCTTTCTACAATTGATACTTCAATTGCCTCAGGAAAAGAGATTCCGATAGAAGAACGTTCACATGAAGAAGTGACACACATAAACGGAAAAAGAATTTGTGCAGAAGGTATAAATATTATCAACCCCGGGTTTGATGTAACTCCTCATGAACTTATTGCCGGTATTATTACCGAAAAAGGTATATTAAGACCGGATTATAATAAATCTATAGCAGAAGCTTTTAAGGGGTAAATATAAAAATTAATAGTAACAGTTATGAGTTTAGAAGTTAGGGGGTACTCAATAAGTACACTATAGAAAGGAAAAAGAATGAAAAAGATTTTAGTATCACTAATGGCATTTACAATTTTATCAATTTCAGCACCTGCTTTTGCGGGGACACATGGTGTAAACGGCAGAGTGAGTGCAAAGTCTGTTTGTGCAGGAGCATTATCTCTAATAGTTTGGCCCGGACTTGGTCAGGTTGTTAATGAAGAACCTTATGACAAGAACATTACTCACGCCATTTTGGGTTTGACAGGTATTTTCAGAATTTGGTCTTGTTATGATGCAGTAGTTGACAGACATGGCGGTGTTTGGGAAAACAGAATTTAATAACATTTAAAAAGAGGGTTTCAGTTCACTTTAAAGTCACCCTCTTTTATTTTTCTTGCCTTTTTATGCAATTTCTGTAAATTTTTCCTGCCGCTAATATGGCATTTGCCTGAACGATTGTGTTTTCATCATCAATCCTGTTTATTATCGGAACTAATATTCTTTCGGGTTCAATATCAGTATATTCGCTTATTTTTGTCAAACACGATATTGCGGAGTTTCTTGACACCCAGTTGGAATTTGTCAGCGTGTCAATAAGTTTATCTATGACAGGGGTTTGGGCGTTTACTATTGCGTCCATTGCTGCTGTTCTGATTTTTTCATTGTCTTCGCCAAGTTTTTCAATGTAAATATCAATTGCATCTTTGTCGTTTATATATGATAAAGCTTTTAATGATGCGGCTACTATTGATGGGTTTATATCGTTTGTTTTTGACCGGAATTTCTTAAATAAAGCAATCTCTAAATCATCTCTGCGCGGAGTTGATGTAAGTTGTTCAAGCTGACTGTTTTCTATAACTTCTCCATCAGGAAGTTTATACTCAAAACCTGCTTTTCTGATTGAAGCAGCCGCTTCTTCTAATGTTTCAAATTCCATTGCATCAGTGCCGTTTGGATGCGGAACAAGTAATTTTACCTGATTATCACTATTTTTCAAAGATATTGCAGGAACGTAAAAGAAAGTTTTTTCTTCGTTCCCTGTTTGTATGATTTTCTTTTTTATGCCAATTTTTTGCTGCATTAAACAAAACTCCAATTAGTAAAGACAGTATTTTATAGCTTCAATCATTGATTCCGGATTAGCAATATTTTTACCTGCAATGTCAAACGCGGTTCCATGGCTTGGTGAAGTTCGAATTATATCCAGACCGATAGTCATATTAACTGTTTTTTCTGATGCTACAGACTTAATAGGAATTAAACCTTGGTCATGATAGCAAGCTATATAACAATCGTAAGGAGATTTGTCACCTTTAAGATAATTTTGAACTCCATTGATAAACAATGTGTCCGCAGGAAGCGGATTTGTTATATTAATCCCTCTGGTTCTCAGAGCTTCTATTGCAGGAAGCATTGTTTTTTCTTCTTCTGTTCCCAAAAGTCCGTTTTCACCGGCATGCGGATTTAAAGCGCACAGTGCAAAAGAAGGTTTGTTTATAAACAAATGGTTTTGAAAGAAGCTTCTCAAGCGTTCAACTTTTTCTATAATAAATTCTTTTGTAAGCGTTTTGCTAACATCTTTTAATGGTAAATGACGGGTTAACAATAAAATCCTAAAGTCTTTAGAAACAAAGAGCATTTCTGCTTTTTGTCCGTCATGAGCCAAAAATTTTTCTAAAACTTCCGTTTGTCCGCTAAACTTATGTCCGCCAAGGTTCATTGCTTCTTTTGAAGTTGGTGCTGTAACTATAAATCTTGGCTTAAGCTCGCATGCCCTCTGTAATAAGCGAAAAGAAAAATCGCCTGCTTCAGAAGTAACTTCGCCGGCTCTAACTCTTGATGAATACTCAACTTCTTCTATTTCGTAATTGTTCTGCAAATTGCCATACGCATTTAAAACTTTTGAATTAGAGATTATAACGATATCTCTTGGCGGAATATTAAGCGTATTAAGTGCTTTAATGGTGATTTCAGCACCGATACCATTCGGGTCGCCAGTTGTAATTGCGATTTTGTTTGAATAGTTTTTCATATTTACCGTTATCCCTCATGAAACTTGAAATAATTGAGTATATCTATAAGAGTTTTGCTTTTGCCTAAATTGCCGGATTTGGTTACAATCCATTGTTCATTAGCATCAGAACATATTGAAATTGCAGGAGCAACCTCATCAACAAGTCTGAGCATCTTTGATTCAATCTTTGAACAGCATTTGTATGATGTTTCACCGCCTAATGTAATCAAAATTGCATTTATTTCAGATAAAACTTCTTTGGTAAGTTCTGCTAAGTAATCTGTAATCATGGATGCAAACTTTTCTTTTGTAAGTTCTGCCATTTCCGAATTATCAGAAAATCCGTCAAAGTTTGTAATCAGGTGGGAAGTATGTACACAAACTGTAATACCGCTTTTCAGGTTTGTAACTATTCTTGAAACCATTTCATCATCAATACCGCATAAAATATCTCTTACTTCCAGCGGAATAAAATTGATATTATCAACATCATCCGATTGTTCAAGTTTTGTTATTTGTTCTGCCGTAATTTGTGTAGCAGTACCCGAAACAATAAATTTAGGTAATTGCGGTATTTTTACGGCTTGTTTTTCAGCTTCTATATCAGCTAGCCAGCTTTTTCCAAACACCTGAGCGCCTGCTGCTGTTCCTGTAGGTAACAGTTTTTTGTTACATTTTTTGACAGCAAGAGCAATTTGTTCTATGTCAGTAATTGATGTTGAATCTGCTACAATAAGTTTTTTCCCCTCTTTTAGAAGTTCATTTATTCTGATTAAGATAGGACCTGCACCATTCATAACTGTTCTTAAATCAAGAACCCCGACCAAGTCCTTTTTTCCGTCAGAAAGTTGAGATTTAAGGAGTGTTGGTATATGTGATTCAAGAATAGGTGAGTGTGGGTCGATTGCAATTTCTGTTCTTCCGATTGGAATTCCTTTCAGAAGGTGATATCCGCCAACTGTAATTCTTCCCTCTTGTGGAAATGCAGGAATTATTACAGCTGCATCATACTCAAGGATATCAATTAAAGAAAGTGTTTCAGTTGCGATATGACCTCTTAGAGTTGAGTCAATTTTCTTGTAGTAGTATTCAAAAGAAAAATTGTCTGCAAAAGTTTTAGCTGTATCAGAGACTCTTTTTAAAGACTCTTCGGTGTTACAATTTCTTGACTCGCTTGATATTGCCCAAACTTCAGTTAAATCTTTTCTGTCCGGTTTATAAGATGAGTCTAGTAATATTTTTGTTTTTGCACCTTGATTATGAAACTGCAAAGCAGTGTCATTTGCGCCTGTTAAGTCATCAGCAATAATGCCTACTAAATCCGTAAAAATCATGGTTGAAGTGATTAAGTAAATAAAAGAATAAGTGAGTTTTTTTAAATATTACACCACTTGTTCATCTGTTCACTTGCTCACAAGCCTCCTCCTTTATATTTATTCTTGAACATCACGTTTTGAGCCAAGTAATCTGATTTGGTTTGCAACGATTAAAAATCTTTCTCTTTCTTCGCCTGTCTGATCAGTCCATTTGCTGATTGAAATTCTGCCATCAACAGCAACCTGTCTGCCTTTTTTTACATATTCGCCTGCAAATTCTGCTTGTTTGTCCCAAACCTCTATATTAAACCAATCAGGAACTTCTGTTTTTGTTTTTGAATCAAAGCGGTTTACTGCTAGAGAAAAAGTTGTTTTAACTTTTCCTGATTCAAAATATTTTATTTCTGCATCCTGACCTGCTCTTCCAACGATAGTTGCTGTATTCATACAATTCTCCTTTATATCCGAATCTTTTATGAGATTATTATATCATAGAAAATCTATAAATTTCATTTATAATAAATGTATCGGAAGATTTGTTTTATGGCTAAGAAAAAGAATAAAGTATTAGGAAAAAGCAGAATAATAAGTTTTGGAATAACATTTTTGCTTATGGCGACAGGCTTGTATTATGTCGGACTTAATTATGTTCCTCAAAAATGGTATGAAGCTCAGACGATGATGCCAAATCAGGTTGAATCATATTATGTAAATCAGTGGTGTACCCATGATTTTGGCAGAAAAGAGGCTATATTGTGGGATATGACAAGAGTTGACTGTCTTGCAAAAGATTATGCAATAGAGTTTGATTTTGCTAAAAAGTGGGCAGAAAGTGTCGGGCAGGCTCTTTATTATTCTAAAATGACAGGTAAAAAGCCCGCTGTCGTTTTGATTTTGACATCATTAACAGATTATCATTATGTTAAAAGAATTGAACGACTTGATAACGGAATAAAAATTTTTTTAATTAAAGCATTTTAAACTAATATTTGCCGTTAGAATATAAAACTTTTCCCTCGTACCTTGCGGAAGAGGGTTGGAGTGGGGGATGATTATATACCCATTATCTTTCTTTTACTCTATTTATCGGCAACTTTGAGTAAAAACTTTAGAAAAATATGAGTCTTGACAGAAAATTATTACAAAAGTTAACAACAAAAATCAAGAAAAAAAGAGAATGCTTTATTCCTCCCCTCAATAGGGGAGGTTAGGTGGGGTACTTGTTAAAACTCATACAATTACAATTTAAACCCACCCTTAATCCCTCCCTAATCAGGGAGGGAACAATAATTGTCATTGTAAGGCTAGTTAGAACCGTAATAACAGGACACTTTGATACCACATTCTCAGTAGGTGAGGGAGCTAATTATTATTACCTCACCCTAACCCTCTCCTCAAAAGGAGAGGGAACAATAATACCCTCTACCTTAATCCCTCCCCAAGGGGAGAATAAAGTACCCCTCCGCTTATTCATACAATTTTGGAGGGGTTAAATTTATCAGTTAGCTTTATAAAACCAAATTACCTTATTTTTTTTCATCCTCATCTTTTTTAGGGTCATCTTCGGCTTTAGGCTCATCCAGTTTTGCATCTTGACCAGCAGCACCTGCAGCAAGAGGGTCAGAGCCTCCACCGTTATTATCGCCATTGTTATCATCATTGTTTTCATCAACATTTACTCCTGCGGCACCTGCGGCAAGCGGATCTATATCTCCGGCTCCGCTATCAACACTAACAGCAGGCTGATTAGGAATTTCCGTATCTTCCGGAACGACAACTTCCAAATCATCTATAATCTCTAAGTTACCTGCAAAATTGTCTAATTCTTCATCATAAACATCCATTGTTTCAGTACCGAGGTCTTGAGTATCTTCTCTGAAATCTATTTCATCTCCGACTTCACCTGCCCATTTGAACTGTTCCGCAGAAGCAATACCAAGTCTAATCGCTGCTGCTGCGCCCATAGCTGCAAAGGCTAATGTCGCTCCAAAGCTTAATCCACCCTTTGTTGCAAGTCTTGCGGCTGCTAAACCTGTAGTCGTAGCTGTTATACCCTGAGAAAAACCTTCAATATATGCCATAGTTTTTGTAGCAGAGTCGAATCCCTCCGCAAAATCTGTTACACCTTGGACTTCTGCAATAGTTTCAGCACCGTCATCATAATCACTCTGGGATGCTGCAATTTCATCAGATTTGTCGCTAAGTGCCGTTGATGCTTCATCTTGAGCAGAAGAGATATTTACGGCTGCTTCTTCCATTAGAGGTGCCAACTCTTTGAGCATTTGCTTTTCGTCAGGAGTTAACTCTTCACCGCTTTGCGCTTTAGCTTTTAAGTATTCGTATTGCTTGCGGAAGAAATCGAAGTTAGTTTTGTTATCGTCAATATCTTCATTAGCATCTTCATTGATTTCTTCTGCTTCTTCTGTTAACTCTGTGGTTTGTTCCGTTGCATCTTGCATAATTTCTTGAGCTTCATTAAGACTTGCTTGTCCGTCTTTTAGCAATCCGCTTCCCTCTCCTGCATTATATAACTTCATAGCTGCATCATGCTGGTCTTCATTTGGTTTGCTTAATTGATATTTTACTGCTTCAGCAAAACCGATGATAACAGTCGCTATGTCACTTAAGTTTTTTTGAGCACTTTGCTGATTTGTTATTTTCTTGCCAAAGAGATTGGTGCCTTTACTATTACAGCAGATTGCATTATAACCTTGACCTATAATACCTTTACCCATAAACTTTCCAATTTTCGTGCCAGCAAAAGCCATTGCACCGTTTACACCCGCAGCTGTAGCATCAAGTCCGACTTGTCCGACATTCTGTTTGCTGCCGTCGTGTCCTGTTTCTTCTTCGGCTTTTTTTCTTCCGGCGTCACTTGAAGCGTTCCAGTCATCATCATCTATTTTATATGCGGTACTATCAACGGCTTCCCAAAGCTTAATTTTATCAGCACCCCATTGAGCAGCTATTTGGCTTCTTTGAGAGCCTGTTAATTTCCCGCTTCTTATACATTGTGCCGCATAAGATTCTGAGGTTAATGCCCTATTCATATCTATTGATATTCCCATAGCTTTGACTCCTTTTTTGTCCCTAATCTTTTTAGGATTGTTTAAGGGCATACTTGCCCTGTTTTACATGTTTATCGGCAACTTTGAGTAAAAACTTTAGAAAAATATGAGCCATGATAAAAAATTGTTACAAAAGTTAACAATAGAAGTCAAAAAGAGAATGAGGAAAAAGTTTTTAATTTAGTTTATAAAATTTTTCGGCAAAAAATAGCTATTGCATCAGAAAGACGCGCAGAAATGTCATTCTGAGGCTTTTAGCCGAAGAATCGCAAAAACTTTTACATCTTATTGCTAAATATTGCGATGTTTCACAGTATGTAACAATCCAGTTTTTACCCTCTCCGATGGGAGAGGGCAGCAGTTGCTGCTGAACAGAGTGAAGCTTGCAAATGCGGGTGAGGGTCAATATGATAAAATAAACAAAATTAACCCTCTCCCTAACCTACCTCTCAAGAAACGTGACATTTAGTCACCTTTCTTTCGGCAGAGTCCCGAGGGGAGGGAATGCAAAATTAACCCCACACCCTTCCCTCACCCGTCCTTCGGACACCCTCTCCCACCAAAAGGATACTGTGGGCGAGGTAAAGTTTTAAACAATTTCCTTACCTCTCCCTCAAGGGGCGAGGGAGCGGATTGTTGTCATTGCGAAACTCTATTCGCTACTGTCCATCAATCCGTCATTCTGAGGCGTTGCCGAAGAATCGCATTAATTAGTGATAAATTTGCTGCTAAATATCTAAACCCTGTGATTTGTGGAATTTTTTATCTTCTTCCATACGTTCTTTTCTTCTAACTGCTTCCATTTCAGCAATTTGTTTTTTTGTTAAATGTGTTCCTGAAAGTTTGTTTTGGTTGTTTTGCTTAATTTTTTGTTCTACATCAAAATCACCTTCAATACCATCATATTTATGAACATCAGGTACTGCTCCATAATGATCTTTAATCCAGTCTTCAATGTCAGTTTGAGTATCATATGAATTGCCTAATGATTGAGCAGTATCATTATCAGTTGTTGAAGGTTCTAAAGAAGTTGCAGCCATTCCGGCTTTTGGTGCTTGTTTTGCATTAATTACTACTTCACCGCCATCTTCGTAGGTTATATTTTCGCCACGGTATTGCCCCATGCCGGCCATATCAATCAGATCAGCAACCCAATCTTTCAAGATTTGTACACTATCTTGTAAAGATGCTTTTACTTTATCAGACATATTCCCTATCATATTATCTATGACAGAAACCCAGTCGTATATTCTGTCTACTTCTGATTTACCTGTTGCTTTATCTACGGTTGAAGTAATTTCTCCATCTGCTTCCATTGCCTCTACGTCATTTGCTATGGCTTCATCAAGTTCAAAAATCGTATTTCTAATCTTTTCTTGCTTAGCATTCTGAAATTCTTCAGGCTTAAAGTCTGCAGCCGTTTTTGGTGCTCCGTTTGCTCCATTCACTCCGTTTGTTGCCATATACTACGCTCCTTACGTGTTTACTTACTTATACATGTAAAATATTCCACATTTTTGGAATTCCATAACATGTAATGAGTTTGCGGAAAAATTAAAATTTTTCCTGCAAACTTCGGGGTACGGTTTCGAGTCAGGTCACGTGCTATCCCGCACCTGACCTAACTCTCACACACCTTAGGTCGGATGCGGAAAAAGTCGAAAAATTGTCATTTTTCAGACTTTTTCCGCATCCTCTAATATTTTTACAAAACTTTGTATTTAATAAGTAAATCCGCTCCGATTATTGTCGTTGAATATATTTTTAAATTTTTTGATGCAGATATTTTTTCAACCTTATCCCCGTTAAAGCAGCTTTTCCCCTCTTTGTCATTAAGGATTTTTGGTGCAATAAACTGATAAACCTCATCAATTAATCCGTCTTTTAGCATAGAACCTGCCAAAGTTCCTCCGCATTCAACAAATACAGTGTAAATCCCTTTTTTATACAATTCTTTTAAAACGTATTTTATATCAAGTTTTCCGTCTTTTAACGGTGTATTTTCCTTTGTTGAGAGGTAAATATTTCCCTGTTCAAAAATTTTGGCATTTTCAGGTATTCGTTTATCTTTATCCAAAATACATTTAAATTTGTGTTCCATAGTCGGATTATCCGAAATAACTGTGTTTGAACTTGTCAGAATGCAATCAAATTCTTTGCGCATTTTATATACTTCTTTTCTTGCATCCGATGAAGTTATCCATTTGGAATCACCTGTTTTTGTCGCAATTTTACCGTCTAAAGTTGTAGCAGTTTTCAGAACAACATAAGGCATTTTTTGAGTCATATTTTTTATAAATACTCTGTTCAAAAATTTGGCATCTTCTTCCAAAACCCCTGTTGTAACTTCAATACCCGCATTTTTAAGTTTAGTTAAACCATCAACTTTCGGGTTAACATCTTTCATCCCGATAACAACACGTTTAAGTTTGTGTTCAATAATTAAATCTGTACATGGCGGTGTTTTGCCGTAATGAGAGCAGGGTTCAAGATTTACATAAAGAGTTCCTCCATCAGCTTCATAATTTTTTAATTTCAGAAGAGCATCACGTTCTGCGTGATTTTCGCCGTATTTATGGTGATATCCTTTTGAAACCACATTGCCGTTTTTATCCAGAACAACACAGCCGACCATTGGATTAGGCAAGACCTTACCAAATCCTTTTTTTGCAAGTTTAAAGCACTCTTTCATGTATTTTTCATCTTGGCTCTGCAATTTGTTTACCCTAACATAGCAACATTAATTTTCCCAAACTTTGCGGACAAGTCATCAATGTGGTGAACCAGATAAAGGCAAGACTCCAAATCTTTTTCATTGAGGTCGATAATTGCTCCCCATTCCGCTCTGGCGTGATGTGCCGCAATCATTCTTGCAATACGTTTAAAGCCTGCATTCATGCAAATTGAAAAGCCGTATTGTGAGTGAGATATCCATTCTTTTCGGAAATCTTCGTCATAATCTATAAGACCGGATTCGGTATCAATTGTGTATTCAAAAACTTTACCAATATCGTGCAGTAAGCATGCTGCATACGTTTCATCATGGTTAACCCGTTGGAAAAACATTTCAAACATTTTGTCTGCATATTGCAAACATTCGTGAGTGTGTACCATAAGACCGCCAATATAGTTGTGATGCATAAGTTTTGCAGCAGGTGCAATAAGGATTTGTTCTTTGTTCTTGGTGTATATATCCAGCACAAAGTTTTTAAGAGCATCATCTTTAATAAGGTTTATGTATGATATTAAAGCATTGTATTCGGCTTCTCGTTCTGCTTCATCAAGTCCGGTCTTAGCTTCTTTAACCAATTCGAGTGCCTGAACAAGGCAGTTATTATATTTTTCATTGAACGAACCGGAAACAATTCTCAGTTCATTTCCTGTTCTGAAAAGTTTTGAATCCATTCTGTTAAGCGCTTCTTCCCACAAAATACAGTTTAAAAATTCTCCGTCAGGGTCTTTTAATTGTAATTTTCCCATTTTTGTTCCTGATTTTGTATCGCCTATTGCAAAAGTAACAACTTCATAAATAATATCCGTACTAAACATTTAAACTCCTTATTTTGCTTAAATTATATCATAAAAAAGAATTGAACCTGCGTAAGACTCAATTCTTTTACTCTCTCCTAATTGCTATTATTGATTTGTGTTACTAATAATAGCATTGCCCATTACTACTCCCTGCTATTTTCGGAGGTTCACCAGCGGAACTTCCGAAAATCTTCTTTTTTGGTGTTATCAAAAAATGACTCTGAAGATTTTAAATTTCGGATAGTTGTTTTTGTCATTAAATTCACCTATAAAAATAAACACATTATATTAATAACTTAAAAAAGGAGTGTTGTAAATATATTAGGCATAAAAATTTAACAATATCTTACATAGTAACAGGGGTAAATATAAGTATACAAAAGGGTATTATTCAGTAATTTACGGCAACCGCAGGACTTTTTTTAATAGTTTAGATTAGCTCATCATATTTTCTTTTAATTTCTTGGATATCCTGCCACATAAGCCATTTTGGACTGCCTTTTTCTCTTGAGTCATTTCTGAGCAGGTATGATGGGTGAAAAATAGGCATAAGTTTTGCACCATGCACTACTTCGCCGCCATCAAACCATTTACCCCTTATCCTTGTTATACCTCCGACATTACCTAGAATAGACTGTACTGCAACATTTCCGCACAACAAAATAATTTTTGGCTGAATTATATCAATCTGGGCATGCAAATATTCCCAACATGCCTCCTTTTCTTCAGGTTCAGGATTTCTGTTTTCAGGCGGTCTGCATTTTACCGTATTACAGATATAAACATCCTTTTTTCTTGTAAGTCCGACTGACTCAAAGATTTTATCCAAAAGCTGTCCTGCTTTGCCGACAAAAGGCTTTCCCTCTTTATCTTCATAAAACCCAGGCGCTTCACCAATAAGCATAAGTTTTGGGTTTGGCACGCCGTCAGAAAACACAATATTTGTTCTGGTCTTTCCAAGACCGCATTTTTGGCAGGTTAAACATTTTTGGTGTATTTCTTCCAGTTTTTCGTACATTTTTACCCCATCCTAACCATCCCCATTAGGGGAAAGTGTTCTGTACAGTTTTATTCTTCTATGTTTTCTTCTGCAGTTATATTTTCTTTTTCTGCCTTTGTTGCATCTTCTACAGGTTCGTTCTTTGCTTCAGTACTTACCCCTTTATTTTCCCCTTTATTTACCCCCTTGTCAAAAAGGTGTTTTACCTTGTATCTAAAAGTTTTCTTTTCTGCTTCAAGAGCTTTTGCTTCGGCTATAGCTTCCTCAATATTTGTAGCAGTAGAACCCTCTATTTCTTCAGGAAGAGAATTTACAAATTCTACAGCTTCATCATACTCTGTTTTTGATGATAACCACTTGAATGATTTAACAAGAGTTAACGGTTTTGCAGCATCACCTCGAACCTTTAACTGAAACTTGGCTGCACCTGAATCTACATAACTGTTTTCAAAAGCCGGAAGTGTTGCAAGTTCATTTTCAGGAACAACTTCACAGAATAAAGAAAATGCTTTTGCTGTAACAATATTCATGCTTGCTGCACTATTCATAAGGTTAACAGGGTTAATCGCATTCAACGGACCGAGAACCTTAGAAATAATTGATGACATCTTTGCTCTGACTTTCATATCTGCATAATTTCTGACTAAATCAAAATCACCAAAAATATGCAGAGTCAGAACATTACCCAAAGATGTAATCGGATCAATATGACAAATTCCACCATTCATATTCAAATGACCTGTCAGTTTATCAAAATGAGTCGTATCAATAGATGTAAGTGAATTAATTATTCCGCCGAGCGCAGTCTGGAAGAATTGTGACTCACGAATGTTTTCTGCTATAATCAGGTTTTCAATCTTTCCAAATGGTCCAAACTGGCCGTTTACAACTTCAAAATTAATGTCACCGTTAATTCCTTTCATCTGTTCTGTTGGTGTTTTTGCAGTTCCGTCAATAGAAAGTTTTGCATCAAACTTAGCAATTCCTGATAACATATCTTTCATGCCTGCAGCATCAAGCATTGCTTTTGCTACATTAATATTTTCGCCCTTTAAATCTACATTAACAAGAGTCTTAACCAAATTAACAAAAACATCACCATTCACCTGACCGTTAAAGATATTTGTCCTCAAACCTCTTAGTCCAAGGATATTTTGTCTTAGAGCCATTCTTGATGTTGTATTGGTAACAACGATATTTCCCGTCTGAATTCTTCTCATATTAATAGTACCGCTTTGAACTTCAACAGGAATATTTGTACTTGCAGATTGTGCACTATTACTGCTTACCTTTCCGTTCGATGGAACGTACTTCATAGCTCTATCAACAACCTTTAACATCCTTTCAAGGTTAATGTTGTTTGAAGTTACGTTTACACCGCTCAAATTCATTATCGGTGACGGATTTAAGTCCAAATTACCGTTAACGCTTATATCAGATTGGTTCAGCAATATATTGCTTAAATCAAATCCCAAAGTGTGACCTTTAAAATCCAATTTAATATTATCAACAGATGTTAAAAGTTCAGGAATTTTGATATCTCTTACATTTATCCCGCCTCTGATTATCGGATTGGAGATAGGACCGTATACAAACAATCTTGCTTTATCCCTCACAAGAGATGATTGCGGGAATGCGTAAATTTTTCCGCTTATAATTTTCGGAAGATTTACTTTCAAAAGATTTATTCTGTCCCCGACAATTGTTCCGTCTATATCCAAAACGTCATCAAGAGAAACAACTTCATTACCCTCTTCATCAACTGAAACCGTTCTTATATAAACGCCTGTCTTTTTAATCTTTATTCTGCCGGGTTTCATATCAACAACTGTTTGCAGCGCTGTTTGTTTTCCGCCTAGCTCGGTAAAATCAACCGGAGTGATAAAATTATCCTTATCAGCAAGTGCCTGAGCAAAAACCGTTTGTTTCTTTTTATTTCCATACACTGTTAATTTTACAGGAATTGCTCCTTTTGAATGTATAAACGGCTTAAACTCTCTGCCAATTAATTTAATCAAATCGTCTGTAGAAACATTACCGCTCGCCAATAATTCTACACTCTTTAACTTTTCATAATCCAAAACATTTCCGGAAAACTTAATCTCAGACTTATCATTTAATAACAATTTGTTTTCAGGAATTAAAATATTCTTCCCGCCAATTCCAAGGGCAAAATCAGGAATTCTTACCGATGAATTGGTTTTTGGTAAAACAAAAGCAAAATTCTTGTTATCAGCATGTCCTGCAACTGCCTGACCTTTAGCCTCGTAAGAAACCTGCCCTGTTAATTTTTCATCCTTAATATTAAATGTATTTTTTCTGTCTGATAAATCAAAGTTATCCAAACCAAAATCAGCTTTTGCCGTAACTTCTTTTAGCTTACCTTTAATATCTGCATTCAAAGTTACATCACCTGAACGGAAGTTATACGCATTTCTTAAACTTCTTGGCGCAAATGCGTAAAACAGGGATGGTAACGGCATTTTATCAGTTTTAATCATAATATCCGCAACTGATTTTTCATTTATACTACCATCAACTGTAACTTTTGACTTATTAACAAAAAGACTTGAATTGTTAAATCTTAAAATACTGTTATCTAAAAGCGCATTAATATTTGCATTCGATATAACCTGACCAAGATTTCTTACAGCTAGTCCGCCGTTTTGAACCTTTATATATCCACTGGATTTCAGTTTTTTGAAGTTTGATTTTATATAACAATCAGCAACTGTTGTACCGCTTGCTTTAAATTGTCCGAGTTCATTCGGGATTCTCAAAGAGTCCAGAAATGCCTTTGCCAAAATCAGCATGTCGTTATACTGAATAACGCCTGTTTTAATATTCATATCAATCCAAGGATGTCTGCTGTAATTTAGTTTTCCAAGCAATTGTATGTTCTGCTCCTGAGCAGGATAAATATTGGTATCCACGTCAACGGTATGATTAAAAGTCTTTATATGAACATAACTTTCAGGAAGCAGAAGATGAGAAACCTTTAAAGTTACGCCATCAATATTAATGTGACCAAATGATGTTATATCTCCTTTATGTTCTCTGACTCTTAGTTTTGCATCAATATCTGCTTTTAAATTATATGTTCTGTATAAATCAACAGGATTCACAAACGGAACGTCAATTCTTTCGGCAGGATCGTCTTCTGCATCAAGTTTTGACTCTGTTTGCGGCAAGAATGTATTTATATCAAGATTTACGGATAAATTTTTATTCTCATCTGAGAATAATTCGGCATAAGTTTTTAGTTTTGCCGTTTTCTTATTGAAATATCCTGCCTTTAGTTCTTCACCATGTAAATCAAGGTAGTGTCCTGTTTTTATGTCGTTAACAAGAATTTTATAATTATGAAGTTTTGCACATGGAACTTTTATTCTTATCCAATTCGGATTAAACCAAGTTTGAGTAACAACTTTTTCTTCGCCCAATGTTTTTTCTTTGTTTTCATTTAAAATATTTTCAACAAGTTTTACAACCTTATAATCAACATTATCTTCTGCGATTTCAAGATTAATAAATGGTTTTTCTATCTCAAAACAAGAAACTTTAACAGTCATCAACAAAATACTCGGCAGAGAAACTCTTGTTTTCAAACTTTCTGCTGAAAGCAACAAAGAACCATCCGGAAGTTTCACTGTAATGTTATCAATCTTAACTCCTGCACCCAAAAGCGGTGATGTAATAACTTTTGCACCTCCAAAATCTAAGTCGACTTTGCCCTGTTCTTTTGCCAAATCCTTAACTAATGGTTTATATTGATTTAAATCAATTACATTCGGTAAAACAAATAAAAAACAAAGGTATGCTGCCAAGACTACTCCAAGCAAAACAAACCCCATAATCTGCAAAAATTTCTTCATATAAAATATCCTCTTAATTTTTAGTTTTTATATGAATTTTATCACAAAAACACACAAAAATTTTGCAAAATTAAACAGTTGTACAACCGTTTTCTATAAATTTTAAGTCTTTAAAAACTTGATAAGTTTCCGGAAATACAACATCTTTAACATCATCTAAAATAAAGTATGTTGAACCGGAACCCGACATGATTGAATTCGGAAGTTTTGATTTTATGAATTGAAGTTCCTCATAATCATCAAATACCGCATACTCCAAATCATTATATAAGAACGGTCTTATATCATCACCTTTTTTTAAAGCATCAATCATTTTTTCGGTATTATGATATTTTGGTTTAAATTCTTTCGCAGAATATTTCGTATATGCTTCTTTAGCTGATATTCCGAGATTTTTAGGTTTCACTAATGTCACAGGCATGTCTACATAAGGTAACCTTTCAACATTTTCACCTCTGGAAGTCGCAAGCAGACAACCGCCTTCTAAACATACGTTCAAATCCGAGCCTAATGATGCACATAATTTATGCAAATCTTCTTTTGATAAAATATTATCAAACAAAACATTCAAACCAAAAAAGGTACCTGCACCATCCGTACTTCCGCCAGCAAGGCCTGCCGCTATCGGAATATTTTTTTCTATATTTATTTTTATCGTATATCCGTTTAAGTTTGTTGCTTTCAAAAACAAGTCAGCAGCCTTGTAAACAAGATTTTTTTCATTATAAGGTATCTCTGAACTGTTCCCTGATAAAACAATCTGATTATTGTCAGATTTTTCTACTAAAATATCCAGATAATCATACAGACTGATTAACTGCATAATACTGTTGATATTATGAAAACCGTCTTCTCTCTTGTTAACAACTTCCAACGTTAAGTTTAATTTTGCAGGACATTTAATTCTTATACTCTTCATATTTTGATTTTATCACAAAAAGATAACCACCACTTTTGAAAGTGGTGGTTATTTTTGCATTTAAACTGCATCTATGTATATTTCAGCTTTTGTTTTTATTGTTGTCTGTCGCCTGTCATCGGGTATGCTCTTACGACTGTTACCGATCCGTCTACGTTCTTGCGAACTCCTGCTTCTTCTTCGTCATCTAAGTCTGCTGCGAACGCTACCGGTGTATTAACTAGTGGGCTTGTAGGATCTTCCGGTACCCAGTTTTTAACTCTTACGTTATCATCATTTGGTGCCTTAGGATCATCTCTTGATGGAGGTGGAGGAGGAACTTCTCTATCCGGTCCGATTAAGTATGTTGTATCTTCACCAGGTTTAAGAGTTGGTTGGTTATATCCACCGTCTGCCAAGTCGTATGTGATTTCTTCGTCAGGTCTGATTGTTACAACTTTTTCATCTCTAATATTTGTGTAGTTTGTTGTGAAGTTTCTACCTTTAAAATCAAGTTTTAAGTAATCTGTTTCAGGACCAACATTGATGTTGTTTGCAGTAACATCACCAGTGATTGTTATTTTGCTCTTTGGTGCTGTTAAATTAATTTCATTTGCATCTGCACCATTTAATACCAAGTCTTTTGTTGATTTAATGTATACTTTTACGTCATTACCGTTAACATTCTTTGGAGTGTTAAGTTTTGTGATTGTTCCGCCACCGATTGTGAAGTAATCGTGAGCTTGCGGAATTTCAGCACCTGCTGAGTATGTATAATCTTCCATTGTATTAATAACTGCTTGATCAGTTGTATATGTTGTTGAACTGTATTGTGGGCGCGGATCTTGGAAACCTTTTAATGCACCGATATAACCGTCTGATTCGAATTGATATGTTTTTGCTGTAAGAACCGTATCAGGATCTGATAAAATATTTCCGCCGTATAGTCTGTTTCCGTCAGAAGTTGCGTTTGCATCAAGACTTACGTTATTTCCAACATTTACATTAACTGTTTTTGTAATGTGACCTGACGTAGTTTTTGCTGTTAAATTGTTACCTACATTGAATTCACCATCAAGTAATTTACCATCATAGTAGAATTTAGTTTTTGTATCATCTCTGTAGATTTTGTCAGTAACTTCATAGTTACCGATGTGAATGTTGTTGTAAGCATCAATATTTGCATCACCACCAACATTTGTAACACCATTTACGTGAACAAAGTGTTTATAACCTTGTGGATTTTGTGATTCATTTGTAGTCTTAAGATTCATATTTTTGACTACATTTACGTCATTAACTTCAAGGAAGCCTCCGCCGTTTGTCATATTCAAGTCACCGTCAACATCCATAGCTCTTGCATACATCATTGTACCATTTGCTTTTGCGTCAACATCGCCAGTTACGTGAAGTTTGTTACCGTTGTTAACGTAGTTGAGAGCAACACTGCCATCAGATTGAACATTTAAGTCACCTTTGATTTCGCCGCCGTTTACAAATTTAACAACACCTTTGTCAGATGTAATGTAAACATTACCGTCAACCTTAACGGCTTCCATTCTCATTGATTGAGTTTCTGTATACTTTTTGTTAGTACAAGTAGTGCAGTTTTCGTTTGTTACGAAGTAATCCTGACCGTTTGTAGTTGTAAATTTAACATCTCCTGCACCATTTTTTGCCGTAAATGTAGATTTAACAACATTCATTGTAGGAGCAATAACGTTAAGTTCACCGCCTACTGAAAAATCTGAGTTAACCATTTTTACAACGTAGTCAGAACCATTTGGAGTATAGTTTGTAGGAACTGATGCATCAAAAGTTACTGCACCTGTTACAGCATTCATTGCCGCTTTTTGTGTAGTAATCATTGCATCACCTGCTGTAGTAAACTTTGCACCATCAAATAAAACACCATTCGGGTTAGAAATGATTAAGTTTCCGATACCTGCATTTGCGTTAATCTGACCATAAATGTTTGACATTCCCTGATTAACAGTGTTTAAAACAGTAATACCGTTTGCACCGTTTACCGCATTAAAGTTTAATGTTTCGTTTGCATTAACGTTTAACGTATTCCAGTTAACGTGCGCGTTACCATCAAAATTCAAAGTAGCTGAATTTACACCGGTTGCACCGTTAACAAAACCACCGGTAATGTTGTTAATAACTGCACCGCCGTTACCGACACCTAAGCCGGTATCTACAGCAGCCATTGAAATTTGCATTGTCGCAAACATTGTTGTTAAAACTAATGCTGACACTTTTTTCTTAAAATTTCTCATATAAATTTCCTCTTTCCTGTCCTCTATACTTTATATAAGTTTTTCTAAATAAAAAAATTGCTTTTATTGTAACAATTATTTACAAAAAGCATATACAAAGAATATAATTTTCAATGTATTTCAATAAAAAAGGATGCCTTTCAGGCATCCTTTTTTATTGAATCTTTTCACTCTCTACATTTCTAAGTTCATTTGAGAGAATTGTATAATTTTGTTCTTACCTCTGTGTTTAGCATTATAAAGAGCATGCTCAGCATAACGAATTACTGTGTTTGCATCCTCGTCAACATCTTTCATACAAGGATAAGTTGAGATGCCTCCTGAAATTGTAACTCTGTGAGCCTCTTCTTCGCCTGCAGGAATAAACTCCATCTTCTCAACTTCTCTTCTGAATCTTTCACCAAATAAGAAAGCATTTTCTTCTGATGTATTCGGAAGAACAAGTAAAAACTCTTCATCACCGTAACGGGTCAAAATATCTTCCTTACGAATCATTGCATCAAGTTTATTAGCAATATTTCTCAAAAGAATATCACCCCATTCATAACCATACATATCATTAACAACCTTAAAGAAGTCAATATCAAACAATATGCAGGAAAGCTTTGTGCCATAACGCCTTGAACGTGAAATTTCTTCCTCCAAACGTTCCTGTAAGTATTTTCTGTTATGTAATCCCGTTAAATCATCCGTTGTAGAAACTCTCTCTATCTTATCTTTGTATTCTTTGATTTTTAACAGAGCATTAACACGAATAATAAATTCATCTTTGTTAATCGGTTGTTGAATAAAATCAAAGCCCTCTGCTCTGACTGTTATATCTTTTCTTGATGCACCTAAAAACAATATCGGGCATGGGAATTTATTCGTCATAAGGGCATCTTTTGCTGCATCTATATTTTCTACAATAATCAATGACGGATTAAGTACTGCATAGTCTTTCATTTGCTCTATAGAAACCGTTTTTGCTTCTGCTTCATCTATATCTGAAAGCATAAATGTTAAATCAGGCAACGGTTTTGTTGAATAAATAATAATATTTTTCATAAAACTTCCTCTTACTTTTATTAAAACATCTTTGGTTAGATTATACCAAATTAATCCATAAAACTCAATCATTGGGTAGATGTATTTTAAACATGCTATATATCGGTTACTAAACAAAAAGCGGCAGAATTAATACTGCCGCTTTTTTATCTTTCATCACTTCTAAACTATGCCAATGCTTTTGATTTTTCAATACATTCAATTAGTGTAGAAGCAACCGTTTTTTGTTCTTCAATAGTAAGCTCAGGGAACATCGGAAGTGAAATAACACATTCAGTATTCTTTTCCGTAATAGGTAAATCACCCATTTTGTATCCCAAATGAGCATGAACTTTTTGCATGTGAAGAGGAATTGGGTAATATAACATAGCGCCAATACCTGCTTCCTGAAGCATCTTATGAATGTTATCTCTGTTAGGAATTTTAACAGTATATTGGTGGTATACACAATATGTTCCATCCAGTTCTTTTGGTGTCTGGATGTCAGCACATTCAGAAAACAGTTTATTATAAGTTGCTGCATGTTCTCTTCTTTGAGTATTCCATTCATCAATGTAGTTTAACTTAATTCTTAAAATTGCTGCCTGAATTTCATCTAAACGAGAGTTTACACCAACTTCATCATGATGATAACGAATAGCACCGCCATGGTTACGAAGAGCAACACATCTGTTTTTAAGGTTTTCGCTGTTAGTTGTAATCAAACCGCCGTCACCCATTCCGCCTAAGTTTTTAGTAGGATAGAAGCTATAGCATCCGATATCACCGAAAGTTCCGACTTTTTTGCCTTTGTATTCTGCGCCGATAGCTTGACAGCAATCCTCGATAACATATAAATTATAACGCTTAGCAATATCCATAATCTTATCCATATCGCAAGGCTGACCGTATAAGTGAACCGGCATAATCGCCTTTGTATGAGGAGTAATCAAATCTTCAATTTTATTAGCATCAATATTAAATGTATCAGGATCAATATCACAGAAAACTGGTGTTGCACCTACGATTTCAATTGATTCTGTAGTCGCAACAAATGTAAATGCGGTTGTAATGACTTCATCACCTTTTCCTATATCTAATGCTCTTAATGCAATGTGAAGAGCATCAGTTCCTGAGTTTAAGCCTACTGTGTAAGCACATCCAATGTATTTTGCAAGCTCTGCTTCCAATGCTTTAACGTTTGGTCCCAAAATATAAGAACCTGAACGCAAAACTTCACAAACTGCTTTTTCTACTTCAGAGCCTATTTTTGCATATTGTCTTTTTGAATCTAAAATTGGAATCATATTTCCCTCCTATTATTTAATATTGCTCACTTTTTAAGTATACCACACCTTTTAGTTTCCTTTACATATTCTTAACTTTAAAGACAAGGTCGGAACAAAGACGGAAGTACAAAAAAGAAGATTGAACAAATTAACGGACTTTTAACAAGAGAGCTTTAAGCTCTCCTGTTTTTTCTAAAAGTTGTGATGAAAGTGTTTTATTTATTATTTCTTTTTTCTTTATATCTTTAAGAGTTTTAGCAGTCTGTGAAATTTCTTTTATTAATTCTAAAAAATCGTTTATTTCCTTTAAAACATCATCGGTTTTAAAATTCGCATCACTATCTCTTTTCCTTGCCAAATCTACAAAATCAAACATTTCTACATCCATACAGGGTACTTTATTCGGCTTAAATTCTTCCAGGGCAGCATCAACGACTTTGTCATAAATATTCTTTCCCGTTTTTTCTCTTGCTCCATAACAGGTAAGTACCGAATACATTTCGCATAAAGGTCTTATTGGACGAGGATTATCATTTATATTGTAAAAATCTATTGCAGTCAGTTTCTGGTTTTTAAAATTGACAATTAAATTACCACCCGAAAAATCATAAACCATTTCATTATCTATCGCACCTGCAATCTGGTGTAACAAATCATTATATGATTGTGTCGGTAATTCTGATATTTTTTCCTGAAATATATTTCTGTAAAAATCATTCAGCTTAAATTCTTTTGGGGTAACTCCCTCAAAATAATCAAGTATTGCTGCACCAAAACCCAACCTTGCTCTGACGTGGTTTAATTTGTCAGTCGGAGTAAGCTCTTTTGTGTAACTCCGAGAATACATATCCCCTGCAATATAAGGAATCCTTACACAATAATTTGTGTCCTTAATTCTGTATACCTCTGCTTCTGAACCTTGTCCTAAAAAGTTTTCAGGTTTAATTGAGTCCTTAATTTTTGTCATTATATCTTCTTTGGGTAAATCTAACAGGTCACTTCCTTTAAAACAAACGCAATCACAATTCAACTGAGGTTTTAGTCTTAAACCATATTGCCTGTTGTTTTGAGTTGAAATAATTATATTATTATAGGGTATATTATTTATTTTCATGTTCTTTAGAAAACATAAACATAAAAATTTTTGTTACCTTATTCTACATATTGGCAAGAACAAGTCCTATTACCAAAAACAATGAAAAATAAATCATCAAATTTCTTGATTGATACATTCTTATCATAAAGCTTTCGGCACCAATTTTTTCAATGCGCTTCATATTTTCCATCGGATAATGATACCATTTATGTATAGGTACTGAATATGAATCAATTGAATAATCAGTCATTGATTTAAACAAATCCGTTGCAAGCGGTATTGTAAGCCAAGAAAGAAATACTTGCCAATCTGCTATATCAAATACACACAACAAGATTACAGAAGCGTAAGCAAGAATTAAAAATATCTTTAATACTATTAATGAATCAAGCTGAGAATCAAATGAATTTGCAATAGTTTTATGTCCCTCATTCAAATCAAACTCATAATCCATTACTGTATGTATATACAACAAAACAACTGTCATTAACATTGTCGGAAGAGATAAAACAAAAACCTCCGGCACTATTGTTTTTGTCATTACAAAATAGACACCGCCAAATAATAAGGGGCCGTACGTCAAACTAACTGCAACTTCCGACAACCTGATTTTTGACATGAAAGAATATAATAATACAATTGCCGAGGCAGACAAAGCAAAATAAAGAACCGGTTTCCCACACTTAATAAAAAAGAAAAGTCCAATTAAAGCTGCTATTCCAAAGTATATTGCTGCCATTATCAAAACATCTTTTTCTTTTAATATTCCGGAAACAAGATACCTGCATTTTGTCTTTTGAGTATTTTTCAGATACTCGCGTTTGCTAAAACCTACCTGCTTTATAAGCGATTTGTAGTCAAAAAAATCATCAAGAATATTTGTTCCTAAGTGTACAAGACACACTCCTAAAAATGCCAACAAACCATATTGCAAATTCCCGGAATCTATAACTGCAAACGTAAAAACAACTAGCCATGACAGAATTGTCATTGGCAGAGAAAACACTCTGGAACACTCTAATATTGTCCAAAATTTATTAACCATAAATAGATAATACCATGTAAATATATTTTATTAAATACTCTATATATACATGCCTCAAAATTAGTAACAGGCATGACCAATATACCGAATGTTTTATTTTATGAAGTGTGTATTTCACAATTAATAAGGGTTGCGGATTTTGTCAAGAAAAACCTTATTTTTTCATGAAAAAAATGTTACAAATTTAACAATATTTCATTTTGTAAACATCTTATGCTGCAAGGGTTTTAGAGGTTTGCGAAGTTTTATTAATTTATTGATTAGAAGACTTTTTTGAATTATCATTTATATAGTGGATTAGATTTTGGGAAGAGAATGTTATTCTCTAAGTAGAAGGTAAGAATTATAATTAGGAGATATAAGTAGCTTGCCTTTGTCAACGTACGATTAGGAGGTTTGTAGGTAAATGCAAAACAGTTTGAACAAGGAAGGAAATATAGTAGAATTCTCATCAACAAGGGCAACTGCCGGGAGTGCTACAGATGTTATGCGCGGTTCCGGAGCTCCAAACAAAGAGTTTTTATCTCAGGTTGCACAGCTTCAGGCTCAACAAATTAAACCTGTTAAGCTCGATAACATTCACGTTATTAAAAAAGATGGTACCAAAGAAACTTTTGATACCGCTAAAATTGTTAACGCTATCTCAAAATCAGCAACAAGAGTATTAGTAAAATTAAGTGATGATGAAATTAAAAATATTTGTGACTTTGTAGAAAGCAATATTGCAAAAAGCGGAAAAACAGATATTACAATCGCCGAAATGCACAATTTTGTAGAAGGTGCTTTGGAGGCTCTAAATCCAAGCGTTGCTCAAAGCTACAGAAACTACAGGAATTACAAACAAGACTTTGTCCACATGTTAGACAAAGTTTATCAAGAATCTCAAAGAATTATGTACATTGGCGATAAAGAGAACTCAAACGCTGATTCAACTCTTGTTTCAACAAAACGTTCTTTGATTTTCAATGAACTTAACAAAGAATTATACAAAAAGTTCTTCTTAACAGTAGATGAACTTCAAGCAATCAGAGATGGTTATATCTATATTCATGACATGTCTGCAAGACGTGACACAATGAACTGCTGTTTATTTGATGTTGCATCAGTTCTTAAAGGCGGATTTGAGATGGGTAATCTTTGGTACAATGAACCAAAATCTCTTGATGTAGCATTTGACGTAATCGGTGATATTGTTATGGCAGCAGCTAGCCAACAATACGGCGGTTTTACTGTCGCTGAAGTTGATAAAATTTTAGCACCATACGCTCAAAAAACATTTGAAAGACAAAACGAAAAATATTTATGCTTAGGTCTGGACTTTGAAAAAGCAAGAGAGGCTGCTATGGCTGATGTTCAAAAAGATTTTGAACAAGGCTTCCAAGGCTGGGAATACAAATTCAACACTGTTGCATCATCTCGTGGTGATTATCCGTTCATCACGGTTACAGCAGGTCTTGGGACAGAAGAATACGAAAGAATGGCTACAAAAGCTATGTTAAAGATTCGTATGAACGGTCAGGGCAAAAAAGGCAATAAAAAGCCTGTATTATTCCCTAAGATAGTTTTCTTATATGATGAAAACTTGCATGGCGAAGGAAAAATTAACCACGATGTATTTGAAGCAGGTATCGAATGTTCTAAGAAGGCTATGTATCCTGATTGGTTATCGCTGAGTGGTGAAGGGTATGTTGCTTCAATGTACAAAAAATACGGAAAAGTTGTTTCTCCAATGGGTTGCAGAGCATTCTTATCACCATGGTACGAAAGAGGCGGCATGGAACCTGCTGATGAAAATGACGAACCAATTTTTGTTGGTCGTTTCAACATTGGTGCAATCAGCTTACACTTACCAATGATTTATGCTAAGGCTAAGAAAGAGAGCAAAGATTTCTATGAAGTTCTTGATTACTATATGGAGTTAATCAGACAACTTCATATAAGAACATATGATTATTTAGGTGAAATGAAAGCATCTGTTAACCCTCTAGCATACTGTGAAGGCGGTTTTTTGGGCGGTCATTTGGGTATCCACGATAAGATTAAACCTTTGCTTAAATCGGCAACAGCATCATTCGGTATTACAGCTTTGAACGAATTACAAGAACTATATAACGGAAAATCACTTGTAGAAGACGGCCAATTTGCGATTGAGGTTATGGAATACATTAATAAGAAGGTTAATGAATTCAAGAAAGAAGATGGCAATATGTACGCATTATACGGAACACCAGCTGAAAATCTTTGCGGATTACAAGTAAAACAATTCCGTAAAAAATACGGTATTGTTCCTCACGTATCGGATAAACCGTATGTTTCAAATTCTTTCCACTGCCACGTAAGTGAAGATATTACACCTATTCAAAAACAAGATCTTGAAAAAAGATTCTGGGATTTGATGAACGGCGGTAAAATTCAATACGTTAAATATCCGTTAGATTATAATACAGATGCAGTTAAGACATTAGTCTTAAGAGCAATGGATATGGGTTTCTATGAAGGGGTAAACTTATCACTTTCATACTGTGATGATTGCGGACATGAAGAACTTAATATGGATGTTTGCCCGAAATGCGGAAGCAGAAACCTTACAAAGATTGACCGTATGAACGGATATCTTTCATACTCTCGTGTAAAAGGCGATTCAAGATTAGCTGATCACAAGATGGAAGAAATCGCAGACAGAAAATCAATGTAGGGGTAAATATTTAGGGGTAAATTTTTAGGAGTAAATATTTACTGTTCGGTAAATTTTCATTAAAAATAACTAAAAAAGCATGCTTTTTGCATGCTTTTTTACTGAACGGTAAAATTTATGTTTATTAATTTTTTAACTCAGAATTGTAGGATGGGTGCAACGATTGTCATTGCACCCATCAACATGATCACCTATTCTAAATCTAAACTGTTTATTTTATTTTTATCATCAAAATTACACCAATTTTTATCGTAATATCCACTTCTTACAAATTTATTAAAACTTGAATATTTCCATTGGCTTAACGATGAAACAACCTTGTGCTTTATGGGATTATAATGAGTATAGTCAGTGTGTTTGTTTAAGTCATCTTGAGAAATAATTGTGTGTTCAAAATATCTTCTTTGCCAAATATCAAATTCTTTTTTTGATTCATTGCTTTTGGTTAATTGATAATCATCAATTGTAGATTTGTCAACTTTTTTAGAAAAAGTAGTTTTTATTAATTTTACAATATTGGGATAATCTTTTATTTCATATGGTTTTATTATCATATGCAAATGATCAGGCAAAACACATATTGCATGAATTTTATAATTGTAAATATCAATTGATTTTTGGATGGCATTTTTTAGGATTTTTATATTATCAATTAATATTTTACGACGCTTGCTTGTAACAACCGTAATAAAGACAAATGAATTTGGAATAAAAACTCTATGATAATTCATAAAAATATTTTACAACAAATTTACAGATATATGATGATGGGTGCAATGTCAATCGTTGCCCCCATCCTACTGCTCTGCTGCTAAATCAACCTATTTCAAAAAAGATATTAGAATTTGTTGAATCTAATTGCCAAAAAACAATTGAAAGATTTAGTAAATAAAGAAAGGCGCAAAGCATTGTGCATTACTTTATGTTATTGTCAGACAGTGCCTGATCTGCAAGCTTTTGTTACCAATTCCACAAGTACCACTTACCGTATTTATCTATTGTATATTTTCCTCCTTCGTCAATCCCGTCTTCATAATTATCTTTTTTAATACTGTTTTTATCAGGAATGCCGTCAAAATCATTATCCGAACAACGAGTAAAAGTATATTGTTTTTTATTTTCTGAACGATATGTGTATTCTGTATATGACATGTTGTGATAGTCTGCATATCCGTCACCGTCTCTATCTACTAAAGTGTCATTGTAAGTATTACCATTGTTATCTTTTTGTTCGCATGTATAAGAAGTTGCTGTTCCTCCAATAGGAAATAGTCCAAAGTGTCCGGGCATTCTAACTTTCCCACTGCCATCAAATATACTATTTAAAATAGATAATTCATTTTCATTGGATATTAAACTATCTATATCGTTATTAAAAAAGTTTATTACCTTTGCTCTAGTAGATTCACTAAGATTTTTTGCCATTTGCAAAACTTGTTCTTTGTTCATACCAACAGATAAATTGAAATTTGCCATGCTCTTTCCTCGCTTTCTATTCTTGTGTTTTTCTTATGTATATTAAAAAACGATTTTTGTTCAGAAATTGCTTTTATTTTGATAAAAAATATAAATAATTGTTTGAATATTGATATTTACTTGCTTTTATCAATTTACAAAACTTTACAAAACAAGTCGCCTGGTAATAATTTAATCTCTTATTTGGCTATATTTTTTATACCAAACATCCTGTTGAAGTTCAGAGATAAAATATAAAATAATAAAAGAATTATGACACTAAATATCAAAAAACAAATCGGAGCAAGAATAAAAAAACTTAGGCAAGACAGAGGTTATTCGCAAGAACAGTTTGCGGAGAAACTTGGACTTGCAACTCGTACACTTTGTGGGATTGAGATAGGCAAGAATTTTTTTACTGCTGATACTTTGGAAAAAATTCTTGAAACGCTCAACATTACCCCACAAGATTTGTTTATGGTTAATTATCTGCAACCAAAAGACGTTCTTGTAGATGAAATAATTAAAACGGTTCAATCAATCAACGACAGAGAAAAAATAGAAACAATATATAAAATAATTATGGCAATTAAATAAGATTTGCAATCAGTCCGAATATTACATAACACATGCTATTTTTTTAAATACTTTGTTGAAATTGCATTTTTGTTTTTCATAATTTTAGCTCCGCGTGTAACTTTGCATAAACTTACTTTTAATTCGGATGCTATATCTCGCTGGGTGTGACCGTCATTAAGCATTTTTAGTATTTCCCATCTTTTTGATAAATCCATCAGTTCCGCTTCTGTAAACAATTCTTTCAAAAAATGGTATATTTCTTTTTCATCATTAAAACTGCTTATTATATTAGAAATCTCTTTAATATTTTTCATTGTTTTCTCCGTTACTATATACCGAAGCATTTTATCACTATTATATACAATTGTCTACAGATAGTGATTATTTGCACTCACATAATTAATTTGGTATATTAATATTATAGATAGAGAGCAAATAATTATGATTACATTTATTTCAGGATTTTTAATTCTGATTTTCGGATACATTTTTTATTCTGTTTTTATAGAAAAACTTTTTAGTCCTGACAACAGAAAAACTCCTGCAAACGAGATGGATGACGGCGTTGACTATGTTCCTATGTCAAAGAACAGAAACGCTCTTATTCACTTGCTGAATATTGCAGGAATGGGACCTATAATTGGTGCTGTTCAGGGTATTCTATTCGGTCCGATTGCGTTTATTCTTATACCTCTCGGATGTATTTTTGCAGGCGGGGTTCATGACTACTTTGCAGGAATGTTATCAATGAGAAACAACGGAGCGCAAATTACAGGACTCATTGAAAAATATCTTGGCAAAAATGCGTTCAAAATATTCATGGTTATAGTTTCAATTATGCTGTTATTACTTGCAACAGTTTTTGTTTACACAGCAGGGGATTTGTTTGCAGAAAGGTTTCTTGGCGTTAAAGAATTTGTAATTACAAATCCTTTGGTACTTGGTACTTATCTTGTAATTCTTTCATATTTTATTCTTGCAACGCTATTTCCTATAGATAAAATTATCGGTAAATTTTATCCTGTGCTAGGTATAATGCTTATATTAGGAACAGGAATGGTGCTTGTCGGATTTTTGATACATGGAGTTAATCTTCAAAACTTTAGTCTGACAAATTATAACCTGCACCCCAATAATTTACCCCTGATTCCAATGTTTTTTATGACAGTAAGCTGCGGTTTGCTATCTGGTTTTCATTCAACTCAGGCGACAATTATTTCAAGAACCGTTAACCACGAAAAAGACGGAAGGCTTATTTTTTATGGAATGATGTGTGTCGAATCACTTATTGCAATAATCTGGGCTGCTGCTGCAATGGATGTTTACAGTCTTAATCAAGTTCCTCAGAATATGATTGGAACGGTTAACGTAGTTAACATTATTGCAAACAAGTTTGTTCCGCTAAACTTGGCATTTATGGTTACAATAGCAATTATAATTCTTCCGATAACCTCCGGTGATACTGCTCTCAGAGGATTAAGAATTACAATTGCAGATGCTTTAAAGCTGGAACAAAAAAACATTAAAAACAGATTAATTATTGCCATACCAATGATTATTGTTGTCCTCGGGATTCTAACATGGGCAAAATTAAATGCAAACAGCTTTGGATTTATTTGGAGATATTTTACTTTCTTTAATCAGCTTATTGCAATTCCGACATTAGCCTGTGCAACAGTATTTTTGGCAAAAGCGGGTAAAAATTATTTTGTAACACTTATACCGGCTCTGTTTTATGTATTTATAACAATGTCATTTATATTCAGCGAAAAAATCGGTTTCAATCTACCGTTACGGTATGCAGAGGTTATTGGTACGATTTTAACATTATTTGCACTTATTTATGTTATAAGATTAATAAAAAAGGATTAAGTTATGAGCGAAAAAACAGAAAAAGCAAAAGAATTATTTAAACAAGGATATAACTGTTCACAAGCTGTATTGGGAGTTTTTTGCGAAGAACTCGGACTAGATTTTGATACCGCAATGAAAATAGCATCTTCATTTGGAGGCGGAATGGGCAGAATGAGAGAGGTTTGCGGAACGGTAAGCGGGATGTTTATGGCAGCAGGACTTGCGTTTGCTTCATCAAGTGATTCAGCTTCCGAAAAAGGCGAACACTACAAAAGAATACAGGAACTTGCAAAAAGATTTAAAGACAAAAACGGAAGCATAATATGCAGAGAACTTCTTCAGGGAATAGAGAGTTCTAATGCGCCTACACCTAGTGAAAGAACTGAAACTTATTACAAAAAACGTCCATGCGTAGAATTAGTCGGAGATTCTGTAGAAATATTTGAAGAATTTTTAAAAGAAAACTCTTCTGCTAATATTTCATAAATTAAGCTAAAATTCCATTTATAAATTCAATTAAATCATTATATTTAGAAAGCATAGAAATTCTTGCTTCATCTCTTTTTGTCGCAAGCGATAACTCGTATTTGTTTTTAAGCCACAAAAATTCAAATCCCATTGCTTTTAAAATTCCTTTATCAGCATCCGAACTGTTTAAAGCCTTAGAGCCAAATATAATCTTTCGCGTCTGAAAGCCTGTAAGGTATGGAAGTTTCTTAAAGAATAGTAATGATTTAGCAGAAACTCCTCCGCCAACGTAAAAATATTTATTTTTACTTTTAAGTTTTTCAGCCATTGATAGTGCAATATTTAAAATTTGTTCAGTATTAACATCTTCTCTTGTTAAGCCTACTGAACCAGCCATATCACCTCTGCCCAGAACAACACCATTCAACATTTTAAAGTCTCCAGAATCAAGTATATCGCTAAAGTTGTTGTATCCTGTAATTGTTTCTATATTTATTAAAAATTTTGTTTTTTCGGCTTCAGCTTGTGAAAAGACAGAATTAATTGTATTCACAAATTTTTTCATTGCATAAGTAGTTTCTATCATCGGAGCAGTTATAGTATTTGCGCCAAGTTTTTTTGCTTCTGTAATATCAGTAACAGCTTCACATCCGCCAATTTTTACCGTCAAATCCAAACCGACATGAGATATCATATCTTTTAACATTTTAACTTCTTCAAAAGAAGCACCCTCAGCCTCAAATTCTGCCTTTACACCTATCACATAATGATTTTCTTTTAAATCTGTAAGAATATTAATCATCTTATTTTCTAAAGATTTTGCCGATACACTTCTGATTCCGGATAGCTGTTCCATTTCGGATACTCCTTTTTGTACTATCAATTAGAACACAAAAATCCTTTAAAATAAAGATTTTACACCAAATTAATATATATAATTGTAAAAAATTAAAAGATTTATATTTTACTTTAATCTTTAAATGATAAAATATTGTTATTAAATGAGGAGTATATTATGCCATTTGAATTTAAACCGCAAAAAATTAAAGACGTTATTCTTGTTAAACCAAAAGTGTTTGGTGATAACAGAGGATTTTTTCTTGAAAGCTATAAAAAATCAGATTTTGCCGCAAACGGAATAGATGTCGAATTTAATCAGGACAACCATTCAAAATCAACCGCACATGTTCTTAGAGGTTTGCATTATCAGGCAAAACCTTATGGACAAGCTAAACTTGTAAGATGCGCAAGAGGCAGAATTTATGATGTTGCAGTTGATATAAGACCAAATTCTCCAACTTTTGGACAATATGTAAAAGTAGAACTTTCAGAAGAAAATAAACAAATGCTTTTTATTCCTGAAGGATTTGCACACGGATTTGTTGTTTTATCAGATGTTGCAGAACTTCTTTATAAAGCATCAGGAGAGTACGCTCCACAAGCAGACAGAGGAGTTCTTTGGTCTGATAAAGATATAAACATTGATTGGGAAATCGACTTTGAACCTATTTTAAGCGAGAAAGACAAGGTTCAGCCAAAACTAAGTGAAATCAATAAAGAGGAGTTAATCTAATGACAACATTATTAGTAACCGGCGGTGCCGGATTTATCGGAAGCTGCTTTGTAAGACACGAATTAAAAAAACATCCTGATTATAAAATAATCAACTTAGACGCGCTTACTTACTGCGGAAATATTGAAAATTTAAAAGATGTTGAAAATAATCCTAATTACAGATTTGTTCACGGAAATATCTGCGACAGAGATTTGGTCAGAGAACTCGTTAGAGAATCTGACTGTGTGGTTAACTTTGCAGCAGAATCTCACGTTGATAATTCAATTAAACATCCTGAAATATTTATTGAGACAAATGTTCAGGGTACGTTAAACCTTTTGCAGGCAAGTAAAGAAATCGGTGTTGAAAGATATTTGCAGGTTTCAACAGATGAAGTATACGGAACTCTTGGCAAAACCGGATACTTCTATGAAACAACTCCACTTGCTCCAAACAGCCCATATTCAGCAAGTAAAGCAAGTGCAGATATGTTAGTCAGAGCATACAGAGAAACTTATGGTTTGCCTACTTTGAATACAAGATGTTCAAATAACTACGGACCATATCAATATCCTGAAAAACTCATACCATTCTTTATTTCACAATTACTTAAAGGTGAAAAAGTACCTGTATACGGTGATGGTTTGAACGTTCGTGATTGGTTATACGTTTATGACCACTGCGAAGCCATTGACGTAGTTCTTCATAAAGGTAAAATTGGTGAAGTTTACAATATTGGCGGTCACAACGAAAAAACCAACATGGAGATTACTCACCTAATCCTTGATGCAATGGGTAAAGACGAAAACTCTATTAAGTATGTTGAGGACAGATTAGGTCACGACAGAAGATATGCTATCTCTAATGATAAAATTACTGCAGAACTTGGCTGGAAGCCATCTATAACTTTTGAAGAAGGTATTAAATTAACTATTGATTGGTACCTCAACAATCAGGACTGGATTAAATCTATAGAAAACAAGAAAATGGGGGTTACTGCGTAATGGCAAAAGTTCTCGTTACCGGAGCAAACGGAATGTTAGGACAAGATTTGTGTCCGATTTTGGAAGATAACGGTTTTGATGTAGTAGAAACTGACGTTCAAACACTTGATATTACAAATCCGAAGATGATTGATGAAGTAATCGGGAAAGAAAAACCGGATTTTGTAATCCATTGTGCTGCATACACAAATGTAGATAAGGCTGAAGAAGACATTGACACAGCAAGGCTTATTAATTCAAAAGGTACGGAAAACATAGCAAAAACATGTAAAAAATATGATGCAGTCATGGTTTATATTTCAACAGATTATGTCTTTGACGGAGGGGTAAATGTAAAAAGAACAGAACCTTATAAACCTTTGGACAAAGCCGCTCCTCTTAATAACTATGGTTTAACAAAGTGGGAGGGCGAAGAAGCTGTAAGAAATAATCTTGAAAAATATTATATTTGCAGAACAAGCTGGTTATACGGACACCATGGCAAGAACTTTGTTGAAACAATGATATCTCTGGCAGATAAGCCTGAACTCAAAGTCGTTGACGATCAGGTTGGATGTCCGACTTGGACGGTCGATCTTGCTAATGCAATTGTAAAAATCATTGAGGTAAAACCTTTTGGGACATATCATACATGTGGCGGCGGAAACACTTCCTGGTATGGTTTTGCAAAAGAAATATTTAATCTGGCAGGTTTAAATGTTAATTTGAAACCATGTACAACATCCGAATTTCCACGCCCTGCAACAAGACCGGCTTACTCAATTATGGATAATGGCGGACTTTGCAGAGATTGGAAACTTGCATTAAAAGATTATATGTCACTGAGAATTGAAAAGGCAGGTGTATAATGAAAGGTATCGTTTTAGCAGGTGGAAGCGGAACAAGATTATATCCAAGTACAATAGGTGTTTCAAAACAATTATTGCCTGTTTATGATAAACCAATGATTTATTATCCAATCTCCGTATTAATGCTTGCAGGAATAAGAGAAATTTTAATCATATCAACTCTGACTGACTTGCCTCACTTCAAAAAACTTCTAGGCTCCGGAGAACAATTCGGGCTCAAATTTGATTATATTGAACAACCCTCTCCGGACGGACTTGCTCAGGCATTTATCCTTGGTGAAAAATTTATCGGAAATGACTCTGCTGCACTGGTTCTTGGAGATAATATTTTCTATGGACCGGGATTTTCTGCTATGCTTAAAAACGCTGTAAAAACTGCTGAAGAAAAAGGCGAAGCAACAGTATTCGGTTATCAGGTTAAAGACCCTGAAAGATTTGGAGTCGTTGATTTTGATAAAAACGGCAAAGCTAAATCTATAGAAGAAAAACCAAAAGAACCTAAATCAAACTATGCAGTAACAGGTTTATATTTTTACGATAACAGTGTTGTAGAATATGCTAAAAATCTAAAACCATCTGCTAGAGGAGAATTAGAAATAACCGATTTAAACAGAATATATTTAGAAAAAAATAAATTAAATGTTGAAGTTTTGGGACGTGGTTTTGCCTGGCTTGACACAGGAACTCATCGTTCGCTATTACAAGCAGGACAATATGTTCAAACAATTGAGGAAAATCAGGGAATTAAAATTGCCTGTCTTGAAGAAGTTGCATACAGAATGGGTTTTTTAACCAAAGAGCAAATATACACAACCGCAGACAAATACAAAAAGAACGAATATTATTCCTACGTTAAAAATCTAAAATAAACGGAATTTGGTAAATTGTCTAACGAAAAAACAGAAAACTTAAACGCAAATCCATGGCTTGCTTGCTTACCAACAATGACAGCAGCTTTTATGTTCGTACTGGATGCAACGATTGCAAATGTTGCTCTCCCACACATGGCAGGAAGTTTTTCTGTTTCAAGAGATGAATCCATGTGGATTCTAACAAGCTACCTTATCGCAAGCGGTATTATTATTCCTATGGTTGACTGGTTTAGTAAAGCTATGGGAAGAAAAACATTCTTTATTTTCAGTATTATTATGTTTACAATAGCATCTGCTCTGTGCGGTATGGCACAAACAATGGGACAAATGGTTGCGTTCCGTATTCTTCAGGGCGTTGGAGGAGGTGGAATTTTACCGATATCACAAGCCATTTTACTGGAAAATTTTAAACCGTCTGAACGAGGTAAAGCGATGGCTATGTTCGGTATGGTTATAGTTATAGCTCCGATTTTAGGTCCTGTTTTGGGCGGATGGATTACTGAAAACTGGACTTGGCCATATATATACTACATTAATATTCCTATCGGAATTTTGGCCGTTATTTTATCAAATATGTTCGTTTATGACCCTGAATATGCAAAAAAACAAGAGGGTGTGAAAACAGATTTTTTAGGTTTTATGTTTCTGAGCATTTGGCTCATTTCGTTGCAAATTGTTCTTGATAAAGGTAATAATGCAGACTGGTTTAATGCACCATGGATTTGCTGGTTATCATTAGTATCAGTCATATCTGCCGTATTATTTATAGTTTCACAGCTCAGAAACAAAGAATCTCTTGTTGATTTATCTATTTTTAAAGATAAAAACTACCTTGTAGGAACTATGGTACAAATTGTAATGCAGGCTGTTTTGCTTGCTTCCGTAGCAATTCTTCCTCAATTTTTGCAATCATTAATGGGATATGATGCCTATAAGAGCGGCTTGTCAATGATGCCCAGAGGACTGGGGGCGCTTTTGGCAACAATATTATACGGTTCTTTTGCAAACAAGTTTGACGGAAGATTTGTTGTTGCATTTGGACTTTCATGCATTGCAACCGGATGTATGATGCTTGGGAATTTAAACTTAGAAATATCTACAATAAGTATCGGCTTTCCAAACTTTTTATTCGGCGTAGGGCTTGGTTTGGCAATGATTCCTATTATTACTCTTTCAATGGCAACTCTTAGAAATGACCAGATGACAAACGCTACCGGTCTGCAAAACTTGCTCAAAAATATTGGAGGTGCTTTTGGAACTTCTATTGTTGCAACACTTATCACAAGAGGAGCTCAGAAACATCAGTTTATGTTAATTCAGCATCTTACGGATACAACTTCAAACTATGTTGAAAGAGTTCAAACATATACATCTGCCTTTATTAAAAATTATGACCCGATAACAGCTTCGTATATGGCAAAAGGTCTTATAAACAAACTTCTTTTGCAACAAGCAACACTTTGCGCGTTTATTGATGCGTTCAGAGTTTTTGCAATTGCAGCAGTAGCAATCATTCCGTTGTTATTACTCTTAAAGAACATTAAACGGGATGAACACTAACATAATAACAATAAATTATTAAAAAGGAGATAAAATCATGAAAATTTGTATTCCAACTTCAGACGGAAAATTATGCGGACATTTTGGACATTGTGATTCGTTTACGTTTGCTGAGATTAACCCTGACACAAAAGAAATATTAAACATAGAAGAAGTTATACCTGAAGACGGCATTTCGTGTCAGAGCGCAGCTTGGATAGCAGAACAAGGTGTGAACAAAGTTCTTGCAGGCGGAATGGGAGGCAGACCTCTTATGATGTTTGCTCAGAATGGTGTAGAAGTTATTGCAGGTTGTCCTGAATTACCAATAAAAGAAGTAATCGAAAGCTACATGTCAAACACTCTTGAAACAGGTGTTAACACTTGTGGCGGCGAAGGTCACGACCACTCACACTGCCATCACCATGCGCAATGGTAAATTTATTTATTGTTTGAAATAGGGGAACTTTATGAAAAAATGTTTTTTTATTGCATTATTTTTACTTAGTTTTGTACAAATTACTTTTGCATCACAAATCTCTTGTGATAAAAGCGATTTTGTACCTATTTATACAGTAATAGATGATGCTGTTTATGATATAAGATATTATTCTAACTATAATTTTACAGGGAATAAAATAAATGGTTATAAAGCACCCGTTGCTTATATGACAAAAGAGGGAGCAAAAGCTCTTTCAATAGCTGCGGATGATTTAAGAAAACAAGGGTACAGATTGCTTATTTGGGACAGTTACAGACCTCAGAAAGCTGTCGATAATTTTGTTGAATGGATAAATAATCCAAATGATGAGGGTGATAAAACGTTTTATCCTGATTTAAAAAAATCCGATTTACTAAAAGGTCAATACATAATGGAAAAATCAGGACACACAAGAGGTTCTACAGTTGATTTAACTCTTATAAAAAAAGATGGCTCTTTTGTTGACATGGGCGGAACTTTTGATTTATTCAGCGAGATTTCCCATCCTGATTACAAGAAGTTAACAAGAGAACAAAAGAAAAACAGAAAAATTTTGCATGATGCAATGATTAAAGCCGGATTTAAAGGTATAGATTCAGAATGGTGGCATTTCACTTTAGAAAATGAACCTTATCCAGATACATATTTTGATTTCAATATAGAATAAAAAATATAATGGGGGCATATTGTTTACTAAACAAGATAAACATAAAAAAGAGCAGATTTAATATTATAATCTGCTCTTTTTTTTATAAAATGGTTTATTTGTTAACTGATAAAGGAGTTACTTTTTCACCGATATAAAAAACAACAAGTTCAACAGGCTCATTTCCGGTATTTTTGCCGTAATGATACTTTCCTATTAATTCCGGCAAAACTTCCCCTTCGTGAAGTGTTATTTCTTGATTATTTTCTGTAATAACCGTTAAAGTACCTTTTTTTACATAAGCAATATTAACTAAATCATGTTTATGCATAGGTAATTCTTCATTAACATTTATAACAATCTTTAATACCGTAACTTCAGGTTTTCTTATTTTTAATTTTTTATATTCTGCATTATCCCATGTTGAAGTTGTTTTTAATAATACATCTTTTTGTGCTGAATATGATAAATTTGTAGTACACAAAATCATCATTATGAGAACAATTGTTAATTTTACCGCTTTTTTCATACTGTTTAATCCTTACATTCTTAATACAATTGTATCATATCAGTACTTGACGTCTGATATAATTATTCATAAATTCCAACCATTTGCAAACATAGTTGTACAAATACTAATTGTTTGTTGCGAAATATTATTGCTAATTAATATTCTATTTAATGAATTGTATACTGTATCAAACGCGTTATCTGGAGGAATAACCAACATAGTTGTTCTATTTCGCATAGGACCAATCAATTGGAAACTAAAATCACTTAATAAATCTCTAATATATTCTGAAGAATTTATTCTGCTGGTCACCCGTCCAACCCCTCTCGTGTTTACATTATTTAGATCTGGTAAATATTGATGAAGTAAATTAATTGAGTTGTAGTACAATATTCTACCTTCTCTCCCCCAAGCTCCTTGTTGATTATTTTGCTCAATCAATATTTGTATTGAATTTGAAAGTTTAGTACCACCATTTTGTCCAACGTAGTGGATTCTATTTGAAAGAAATCCAAGTGTCAAAGAAAAATTTTCCCAATTTTCAAATACCAGACCACGGTACCCCCATCTTGGATTGTTTGCTCTATAATCAAGTTTAGCCATTTTATAATACTCCTTTATATTTATTATGCTGCATAATACAAGTTAATAGCATTTACAACATTATCAAAATCCATATCTTCTATTTCTAAAATATTATCATCGTCAAATCCCACATTTAATACATGGAGTAATTTTGAAAATTCATAGATTTTCTCAACAGCAACATTGTTTAAATTTTCTTTGATTCTATCAGTTTTAGAAAGCAATAAAAGATGTTGATATGTTTCGCATATTTCTCTTGTATTATTATTAGGATGAGCTTTTGTCATATGTTGTGTTGGGGTTAATGCAATTAAATTTTCCAAGTAATAGCATATTTCAGGATATTGACTTTCAGGAAATATGTGATGTACTTGAGTAGCCATACCATTATCAAATTCATCAAAATGCTCGCTTTTATTATCTCTATACTGTTCATTAAATAATTTTAGATAATGTTTTGCTTTAGTGGATTGATATCTATAATAAGCATCATTGACCACAATTTTTTGAAGTTGCATATATTCTTTTCTTGTTATTTCTTTAGGCTTCTCAGCATTTATATCTCTGAAATTATTCCTATTATACATAAGCATATCGTATGTAATATTATGTCGTGATAAATGTCCACGTTCTGTTCCTAAAGAATTATTATAATACGCTAAAGGATTTAATACTTTAATAAAAATACGATTACACTCAACTTCTCCATTTATAGCAGTATTTTTTATTGTAAAATCAGAAAAACCTTTTTTCATTTTAGAATAATTAGCAGGAGTTTGCGAATCAAAAAAAGTTTTAAATAGATAGTAGATACCACTATCTTTCAAGGTTTTAGTAATATATTCTTTTAAGAAAAATAATGCATTTTTTTCTCTTAATGCTATAAATTCTAAAATACCCATATCTGCTGTTGAATAAATATTTCTATTACCATTTTTTGTTTTATTTAAAACTTTTGATGCTACAAGAAGTTCCATAGGTTGTTGAAAAAATTTATCATATTCATTTTGAGCAAGCTCTGAATCAACATTAGGTTTTTTAAATATTTCAACGACATTATTTTTAGCATATTCAGAGTACCAAATATCGGCTGTATTAAATGTTGTACTATCAGGATTGCTTAAATGATAGTTATATATACAATCTGCTATTACAGTAAGAACGTCTGCCGCACACTTTTGATCTATCCAACGTCCATTTTTCGTAATCCTTATATCATATGTATTTTGATTTATAAAATCTGTTATATCCTTACTTGAGAGCATAATTCTTATTCCTTACTCCAAAATAAAATACCGCATTTTTGTCTAAGTTTAATGACCTTGTACTTAAATTTCTTGCAATACTGTAAAATTTTCTAAATTCGTCTGTAGCAAAATACTTTAAATCACAATCCGAAACTTGCTTATTCTGTTTTATTTCAAATATGGCAACAGAACCATTTACAACAGTTTTTCGTGGTTTTTTTATAACTCGGGGATAATATGTCATATTGGGACTTAAATATACATCATCTCTATCATAATATTTTGCAATAGATAAATTTTTGCAATCCTTTTCACTATCTAAAAACGAGTCATAATCTGGTAAATGTTCTATTGCAGAACCATCTTTAGTAATATTTCTTGATTTTATTACCCAAATTTTGCCTGTAGTTTTTAATCTTTTGTTTGTAATCTGTCTATCCCTAAAACTATCAAATATATCAAAAATCAAATTGTTAGCTATTTTATCAAAGTTGTCATCTCTATATAGTAACCAGTTTGGGAATTTGCTATCTGTTAACTTAGATTGCAATATTGTATTTGTTATGTTGTGCGTTAATGAATAACATTCAGTATATTTGGAATTACAAGCATTGCTAACTATTAAACATATTGTTTCAATCAAAACCCCCTTAAAGCCTTTTTCTCCGAAATCAATTATTGAATTAATTGAATGTTGATTTACATATTCTCTACATGTTTCAAAATCTGTATTATGCAAAAAATACTTTGGCAAAATCAAACATGTATTATCTGCTAATGTTAGACATTTTTCTACAAAAAATGCAGCTATGTTATCAGCTATGGAATCATTAAACAATTTTCTATATTTAGATAACAATTTTTTATCAGAAATCTTTTTATATGGAGGATTCCCAATTGCTATATCATAATGTATATTGCTACCAGATAATAAAAAGTCTTTATTTCTAACACCAATAAATACGTTCGGAGGCAATTTTATTGATGAATATAATGCTTTCAATATCTTGAGAGATTCTGAATCTATGTCATAAATATCGATATTTAAACTTTTACAATTTGAATATTTATCAACTATTAGAGGAATAAAATTGCCAACACCTACCGCCGGCTCAAGTATTTTTATATTATCTTTTTTTATATCAGGCAATTTTTTATAAATTTCAAATAATAATTGTTTGTTGGTATAAAATGCTGCATTTTCTGCACGTTGAGTATTTGCCAACTCCGCAATCCTTGATAGAGTATTTAATGAATATTTATTGTTATTTTCATATATAAAATCAATTAACTTTGATGTATCTGATAATTGTTTCTCTTTTATTATTTTTTTTATTTCTTTATCTTCTATCTTAGAAGAATCAAGATATTTTTTTATTTTATCTGATATAGATAGCATTACTCCAGTAGGAACTGCTTCTCCAATACTTTGTCTAATATTTATATCATTCTTTTTTATAAACGCACGTTTTTCATCAATAGACAATGAATTTAAAAGTTTTTCATCTTCTTGTACCCATTTAAATTTATCTGGAATTGACATCATTAACATAAGTTCTCTTATGCTAAAAACTCTATCATCTTCAGGATGTACTGTGTTTTGGCTCGCAAGAATATCGTTTCTTGTATGAATACATGGTGCAACTTTATCCCAGTATTGACGTTTGTATTTATCTCCATTTTTGTTAACATTCTCAACTATTTCACCGTTTACCAATTGATGAGGTCTTTTGCTTTGGATTTTATTATCATACGCTGATTGTCCCTCCTTAATATCCGTAATCCATTCTCGCATATGGGAAGAATATTCTCTAAAATAATGATAAATATCATTTTCTGAAATTTCACCCATATTTTTTAATCGTGGTAAATCGTAGATTATATCTTTTAAAGTTTTTTCTTCTTTAAAATCTGGGAATAGTTCATAGGGTAAAATATTATCTGATAAATCATTTCTAACCCCTATTACAACAGTTCTTGTCCTACTTGAGTTTGCTCCATAATTTTTAAAATTTAATATTTTATCAATATAAACATAACTACTTGATAAGTTATCATTAATTGATTCTGAAATAGTTTTTTGTATTCCATTATCAAAACATTTTGTTTTCATAAATGCTTGAACATTTTCAAATATAAAGAATTTCGGTTTAACTTCATTTATAATATTGATAGCTTCTACCACCAACGAATTTCTATTAATTTCGTTTTCCGCTTTTTTATGATTAGCAACAGACATTCCTTGGCATGGTGGTGTTGCAATAATAACATCTATATCCTTAATGTTGTTATATTTTTTATAATTTTTGATTTGATTAAATAGTCTTTCTTTGATTTCTGTATTTGTTATATCGCCACAAATATAACCTGAATCCATGCTGCACTTGTTATTATATTTCTGAATATTTAATCTTCTTTCAATAAGCTCATTTGTTGCAACACAATCAAAACCATTTAGTTTAAAGCCAAAGCACCCAACTCCCGCACTGCTAAACAGACTTATATAAGTTTTTAAACTTTTGTCCTTTTCCCTATTTATCATATAAAGATATTATCATAAATAAGACAAATAGGTGAAATATTAAGTTAAAATGCAAAGTTTTAATAGCTATTATTAAAATAGATACTATTATGTGAAAAAAATTTTTATGTTAGTATTTAAAAATCAACATGCAAAAAATGTAAGGAATTATTATATGGCTACATTAAAAACATCAGTATTAGGAATCGAATTTGAAAATCCGTTTTTGTTAGCATCCGCTCCGCCCACAGCATCAATAGAGAGTATCGATAAAGCATTTGAAATGGGATGGGGAGGTGCTGTATTAAAAACTATAACCCCTGATGATTTAGAAATGATTGAGGCCAGTCCCAGATATGCAACAATAAAAGAAAAAGGTAAAGTAATTTGCTTGCAGAACATAGAATTATTGAGCCATGAAACAGTACAGCATTGGGTTGACGGTATTAAATATTTAAAAGAAAAACACCCTACAAAAGTTATAATTGCAAGTATTATGGCACCTGTTGAACGTGATGAATGGCAAAACCTTGTTAAAACATTGAATGATACTCCAATAGATGCTTTTGAACTCAATTTTTCTTGTCCTCACGGAATGCCTGAAAGAAATATCGGTATGGCAATAGGAACAAGTGCGGAAGTTTCAATTCTCATAACTTCTTGGGTAAAGTCTGTTGCAACAAAACCTGTTTTTGTAAAATTAACACCTAATGTAACCAATATTAATTGGATTGCGAATGCTGTTGAAAGAGCAGGAGCAGATGGTTTTGCCGCAATTAATACAGTGCAAAGTTTTATGGGTATCAATCTTGATACATTAGAACCGGTTCTTAATATTGACGGTTATTCAACTTATGGAGGTTTATCCGGTGAAGCAGTTAAACCAATCGGGTTTAGATGTGTTGCGCAATTAAGACAAAATTCTGATTTGCCAATCTTAGGTATGGGTGGAATTTCTTCCTGGGAAGATGCAGCACAATATATAGCACTCGGGTCTGATGCTGTTCAGGTTTGTACAGAGGTTATGATAAACGGCTATGGAATAATTAGCGGTTTAAAATCCGGACTGTTAAATTATTTAGAAACCAAAGGATTTAATAACATATCAGAATTAAAAAATATTGCTATTCAAAAAATTACATCACATAAAAATCTTAATAAAAAATCACACCTTTATCCATCTATAGATAAAGAAAAATGTGTGTCTTGCGGAAAGTGTGCAAAGATATGCTCAGAATCCGAGTATAACGCACTAAGCCTTGATAAAGATTGTTTGAGATTAAACAAAGAGTATTGTGCCGGATGCTCGCTTTGCAGCCATGTCTGCCCGAAAGAAGCAATAAAAATGAGCTATACTATTAAATAACAATTTATTTTAGAAAAAAGAACAGATATTTTGAGAATATGAAAAAAGTAGGTTGGCATTACTATGTCAACAAAAATGTTATTGTCGGCTTTGTAAAGCCGACCTACAAACTGTTAGCTAATTAAATAGGAGATAGCAAATTTTATTTTTACGGGTTTTATCATGATATGATAGGGGTAAATCTCAAACAACATTCCAACTCAAACGGAAAGGGATATGTAAATATATGAAACTTAATAAGACAACTCTTTTGGCACCTATTTTTGCAATATTACCGGCTACACAAAAGCAAAATCATAATTATTATCCACAAACTGTACAAAATACCATAAGTTATGTTCAAAGTAATAAACAAAAAGATGTTTTTATACCAAAGAATAATTTGAAGATACAAAAGGCAGATAGTGGAAATGGCTTGTTAGCAATACTTTTAATTGCATCAGTTTTAGGACCTATTATAAAAATACTTGATGTTGCTGAAAGAGACGATAAGCGAAATAACATGTATTAATATTATAGGGTGTAGGTTAGGCATACTTGCCCAACAATTAATTTAAAGGAGTAAATAAAATGCAAGTACAAAAAATTCAAAACAACAACAATTACAACACAGCATTTCAGTCAAAATTTGCAAACACCCAACATATAAAGGATGCTTTTGCAGTTGCTAAATATGATGAAGGGTCAAAATTTATAAGAGCAGTTGAAAAATTGTTAGCTGACGGAAAAAGTGATGTTATTGATATAGCATCTAAACATAGAGGCGGCAGTCATACATATTATCAAATGGATTTGAATGTAAATAATGAAATCAAAGAAACAATTAAACATGTTAATGGAATTACAGACGGTCAGAAAATTCAAAAATCCTTTGATGCAAAAGACCTTATAATTAAATATGCAGGACTTGAAGATTATGTTGCGGCAGAAAAACCTGCATCTGTCGTTAAGAAACAATTAGCCGCATTGGAAAAGAAAATTTTTAATTAGTAATTATATATTATAAAGAGCAGGAAGTTAAAATTGAACTTCCTGTTTTTTTAATTACCCATATATTTTATGGTGGAGTTCTATCCAAAAATTGCCTTCTTGATTGAAAAAATCTTCTGACTTCCCGCTTTCTCTGTTGAAATCAGCATTAAACTCTTTGTCATAATTTTTTTTGAAAAATGTTGTTTCTCTAAAATTCTTATTAATATCTTCCCAAATCGGTGCAATATTTTCTTTCCACCAACTTTCATAAATCGGTGTGTGTTCTTCCCCGACAAGCCTGTTAAATTGTTTTTTGTTTTCGGGATCTAATATTCTTCTGAAAATATTTTTAATAGGTGCAATACTATCACTTCTTGCAGGTTCGGTGTCAATAAATGCGGTTTTTGATGATGTTATTGTTCCTCTTGCATTAGTTAATGTATTTTTTAAATATGCAACATCAGGCACAATTTCTTCTTTTGAGGGGTGTTTTTCAAACGCATCAAAAATTTTATTTGTTAGTTCCAAATCTTTTGAGGAATTATAATATGGCTTTTCGGCTTTAGTGTATCTCGCTAAATAATCCATATAAGTTTGCATGTCTTTTGTTTTTATAACAATTTTTGCACCGAAACTTGGCTGATTATTTTGAGTATTTATCGCTTGCACTTGCATAATTTTTCCTTTCTATTAACCCCTCACCCTAACCCTCTCCCGATGGGCGAGGGAAACAAAATTTATATTTACCCCTTTACACCTATTTTTTAATAATCTTTTTACCTAATTTAAAACTATCTTCTAATATAGGTTTAATGCTATCTGTTTTTAAACTGTCTTTAACAACAACAGTTGTATTGGGTTTTCTTTCAGCAGAAGTCAAATCTTTTTTTATACCATAACCAATGACCCCAACTAATCCTGAAAATAGTACTCCTAAAATTCCAATCCAAACACAGCCTTGTTTTTTTGCTGATTTTTCACTTTGTCTATATGTATTATTAAAATGTTGAATATTAAATTCTTCTGGCTTTGAATAAGTGCCGACATGTGTCCAATCATATATGGGAACCCCGTTGTATGGAGCAGCTTTTTCTTCTAACAAAGTAGATACCACATCAACTCTAACAGAGTTCTTTTTTTCGCCTTTTGAAAATAAAATATCATATCCCCAAAATTTGGCTCTTTTAACATAACTGCGTTTTAATCTATCGCTTGGGTCAATTTCATTTAATCTATTTGCAATAAAATCAGAAACCGCTTTGCGATTTTTATTATTTAATAATCCGTCTTGATACTTTATTGCTTTAAAACTTGGCTGATTATTATAAGTATTTATTGATTGTACTTGCATAATTATTTCCCCCTGTACTCCTTAATTTATCCTTTTTATTTACCCCAAGTATAGCATAAAATATTTAAAATTAATTACAAACATACATTACTTGCTCACACTTTCCTCTTCCAAAATAATCGTACTATCCGTAAATAATCAAACTTGCGTTATATTCAGTCTGGGAAAAGGTTTGAAACCAATAATCATACTATCCGTAAACGAGCAGAAAACGAGCAAATACGAGCAGTTTGATTATTGGCATATTAACATACTTCCAACCGCCGAAATTCAAACAGCAAGCCACTTTTCCAAAAATAATCGTACAATCCGTTAATAATCAATCTGCTCGTTAGGATACATGGCCGCTTCCGACCTAAAAATCTAGTGTTTATAGGGGTTATAGCCATTAAACCAAATTATGCGTTCCGACCAAATTACTCGTCAGCTTACATCTAATTCTCTCTTTTTACGGAAACTCCACTACTGTCGGGAAAAATTGACATTAAAAAAAGGACCTTTTAATAAAGTCCTTTTAAAATCTGGAGCTGGTAGTCCTCGTAGCAAAATTCTCCAAAAAAATCAATTTTATGGGAATTTTTATAAATAAATGGGAAATTTTTATATAAATTTTGCTTAAAAATACTCCTATATTCTGGAATATCGCCAAAAATTCCCATATTCTTAAAATGTTTTTTTTTTATTATTAAATGGGAATTTATTTAATTCATAAACAGTGAATTAAATAAAAAATTGTAAAATACGATAATATCATTTATTTAATTTAAAATTTTATTATTTTTATATAATTTTCACTTTATCATTTTTATAACTATACAAAGCTTAAAATAAGATATATTCAGGCATATCTGTTTTCTATTAAAAATAGATAATTTTGCTATATTTTTATTAAGAAGTGTAAAAATTTTCAAAAAAACACAAAGAAAGACCATTCAAAAGGTACATTTCCTGAAAAACGAGATAATACATAACGGCAAAATTTTATATTAAATTGGAAAAATTTAGAAAAATTTTGACCGTAGTTAAAAAAGGAGAAAAATCATGGTAAAAAAAGTAAAAAACCACGAAAATCCGAATCTCGAAATTAAATATGTAGAGATTGAAAAATTAAAGAAGTATGATAAAAATGCAAAAATACATACTTCTAAACAAATTAGCAAACTTGTTTCAAGTATGAAAAAGTTTGGAGTAGTTACACCTATATTAGTTGACAGAAATTTTACAATTATTGCAGGTCATGGCAGATTAGAGGCTCTAAAAAAGTTAAATTACAACAAAATTCCTGTGATAATGCTTGAAAACTTGTCAGATTCACAAGTTAGAGCTTATCGACTTGCAGATAATAGAATTGCAGAAGAGGCAAAATATAATAGTGATATTTTAAAAATTGAACTATCAGAACTTACTATTAAAGATGAAATTGAAATTATCGATACTGGTTTTGATGTTGCAGAAGTAGATGCAATTATTTTAGATAATTATGAAACAAAGAAAGTAAAAACTGATAAAGCAGATGAGCTTAAATCTTTTGAAATTGAAGAAAGAGTTCAAGTTGGTGATATTTGGCAACTTGGAAATCATTTGCTTTTGTGTGGAGATTCTACAAATGAAATTTCATATAATGAATTATTAAAAGAAGAAAGAGCAAATTTAATTATTACAGATCCTCCTTATAACGTACCAATCAAAGGTCATGTTTGCAAAACGGAACATGATGAATTTGCAATGGCTTCCGGAGAAATGTCAGAAGAAGAATTTGTAAAATTTAGTGAAAACTTTATGAAAAATCTAATAAAATTTTCTAAAAATGGTTCCTTGCACTATTTGTTTATCGATTGGCGAGGAGTAAATAACTTTTTAAATGCAGGAAACAAATTTTATTCTGAGCTAAAAAATATTTGTGTTTGGAACAAAATGCTAGGCGGAATGGGCAGTTTTTACAGAAGCCAACACGAATTTGTTTGTTTATTTAAAAATGGTACAAATTCACATATTAATAATATTGAACTTGGTAAAAACGGAAGATATCGTACTAATGTTTGGGATTGCAAAGGTATTAGTGCGACAAATCCTAAATCGTTAAAACTCCTAAAAATGCATCCAACTGTGAAACCTGTAGGATTGTTGCACGAAATTATTTTAGATGCATCGTCAGCAGGTGATATTGTTCTTGATATTTTTGGAGGTTCAGGGTCAACATTACTTGCTTGCGAAAAAGCAAAGCGAAAAGCTCGCATTATAGAAATATCGCCAAAATACTGTGATTTAATTATTCATAGATATAAAGAAAATTGTAAAAAAACAGTCAAATATGTAGAAAATATTTTAAAAAAGGAGGAAAAATAAAATGGAAGAATTCAAAAATGAACAACAATGGGAAGATGCAACAAAACAAGAACTTAAAGAAAAACAACTAAAAGAAATGTTCGGAGAGAACTACAAAAATTCCGAGTATGAGATTGGTTATAAGAAACCACCTAAGAACACTCGTTTTCAAAAAGGTAACAAAGGGAATCCGAAAGGCAGAAAACCAAAAAAAACAATTACAACAAGAAGAAGTTGAAACTCCGGATGAATTATTTGAACGTATATATAATGAGTATAAAGAGGTTAATTATAACGGTAAATCTGTTAAAATGACAAATGCAGAAATTGCAATGCGAGGTATATTTCAAAAAATGTCACAAGGGAAGTCGGTACCTCCTGCTTTTTTAAAATTATGGAAAAATTATGAAAAAAGACAATGGGCTATTAAAAAGAAAAAATTATATCAAAAAAGAGATGAAGAAATACAAAGAATAAAAGATATTGAAGCTACAATAGCATATAAAAAAATTGGTGAAATTCAAGATTTATGTAATTTAGTATTTCATTATTCATGTGAGAGATGCCTTACTCCTGAACAACTGGATAATAGATGGCGACCTAAAGAAAATACGGATTATGAAATTATAGCACTTGACCCATTTGCAGAAGATGATTACTGAATTGAAGAAAAAAAAGTTCATGATTTAATTCGAAGAAATTGGGATAGCTTAAAATATAACCATTCAAAAGAAGATATAGAAAATGTAACCCAAGTAGATATTGAAAAAATGAAAGCTTATACAAAAAAAATAGCAGAGGAGAATGTAAATCAAACGGAACAAGAATTAGATGAACTAATAGAAGTCATTAAACTTCATATAGCGTTTTTACAACATCAATTTGAAGGAATGTCTGATGAACAAATACAAAAATTGTTAGATTTTCATTTTAAGGTATTGGAACACTACGGAATAAAAGCTGATGAATAATATACATATAACTTGACAAAAAATCGACTTCGAGTGATTGATAGACCAAAGGTAAATTATAAATCATGAAAACTCAAGAAAAAAAGTTTATCAAAAAGGAGCTGACTGAATTTTGGGAACAAAAATTTGGAAAAGCTCCTTTTCCTTATTTTAGTAAAGTATTTTTAGAAAAATACTTAAATTATTATAATCAGCAAGAAACCGATACTATTTTTAATAAAAGCTGTCAAAAACAGCTCGACAAGCTAATTAAAGTATATGCGAATAGTGGAACAATTAAAAATAAGGATATTTCAAAAGCTAAAACTATATTTTTACCAGTAGGAACAAGATTAGTAAGAGAATTTAAGGGCGAAAAATATGAAGTTTTTGTTGAAGAAAACGGATATAAATATAAAGGTGCATTATATGAAAGTCTTTCCTCTATTGCAAATACTATAACAGGTACAAAGTGGAATGGCAAAGTGTTTTTTGGAGTTAAGGAAAAATGACGGATAAAAACTTAACTAATAAAAAATCAAAAATCAGATGTGCAATTTATACTCGAAAGTCTTGCGAAGAGGGATTAGAGCAGAATTTTAATTCACTTGATGCACAACGTGAAGCATGCGAATCGTATATTAAATCACAACAACACGAAGGTTGGATTTTGATTGAAAAACAGTATAATGATGGTGGTTTTTCTGGAGGAAATCTTGAACGACCTGCACTAAAAGAATTATTTAAAGATATCGCAGATGATAAAATTGATATAGTTGTGGTTTATAAAGTCGATAGACTTACTCGCTCATTGCTTGATTTTGCAAAAATTGTAGAACTATTTGACTCGCATAAAGCAAGTTTTGTTTCAATTACACAAAATTTCAATACAACAACATCAATGGGGAGATTAACATTAAATATTTTGTTATCATTTGCTCAATTTGAAAGAGAAGTAACAGGAGAAAGGATTAGGGATAAAATTGCAGCCTCTAAGAAAAAAGGTATGTGGATGGGAGGCAGAGTTCCGATAGGTTATGTAAAAGAAAATAAAAAACTTTTAGTTAGTGAAACTGATGCAAAAACTGTACAACTAATATTTAGAAAATATCTTGATTTAAAAAGTGTACCAAAATTAAAAGAATATTTATACGAACATAATATTAAATCAAAAACGGATAAACATTTTGAAAAAGGACAACTATATCATATTTTACAAAACCAAGTTTATATAGGAAAAATAAAACATAAAAATAATTTTTATGACGGAGAACATCAAGCTATAATTAGTGAAGAAGTTTTTAATAATGCACAAAAATTATTATCAGATAATATTAACAATAATAATAATCAAAAAATGACAACGAATTCTTTATTGGCAGGAAAACTTTTTGATGATAATGACAATCGAATGTCCCCAAGTCATAGTAATACTAGAAAGAAAAAATATAGATATTATGTTAGTTTAGCAATAACAAAATTTAATAAAGTTAATGCCGGTACGATTTCAAAACTCCCTGCAAACGAAATAGAAAAATTTGTTACTGACGAAATAAAAAATTATTTTTTAGATATAAATTTACAATCATATATAAATGATTTTCCTATAAAATTGCAAAATGAAGTTATAAATAAATTAAAAAATAATGAAATTTTTACTACTCATGTAATTAGAGATTTTATAGAAAAAATTATTGTTTCAAGAGAATACATTGAATTAGTGTTACGGCAGAATAAAATACAAGAATTTTTACATTCACTTTTCGGTAGAAAAGTTACAGAAGAAAAAATAAATAATGAATTTATAACTATAAGAAAAGATATCAGAATTTCTACAGGAAGTTCAAAAGGATGTAATGTTTTAATTCTTAAAAACGGAGAAAATAAAGAATCTTATGTTAATAAAAATTTGATAAAAGCAATAGTTAGAAGTTTTTACTGGCATGAACTTCTTTTAAGCGGAAAAGTTAAAAATACAAAAGATATACAAAAATTAGAAAATTTAAAAGACAACAGTTATATAAAACAAGTTTTAAATTTACGATTTCTATCTCCCAAAATTGTAGAAAATATTATACAGGGTACTCAGCCAAAAGATTTAACTGTTTCAAAATTATTTAATATTAAAACATATAATTGGAAAGAACAGGAAAAATATATTAATTAACGATAATTAATTAAATTCTATATATTGTTTATGGCTATATTTTTTAATATCTAAAATTCAAAAAATTAACATAAATTGGAAAAATATCATAAATTATCGTAAATTATTTTACCCAGTTTGCAACCGGTAGGACTCCGCATTCTTTTTCGTATAAAACCAACAGTTCGTGCTCAATGGCTCTGCAATCTTCTGTCTCATAGTAATAAAAGTTTAATCCGATATCCTCCCAGTCTTTTATTTGCCATAAAGCTCTTCCGCCACGAGCTCTTATGTCTTTAATTTTTTCTTTTGAATAATTTGCTCTTGATTTTGTTCTCTTTCGAAGGTTTTCACTTGGCGTACTGCCAATATACAAAACTCTTTTATCGCCATTATTAAATTTATCTGTTAGTAATTCGGCAGAATAAAGCAAACTTTTACCTTTATATGTTTCTTTAGCGGTTGTTGTATTTAAAAATTCTATACTGATATTATTATCCGGAACAGTATAAATATAAATCCCCTTTGTTTCAGGCAGAATTTCAGGATGGCTAAATACATTTTTGACTGTAGTTTTATTTTTTAAATATTTTTGGATTTCATCATTAAATGTCATATTTTACTCCTTTAACCTATTTTATATTATACTTTTTTACTTAGCATAACATTTAACCACCCCAAAGAGGAGTAATTAAAAAATTCCATACGTGAATTTTTATCAAAATAAAACGTATAAATAGAATGCAAATTAAAGCTATTATAAGTCCAACAACACTATTTAATTCATCATCCCATTTCGATTCTAAAAATTTATACAATAATGCCGAAAACAAAATAATGTGCCAAAAATCTGCACTTATGCAATGGGTTATTCTTGAGATAATTAAAAATATAAACGTAATAACAAGTATTGTTTCCATAACAGCTAATCCTCTATTAATCTTTATTGAAATTATTTATTTTATTTTTTATATCTTGTATAATTGAGTTTTTCCTATTTTTAATTTTTTGAATATAAATATGAGAATTGGTATCCGCTTTTTTATAGCAACACTATTATTTATTTTTGTTTTTATAGCAATAGAAGTTTTACTCTTATTAACAGCATAGTCAACAGCATTATTACAAAAAACAAAAAATTTTAAGCCTAAAAAAACTATAATAACAGATAATATAAAACTGATAAAACCAATTGCAAGATTTATCTTTCTCCCGATACCAACAAAATAATCGTCAAAAATTTTTAAACTTAAAATAGATAATATCCAACCTAATAAGCCATCTAAACCCAGTATACTTCTTATAATACCAAAAATAACAAAGGTCAAAATTATTGCTAATATAATTAACCAAATACTCATTACATTACCTATTTTGCTAATTGCGGATGAACAAACCATTTTTTAATCTTGTATTTACTTTCTAATATTTTTATTGCTTGTTGACGAGTTGTTGCTTCTGTTTCAACAGCAATAGGAAAATTTGAACCATCAACATAAATTTTTGCCTTATATTTTTGCGTAAACATAAATTACTCCTTGTTTTTTCTTGAAATATAAATAATGTACAAAATCGCAACTACAATTACCAAAATATCATCTGCTTGTCCTGCAACAGGAACAAAATCCGGTACACAGTCCATTGGAGAAATAGTATAAATTCCAGCTATTAAGATTGTAGATAATTTTTGTAAAAAGTTATTCATTTTTACCTCGTTACTATTTTACCAAAGTAGCATGCCAGATTCGGCACAGATTATTTATTTGACTTTTGATAATAATATAACACAAAAAGATTATAATATACATCTTTTGCATATAACAAGAACTGGTAAACACATTTAAACAAAAATAAAATTGTAATATGATAAACGAAAATACTATTAAAAAACTCGGACATAAAGTTCGCATAATAAGAACAGATAGAGGTTTGTCGCAGGAAGCTCTTGCAGAAAAAGCTGACCTCAATCGTTCTTTTGTCGGGCTTTTAGAAAGAGGAAAAACTAACATAACTATTAAAAATCTTGAACAAATTGCTAACGCTCTTGATATTGATATTAAATATCTTTTTGATTTTGTTTTATAGGGTAAATATAAAAAATAACCTTTTATTAAATGCTTTATTGAAAACATTTAATAATTTGTAATTGATAAGTTTTTTGTCAATAGACTTGATGCGTGTCCGTTTCTGACACACAATTAAGTTATACTTAAAATATAAAAAAGGAATTTAATATGACAAAGACTTATAAAAAAACATTAAACATATCAAATAATTTTAAGTATGACCACATTTTAAATTTTGAAGATAGAGAATATACCGTTGCTGTTTTAAACGGAAAATCCGGATTGATAGATATTAAAGGAAATCCTTTGACAGAATTTATATATGATGATTTATCAGAAGAATTTGAATATGATATGGGCTATGAATTTGGCTGGGTAAATTTTTGGAAAAATTATGATAAGTATTGCAGAATGCGTATGAATGGGAAATGGGGACTGCTGGACAGAAATGGTAATGTTGTAGTTGATTTCAATTATTCTAATCCGGTACAGGAATGGGGAGAAAATTTTATTATTATGATAAATAAAGATGATTTTTTAACTACCGGTTTTATTATGGATAAATATAAAAATATACACTTGGAATTAAATTTTGATGATATATACCCAAGAATCAATTATGCAATTGTTGTAAAAGATTATAAGTTTGGAATTTTAAATAATGATTTACAATTAATAATAGACTGTAAATACGACTACTTAAATGGTGGAGATGGTTATCAATATTTAGAAGCGACATTAGAAAGCAAGTACGGTGTAATTGATTTAGAAGAAAATATTATTCTTGATTTTATCTACGATAGTGTAACAGTAGAAAAATTAAATAATAGATATATTTTTAAAGCAGAATTAAATAATAAATCAGCATTATTTAATGAAAAAGGTGAAAGGATTGCATAAGTGAAAAAAGGTCGATTAATTGCAATAGGAGATATACATGGCGAATTTTATAAACTTGAAAATTTGCTAGAAAAATTAAATTTAAAAAGAAACGACACTTGTGTTTTTTTAGGTGATTATATAGATAGAGGCAAATATTCAAAAGAAGTTATAGAAAAACTTATTGAACTTTCAAAACACATAAATTGCATATTTTTAAAAGGTAATCATGAGCAAATGCTTTTAAAGATTCTCAAAACAAAAAGCGAAACAGACATTAATTTTTGGTTGATAAATGGCGGAAATGAAACAATAAATAGCTACGAGAATTTACTTGATATGCTGATGTTACATGGGGATTTTTTCAAAAATCTTAAACCTTATTATTTAACTGATAAATATCTGTTTGTTCATGCAGGAATAAATCCGGATAAAACTATAGATAAACAAACGGAAGATGATTTTCTTTGGATTCGAGATGAATTTATTGATAAAAAGCATAATTTAAAACAAAGAGTAATTTTTGGTCATACACCTTTTTGTGAACCATATATAGCAGATGATAAAATCGGAATTGATACAGGATGCGGAAAAGAAGAAAATGCAAAATTGACAGCTTTTATTTGTAATGAGGAAGTATTCATACAAAGTGATTTGGTGTGGTAAAATATGACTATGGCAGAACAAAATGACAGAATGAACAGATTAAAAGACATTATTGATTTAATAATGTTAATGCAATCAAAAACATACGGTGTTAGTTTAGCTGAAATCCAATCAGAATTTGGAGTTTCAAGAAGAACTGCACAAAGAATGAAAGATGTTGTTCTTGAACTTTTCCCACAAACCTCAGAACTTCAAACTAACAGTAAAATTAAAAGGTGGGGATTTAAAGGAAAACCAGTTAATCTATATAACTTTACTTCTGATGATATAGCTGATTTAGTTAGTATAAAGAATTTGTGTAAAATAAATAATTTATCAGATAAAACTTCTGTTATAGAAAAAGTAATTGAATGTATAAAAAGTGCAAATAATCCGAATTTATCATCTTTAGAAAATGATGTTGAAGCTCTTATGGAAAGTGAGGGGTATGCTGTTAGACAGGGTGCAAATTTTCAAATTGATGAAAAGATTCTTTCAACAATACGCACTGCAATAAAATCTATGAAAAAACTGGAATTTTCGTATCAAGCTAAAGATTACTACGATATTAAAGAAAAAAATCTTGCAGGATTTAAAATACAAAAAGGGTTAAAACCTAAAAAGATAGTAATAGTCGAGCCTTATGGAATTTTATACGGAGAAAGACATTATCTTGTAGCAAAAAATGACGGAAAAATTAAACAATATCTTTTACATAGAATTTCAGAGATAAAAATAATTGATGAATATTTTACTCCAGATTCTGATTTTAATCTAAAAACTTGGGCAAATTCTTCTTTCGGAATTTTTCACGATAAACCTGTAAAAGTTAAATTGAAATTTAAAAAAGAAATTGCTGATGATGTTATGAAATATAATTTTCATCCGACACAGCAAATTAAACAACAAAAAAATGGAGCAGTTATTGTAACTTTTACATCCTCCGGAACAAAATCAATCCTGTGGAACATTTTTAAATGGGGAACAAATGTAGAAATTGTTGAGCCGGCATGGTTGAAAGAAGAGTATACTAGCTATCTTAAAGAAATATTATCGAATAAATATTAATTCCATATTAATTGAGTTAACTTGAATAAAATTTTTGTTCTGTCATTTAATGCTTTTTCATCAAAGTCATCAATTTTTGTTAGCTTTAATCCATTTTCTAAATTTGAGTTAATAAATTCAACAAAATCCTTATTTTCTTGCTTACAGTGATAAAAGCTTTCCGTTAATGTTTGATTCCAGTACAAAGAAGATGCATACGTTTTCAATTTTTCTGAATAAAGTTCATTTTGCGATGCACTATTATCACGTCCTTTAAGTAGTAATAACCCTCCAAGCATATTTCTTTTCTCGTTAAAATCTTCTTCTGTATCAAATTTACCTAAGCTTTCATCATTTCTACTTAAAATATGTTCTATTTCATAACCATCTTTTTTCCTAGAACTTATATAATCCCATAAATCATCTTGCAAATTATGCCCAGTTTTAGATGCAATATATTGTTCTATACGCATTAAGAAATATCTAATAAAAGTTCTATTTAATGAAGAATAACCTCTCTGTTTGAATACATTATAATTATATACGCTGCTAGTTTCTTCTTCTGAACGCTTTTCTTTTAATCTATCTATCAAGACTTCATTAAATATTTGTGCATATTCTTCTATTTTATTGTTTTTCTTAATTTTATCTATAATTGTATAAACATCTTCTTGAATTTGGTTACTATCATAAACTCCATTTAGTACCAATAATACATAATGCCTATCCCATAATCTAGATATTTCTTTTATTTTTTCTTCTTCCTTTCTATCATCTATATCACAGGCAGAAATTACTATTAATTTATATGCATCCATTTGTGTTAATGAATTGTAGTATACATATGGCTGTGCATCATGTAAATTAAAACTATACTCATTCAATTTACAATATAATTTAGAATAATAATTTAAATTTTTTTCTATAAATTCCTTTATATTTTTTATGTGGTCATTGCTTAGACTAATGTTAAAACCTAGAATCTTTTTATATTCATCCTTAAATATTGTTTTATGATAGTCTGTATCAAAATTTCTCCCTTCAGCTCTACTTGATGCCAATTTTGATTTAAAATATAACGTGAAAAAATCATCTGGACTTTTTTGACCATTAGAGAGCTCAAGTTTATTAATAGAATTTTCCCAAAAATTACAATATTTATCTACATCAATTTTGTTGATTTGTGATAATAATTTTCCCTTTAAAATTTCATGAGGATTAAGTTTCATTCCTCTATCATTAATAACTTCGAATACCATAGGGACATCATTGCCTTCTGTTACTTTTAAATTAATTAATATGATTTTATTTAGGAAAAATTGGACAAAACTTTCAAATCTGTGTAAATCATTTAGTTCATTATTCAGAATTTTGTTTATTACAACAGAATTTTCATACATATTTTTTACTGATATATTTTCTTGAAAATTATTTTTTTCAATATTATCTATATTTTTATTATATAGTTCTTCCAAATAGTTTGTTCTATTTTTATCTCCCATATAAAAAACATCTTCTCCATCATCACCGACACTATAGATTAATCGTTCTATTAATTTTTTTAATTTTGAATCAAATGTTATCGATAAATGTTTCAATTGAATTAGTATTAATGTCAATGTAGTTAATCTTTGTTGTCCATCAACAATATATTCTCTTCCTTCATTTTCATTTGTAATATATGTGTTTAAATAATACCATTTGTACTGACTTTTAATATTATCTGATTTTGGTTCGATATCCGGTTTATACAAAGAATTAAATCTGTCAAAAATATCTTTTAATAAAATTTTTACTGGGGTTTCATCCCATTTATATTCTCTTTGGTAGAAATCAATATAGTAAAATTTTCTAAAAACTGTTGATATATTATTTTCACTTGGAGAGATGTCTGCCATAAAACCTCCTTTACAGATATGATTTTTATACCACAAAAATAGGAATTTGAAAAATTTTCAATAGTACACAAAGCTAGTATCTAATTAGCTATTTTTGTTGTATCATTGTTTAATAAGATAAGGGATAGGTATATGTTCGATTCCTCTGCACAATCATCAATGTTAGGATATTTTTATCAACCATTTTTTGCTTTGCAAATACTAATGAGCAAGGATATTGAAGAATGCGATAATGCACAAATATATATAGAAAATATTGATGATATTGATTTTCAAATGGGGAATAATCATTTAACTTTATATCAAAATAAGCATCATATAAACAGACAAGGTTCCATATCTGATAAAAGTGAGGATTTATGGAAAACATTACGCATATGGTCAGAAAGAATTAAGAATAATGAAATTGATATAAACAATACAACTTTTATTTTAACAACAACAGTCGAAGCTAGTACAGATAGTATTGCTAGCAAACTATCTATTGATAAAAATCTACGAAACACTCAACAAGCATTAGAAGAACTTATAAAAATATCTGGAGAAGGAGTTGAAAACAAAAACAAAAGATTATTAGACGAAAATATAAGAAAACATGTAAATGAGGATTATTATGTGTCTTTTGATAGTTTAGATTTACAATTAAAAACTAAGCTAGTTCAAAACATATATATTTTAGATAATCAACCGGAAATTGAAAATGTGCAAAACAATATTAAGCAGATTTTACGATTTTCTGTAAGAAGAGAACAAATTAACTATTTTTATGAAAAATTAGTTGGATGGTGGTTTAGCAAAGTTATAAATAATCTTAAAGAAAACAATAATATTCCCATTACATATAGTGAACTTCATGAAAAAATATCTGATATAAGTGATGAATTCAAAAAAGATAGTTTACCAATAGATTATGAATTTGATTTTGGTGATGTAACCGTTGAATACTTATCTCCGGAACAAAAGAATTTTATAAAGCAACTTCATTTAATATTAGTTAATGATAATGAAATAGCCAATGCCGTTTTAGATTATTATCGTGCTTATATGCAAAGAAGTAAATGGATAACAGAAGGCAAGTTATATATAAATGATTTAAGTCAATATGAGCAACGACTTATTCGAGAATGGGAACAAGTAAAATCGAAATTAGAAAATACTCGCACTATAAGTAGTGAAAGTGACAAAATCAACTTAGGTAAAGATATATATTTTCAAGTTGGCGATTTGAAATTACCAATATGCAGTAGTGGAATACATTCAAATAGAGGTTTCTATATTATGCGTGGTTCATATCACATATTATCAAATTCCCTAAGAATAGGTTGGCATCCAGAATATATTCAAAAATTGAGTATAAATGAAAAACAAGAAGAAGGATTAGATATGGAGGTTGAAAGTTAATGTTGATGGAAGTATGGGAGAAAAGAGCTCCAGAAATTGCTTATTTATATAACCCTGCTTTTTGTGGAAAAATCCTTCATTGTGCAATAAAAGGATATCAGAATAAAAAAACTGCAATGCCATATCCTTTAATATATTTTGTTTTGCCTCTTATATTCAAACCAGAAATATTTGATGATATTGCATATACCAGAAAAAGTTTTTCATCGTGGTTTCAAAACAAACCAGATTTATTAAATGATTTTGCTGAACGAATAATAGATTTTAAACAAATTACAAAAGAAGGCTTATTGTTTTTAGCAAAACTAGGGCTTATAAAAATAATAAATGGTGAATTATTAATTATTGAAGCTTCAAATAAAATATCAGAAGTTGAACTTAAAAAATATTTTGAAAAATCTGAAAAAATAGGGAATTTTTTAGCTCTTTGTGGAGATGCCTATAATGTATTTATAACAATGGGAGTAAACATATAATGCAAATTTTAGAAATTATATTGTACAGTAAAGATGGTTTAAATGTCAGAGAATTAAAATTTGAAACTGGAAAAATTAATATTATTTCAGGTAAATCATCTACCGGTAAATCTTCATTAATAGATATTGTTGACTACTGTCTTGGGAGTAAAAATTGTAAAGTTGCAAGAAATATAAGAAAAGCTATATCTTGGTTTGCTATCAAAATACAAATAGAAAATGAAGAAATTTTTATAGCAAGAAAAAACCCTGAATTTCCGTCAAAAACAACAAATGAAGCATATATCCTTGAAGGAGAAAATATAAATATACCAAAAGTTGCACCAAAAGACTCAAATTCTAATATAGATGATATTGAATTATTAATTGCATCAAAATTAGGTATAAATCAAATCAAGTATGTACCAAATAGTAATCAGACCAGAAAACCTTTTCAGATAAGTTTAAGACATGCATTAAATTATGCATTTCAATTACAAGGAACTATTTCTCAAAAGGATACTTTATTTCCGGCAGTAAAAGACTACTGGGAAAAGCAAGATTTAAAAAATACTTTACCCTATTTTATAGGAGCAATGCGAGAAGATAAAATAGACTTATTAAACCAAAAAGAGCAACTTGAAAAAGAATTAAGAAAAAAATTAAGAGAAATTGAAGAGAATGAAAAAATTAAAGGAGAGGGACTTGCTCGTGGATTGAGCTTATTATTAGAATGCCAAAATATTGGTATATTAGATTCAGAATTAGAACCACCAAATGAAACGAATAAAATATATGATTTATTATTACAAGCTCAAAATAATAAACCGGCTTTTGATGTAGATTTATCAAATAAAACAAAATTAGATGATTTATTCAAAGAAAATGAACAAATAAAAAACAGAATTGATAGTATTAACATAGAGCTATCTGCCATTAATTCTCGTTTAGATATAATAAATTCATATGAAACAGAAAAGAAATATCACGAAGTGAGACTTCGTTCTATAGAATTATATAAAGATTTGGAAGATAGTCATGTTTGTCCACTATGTTCTTCACCTATTAAAGAAAAAACTCCAAATATTGTTAGCATAGAAGATAAATATAAAGAAATTAAAAATTCTTTGGGTACTGCAATGGCTAGTTTTCCTAAGTTAAAAAAACAGGAACAATTACTAAACCAAGAACTAGTAACTTTAAAAAGCGAATATAGTAAAAATAAAGAGAATATTATAGCATTGCAAAAACAAGAAGAACAATATGAAAATAATAGAAAGTTAGAAAACAAATATCTATTAACAATTGGTAGAATTTCTTTATGGTTAGATAGTGTCGAAAAATTAGAAAACAAAGATTACTTGGCAGAAGAAATAAAAAATATAGAAAAACAGATTGAGAATATTGATAAATTATTAGATTACAAAAAAGAAGAAGCCAAATTTAATTCAATAATTTCAAATTTAAATTCAAATATGACAGAATTAAATAATAATCTTAAAACCAATTTAGAGCACAAAAAAGACAAGATTGCATATGATCCTAAGAATGTTACAGTCAATATATATGATAGTGAAGAAAATGAATTTTTCTCATTAGAAGATACCGGAAGTGCTCAAACGTATTTATATTACAACTTAATAACTACAATGGCTTTTCACAATCATTTTATAAAACATAAACGCCCAGTCCCAAGATTTTTATTTTTAGACCAACCCTCTCAAGTATATTTTATGACTGAGACCGAAGAAAATATAGAAGCATACAAAGAAAAAGGAATTGTATCAGAAAGTGAAAGGGAGCATGTATTAAATTTGTTTGATTTTATTTTTGATTTTGTTAAGAAAGAAAATGGACAATTTCAAATAATTATTACGGAACATGCTAATTTAAAAAATGAAGATTTTCAGAATTCATTAATTGAAGAGTGGCGAAATGATAAAGCTTTAGTTCCATATGAATGGATGTCTAAAGATACAAACAGCAATATTGAATAATATAAAGCTCTGCCCTTGACAAAATGTCTGCTATAGAGTACACTACTAATATGGAACAAAGAATTGTCAAAATTGCTCAACTATCTAATGGTAAAAGTCCTTTTATTGATTGGATTGAGTCTTTGGATAAGGTTACGAAATCTCGTGTTCAATCAAGATTAACGAGATTGCTGGAAAATAACTTTGGAGACCATAAGAAAATTGATAATGAAATATCTGAACTTAGACTAAAATTTGGCTCTGGTTACAGGATTTATTACACAGAAATTGATAATATTGTTGTTCTGTTAATCACAGGCGGAGATAAATCAACACAAAGCAAAGATATTCAAAAAGCAAAAGACATACTTCAAGAATGGAGAAATATACAATGAAAGAACTAAAAAATACAATCGATTTAGAAAATTATATAGTTAACGACTTAAAATCTGATGAAGATATTAAGTTATACTTAAATTCGAGTTTAAAAGACTATTTAGAAGATGGTGATTTCAATTCATTTTATCGTGCATTAGAGATTGTAATAAAAGCAAAAGATACTATTGCTGGTTTTGCAAAGAAAGTTGGTATGAGCAGAACACATCTATACAGTATCTTTAAGTCAGAAAAAGAACCTAAATTTTCTACAATTGCAAAAATATTTCAAGAGCTGGGATATGAATTAGAAGTTGCATAATTTGTTATTAAGAGGGTAATTTATTTTCAGACAGAGAATTTCATATAAAAATTTTTGTAATTTTTCGCAAATAATCTACAGAGAAATTCTCTATCAAAAGTTTATAGCTAAAACTCGCTGGCTGTTTGAAATTTTGCACTAAAAAAGAGGCTTGTTAAAAGCCTCTTAAATAAATGGTGGGAAGTAGGGGAAGAAATCCTAACTAATAACGCTTATGACATTTATGAAATGTCTCCGTATCTCATGGAAATGAAAACTTGGTTGACTGCTACTTTTTGATTAAAACCGTTGTAAAATATTTTTTATAAAATGAGTAATGGAAATATATAAACAATCACTTAAACAACCTGCTTAAATCTTCGCCTTTGTATTATTTTAGTTTACCAATCTGCGTATCTGATTAAAAAATATAGCCGTTTGTCCTATATACAACTGGCTAATTTTGGAGGTTATATATAAGCAGTATGGAATTAAGAAAGGCTTATTATGAAGGATACGCTTACTCCAAGAGAGTTGGAAATTTTAAATTTGCTTATTAAAGGTTATCACAATCCGAAAATATCTGAGATACTTTGTATATCAGAGCATACAACCAAAGCTCATTTAGCATCAATTTACGAAAAGCTACATGTAACAAATAAAATACAAGCTATTATCAGGTTTCTTAAAGATAATAAAGACCTAAAAATAATTACCGAATAAAATAAATTTCCAAGTAATCAGTGGAAATAAATAAGATTTTGATTAGAAAAATATAAAAATAGATATGATAAAATAAGTCTTACAGAAAAAATGCTAAAATAATATCTTTTGCTATAGTCATTAATACTGTTTTTAAGTAAGTAAAGGTCAGATTTTTTGTAAATAAATCTAAGTAAATGTATCGTCACTTCAAAAATATTATATTAAAGAAAATAATGGTGTTTTAATGTGTTTATAGAGATATTCTATTTTAAACCTCTTTAGAGCTAGTTTGTCACGCTACTGTCACGAGAAAATGAAAAATCTGTATTGGACTCTATGTTTCAAAAAGGTCTTCGCCAGAGGGTTGTGGGTCGTCTTAAAATTAGCGCAACTTTTTTAAAGAAATTTTATTAATTTCTTTTATTCGAGACCTGTATGGTCATATATCCCCGTTATACTTGAGTTGTAAGCAATCAATATAGGTTAAATAATGGCTAAAACAGTTGAAACAACTCATAACACTTTAAAGATTTTCGGAATGAAGATATTTGATTATTATTCAGATTATATTTGCAATGAAACCATAGAAGATGTTGAAACCTTAAGAGACGACATTATCCTACATGAAAATAGTATAAAAAATAGGGGTGGAAGAAATGAATAACTTTGAAAAGCGTATGTATTTGGATTATTTAGAGAAACTTGCTCCTTACTGTAACATTAAGGGATACGAGTTTGACGAAGTTTTAGATACCTTTATTTTTCACTTTAATATAAACAGAAACTTATTCAAGTTTGATGAAGATGGTGTTGTCCTTACTGCAACAAGAACGCAGCAAAATGATCTAATAAGAAGTCTAAAATCAACAATAGCAAAAGCCAAGGCTAAAATTCCTGTCCATAAAACGAAGTTTGAAGAGAAACTTTTGCTTATTAAAGACATTTATAAGATGAATGATAAAGAGTATCAAGCTTTTACATATCTTGTGTTGCAGGAGGTTAATCATTTATTTTCAGACTTAAATAGTGCTATAAATGGCGGAGGATTTGATAAGTTTGCGAAAGTTTACCTAAAGGTCCGCTGTGGTGAAAAAGATAGAATAGTAAACAACCTTTTTCTTAGTAAATTAATTTCAAGCAAATCATACAGTCCTTCAATTAATGATGATTTGATAAAAGTTTTTGATGATGAAAGCTGCAATACGCCGAAGAAAATGGTTGATACTCTTTTGGGTACCCCTGAAAAATCTACGCTAACATTAAAAGATTATTCTCACATGGAAAAGGAAACAAATAAGGTAATTAGCATTCTTAAATCAGCAGTAGATAAGAAAGCAAGAGGGGTGAATATACTGCTTTACGGCAATTGTGGAACAGGTAAAAGTGAATTATCCAAGCTCATACCCAATATTTGCAAAATTCCTGTTTATACAGTCATTACCGAAAATAAAAACGGTAATGAAGCAAAAAGGGAAGAAAGATTAGCTGATTTAAACTCAAAGCAACAGATTCTCTCAAAAACAGGTAATGCATGTATCCTTTTTGATGAAGCGGAAGACATATTGAACCGTGGTTGGTCTGATAATGGTACTGCGAGTAAAGGGTACTTAAATAAACTTTTGGAAAATGTTGGTTGTCCTGTAATATACACAACAAACAATATATCTCAGGTTGACCCTGCGTTCTTACGAAGAATGACTTATGCCGTTGAATTCTCTGAATTAGATGAATCTACACGTTTAAATATTTGGAACAAAGTTGTACGGAAAAATAAGCTTAAAGTATCTAAAACTAAGATTAAAGAACTTAGTGAAAATTATGACGTTTCACCAAGTATCATTGCAAACGCAGTTGAGACAACAAAAATGATAGACGGAAACGAAAACGATTTTGAGGATTTCATAGAATCCGTTGCCAAAGTAGTTCACAAAAAACGTGACATTAAAGAAGAAAAGAAAGAAGAAACTCCATTAGGAAATTATGATATACGTTTAGTAAATGCCAATATGGACATGGAAGATTTAACGGAAAAGATTAAACAATCAGGAAAGATGAATTTTTCTCTGTGTTTACATGGAATTCCTGGCACAGGTAAAAGCAGATATGCCTTGCACCTTGCGGAAAAACTCGGCATTAAAGCTATAATCAAGAAAGCTAGTGATATTCAGTCGTGCTATGTAGGTGAGTGTGAGAAAAATATAGCCGCTATGTTCAAAGAAGCAGAAGAAGAAAATGCTATGCTTATATTAGACGAAGCGGATACTTTTCTTCAGGATAGAGCAAATGCGGTAAGGACGTGGGAAATCTCACAAGTGAATCAGCTGCTTTTGGAATTAGAAAATACAAAGATTCCATTTGTAGCTACAACAAATCTTATGGACATGTTAGACCAAGCAAGCTTGAGAAGGTTTACATTCAAAATCCGCATGGATTACATGACAAAAGAACAGGTAAAACTTGCATTTAAGCATTTCTTCAACATTGATACTGATTACTACATCAAAGGTCTATGCTGCGGTGATTGTGCTAATGTTGCTAAAAAGTGTGAATACTTAAACATTACGGATTTTAAAACTATTTCTAAAATGTTACAAGAAGAAATTGATTTGAAGAAAATCCCTGAACTGAAAAAGAATACAATAGGGTTTTAAGCCATTAAATAAAAATTAATTCCTTTAACTATTTACAATGGCCTTTCGTTAGAAAAAATGTAACTTAGTGATTGACTTTCGTTGGAAAAAATGTATAATGTACCATGTTATTCGTTAGAAAAAATGCGAAGGCTATAAAATGAAAAGGGAAGCTATAAATCAACTTATCGAATGGAAAAATAGTAAACGCAGAAAACCGCTAATTTTACAAGGAGCAAGGCAGGTCGGTAAAACATGGTTGATGCAGGAATTTGGCAAAACACATTACAAAAAAACTGCTTATGTTACATTTGACCGTAATGAAAATTTACAGAAAGCTTTTACTGATTATACAAATGTTAAAGAACTCTTGACTAAAATTGAGATTGAAGCTCAAACTAAAGTTACGGCTGATGACACATTGATTATATTTGATGAGATTCAAGAATGTCCTGATGCAATAACTTCTCTTAAATATTTTCAAGAAAAAATGCCAGAATTACATATCATTGTTGCAGGAAGTCTTTTAGGATTATCACATCATAACGGAACAGGATTTCCAGTTGGTAAAGTTAATTTTATGACACTCTATCCAATGAGTTTTAAGGAATTTCTAAATGCTAATGGTGAAGAATTATTGGTAGAAGCGATAAATGAAAATAAATTTGATACAATAAGTACATTTTCGTCAAAACTCATTAATTATCTAAGATACTACTATTTTGTTGGAGGAATGCCCGAGGTTGTTCAGGCATTTGTTGAAAACAGAGATTTTAATGAGGTCAGAAAAATACAAGAAGAAATAATATCCTCATACAACAGTGATTTTTCAAAACACACTGATTCTAATACCGCAGAACGAATTAAAATGGTATGGGATTCTATATCATCTCAGCTTGCAAAAGAAAATAAAAAATTTATATACAATGCAATAAAAAATGGAGCGAGGGCAAAGGAATTTGAAATAGCACTTGCTTGGCTGAGAGATAGTGGTCTTGTTTATAAAGTTACAAGGATTTCTAAACCAAATTTGCCTATAAAATCATATGAAGATATTGATGTGTTTAAATTGTATGTTCTTGATGTAGGAATTTTATGTGCCCTGTCAAAACTACCTGCAAAAGCAATTTTGGAAGATAATAGAATTTTTACGGAGTTTAAAGGTTCTTTAACAGAACAATATGTATTACAGCAGCTAAAAATAAATTTATCGGATATTCATTACTGGACAAGCAAATCTTATGTAGCAGAAGTTGATTTTGTTACACAAATTGAAGACTATGTAGTTCCTATTGAAGTCAAAGCAACAACTAATTTGAAAGCAAAAAGTTTACAACAATATATTAAAGATTATTCTCCGCAAAAAGCTATAAGAACATCATTATCAGACTACAAAATAAATGAAAACGGATTGTATGATATACCTCTATATGTAATTGAAAATATCAGTACTCATTTATTAGGGAATTAATATTCTATTTAGTTATAAATATTATCAGTGAAACTTGGTTCTTCATCGTAGAATTTTACATTAATCTTTAAATGCCTATCTCCTAAGTCCTCTCCCATAACTAAAGCCATTTTTGAATGAATATTTCCTGTTTCATCCGTATCTAAAACATTCATTACGGATTTTATGTTAGTTATTCCGTAAGATAAGTCATAGAGGTCTGATACACACTCAATAACAACATATTTTGTCTGTTTTGCTAGACTTTTCGCTACCTCTAACAATTCTTGTTCTGATTCTTCTGTCAATCCGTCAATAATTACGTATTCTGCAAGTAACATAATTTTTCTCCTTTTTATTTAATATAAAAATTGGGGTAAATATTTTGAGAAAAAATTTTAAAAGGAAATGCAGAACGAAAGTTAATATATTATCTCCGTTATTAATTTTTGTGGAATATAAGAACATTTTTTACTTTTGCTTTTTAGTAAATTTTCTTTTTGTTCCTTTAGTTCGGTAAGTTTTTTGAGGTGTTTTAATTCTTCTTCAACCTTAATGCAGTCAATATGACGAAGTTCCATTAAATGACGTGCGTCTTCATAAGCCATTTCGCTGTATATTAATTCTAATTCCATAAGCCCTCCTTTATTTTAATTAAAAAATCTAAAGAAAATCCGCAAATCATTCTTCGTAAAAGCGTACCTTTATAAACATTAAATTTTTACCCCTAAAATTATTCGTAAAGTTTAAAAACGTAAGTTTACAAATATTCATAAAGAGACTTGAGATTTACGAATAGCGCGTTATACTTGAGACGCAAGCAATAAAAAGAGTAAAACTCAAGTATGGAGACAATCTTGGCTAATACAAACACAAAAACTTTTGGATATTGTAGAGTATCCACTACTGACCAAAACGAAGACAGACAGCTTGAAGCTATGTTGGATATGGGAATTAACGAAAGAGATATTTTTGTTGATAAATGCAGCGGTAAAAACTTTGATAGACCGCAGTATCAAGCTCTAAAGGTTCAACTTAGAGAAGGAGATGTCCTTGTAATTAAGTCCATTGACCGTCTTGGCAGAAACTACAAACAAATATGTGAAGAATGGCGTGAAATAGTCAAAGATATTAAAGCTCATATTAGAGTAATTGATATGCCGATACTTGATACAACAAAAACAGATGGGCTTATCGGCGAAGTAATTTCTGATATCGTCTTGCAACTTCTTAGCTATGTAGCGGAACAAGAAAGAACCTTTATTAAACAAAGACAAGCAGAAGGAATTAAGATTGCAAAAGAAAAAGGTAAACATCTTGGCAGACCAAAGATAAAATATCCTGAAAATTGGAATGAAGTATATAAAATTTGGTCAGAAGGTTCTATTACGGCAAGAAAAGCTATGGCAGAACTAAAATTAAAGCCAACTTCTTTCTATAAATTAGTAAAAATGTATAAAGAAAATTTATAGGTGGAAAATGAGTGATACAATCAGATATTCAAGAATGACCGATTTCATGCAATTGTTGCACATGTTACTTGCGGAACCGAGAGGTATCTGCATTAAAGATATTTATATTGAATTTAACGTGTGTGTCCGCACAGCCCAAAGAATGATATCCGCAATAAGAGATGCATTTCCGCAAGTTGATGTAGTAAACGAAGGCTCAAAAATCAAACGCTGGGGATTTATTAATTATTCTATGAAAGAGCTCGTTGAATTCACCGACTCCGAAATCTCCGCTATCCAAACCCTAAAATCAAACTCAACCCCTGAACTTGGTTCTATACTTTATAAGATGAAAATCCTAAGTCAGAAAAAATGCTAGCACCAAAATCCCCCAAGCCTAAACTGCTTATTTTACTATCTTTTAACGTTTTAATTTTGCAAAATTTATAAATCATTAGCTATATGTCCACATGTGACATAGGGATTTTGTATACTTAAATCATACAGCTTTACATGTAAGCAAAAATTAGGTGAACATGGTAAAATAAATCTATGCAGGAGGTTGTATGAGCTTAACATCTAATATTAATGAAAAAGCCAATCTTATTTGGGCTATTGCTGATAAATTAACAGGGGTATATAAACCGCACGAATACGGAAAAGTAATTCTTCCTTTAACTGTTATAAGAAGGTTTGATTGTATCTTGGCTGATACAAAGCAGGCTGTTTTGGATAAACACAACTCTATGGCTGAAGATTTTCCTATGCGTGAACAGTTTTTGAAGAAAGCGTCAGGTTATGAATTTTATAATACAAGCAAATACACTTTTGAAAGTTTATTAGATGATGCTAACAACATTGAGGCTAATTTTAAAAACTACTTAAACGGTTTTTCAGAAAATGTAAGACAGATTATTGAAAAGTTTGATTTTAATAACGAAATAACGCGTTTGGCTGATAAAAACCTTCTTTATATTGTTATTCAGGAATTTACAACTCCTAAAGCAGATTTACACCCTGATAAAATCTCTAATTTAGAGATGGGTTATATCTTTGAAGAGATTATCCGCAGATTTTCAGAAGCTCATAACGAAGATGCAGGACAGCACTACACTCCAAGAGAAGTTATAGAACTTATGGTAAACATTTTGTTTACGAATGATAATGACATTTTAACAAGTAATGTTGCTAAGACTATTTATGACCCTGCTTGTGGAACAGGGGGGATGCTATCGGTTGCAGAAGATTATTTGAAAAAGTTAAATAGTTCAGCAACATTGTTACCATTCGGACAGGAAATCAATGACGAAACGTTTGCTATTTGTAAAGCGGATATGCTTATTAAAGGCAATGATGCTGATAAAATCCGCAATGGTAATACATTGTCTGATGACAACTTTAAGAACGAAAAATTTGACTATATACTTTCAAATCCACCATTTGGCAGAGAATGGAAAAACGATAAAAAAGCTGTTGAAGATGAGGCAAAATTAGGTGAGGGCGGAAGATTTGGTGCAGGACTTCCTGCTGTTGGTGATGGTCAAATGCTTTTCTTGCAAACGGCTATTCATAAAATGAAAGATATTACACAGGGTGGAAGTAAAATTGCCATTATTCATAACGGCTCACCACTATTTACTGGTGATGCTGATTCAGGCCCATCTAATATCAGAAAGTATATTTTGGAACATGATTTACTTGAAGCTATTATTGCTTTACCGAATGACATTTTTTACAATACAGGCATAGCAACGTATATTTGGGTACTTTCTAACAAGAAAGAAAATCGCAGAAAAGGTAAAGTTCAACTGATTAATGCAAACAATATGTTTGAAAAACGCCGTAAATCTTTGGGTAACAAGAGAAATGATATTCCAAAGCATTATATAGATGAGATTACAAGAATCTATGCTGATTTTACTCAAAATGAAGTTAGTAAAATCTTTGATACGGAAGATTTTGGGTATTCAAAAATCGTTGTTGAACGACCTGAAAAAGATGAAAACGGCAACCCTGTGTTAAAGAGCGGTAAGCCTGTCGCAGATACTTCTTTAAGAGATACAGAAAATGTACCTTTAAAAGAGGATATTCAAGAATACTTCAAACGAGAAGTTCTTCCTTATGCTCCTGATGCATGGATAGATGAGAAGAAAACTAAGGTCGGTTATGAAATACCGTTTACAAGATATTTCTACAAATACGTTCCGCCAAAACCTTCTGAGGATATTATGGCAGAGATAAAAGAACTTGAAAAATCTCTTGACGGAGTGTTAGAGGGGATATTTAATGACTAAAACCGAAGATTTATCAAAAGGCGAAATCATAATATATGAAAGCGACGGCAAAAGCAGTCTTGAAGTAATTCAGCAAGATAATACTTTGTGGCTTAGTGCTGAAAAAATTGGTAAATTGTTTGGAAAAGACAGATCTAATATTCAACGCCATATTGCTAAAATCTATCGTGAACAAGAATTGGATGAAAATTCAACTTGTGCATTTTTTGCACAAGTTCAAAAAGAAGGTAAGAGAACTGTTTCAAGAAATATTCCTTACTATAACTTAGATGTTATTTTAGCTGTAGGGTATAGAGTAACTTCTAAAACAGCGACAGAATTTAGAAAATGGGCAACCAATGTATTACATAAATACGTTCTTGAGGGTTATGCAATCAATGAACATAAACTAAAACAGGAGCAAGACAAGGTTAAAACTCTGCAAGATACGATAAAACTTCTTTCAAGGAGTTTGGAATATCAGGTTCAATCGTTAGACGAAGCAAAAGATGTTGCAAAACTTATGGATAATTTTGCAGGCGGACTTGATTTATTGGATAACTACGACCATAAAAAACTTGATTCTAAAGGTGTTACAACAAAGGAAGCCGTAAGAATTGAAGAACAGGAGTTTTTGACAGTCATTGATAAAATGAAGTCAGAGTTTGCGTCAGACGTTTTTGCAACTCCAAAGGATGAGAGTTTTTCAAGTTCGGTTAATCAGATTTATCAAACCTTTGACGGCAAAGAACTTTATCCGACACTAGAAGAAAAAGCGGCAACGCTTTTATATCTGATAGTAAAAAATCACAGTTTCGCAGACGGAAACAAACGTATCGGTGCAAGTTGTTTTTTGTATTTCTTAAATAGAAATAATATTTTGTATCGAGGGGGCAAGCCGATAATAGATAATTCAGCCCTGTTTGCACTAACGCTACTTATTGCAACATCAAAACCTGAAGAAATGGAAACAGTAAAACAGATTGTTTTGAGTATTCTAAATCGTGGAGGTGAGGGGTAAATGCCGAATAATGAAAGGTTAAATACGTCTAAACATTTAATTGCTTATCTTGATATTTTAGGTGGAAAGAAGATGATTCTTGAAGATAATTTAGATAACAAATTAAATGATGTAAATGAGATATATACTTGTACTAAAAATATTATTGAAACAGCCAAACAAGGTTTACCTTGTGTATTAGATTGGAAAATATTTTCTGATAACATTCTTTTGACGTTAAAACCTGAAATAAACGATAATGAAGTAAATGATAGAGCAATTTGTAATTTTATAGCGGTACTAGCCTTTATTCAAATGAAAGCATTAGAAAGGAACATCCTTTTACGAGGTGGGGTTACAGTAGGCGAAATTTATTCAAACGAAACATTTGCATGGGGTAAAGGTTTGTTAAAAGTAATAGATTTAGAAGAAAATAAAGCAGAATTCCCTCGTATAATAATTGATGATGAAGCCAAAATGGCTATAGATACTGTTATAAGTAGAAATACTGATAAAACATTCAATATTGGTATAGATATGGATGGCTGGTTATTTGTTGATTATTTATTGCATTGGGGGTATGCTCATATTCCACAAATTCAAAAACACTTAAATTTCGTTAATGGTGAATTATTAAAAAATCAAAGAAATACAAATGTAATGCAAAAACTCTTATGGCATAACAATTATTGTCTTACATATTTGAATAAAGTTGCCCAATTTCAATATGGAGGTGTAAATGGATAACAATAATGAGCTTAAAACCGAAAACTATTATTTAGCTTACCTTGATATTTTAGGTACAAAAGATATTGTTTCAAAAGATACGGATGATAAGTATTTGCATAAATTAGATAAAATATATAAGAAAGCAATAAATGATAAAAAGTTTATAAATGAACATAACAATAAAGATATTTTTGCAAAAATTTTTTCTGACAATATTCTTTTAGGTATAAAACTGCACAAGGATGAAAAATTTAATAAACCAAAATTGGAAAAGTTAATCAATTTAGCAGGTTTAATACAATTAAATACATTAAAAGAAGGATACTTATTACGAGGAGCAATTGTAAGAGGTGATTTTTGTGATACAGGAATTTTTGTACATGGAAAAGCATTAATTGAAGCAGTAAACTTGGAAGAACATGTTGCAATATATCCGAGAATAATAATTCAGAGAAAAAATGTTTTTTTGACGAATCCTGCATATATAACAAGAGATAGTGATGATTATTATTATGTAAACAGTTATTTCTTTAGCTATGAGAAAAATTTTGGAATATTCAGAAATAAGTTACTTGCGAACTTAAAGAAAGAAAAAAACGAAAAAGTAAAACAAAAAATTATGTGGTTCATAAATTATCATAATGATTATTTTAAAAATAATCCTGTTGACAATATTCCAGATACAATACCCAAAATTACATTAGAGGATATATTAGATGCTACAAAGTGAAACTGTTAAAAAATACGATACATATAAAGATTCGGGGATTGAGTGGATTGGTGAAATTCCGCAGGAGTGGACTGCCAGAAAATTATTTGGACTTTTAAAAAGTATAGGTAGTGGAACAACACCAAAAGGTAATGATAATTATTATGACGGTGATATTTCTTGGCTAAATACAGGGGATTTAACTGATTCTTATATAAATATTATCGGTAAAACAGTAACTAATATTGCAATGGCGGAATGTTCTGCTCTAAAATTGTTTGATAAAGATTCGGTTGTAATTGCAATGTATGGTGCAACAATAGGAAAATTAGGAATTCTTACTTTTCCTACAACAACTAATCAAGCATGTTGTGTTATGTCTTGCGGGAATAAATTGAATAACAAATATTTATTTTATGTTTTATATTCAGCGAGAGATTACATTCTAACTTTATCGTATGGAGCAGGACAACCGAATATAAGCCAAGAAACAATGAAAGCATTTAAACTATGCTGTCCAAATATTAATGAACAACAAATAATTGCGGAGTATTTAGATAAGAAGTGTGGGGAGATTGACAGGGTTATTGAAACCGAAAAAGCGGTTATTGAAAAGTTAATAGAGTATAAGCAATCAATTATCACCGAAGCCGTAACAAAAGGTTTAGACAAATCCGCACCTCTAAAAGACAGCGGTATAGAATGGATAGGCAAAATCCCTCAACACTGGGAAGTAAAACGCACTAAATATACAGCAAATTCTTTTGACAAAGGTAATGGAATTACAAAAGAAGATGTTGTAGCAGACGGTGATATTCAATGTATTAGATATGGTGAAATTTATTCTAAATATGATAGACAATGTACTGAATGTGTATCTGCAACTAATTTAGATAAAATAAGTTCTCCAAAACATATTTCAAAAGGGAACATTCTATTCGCAGGAACAGGTGAATTGATAGAAGAAATTGGTAAAAATATTGTTTATATGGGCGATAAACCTTGTTTAGCAGGTGGCGATATTATAATTTTGAATCATAATCAAAATCCAATATTCCTAAACTATGCTTTAAACAGTATTTATTCCCAATCACAAAAAAGTTATGGAAAAGTTAAGTTAAAGGTCGTTCATATATCTGCAAGTGCTATCGGAGATATAAGAATTGCTATACCACCATTAGAAGAACAACAACAAATTGCTGAATATCTCGATAAAAAATGTTCTGAAATAGATAAAGCAATATCAGACAAAGACCAGGTAATAGAAAAATTCACCGAATACAAAAAATCTCTGATTTACGAATGTGTAACAGGAAAAAGAAAGGTGGTATAGTGTTTAATAAATTAAAAACAATTGAATTTGAATTATTAAAAAAATTATCTGCCCGAAAGACTCGACATGAGGGTGAGATATATCACTATACTTCTCCGAATGGTTTAAAAGGAATTGTAGAAGATGCTGCAATTTGGTTTTCTGACATGAGATTTCTAAATGATTCTTCGGAACTAACATATATTTACAAACTTGCATTCAAGGTAGTAACTGAAAACCCAATATATACAGATTTACAAGATATAATCCGCAATATATGTAATTATATTTATACTTCAGGTTGTTACTCTGTTAATAATGAGGAAATAATACCACTTGATACTTTTTATCTTGCCTCATTTTCAAAAGACCCAGATAATTTGAATTTATGGAATTATTACACTAAAAGTCAGAATTCACTCGGATACAACATATGCATTGATACAAACAATTCTCTTATTTTAAATAGTAATCAAGAGATTATATATGGTGAAGTTATATATAAAACTTCAGAACAAGAAGAATTGTTAAAGAAATGCTTTGAAAAATACATTTCATTTATAAATCAAAATCAAAATAATTATACCAAGTATGAAGGTTTAATACAGGAAAGTATTGTCAGAACATTAGAAATTTATAACTTATTCTTTAAACCTGAAGCATACGAAGCAGAAAAAGAATATCGTTTTGTAATTTGGAACTATAATGGACAGGAAAATATAAAATATAGAATAAATAATGGTGTGTTCATTCCTTATATTCCAGTAAAGTTAAAAAAAGATGCAATAAAAAGTATTTGTATATCTCCGTCAAAAGAACAGGATTTAGCAAAAACAGGATTGGAAAGTTTTATTTTACAAAGTAATAGGTTTATGACAGCAGATATTAAAAAATCGGCTATTCCAAAAAGATATTAATAGAAAGGAAATTTAATCGTAAATATGTTAGAGTTCTTAAAGAATTTAGATGTAAAAATATTATGTTCTTTTATCGCTATAATCGGTTCATTAGGTGGTGTAATAATAGGTGGTTTTTTAACTGCTATATTTGCCTTTATGAATAATCGCATAAATTATAATATGGAAGAATCTCGCTATTTTAAAAGGAAAAAAGAAGAAACTTATATAGAAATGGAAGATTTAATAACAGACTATTGTGCTCATTTGCCAGAAATGACTAAAACACATGCTATACCTGTTGAACTTAGAACAAGATACAACAACATAAGAAGTAAAGCCCTTATCTATGCAAAGAAAAAAATATCTGATAAATTTTATGAAATATTAAATAAAATAATGCTTGATACAACAAGTATTTATAAAATAGACAAGGAAAAAATAGACGATTTAACATATGAAATAAAAAAAGATTTAGGTATAAAAGATTAAATAGAAAGGAAGATAATATGTGTACTCCAAATGCTTTAGATGTAATAAAAACAACATACGGAATTGGTAAAAAGGCTTTAGATATTGCTAAACAATTAAATAATGTTGAATTAAAAGAAGCCATTTTAGATTTAAAAGAAGAAATAATTGCTCTTAGAGAAGAAAATATTGCTTTAAAAGAGCAATTAAACCAAAAACAAAGATATAATATGGAGTTCATTGATAATTATTATTGGGATATAAAAGAAGATGGAACAAAAGTTGGTCCATTTTGTCCTGCCTGTTGGGACGGTGATGAAAAAGCAGTAAGAATGCAGGAAGGTGCTTTTGGAACATTATGTCCTGTATGCCACATAAAAACAACAAAGAAAGGATAATAATGCTGAATTGGCTAAAGAAAATATTTACTAAATTAAAAGGCACAAAGCCTATTGTTGGTGATGTAGGGTTGGTAAATGTGAAACCTGAATTCAATACTGATATAAAAGGAGAATTAAAATTTGCTGACAAACAAGAAAATAAGTTAGTTGAAGTAAATAATGTCGATAATTCTAATCAAGTATTACAACAGAACTTTGCTATAACTATTCTTCCTGGAATAAATGTAGATGAATCTATAAAGCAAGCATTAACCCTTGGGAATGACAATGCAAGGATAATTGGTATTGATGTTCAAAAATTATTAAATGATAATAATATTCCACAAGAACAGATAAATGAAAAATTATCTAATCCAGAAATGCTATATATATTGGCAAAAGCGAATGAAATTGCATACAAAACTTCTGATGCAGATAAAAGAAAAATATTATCAGATTTAATATTTAAAAAAATCACAGAAGATATTGATTCTGATGATTCCAATATTTTATCATTAGCAATACAAGAAATGGATATTTTAAACATTAATCACATCAATGCTTTGGCTTTTTTACATATAATTAAATCAAATTTTTTACGAACTTATTCTACTGAAGCATTGAAAGAATTTAGTGATAGATTTTTAGTCAAATTACTTGATTTTAAAAATTCCAACACCAAAAATATTGGTAATTTTTTATCTTCAACAAGAACTATTTCTGCAGCTCATTTAGGTTGGGGTATAAGTAGTTATTTGCCGCAAATTCTTACAGGTAAAGGTTCTATGGTTATTCGGGAAGATTTTGTTTTTTTATCTAAAAATTGGAATGAATTAGGATATACAGGAGCTTATATCACTCCTGTTGGGAAATATATTGCAAAAACGTATTTGTTTAATAAATTTGGTCTAATGATTAATGACATTGAAGTTAATGAAAGTAATATAAAAGATTTATCTGAGGATGTTTCAAAAAAAGATATGGAAACTACTGTTAATGAAGCAACAAGAAACATGATAACGTTTAAAGAAATCAATGATGGGAAATACGTAATATAGAGGACAAATAAATGCAAGATACTTTATTAAAAGAAAAGAATTTTGAAGAAGCGATTGAGAATTACCTTATAACCAAAGGTGGTTATGAAAAAGGTGTCCCTGAACATTTAAACAGGGCAAATGCTCTTGATGAGGATACTTTTTTAAAATTTATTCAAACAACCCAACCGAGAGAATGGGAAAAGCATTGCAGGAATTATCCTACCAATCCTGAACAGGCTCTTTTAAGAAGGTTTCAAGATGAAGTATCTGCTACAAATATATTATGGGTATTAAGACACGGTTTTGTTGATAGAGGCGTAAAATTCTACCCTTGTTTTTTCAAGCCTGAAACAACATTAAACCCTGAAACAGTTGAAAGATATAACCAAAATATTTTGCATTGCACTCGTCAGATGAAGTTTTCTCTGAAAGATGAAAGAAGTATTGATATAGTCCTTTTACTTAACGGTATTCCTGTTGTATCAATGGAGCTTAAAAACCAATTCACAGGTCAGGATGTTTCAAATGCCATAAATCAATACAAGTTTGACCGTGCTACAAGAGATAAGATGTTTGAGTTTAAACAAAGAGTATTGGTGCATTTTGCCGTTGATTTATACAACGTATTTATGACAACAAGATTGCAAGGTCCAAGCACATATTTCTTGCCGTTCAACCAAGGTTCAAACGGTGCAGGAAATGTTGGCGGTAAAGGTAATCCAATTGTAGAAGATGATTATATGACGTCTTATTTGTGGAAAAGAGTTTTAACTAAAGATTCTTTAATGGAAATACTCCACAAATATATGCACTTACAGGCAAAAGACGGAAAACAAACAATGATTTTCCCACGTTATCACCAATTAGATGTTGTAACAAAACTTCTTGCTGATGTAAAAGAAAACGGCAGCGGTAAAAACTATTTAATCCAGCATAGTGCAGGTAGTGGTAAATCAAATTCTATTGCTTGGCTTGCTCACAGATTACAAAGTTTGCACGACAAAAATGATGAAGTTATTTTTAATTCCGTAATCGTTGTAACAGACAGAAAAATTTTAGACAGTCAATTACAAGAAACTATCTACCAATTTGACCACGTTGACGGAGTTGTAAGACGTGTTACTGATGGTTCCGCAGGGTTAAAGCAAGCACTCAATGACGGTGCAAAAATAATTATAACAACACTTCAAAAGTTCCCATACATTTATCAGGATGTTGAAGCAACAGGAAAAAGATATGCTGTAATAGTAGATGAAGCTCACTCATCTCAAACAGGTCAAGCTGCAAAGAAATTGAAAGCAGCTTTAGGTGATACAGAAGAAGTATTAGAACAATATGCAAGAGAAGAAGCCGAAGAAGAAAGCAGACAAGAAGATTACGAAGATAATTTAGTGCGTGAATTATCAACTCATGGTATGCATAAAAACATATCATTCTTTGCGTTCACTGCAACACCAAAGAACAAAACACTTCAGCTATTCGGAGAAAGACAAGAAAATGGGAATTACAGAGCATTTCATATTTATTCCATGAGGCAAGCAATAGAAGAAGGGTTTATTTTAGACGTTCTTCAAAATTACACAACTTATAAACAGTATTATCAAATAGCAAAAAAATTGAGGGTGATCCTGAATACGACAAAGCAAAAGGCGCAAGAGCTGTTTCAAGGTTTGAAAGTTTACACCCTCATAACATTGCTCAAAAAACTGCTATCATAATTGAACACTTTAGAGAGATTACCAAAAATAAGATTGACGGCAGAGCAAAAGCAATGGTTGTTACAGCGTCAAGATTACACGCAGTAAGATATTTGTTTGAATTTAGAAGATATATTCAAGAACACAACTACAATGATTTAGATGTGTTAGTAGCTTTCTCAGGAAATGTTTCTGATAACGGACAAGAGTGGACAGAAGAAAAAATTAACGGTATAAAAGAAACTCAGCTAAAAAAAGAGTTCCACGAAAACTTTGATATGCTTATCGTTGCTGAAAAATATCAAACAGGATTTGATGAACCGTTATTACATACAATGTTTGTAGATAAAAAGTTAAACGGAGTAAAAGCCGTACAAACATTATCAAGGTTAAATAGAACAATGAAAGGCAAAGAAGATACATTCGTTCTTGATTTTGCCAACACTCAAGAAGAAATTAGAAAATCATTTCAACCATTTTACGAAGCAACAGTACTTGAAGAAGAAACTGATCCAAATTTAATTTATACAATAAAACGTCAATTAGAAGATTTTCACGTCTATCAGCAAAATGAAGTGGAAACTTTTGCTAAGAAGTTTTATCAGAAAACTATTCCAACTCTTAGCGGACTTTCTTCACTTCTTGAACCTGCAAAACAAAGATACGAAGTTTTAGAAGACAAAAAGAAAGATGAGTTTAAATCTCTAATTCATTCTTTTAACAGAATCTATTCATTCATTATACAGGTTTGCAGAATGTTTGATAAAGATATGCAAAAGTTATACATTTATACAAAATATCTTGCAACAGTTCTTCCAAAAGATAATGATGAAAAAGTTAATCTGAATGATGAATTATTACTTGAATACTACAAACTTCAAAAAACAGCAGATGGAAAAATTACGTTAGAAAATGCAGAAGGTCTCATTCCTCCTGTTAGTGGTGCAGGTGGTGCTGGTTCTAATAAGGAAAAAGATGCTCTGTCAGAGATTATAGAGAAATTTAACAAAAAATTCGGAACAGAGTTTACAGAACAAGATAAAGTATTGGCACAACTAAGAGCTGACATGATGAAAGATACAAAAATCGTAAATTCAGCAAAAATTGGAGACAGAACAGCCTATGATACATTATCAGATAAAGGTTTTGATCAGGCATTAATGGAACGCTACGAAGAAAATGAAAACTTCTTTAAAGATATATTGAGCGATAAAGACAAACTAAGATTTATCAAAAAATTGTTCTTGGAAGATTTGTATAATGAGTTAAGGCATATGGATAAATAGAGGATATATAGATGTCGAATGACTGTGTGAGAATAACTAGTACGGATAAATTTACACAATTTTTAATTGATAGTGGAAAATTTGTCGTTGATGTATCAAGCCCATTAGGTGCGTGTAAGAGAGCTTTAGAGCAAGTAGAACAAAGAAATGAAGATAGATTCATTGAAAGTGTTCTAAATGATGTAAATGCAGCAGATATAGAAAGTTTAGATGCAGTTAAATCATTAAAAAGATTGTATAAAGTTATTCAAGTAGTAAATAAAGCCATTACGCAAGATAAAATTAATAGATTCAAAACGTTAACAGTAAATGGAATTATAAATCAAGAAAGTTTAAGTGATGATAACTTTGAATTATTTGTTAATATAATTGATGAGTTAACCGATACAGAATATTCTTTACTTGTAGAGATATATAATATTGAGAAAAAAGAAGGCAAAAGTTTTAATATGAAAAGAGGTCCTGTCATAGACCAAATATTAGAAAAATTCCAATTTAGTATGGATTTTTTAGAAAGTTATATATATAGATTGAAAGCAATGGGTTTATTAACAAATGAACACGGGTTCTATAATAATGGAAACACTTTAGTTTATAAAGGTATTGTTGACGGTAAACTGAGTGACATGGCAACAGGTTTAATCAAGTTTATAGAAGAAAAGGGAATATAAGTTAATGTCAGAACCTGTGGATAATCTATATCGTTATCGTTCTATAGAGAAGTTATTTCAATTTCATGAGTTAGAAAATCTTGAAATTTATTTTTCTAAACCATCAGATTTGAACGATAAGATGGAAGACTATATGAATATTATATGGCAAGGTGACGAAATCGCATTTAAAAGTCTTTTTAAGCATTATTTGTATTCTCTATGTCTTTCTTATGCAATGGCATCCATAATGGATCCTAACGAAAAGTTGGATAAAGATAAATTACCTATTTATTTATCGGTAGAATCATTATCTTGGCCAATAATGGATACATTATTTAAGGATGTATATTATGAATTTTTCAATAGTCCCGAAATAGCAAAACTTCCTGAGATAATGGCAAATGCTAATAGACCGTTCAATCAAGATGAAGTTTCGTTTATTTTAAAATCTATTCACCTATTTGCATATTTAGTTATAAATACACAATCAAAAAAGCAGATATATAGCGAAGATAGTTTACAAAATCAAGAGTACAATACAATATATAATCATCTTAAATTTGGAATAAAATATTCTGACATAACTTCTTTAATGGTGCAGTCTAAAAATAAAGAAGAGATATTGTGTTGTATAGAAGCAGCAGAATATGAAAGAAGAGAAATAAAAAAAGTTTTAGAGGTGCTATATGCTGATAAAAATCGATTTAATATAGAATTATTAACGTTTGATTTTACAGATTTATATATGAATCAGTTGAAAAGACTTTTATATAACGAGCATTATATAGCTTGTTTTACTAAGTCTTATAATAATAAATTAATGTGGGGACATTATGCCGATGGTGGCAATGGAGTCTGTCTAAAATTTAAAATAAAAAACGAAAAAAATAAAAACTTTATCAACCTAAGAACTGTAAGTGGTATGAGTTCAGATTCAGTAGGGACAAAGTTAATAAAAGACTTTTCCTTACATGAGATATATAAAGTTAATTATTTAGATATATACCCCGAAATAGACTTTTTTAACTCTTTGGGATGTATATCCAGCAAGGTAATAAGAGATTTTTGGCTATGTAACTATGATAGAACTAAATTTAGTAAATGTTGCGAAAACTATAACGATATGAATATATGGAGAGAAAATTATCATAAAAAAGCAACAGAATATATTTGTACAAAATCTGAAGAATGGAAATATGAAGAAGAATACAGAGTATTTATTACGAATTTTTTAGGATTATACGAACAAGACGATGATAGAAAAGCACAATATAGATTTGAAGATTTAGAAGCAATAATATTTGGAGAAAAAGTTTCTAAAGAGGACAAGGGCAAGATAACAAAAATAATTGCACAACATTGCAAAGAAAATAATAGAAATGATTTTAAATTTTACGATATTTACTATTCCACTATTACAAAACAACTTGAACTAAGACAATTTATATAGTTTGCCATTAATATAAGAAAAGATTATGTCCCCATGTAAAGATTTAGGGTTGTAGAACTGACTTCTGTATATCTGCGCGGTAAGATGTCTCTTGAGTTATGGAGGCATTGTATGGAAGAAGTCGGATATAACATTACATCTAAAGAATTTAAAAAGTTAAGCAAATTAGCAGATGACATATATAATATAGCTGTTGTTGTGGATTACTTTTGCGAAACTCAGCCAGATAAAGAGGAATGTTATAATTTAGCACCTGTAATTAAATTGCTCAGGCGAAATGCTGACTTAATGAATTCATTCTTTATTGATGCAGAGGGCAACGGAGAAGATTATAATTAACAAACTATAATAGATTGGTAAAATAATTTTTTATGATTTTATTTTCAGTAATTTTTTTTAATATCGAAGCCCAAAGTGCTTTTGTTTATACTTTACAAATATAATGTAATTTTTCAGAAGAGTATTTAATCCAATGGTCTAATTATAAATCTAAACTACGTCAATGTAAGTCGTAAAAACTTTTAGAATATTTTTCAAAAAGGTATCGATTAGCTTCAATGCCTTTTATTTTGCAAGATATTTCCTTAAAACAAAAAATATTTCAACACTCTGCACCCCTCATAACCTTAAAGTATATAGGTATATACCGAGGCACTAAAAGGTTAATGTAAAAAGAGTAGATGCTCCGCTAACCTTTATAATATTGTCAATTTTATCATGTTTTTCATGATTAAAACAATCGAAACATGTTCCTCAATCTCATTATGGAACTTGAAATAATAAAACTAAAAATGAACTTAATAGAAAAGCGCAAGCATTTGCCTTAAATGGCAAATGCAAGGGGATAAATCCCCCATAAGAAGTGCTTAATAGTTCGGAAAAAACCTAAAAGGAGATTTCAAATATGCAATCTACAAAAGATGAAAACTTTAATATTGAAGCGGATATGTTTAAAGTGGTAATTCCTCAAGGCAAGTATCGCTTGCCGAAAGATGTAAAACCTGCTAAGGATATAGTAGGGCTACATTATTATTTCAACAATGACAGAGGATTGGTTCTAAAACCGTCAGGAAAACTTTTTGGTCTTGAGGGAATAACTAAGTATAACAAGACCTTAATCCTTCCTACTATTTACGAAAGAACAAACGGCTTAGAAGTTGATGAAGATTACTTTTTAAATAAAGCAGATGTATGTATCTCACATATAAAATACGATATCTTTGTTGACGGATATCCTAGTGATTATATTGGTGAGATAAGTGATAGAATAAAACTCAAATCAGATAAATATTCTATTAACAATTATGATAAATTGTCATACAAAGAGTCAATTAGAATAACCCCAAAAGCTACTTCTTCACGCTTTGTTTTTACTATTTATAACAAAGGTAAGGAGTTGGAACGTTCAAAGAACAAAGCATTTAGGAAAACTCTTGATTATAAAACAATTCAGGATTCAAAACACATGATCCGCTTTGAATATCAAATGACTGATTTTGACCGAATGAGGAAAGAGTTTGGTATTCCACAAAAGGTAAAGCCAACCATATCAGCCATTCTTTATTGTGAGCGAAATGTAGTAGCAGATTTCTTTGATAAATTAGTCGATTAGGAGATATACCAATGAAAATACGATACAGTAAATATTTTAAACTTTTAGGATTTCAGAAATTGCTCGAACTTTGCAATTTTGATTTAACGAATGTTCGCCTTCGTATTATCCGTGAAACTGGTGTTGATTATAAAGATAAAAAGGTTAAATCAAGAATTTGGGCGATTATAAAGGAAATTAAAGAATATCTTGCAGGGATTGTTCCCAATTCAAATGAAAGTAAACTTATTCAAGAAGTTAAAAAAAAATTAAGAGGTGACAATGGCAATTGATTTATTTAAATATTTATACAAAAGAGGAAAATCAATGATTTCTTATTCATTGGCAAGAGCAATAGGAATTGAAGCAGCCAACGTAACAAGTGAATTTGCAGTTCAATATAATCGTGCATGTAGTTTAAATCTTAATTATGGTTGCACTTTTCTTTGTAATTTAGACAGAATGTCAGCAATATTAGGAATAGAAAGAGATTTTCTTGACGAAATAATAGAAGATTTAAAAGAATTAAAATTTATAGATACATGTACTTCCGATATAGAAGATATAACTTTTGTATTCTTTTATCAAAACAACATTATTTCATATCTACGGGATTATGAATACAATGACCCATTTATTGACTGGGATGCTGGTCTTAAAGATAGTTTAAGTGCTAAGGGTAAAAAATTAAACTTCTGTGAATCTACTTTAAAGATTAGGCAATATCTTGATATGTGTTTAAATGACTCTAACTGTATTCCATTAGTTCATTATTCCTATTTTGATGCAGTAGTAAAAGAATATGAAAAAAGATTTGGCAATATATTAGAAACTACAGAAATTTTAAACGATTTTAAAATAAATATATTTCTAAACAATAACAACAAGCCAACTCCTGAACAAGTACGGTTAGGTTTTGAATCTGTTATGGAATGCTATAACAATAAATTAAGAAATCCTAATTAGTAAATTAAAGAAAGGAATACAAAGTATGAAAAAATATGTTTTTAATGAAAAATGTATTGCAGTATTTTACAACAAATTATTGACAGAAGATGAAAATGAGCGTGAAGTTGATTATGCTTTATCGCCAATTCTTCTCTTTAGAGATTTTGAAAATGGAGTAATTAACGGGTATCTTTATAAATCAGGATTACTACTCTGCTACCATTATGATATAAGTAGTTTTCAAATTAAGGGATATCGAGATTATGACTTAAGTGACCCTGAACACAAAAAGAGATATGAATACAATACTGAGGGTTGCTGTGATTTTTTTGATTCTTTAAATTCAGGGGATGTAATTACATTCACGGTACATGCCAACATAGATGAATTTCAACATTTTCATGATGATGACTATGATTATAGTTTTGATTTAGATGGTATGAAAATTACTAATCCTGAAATTTATCATGATAAAACTGCTGCTGAAAAAATATGTTCATTAGCCAATACAAGTTTTTAAAGAAAGGATGGAAATATGAAAAACAGTGTAAAAACAAAATTATCAGTAATAGATACAACAACTCTTATGAGTTATTAAGGAAAGTTTCTTGTGATAAATAATCTCCCTGATAGCAATAATCTTTCTGATAAAGTTATACAAGAGTTTAGCGAAGATGTGCTAGAATTCCTTACTTTATTAGTTGATGCATACTTACAAGTTGGAAAATTAAATAAAGCTCCGCCAGAATAATTATCAGTAAATATGTTTGAAAATAGATTTACAGAATAAAATTTATTAGTTAATATTCATGGAAAGGAGTAAATTATGTACGCACTAAACAGCAAACAAGAATTACAAGCTAAAGTTGCAGTAATACTAGGTAGAGTATCATCTAAACCGCAAGAAGATGGATATTCCATTGACGGACAAGTAAATAAGGGTAGAGATTATTGTGAACGCAAAGGTTTAAAAATTATTCAAGAGTACACATTTCATGAAAGCTCTACACGAGGCAATCGTCCGAAGTTCTTTGAAATGATTAATTTTATAAAAAAGCAAAAAGAACCAGTTGCTTTAATATGTGATAAAGTGGACAGGCTACAACGTGGATTTAAAGAAGCTCCTATTATTGAAGAATTGCGTAAGAGTGGTAAACTTGAGATACATTTAATTACCGAAAATCAAGTATTACATAAGAACTCTACTAGCCAAGACCTCATGGTATATAACATGTGGGTTATGATGGCACAAAATTATACAGACTGTTTGTCTGACAATATTAAGCGTTCTCATAATGAAATGATAAGCCAAGGTCGTGTTTTTACTAAGTTACGAGTAGGATATAAACGTAGTGGAGAGAAAAACAAGGATATTATAATTGATGAAAGCTGTGCATTTCTTATAAGAAAACTTTTTGTAGAATATTCAACAGGGTTGTATTCTATTGATGAAATACATACTAAAGCTAAAGAATGGGGATTAAAAAATCGTAAAACAGGGAAACCATTTGATAGAAGTAATATTGGTAAAATCCTTCAAGATGAATTTTATATCGGAATTGAAGTTATCAACAAGGGAACAAAAAATGAAATCCAATATAAACACATTTATCCTCACCTAATATCAGATGAATTATTTGATAAGTGTAGGAGAGTAAGGGAAGGAAAAGGGAATAACCATTCCAACAAAATTAAAGATTATAGACATGCTTTATTTAAAGGTATGATAAAATGCAAGAATTGTGGTTGTACTGTTACTCCCGAACCACCTAAAAAGGGTAAGTACATATACCTTAGACCGAAACCGAAGAATGGCTGTAATTGTAAGCAGATAAATGAAGAAGTAGCAAATAAACTTGTTGAAGAGGTACTAAAATCCATGACAATACCAGAAGATGTATTGAGTATGTATCTGGACAGATTAAAACAACGATTTGATACACAGCAACAAGAAGAAACTATACAGCAACAGTTGAAAGAAAAAGATTTAGAGAATGCCAGAAAGCGTCTGGATAGACTTGTTGACTTATATCTTGCAGAAGATATAGATAAAGAAACCTACGATAAGAAGAAGGCTGAACTTACTCGTGAAGTTAGTTTACTTGAAAGTCAGATAACCAATTTTAACAACAATTCCGAAGAAGTACATATTAGCATGAAACTCTTGTTGGAAGTGGTTTCTAGGATATATGAGCTCTATGCGAGTTCGGAAATTGATAGAAAACGTAAGATTTTAAAATTGGTATTTCCGAACTTTTGGTTGGATGGGCGAAACCTAAGCTATGACATAAAAAAGCCCTTTGATGAGTTCATCAAAAAGGCTTATTATCTCTTAAATTGGAGGTTAGGAGATTCGAACTCCTGACCCTCTGCGTGCAAAGCAGATGCTCTACCAGCTGAGCTAAACCCCCACGAGGTTTATCAACATTATTAATAATACATGCTAATTTTTTTTTGTAAAGGGGGGGGGATTATATTTTGTCTTATTAAAAATATCAAAAAAAATTTTTTTGTGTTTTAAATACAATATGCGAGTAGATTCTATTAATAGCAAATATCATATTATTTTTAATGCAAAAAAAGTTCCGAATCGCATTACGCAAATTGCAGGAACAGAGCTTGTTAATAATCTTGTATCTTTAGACAACCAAATAAAAGATTATCTTTTGGAAATTATTCAAAAAGAGATTCCTTTAAGTCAGGTTAAAATGGCTGAAACAATTGGATTATCGCATTCTTCTTTAAGTAAAAGAATTAGAAGCAATGATGAATTAAAATCTCTTTGGGATAAAATCTATAAAACAAATCTTGCTGTATCACAGGATATAAATACCAAGATTAAAATAATTCTTGAAAATGCCATTATAACAGGTGAAGTTATTGGAGGAAAAGATATTGCCCAAAGAGTCGGAATTAATACGGCTGCATGTTTTAGAAGAATAAGAGATGATAAAATTTTAAAAGTATTATTTGCAGGAATTAATCACGTCCCAACAAGTCAAAAAACAGAAGAATCAAAACTAATAGATGAGAAAATAAAAGAGTTTTTAGAAAATGCTCTTTTAGAAAATAAAAAAGTCTATTTGCGTGATGTGGCGAAGATTACAGGGCTTAGCGTACAGCAATCATCAGATAGAATTGCAAGAACTCCTGCTCTAAAAGCTATTTGGGAAAAATTTGCACACTTTTCTATTCCTAAGAAAAACAGTGAATCAAAAAGAAAAGACGTCATTGTAAAAACCGTAATCAAAGATGCAATAAAAGAAAATAAACCTATATCTCTTTCATATCTTGCAGAGCAAACAGGGTTTACTGAATCTGATTGCCGTCATAGGATCGATAGAAACGCTGATATAAAAGAGCTTTGGCAAAGTGCAATACATCTTGGAAATACAAATTCAACACGCAATGTAATGTCAAAAGAAGAAAAAGCGAAATTGATTGAAGATATTGAATTAATTATAAAAAAAGCTTATGAAGAAGGGGAAAAGCTATCTTTTAAAGATATAGAAGTGAGTCTAAACGGAAGAGCAACAAAAAAACAAGTTCATCATACAATATACAAAACACAAAAACTTAAAGAATTGTGGGATAGGATTGAACATTTTGGAGGTGCAAATGAAGTCAGAAAAAAATATACTGATAATCTATCTTTAAAAATAAAAAATATACTAAATTCGTCTATTGAAACTCACACTCCTTTAATATTTGAAGATATTGCAAAAGAATTAGATATAACCATTTCTCAAATCAAGCATTTAATATATGAAAATACAGAATTAAAAGCATTGTGGAATAAAATTCCGCAAAGGAATACATATAAAGAACCACAAACCTCCATTCTTAAAACAAACAAGGTCAGGGATATTATAGAAAACCTGATTGCTTCAAAGCGGCAAGTTAACTTAAAAGAAGTTGCAAAAGAAGTAGGAATGAAGTTAACAGCGCTTAGGGATAAAATTAAAAGAACTCCCGAGCTTAAAGATCTTTGGAGTTTAGTTACCAAAAGAACCATTTCAAAAGAGTCTGAAGAGATAAATGATAAAATAATAAATGTTTTGGAAAACGCTATTAAAACTAAAACTTATATGAATGCCAATGATGTTGCAAAACAAGCAGGAATTACCTATCCAACTTGCGTTCAGCGGCTTCAAAAAAGTAAAGGTATATTAAACGAATTATGGCAACAGGTTTTGGGCTTTAAAAAAGATGATGCAAAAGCTATAGACAGCAGCATAAAACAAATTCTTGAAAAGCATTTGAATACTAGAACTGCTATCAGTTTAGGAAAACTGTCAGAAGAATTAGGAATTTCTAAAAATACTATTTTATATAGATTTAAACTATCTGATGAGTTAAAAGCTCTTTGGAATAAAACAAGTAATATAAATTCAGAAACTCTCAAAGAGTTTACCGGTTTAAAAGAAAAAAAATACGATTATAAAGATATAATGAAAGAGCTTAATATCACAGAAGAGCGATTTGACGAACTAAATGTTAAATACGACAAAATAAAATCAATTCTTAATTTATACAAAAATAAAGATATTTCTCAAGAAGAGATATTGGATTGGTTAGTATTAAGCAAACGCGAACTGGAACTTGGGGTAAATGAAATATTTAACAAAATAGGGTATGATTCAAAAACTACAAGATACAAAGGAGATAACGGTATTGATGTTATTGCAAAAAAAGACGGAAAAACGACAATAGTAGAATGTATGCATAATATTTCAAGACCGACTGAAATAGATGAACTCCTTGCTCTTCAAGGCAACAAACATTATTATAATGCTGATAGCGTAATTTATGTTGCTTCGTCGGGTTTATTTAGTAACGCAAATATATTTGCTGATGAATTTAGAGAAAAATTCAAAGTTCTTGATTTAGTTGACATTATTAAGCTTGCAAAAAAATACAAAATTGATATCAAGAATTTAAAAGAAGGAGAAAATATAAAATCCGTAAAAATTCCTGAATATATCGGGAATTGGTTCTTACCTTCAGCAATGAGCGAAGAAGAAACAAAAAAATGGCGAAGTCTTAAACCGAAAGCTTTTGAAAGGCTTGTCACCGACTTTTTTACTCGTCAGGGTTATGCAGTTAAAAAAACTGATGAACTAGATTTAGAGGGATATTATTTGATAAATAAAGGTGGAAACAAAAGCATAATCAAATGTTATAATAAAACAAAAGCACCACATATAGATGATATTAAAGCCCTTTATGGCTTAAGAGATTTTTATAAAACAAATGATGTTATCTTGATTGGACCAAGCAGTATATCATCACAAAGTAAAGATTTTATAGATACAGTTAATAAAAAAGAGAATCAAGACAGCTTTAAGTTAATGAGTTTGGATGAGGTAGTAAAAAAAATAAACCTCTTCTAAAAATTATAGTTTTTTAACCATCTCTTCCAGACAGATTTTAACATGTGCGTAATTCAATCCACCCTGCATATACGCAGCATAAGGTACTCTCATTGGTCCGTCTGCTGAAAGTTCAATTGTTGAACCCTCAATAAAAGTTCCTCCTGCCATAATTACCTTATCTTCATATCCGGGAATATATTCCGGAATCGGTGTTACATACCCATTAACAGGTGATAATGACTGAATTGTTCTGCAAAATTCTTCCAACTTCTCTGCGTCACCAAATATAATATTTTGAATAATATCCGTCCTTTTTTCATCATGTCTTGGGATAGAATTAAATCCTATATCCTCAAAAACTTTTGCGGCTAAAACTGCTCCTTTTACTGCTTCTGATACAATAGAGGGTGCCATAAATAATCCTTGAAAAATCAGTCTGTGCTGATTAAACATAGCACCGCCCTCTGAACCAATCCCAGGGGCAGTTAATCTTGTAGCAGCACGTTCAACCAATTTACATTTACCCCCTATATAACCTCCGGCTTCAACTATTCCTCCTCCAGGGTTTTTAATCAAAGAACCGCCGATAAGGTCTGCACCAACTTCCAATGGTTCTCTTTTATCGACAAATTCTCCGTAACAGTTATCCACAAAACAAATACATTCAGGATTTTTAGATTTAACTATTTTGCAAATTCTTTCAATATCATCAATTGAAAGAGACTTTCTTGTTGAATACCCTTTAGAACGTTGAATAAGAACCATTGTAACAGTTTTGTCAATCATTTTTTCTAAGGATTCATAATCGACATCTGAACCGTTCAAAAGCGGGACTTCGTCATATAAAATGCCTTGTCCTATAAGTGATGAGCGTTTTGTTTCTTCATCACCCGCTGTACCTATAACTTCTTGCATTGTATCATAAGGCGCTCCGGCTACAGAAACTAATTTATCACCATGTCTTAAATTCCCAAACAATGCACAGGCAAGAGTGTGTGTTCCTGATGCAAAATGTATTCTCACAAGTGCCTTTTCTGCCTTAAAAACTTGCGCAAAAGTCTTATCTAAGACTTCTCTTCCCAAATCATCATGACCGTATCCTGAAACAGTATAAAAGTGTTCAGGTGCAACTCTGTTGTCATAGAATGCCTCTAAAACTTTTCTCTGGTTATAATCTCTAATCTCGTTTATATAATCAAATTCTTTTTCTAATTCTTTTTCTGCTTTTTTAAAATCGTAAAACATTGGCTACCCCATCACCCTAACCCTCTCCAGATTGGCGAGGAAAATAATTTTCATCTATTCAAATCATATTAAAACCAAAGAACATAGTCAAATTTGATTACTCAAAATAGTTAAGCAATTCTTGTTCTTCTTTGTTTAATGAACGTAATATCGATTTTGTTTTTAATTCAACATCAAGCTCTCCTCTTGCTGATGACGCGTATATGCCAACTTTTTGTGCTGTATTGCTATACTTTGCAGGAATTGGTTTAACTTTCATTGGCAAAAGCAAATCCATAAAATATTTATTATGACAAAATTCGTGTAAATAGCATTGAAGCTCATCATCAGTAGAACTCCATCTTGCATCCTGCTCTTTTGTATATTGTTTTATTACCCTTGACTGCGGAAGAAAAGAGAAAGCCTGGTACGCTTTTTTCTTAGCCTCTGCTATATCTTTTTGCGGTTGCAGGATAATTGTACGCTCAGAAAAGTTGTGTGCTACATTTGCGCCATTTGCCTGTAACATGGTAAATGGAGAAATAATTATCTGTCGGGGCAGCGGAATATTGTTTTTAACTGCAATGTCGATAGTTTTTAGTACCCTTTTTGCTTCTTCAAGACTTTCTAAATGAACAAAATCCATATTATACGTTCTTTTTATATAATCTTCAATTTTTATGACACGAGAGTCTTTTGATGGTTCGGTAACCGCTTTAACAAGTTCAACATAAGTGTTGCAAACATTTACTTCTTCTTGAAATATTTTTTGTTGAGCTTCTAAAGAAATTTTTTGTTTTTTTATCATATCAATAATAACATCGCGATATTTAAAATCCAAAGTCGTATTTGCAATCGTTGTATAAGAACGAATTATTAAAGACAAATCCTCAGGAGTTTTAATTGTTTTGACTTTCCGAATAAACTCTTTTGGTAAGTCCTTAGAATTTGCCAAAATAAGTTCTGTGACTTTTTCTTTTTTTTGTTCAAAGTTATGCTGAAGTCCTGCAAGTGCTTCTTTTGAAACATCTATATAACGAATTCGATTATAAGCATCACATTCTTTTTGAACAATTTTATCAATAGCAGATTCTTTCTTCTGTTTATAAACTTTAGGTTTTTCTTTTTGAATGGGCGTTTTAAGATGCCTTTCATATCGTTTATAATACGCTTCTATTTGTTTTGAAGTTACTTTTGCAGGTGTTTCTATAGCTTGTTCTACCGTTTCTGCGGCAACTGGCTCTACCTTTTTTGCAGAACTATAAAATAAGTTTTTAATATATGATTTCCCAATGGAATATATTGAAGAAATTTTGTTCATTTTTAACCTACAGCTTTACTTATATATAAAGTATTCGACAAAATAAAAATTGCCATTGGAGAATAAAATTATATAAAAATATAACCCGACAAAGCAATTTATAAATTTAAAAATTGATTTTTAATAAACATGAAAGAGAGGATTTTATGTATCGTTTTTTTATTTTATTGCTTTTTGCATTAATTTCCATGCCTGCATTTTCTGCTACAAGAACAGTAGTTACCCAAACTCCTGTATACAATCCGTATTATGGAGCATATTATGGCGGAGACTATATGCCTCAGAGAAGGTATCGCTACGGCAGGCAGACAGCTTCTATGTTTCCTGATATAAATGATTTAGAAAGATATGCCATGAATAAAAATTTTTTAAGAGAAAACGACAGAAGCAGATTAGAGCGACTGGAAACACTTGCATTCGGGAGTATACAAGAGGGAGATTACAGAACTCGCTACAACAACGTAAGGAATGCAATCCTTTCAAGACCAAAACAAAATAGCAAAACATCTATTTTACGCAGCATAGGTAATTATTTTGGAGGACAATTAACGGGATTTACGCCTCCAATAACATCATATCCTGATGACTATTCTTCAGATTATGGTAAAAGGTCATCTACCGAATACATAACTCCTTGGGGAAAAGGCTATGAAACCACCAATTACGGAATTGGTTCCGGTATGGGGGTTCATCTCTTGGATTAAATGAACTTGAAAGAAGTCCACACTCTTCAATTGTAAAGATTTCTTAACATTCCTTTTAAAAATAGCAATTTCTTCAGAAAAATTGTTTTCATGTAGATAAGGGAAAGATGGTAACATAAGATCATATAAGATCGCAGATAGAATAAGATAAGAAAGATGGAGAATTAAGATGGCTGTTGGCGCAAGAGATTATATCGACAAGTTATTGGTTAAGAAATACGCAGATGAAAAAGTGGACAATCACGATGGCGGTATCGAAAAAATGGTTGACCCACAGAAAATGCTTGAAGCAATGAATGACGTTGCTAATATTCAAAGAAATATGTTTGTATTATCACAAAGATTGCAAGCAACTTGTTATGCAATAAATGCAAAAGCAAGATACAAAACAAAAGAATCCGCTTAGGGGTTGATTCGGAAAATCACATTGGGGGATGGGGTTTATCCGCTAAGGTCAAAATTAATAGGTACAAGCAGGATTTAGTAAGCCGATAGAAATATCGGCTTTTCGGTTGTTTAAAGCTCTATACATTATCTTTTACAACTTTATGAAGACCTCTTGGATGGTCTACATTGCGTCTTAATTTGAGTGCTATCTCTAGGGCTAACTGTTGACAAACAAGAACATCTGCAAACATTTGCTGAATTTCATTTTCGCATTCAATATTGATGTTATAATCCGGTGTAATATTTCCTCCGGTCGGACCGATAATAACAAGTTTAGGATTATAATCAACCTTTATTCTGTTCAGGTTAAATATTGAACGTTCTGATATTTTGTCAACCGTAATATAGATTAGCGTAGATTTAACATTTAATACCGCAACGTGACCATGCATAAACTCGCCCAAAATTGAGGCACTGATATTTTTATATGAAGTTTCTTTAGTCTTTAGTGCAGCTTCTTTTGCTAACGAATAAGAAATACCATCTGCCGTAATAATTATATTATTTTCTTTAGCCAAAACTTTTGCAAGTTTTTTTATTTCGTCACGTCTTGCAAGAGCTTTCTCTAAAATTACAGGCAAATGAATAAGAGATTCTTTGTAATGTTTAGTTGCTTCTGTCCCATGAACATTTTCTACAAGTTTTAATGATATAAGGATAAGACAAAGCATTTGAGAAGTAAAAGATTTTGTTGCCGCAATACCATTTTCAATACCTGCAAAGCATGCTACTTTATAATCGCACAAATTCCAAATAGTTGATTTTTCATTGTTAGTTATACAAAGAGTTGCAAGAGAAGTAGAATTTTTAACCTTTTCAACCGCTTTAATAGTATCACTTGTTTCACCTGATTGTGTTATAAAAATATAGAGAGTATTTTCATCATGCGGAATAACATTTTTAAGTAAAAACTCACTTGAATAAATTGCTCTTGATTCAATACCTGAAAATTTTTCCAACAAATCTACCGCAAACCTTGCACAATGGTAAGAAGAACCGCTTGCAACAAGTACGATTTTTCTGACGTTCTGAGGTAAATCAATCTTAATTTCCCCATTCTCAGGATTAATATACTTCATTAAAATATACGGAATTATTCGCTTTTGTTCAATAATTTCCAATTCCATGTTAGTTTGCTTTTTGTTAAACATAATCTCTCTCTTATCTATAATTTTATTTTATCACACATTTTGCGCTTCAAGCATAAAAGTAACAGGTCCGTCATTTACAAGTGAAACATCCATCATTGCGCCAAACTGTCCAGTACCTGTTTTGATTCCGTAACCCTTAACCTGAGATATAAAATATTCATACAGTTCATTTGCAATATCAGGAGGTGCTGATTTATCAAAACTTGGTCTTGTTCCTTTTTTGCAGTCACCACACAGAGTAAACTGGGAAACGATAAGTATTTCACCCTGAATATCAAGCAAAGATAAATTCATTTTGTCATTTTCATCAGGAAAAATTCTCAGATTTACAACTTTTTTAGCAAGTTTTTCAACCTGTTCTTTTGTATCACCTTTTTCAATCCCAACTAAAGCCATTATACCGTTTCCTATTCTTGAAAAAGATTTACCGTCAATATCTACCCCTGCATTTTTTACCCTTTGTATTAAAACTTTCATTATATTTCACCCGATATCCTGTCGATTTCTGATAATATTGTATTTGTTCTTTCTTCTGCAACATTCGCATACTTTGCAATTTTATCCGCAATATTTGTAACAGATTCTACTGTAAATTCTTGTGTCATTTTCATCTCATAATCCAAATCAATTTTTTCAGATAAAGTTATATAATCAAACAATGGATTTTTTGATGCAAAATCGTATCCTAAAGCCATATATCCCGTAGAAAGCCGTTTTAAACTTTTTAAAATTTCCTGTGTTACATTTTTGTATCTGTTAATATCATTTTTTAAATTTTTACTAATTTTTTTTATCTCTTCAATAATTAATAGAGATGGTTTCAGGCTTTCTTTTGCCTTAAACAAATTTTCTTTTATGCTTTGAACATCATACTTAAAATCAGTATTCAATTCTCTGTTTTCAATAATTTCTGTATCTTTTAACGCTTCTTCAAGCGGTATATTTTTAAACCCGTCAATCTGCGCACCAACTAAAGAAGTATTAATATATTCTCTGTCAGGATATCTTTCCGTAAATTCACTAAGCGGTCTGATAAAAGCAGCATAAACAGATTCTGTCGGTATCATATCGCCATTAATGCCTTTTACATAGTATAAGGCGCTGTTTAGACTTTGTATTCTCTCTATTGCTTTATTTTTACGAATTTCAGGGTCATCATAATTCCCTAATGACATACAGAAATTTTCAAAATCCTTTGCGGTAATTTCCCATTTCTTTGTTTCCTCATTGTACGAACAAACCAAATCTTTATATGCAGAATCTTTGCTGTAACATTGACCTTCTATGTAAGCTAAATCTTGTCCTACAAGTACAATTTTTGAACAGCCTAAAATTCTTGCAACATTCAACGCTGTATAAGAAACAGTCCCTTTTGACTCGTATTCGTTATTTTTAACACCTGATAAATCACACCAAAATGAGTTTACCGGCAAATTTGACGATATATGAGAGTACGTTTTTTTAAATTCAAATTTTCTCAAATTCGGGTTTGCGTAAGGCTCCGTTACGAAATTAATATTAGTTAAATCCAATCCGGCAATTTGTTTCGAGCAGTCATTTGCTTCAATAATACATAAAAAGTCTGGCGTAATTCCGTTTTTATCAAGCGCTTTCATAGCAGTTCCGACTGTTATCAAAACTATATTATCTCTGTATTTTTTTATTGTTTCAATGTTCTTGTCCAATGTTGGACCTGCTGAAACTACAACAGCTGTCTTTCCCTTGTATTTATCTTTAAGCTCTGCAATCGGAATTTCATTAATTATTTTTGGAATATTGTTAATTATATGCAGTAAAAGAGGATAGAATTTTTCCTGAGTATATTTTAAATCAAGACTAAATCTGCCTACAACCTCCTGAAGCTCTCTAACCATATCATTAAATCCATCTTGATTCATTTCTCTGTATTCAGTCGTTGAAAGCAAAAGCGGTGTATTTTTCATATTGGATTTCTGATAAATATACTCACACACTTCAGAAAAATTGTCTGTCAAAAATACATTATTTTTCAAAATATAACTTGTAAAATCAACTAACGCAAAAGCAGTTCTTAAAATGTTCAAATCCGGTTCATACAAAATAACCGTTCCGGCTGATTTTGCGGCTGTTACCTGAAAAAGATACCCTAACCCCATACCGTAAACTAAATGTATAGCAACAGGAGTATTTTCTGCCATAGAAAAAATCTCAATTGCTTCTCCTAACGGACTTTTAGGATTATGCAATAACTTTCCCTTATACAAAAAATTATATGCATTATTTTCCGTAACAAGCTGAGGAACTTCCGTTAAAACATACTTTAAGAGCTTGTCTGCAAGAGCTGAATTTTTATGTTTTAGTGCCTCAATATTTTTATTAAAAACATTATCCATAAATTTGATGTATTTCCTCTCCCACAAATCTATTTTAGCAAATTGTTTAAAATCAGGCAATTTTATGAAGAAATCATTTAACCATAATATTCTGAGGGAATTAGCCTTAATTATTAATTACACCGTTATCCCTGTTTTCCTCTGAGTTGTCCGCAAGCAGCATCAATATCAGCTCCTCGTTCAAGACGCACTGTAACTTTTTTGCCGGAGTGTTCAAGCAGGTATTTAAACTTCATAATATCATTGCCTGACGGTTTCTTATAATCATTTTCAATTACAGAGTTATAAGGAATTAAATTGACATTACATTTCAAATCTTTGAGGAAATATGCAAGCTCTTTTGCAACAAGTGGCGTATCATTGAAGCCATGGATTAAAATATATTCAACCGTAACTCTGTTACCTGTTTTATCCACATAATTTTTTAATGCTTTTTTGACATTGTTAATAGTATACTTTTCTTCTATAGGCATAATCTGTTTTCTAAGTTCATGATTTGGAGCGTGAAGTGAAATTGCAAGAGTTGACTGTAAATTCAGTTCTGCCAGTCTTTCAATACCAGGAATAATGCCACTTGTAGAAATAGTTATTCTTCTTGCACCGATTTGAAAATCTTTATTAAAGATATCAAGTGCCTTTAATACATTATCAAGATTAAGCAGAGGCTCACCTTGTCCCATAAATACAATATTAGTAACCTTTAATCCTGTATCACGCTGAATAGTTAAAACCTGTTCAATAATTTCTTTGTAGGTTAAATTACGTCTAAAACCGCCTTTACCTGTTGCACAGAATGAACAATTAACAGCACAGCCTGCCTGAGAACTTACGCAAGCCGTAAGATTTGCACGATTATCAAAACGCATCAGCACAGTTTCAACACATTCACCATCAGGATACTCTACCAAATACTTTATTGTTCCGTCTTTGCTTACCTGTTTAACTTTTATTTTTGTGTCAGTAACCTGTGCAAAAGATTTTAATTCTTCTCTGAAGTCTTTGGATAAATTTGTCATTTCATCAACGGAAGAAACAGACTTTGCATAAACCCAGTTATGAATTTGCTTGGCACGAAACTTTGTGGCTTTGAGTTCTGCCATCAGATTTTCAAGTTCTTCTAATGTCATTCCGGCAAGTATCATTCAACACCCCTAACCCAGTTTCTCTTTATAGAAATTAATAATATCCGTTTTAGCTTTCAAAAGCATTGCCTGATGAGATACTTCATTCTTCCAAGCATTAAACGAACACTCAGACGGCAAAAGTTTAAGCGGATTATGCGGAAAATCTTTGCAAATATTTGGTCTGTTCTCGTAAATCGTACATAAATTATCACTTCCGACTTTAGGACAATGATAATAATAAATTTTATCATCTTCCACAAGTGTATTCAAAAGTTCAAAATACTCAGGATTAACAGCTTTTGCTTCTTCTACAGTTTCATAAGGAACAAATACCGATACAAAATCCTCAGAGAACTTGTCCCCTCTCATTGCTCTTTGTTTAAGCTGTTGATATGAATATTCGCTAACTGCAAGTTTACAGCACGCACCGCACTTATTACATTCATAATCTGCCTTTTTACCCATTATGGATTTGTATGCAGCTTTAAGTTTTGTCCTGTAATCGCCTGTCAAATAAGTTATTGCCTGCATTTGCCATTCTCTTAACTTACATCCTGAGGGCGGATACGGTGCAAAAATATCTTTCTTCTGAATTTTACAATCTTTTACCAAACACCCGTCACAAGCATCTTTTGGTTTTATTGTATCAAGTTCTTTTCTGATGCTTTCAGCAGCTTCTATAAAAATTTGCTCATAATTTGTCTGAAGATTTTTGTATTGACCTTTCAAAGAATTGTCTTTTGTTTTTTCTTCCTCTTTTTTTAATTCCCCAATATTTGAAAAATCAATATTCAACAAATCGTCTTTCTGTTCATTACCTGCAAGAAAATTGGTTTTGAACAAATTGTTAGTTTCGTTATTATTACCTGAAAAAAAATTACTCATACATAGGATAATATCATAAATTACCTGCCTCGGCAATGTGAATAAAAACAGAAAAAGTAAATATATAGTAGGAGGGTAATTTATGACAATAAAATTACAAATATACAAATGCTCAGTTTGCGGAAATATTGTTCAGGTTTTGCAGTCAGGTGACGGGAATCTTGTCTGCTGCGGACAGGAAATGGAACATCTGCCAATTCAATATGATACAAATGAGCTTGGCGAAAAACATACTCCAAAAATGGAAATTCAAGATGGGAAAAAATATGTAAATGTTATCGGTCATCCAATGACCAAAGAACACTTTATTCAGTTTATCGAAACCATATCAAACAACAATAATGAACTTCACCTAAAGTTTTTCAAGCCTGATGAAATTCCTGAAATGGAAACAAAAATTGATGATAAAGATGGTTTTTATTCAATTGAATACTGTAACATCCACAATCTCTGGGGCGATAACGTAATGCTAGAAAACGAAAACGGAAATTATTCAATATAGGAGTCAAAAATGATTAGCGAAAAAATTAATCAAATAATAAACGAACAAATCAATAAAGAATTTTATTCAGGATATCTGTATTTATCAATGTCTGCAAATCTGCATGAAATCGGACTTTTTGGGTTTGCATCCTGGCTTAAAATTCAGGCAAAAGAAGAAGTCGAACATGGTTTAAGATTATTAGACTATTTACTTGAAAGAAATAGCTATGTTACATTGCAGCAAATCAGAACACCTGAATTTGAATTTAATGGTGTAATCTCGGTATTCAATACACTATATGAACATGAAAAATGTATAACAAATGCTGTAATGCAAATTGCAAAACTTGCAGAAGAAGAATGTGACAGGCAAACCCTTTCTTTTATTGACTGGTTTATAGAAGAACAAACAGAAGAAGAACAACAGGTTAAAAGTATAATTAAGCGTCTGGAAATATTTGGCGAAGATAAAGTAGCTCTTTATCTTATGGACAAAGAACTTGCAGGGCGTGAAGCATAGGGAAAATGGTTTTGGGTGCGTTATTTAACGCACCTTTATAACTATAACTTTATCCAAGCAATAACGGTAAAATTTTGCTGCCATACAAAATTACACCAATAAATACGCTTATAATGGTTGCAAACATTACAGCACCGGCTGAGATATCCTTTGCCATTCCTACCATTCTTGAATATTTGTTATGATAGATTGAATCCAATGCAAACTCTATTGCCGTATTAAGCATCTCGCAGCAGATAACAAGAGCTATTGCAAATAAAACTATGCAAAATTCTATTGCAGAAAATCTTAAATATGCTGCCAGCAGTAATACAATAGTCGCAACAACGACATGAACTCTTATATTTATTTCACTTTTTAATGCAAGATTAAACCCTTTTCTTGCATTCTTAAAAGTGTTATTGAATCCTTGTTGCTTATATCTTGACATATTCTATACTCTCCAGAGCTTTTTTTTGCTCAGCTATAACAAAATTGTACTCTTCTTCGCTTTGGTGGTCAAACCCCAAAAGATGCATCAAACCATGGCTGATTAAGAAAAACATCTCCTGTCTCCAGTTGTTTGAGCCGCTTATGTCCTGATTTACCAAATCGTGAACTTTATCCATTGCAATTACAATCTCACCTAAATTAATATCACCATCAAAGATAAAACTGTTCTCGTCATCTGCAAAAATAGCAAAAGTAATGATATCGGCAGGATAATCTTTATCTCTGTAATCGCGATTTAATTCATGTGTTTTTTCCGAATCACAAAACACGATATCTAATGTTATAGACTCATACTCCTTTCCCTCGAGGCAAGACTTTGAACCTACATCAGAGATATAAAATTCCAATAGTTTGCGGGTTTTTTCGATTACATCTTTTTCATCTATATCAGCATACCGCTCTTTATCAATTATTTCAGTAAATACGTTAATCTGAGTCATCTGCAATCCCTATTTATGTATCTGCAGAAGGATTTTCTTTAGACAAAGTTTCCATCTTTTTAGTTTCAAGTTCTTTTACTTTTGCATCCAAATCAGCATCAAGAGTCGGTTTGGCAATTATTGGTTTTGGAATTAAATCCTGAGTCTGCTGTGAATTTTTGCCAAATTCCTGAACCAAATCATCATGATATTTAATTCTCTTATGGTGCATGCCCCTTAGCATTCTTGAGAAAGTTTCACCCACAATTTTTATATCACGCAAAGTTAGAGGAGAGTCAGATAACTGTCCGTCACTTAGTCTTTCTTTTATGATTTTATTTATAATTGCATCAATCTCTTCATTAGACGGGTTTTTAGCCGCTCTTACTGCTGATTCTACGGCATCTGCAATCATTAAAATTGCAGTTTCTTTCATGTTAGGTTTTGGACCAGGATAACGGAATTGTTCTTCTTTAACGTTTTCCGCACCTTCTTCTTTAAGAGCTTCATTATAGAAATAACTTACAAGGCTTGTTCCATGGTGCTGAAGAATAAAGTTATGTATAACCTGAGGCAGATGAGCATCTTTAGCTAATTCCAAACCATCTTTCGGGTGAGCCGTAATAAGCATTTTTGAAAATCTTGGCGTGCAAGAATTATGTGGATTTTCAATACCGTAAAATGATTGATTTTCTACAAAGAACATTGGTCTAAGAAGTTTACCGATATCGTGATACATAGCACCGACTCTTGCAAGAACAGGGTTAGCACCAATTGCTTCTGCCGCATTTTCGCACATGTGAGAAACCGTCAAGCTGTGATTAAATGTTCCGGGAGCTTCCTGCATCAGACGTTTCAACAGTTCCTGATTATGATCAGCCAATTCTGCTAATCCGTATGGAGTCATTATTTTAAACATATTCTCAATAATAGGTAGTGCGCCAAGAGTAAGAATACCGCTTATTACAAAACAGTTAATCAGCAAATAACCCAAGTCTTGCATTATTAATATATTATCAATATCCATCATAAACTTTTCCAAGAAATATATTCCGCCCGATATCAGAACAGATACAAAGGAAATCTTTGCACTTACCAATAACAAATCTGAGCGTTTTGAGAATTTAAGTTTTGACATAGCAGTCATTACAACCGTATTCAACAGCATAAATACTGCAATAACTTCAGGATTCCAGTGCATACCTATTGCAATAATCGCAAGAACTATCGTGGAAGCAAAGAACGCATTTCTCGGGGTTGTAAATATTGACAAAAGAATTGTATATGCAGGAATTGGCATTATATATGGAGAGAATCCTGTCGGTAAAAGAGCCGATATCATTCCCAGCGCAAATGTAAATGAACCCATTATTGTCATATATTTAGCATTATAATAAGGTTTTTCATAGTTTTTCTCATATTGCAAAAATACGAAAGTAAAAAACGAAATCAACAGGAACATTCCCAATATTCCGCCCCAGTTAACCTCAAGGACATTGTATCCTGCTGCACGCAAAGCATCACGTTTCAATTTGGTTACTGGTTCTCCTTCAAATACTATTTTTTGTCCTTTTTTGAAAACTACTTCATAAGGTTTTACAGAGTTTTGAGCATTCTTCTTTGCAATCTCTGTGGCAAATTCATCAACTACAAGGTTTGGAACAATTACCTGATTTAAAACTCCTGTAATTAAAGTTGCCTGATATCTTGGAACATTGCTCGGAATATTTTTTCTGATAATTGCTTCAACCCTATTATTTTCAAAATCTTTTGAAGAAATACCCAAATTTAGAACTGAAGCTAAAGTGACTTGAGCTTTCTCAAAAACAATATGCAAATCGTTATCACTCGATTTGAGCAAGAAATCAACAAGTCCCTGTTTCCCTGATTCATCAAAAAGAACTTTTAGTTCATCACGTTTGGTATCTTCAGAGATATCTTTTTCTCTGATTTTCAGAACTGAGTTTCTTAGCGTTTGAAGATTTGTTGTAATAAATTCATCTTCTGCCTGAGTAATAATCGGTTCTACATTCTGAATAACTTCTTTTTTATGCTGCTCCGTTTTCTTTGTGTCAATAACTTTGATATCTCTCTGAGCAACAATATCCTTTTTGCTTATACCGTTTTCAATAACTTTTTGAAAAAAGTAATTCTGAGAAGATATTGCAAGGGTCATTAATGCTGTAAAAAGCACAAAGAAAAATCCATTTCTGAAGTTTTTTGATGATATAAAATCAAGAATTTTTTCCATATATTAATTATCCTTTTTAGTTATTATCTATGTTTTATAACAAACCCGCATTTTGTACAAGCCAGAACTTGTCCGGTACTATCCACAGGCATAAAGTTATGTTTGCAGGTCAAAGCCTCATCCTCAATTGGTTCATTTATAATCTCTCCATCCTGATTGATATTTACACCCTCTTTAAGATTATTTTCAGGATTTGCACCTGTTCCTCGCTTATTTTTATTAAGCCATTTTATAAAAATTTCAAATATATACATATTCATAAAGTGATTTGGTATTTATTACCTTATCACATCCTTTAGCTTCCTATATTTTAAAACCATACGGCAAGTATTCGCTCAGCTTTCTTACAATAAGCTCTCCCATATTTTCCGTAATGATTTCGACTACATTATCATCACCCTGAAACTCATACATTACTTGTCTGCATGCTCCGCAAGGATTGCAATCATCAGCATTTGGCGAATAAATTGCAACAGCTAAAATCTCTCTTTCACCCTCTGAAACTGCTTTAAATATTGCACACCTTTCAGCACAAATTGTCATTCCAAAAGACGAATTTTCAACATTACACCCTGTATAAATTTTTCCGCTTCTAGCAAGTACACTTGCACCTACCGCAAAACGTGAAAAAGGTGAATAAGAAGTTTTTGAAGCCTCTTTTGCCATATCCATAAGTAATTTGTAGTCGTACATAATTTTCCTTACTTAACTTTCTATATTTTAGCATACTTTATATAGTTTGTTAATTCCCATAAACTCATCAATAAGGTAATACAAAAACATTTAAATTGAGTTTACTATTTTATGTATGAAAAAATTTTTATTATCTCTGGTAATTATTGCTATACCTGTTTTTGCATACGAAGTCTTTTCTCCTGATAATTATTCATATACTTCTATCTCCAATAAACTTCTTTTTGTAGTGGATTTTTCTAACAGCATGAGCGAATACCTCGAAAGTCAGACAAAAGTTAATCAAATAAAAGATTTGATGAACAGAATTTTACCACAAATCTCAAGTGATACAGAAATTGGTTTGAGAGTATACGGACATACTTGCAATCCTATTGCATTTAATGCATGTAGAAGCTCTGAATTAATCGTTCCGCTTGGATTTAACAATTCAAACAAAATAGCATCCGAGCTCAAACACTTGCGCCCTAGAGGAATGACACCGATTACATATTCATTAAAGCAAGCTGTAAACAAAGATCTTAGCAAATTTGACGGAATAAAACACATTATACTTCTGACGGACGGAGGAGAGAATTGTGACGAAAGTCCATGCAATTATGCAATTGATTTAATGAAAAAACGCAGAGACATAAAAATTGATGTCATAGCCTTTGATGTATCTGACGATGACGATTTGGCACAACTAAAATGTACAGCTGATGTAACCGGAGGTGTTTTTAATGAAGCACACACAAAAGCACAACTCTTTCACTCTATGGAAGACATGATAACTCCCCATAAAAATGTTGAAGCTGTAATTTATAAAGGAGAGTAAATTATTCTGCCACTTTTACTTCTGCCCAGATTGTTGAATTTGGCAAATCACAATCAATAATATCAACAACTCTGTAGTTTGGAGCAAAAGCTGTAGATATATATGTAATACCTTTTACAGACATTTCTTTATTAACGTCAAAATGTCCTGATATTACTGCTTTTACATTAGTATGATTATGCAAAGTTTCCAAATATTTTTGCGGTTTAAATGTAACATAATTTTCTCTGTCCTCAGGAGGAATTAATGGAAAATGCTGCAAAATAATAACATTTTTGTCTTTGTATTTATCTAAATTAGAACTTACCCAGTCTACTACATCATCTTTATAATACCCGTTACTTGTCGGAATTACATCTCTGGCACCGTCTACAACCAAAAATACTACGCCTTTCTTTTCAATAACATAGTTTATATACCCGTTTTTGGTAATTTTAATATTTCTTCTTGCAATTCTTGCGTATTCTTTTTTGCTCAAATCTTTATGTTTATTTACATCTTTATCACCTATTGCGAGGTAAAACGGTGCCTTGAGCTTTCTTGCTTCTTTCAAAAAACTTTTCAGTTCATCAACATTGGCTCTGTGAATATTATCACCGGTAAAAACAACAAAATCGACATCATTAATTTTATTAATATCGTTTACGGTTTTTTGCAAAGTCTGATTATCAGATTTTGAATATCTTACATCCGATACTTGCACAAATCTGATATCATGAGCTTTTACGTTTAACATAAAACATACAAAGAACAATATAAAACAAATTAATTTTTTCATATTTACCCCTAATATACCCATTTGCACCTACTCTTTAGAATTATTTTAACATAAAAATAGTGAAAAATATTAAAACATGGGTTATAATATACATGCAATGTATAAATCAAAGGCAGGGGAAAAGAAATGTCTTTTGGTTTCTCAAATATCAACCCACCAATGAAAGCAGGCGCTGCATACAAAGACGGAAGCGGAATGGGCGGCGGCGGTATGTATTTTCAGCAGCAAAAGAAAAAACGCAAAGACCAGCCTGATGACGACATTTTTCAGCGCAAAGAAGAAAACTCTGATAACGAAATCAACTTCTCTATGGAAATTAAAGAAGATGATATCCCCAAGGACACTATCGTTAACAAGTTTGTAAATTGGTTCAGATTGAATAACGCTTAATAAAGTTTGCAACAATTTTTATCTCCCGGTTCGCAAACAAGGGGGTAGTATGCATAAAATAGAAATTCATCAGTGTTGTACAATACATACTTCTGGATTGATGATAAAGCACAAATGTAAATTTTTGTAAAGAAAATGCTAATTTTACTAAAGTTTTTTGTAAATATGACGTAAATACAAATGAGGATATCCCATATAACATTAAGGAAGTAGTATGTCAAATACAGCCACAAAAGTCAACAATTACATTGCTTTAGGCTACATTTTTTTAGCCTCAGAAACAAAAATTGAAGAATCTTCTGTGCCAGTATCACAAGAAACTGTAAAAGAAAGCCTTTCCGCGATCAATGATATACAAAACGAAGACATTCTACCGGTTAACAATCAAATTATGAAAACACTTAACATCACTGCAAACTATAATAGTCTAAGAATTTAAGAATTTTTATTTTCATTTTTTTCCTGAATTGACTCACCAATAGGTCTTCTGAAAGAGCAAGTTCTGTTTGAACAAACTTCAAACTCTCCGTTTTTAGTATATTTCTTTAACAACAACTCACCACACTCAGGACAAGTATTGCCTGTTGGTTCATCCCAGAGAGCATAAGAACAATCGGGGTATTTGTTGCAGCCAAAGAAAATTTTTCCGTGTTTTGATTTTTTTTCAATAATCGTTCCTTCTCCGCATTTAGGGCATTTAACCCCTGTTGAACGAACGTATTTTTTACGGTTTCCGCATTCCTTACATTCAAAGTATTTTCCGTAAGGGCCAACTTTAAGGCTCATTGCACCGCCGCATTTATCACACTTTTCGTCAATAGCAGCTTCTTGCTGCTCAGATTTTTCTTCATCACTCGTACTATCAAGTTCATTAATGTTATTGAGTGAAATAATCGTTTTACATTCAGGATAGCCGGAGCACCCAAGGAATTGTGTCCCAAAACGACTTGTCTTAACAAGCATTACACGACCGCAATTAGGGCATTTTTTGTCACTTTCAATTGTTACACGCTTTGCGTCTTTCATTACAGATTGGACAACTTCCATAAATGGAGTATAAAATTCTTGCAAAACAACATTCCATACTGCTTTCTTTTCGGCAATAAGGTCAAGTTTTTCTTCCATGCCGGCAGTAAACTTGTAGTCCATAATATTTGCAAACTGTTCGACAAGCTGCTTGCATACAGTTCTACCAAGAAGCGTCGGGATAAGAGCTTTATCCTTCTTTTCAACATACTTTCTTGTCTGGATTACAGTAATAATAGTTGCATAAGTTGACGGTCTTCCAATACCGTGTTCTTCCAGAGCTTTTACAAGAGATGCTTCATTGTATCTTGGAGGAGGCTGCGTAAAGTGTTGTTTTGGTGATACTTCTTTACAGATAACTTTGTCGCCCTCGTTGAGGTCAGGAATTTTTGCTTCTTTTTCTTGTTCTTCCTCTTCAGCATCATTATATAACTTCAGGAATCCGTCAAACATTATTTTGCTTGTACCGGCTTTAAGATTATAGTCGCCTGCTTTTATATCTATTGTTTTATTTGCAACTATTACCGGTGCCATCTGTGATGACATAAACTTATCCCAAATAAGCTTATATAATCTGTATTGGTCATTATCCAAATACGGTTTTAAACTTTCAGGAGTTCGCTCTGGATAAGACGGTCTGATGGCCTCGTGAGCGTCCTGAACGTTTTGTTTGCCTTTAACATAAACGTTTGTTTTATCAGGATAATATTCCTTTCCATAGTTATTAAGAATAAAATCCTTTGCCATTGCGTGAGCATCGTCTGAGATACGGACACTATCCGTTCTCATATAAGTAATCAATCCAACAGGAGTTCCGTCAATTTCCATACCTTCATAGAGTTTTTGTGCAACCTGCATTGTCTTTTGGACTCCAAACCCCAGTTTTGTACTTGCCGCTCTTTGCAGAGTTGAAGTAATAAACGGTGCAGTCGGTTTTCTTTTTGTCTCTTTTTTTGTTACTTTTTCTACCACACATTCTGTTTGAGGATTAAGAAGAACTTCTTTAATCTTTGTTGCGGCTTCTTCATTCTCTATATCAAACTTTTTACCTTTATACTTGTTAACTTCAGCCTCAAACAATTTGCCGTCTTTATCCATAGTGGTATGGATTGACCAGTATTCTTTCGGAATAAAAGCCTCTATTTCTTCTTCTCTTTCACAAATCATACGAAGAGCAACTGACTGAACGCGTCCTGCAGAGAGGTGATAATTGCCTAACTGTTTCCAAAGAACAGGAGAAAGTTTATAACCTACAAGTTTATCAAGAATTTGTCTTGTTTGTTGGGCTTTTACTCTGTCCATGTCAATTTCTCTTGAGTGTTCAACAGCGTATTTAACAGCTTTTGGAGTAATTTCATTAAATTCTATTCTTTGAACTTTATCATCACCAACAGGCAAAAGTTCTCTAACGTGCCAAGCAATTGCCTCTCCCTCACGGTCAGGGTCTGATGCAAGAAGAACTCTGTCAGAACGCTTTGCAAGGTCACTCAATTTTGAAACAACTTTTTTCTTATCAGGAATAATTACATAAGTCGGTTTAAAACCGTTATGAACATCAAAACCCAAAACATTATCAGGCAGGTTTCTAACATGACCGAAACTTGCTTCTATCTGATATCCGTCACCTAAAATCTTTTTAATAGTCTTTGATTTTGCAGGTGACTCGACTATTACAAGAACTTTTTCCTTTTTAGATTTGGTTTCTTTTTTTTCTACAGCAGCGGCTGTCATTATTACTTATGTTTCTCCCTTTTATTGATATTGTCAGACATTGCCTGACCTACTTTCTGTTTTGAAGTGGTAAGCCGGATTTAACAAGCCAACTCTCAATAAAATATAACCTATCACAAAACAAGTATATAGTCCAGTTATTTATCAGACATTCCGGTTGTCGATGAAGCAACTGATTATCGGTATGACAAGCCGACCTATCGACTTGAATTTACCCCACCTTTTTATATCTGTCACCATCGGTTTGTTCAATCAAACCTTCCATTTCCATCATAGTAAGAGTTTTTAAGAGCTCATCCGTTCCCATGCCGGTGGCTGATTGAAGTTCATCAAAACCCTTTGATTCAATACTTATTATTTCCAGAATAGAAGAATACTCGGGTGATAGTGTGAAAGAACTCCCTCGCCCTACAGGAGAGGGCTTGGGTGAGGGGGTAACTTCCCAATTAAGAGCATTCAAAACGTCTTCACCACTTGTTACCATTGTTGCACCGTTTTTTAAGAGTTTATAAACTCCCTCTGTGTTCTTATTGTTTATTGAGCCGGGGATACACATCAACTCTCTGCCTTGTTCCAGAGTCAAGTTTGCAGAGATTAAAGCTCCGCTTTTAAGAGCCGCTTCACCTACAACAGTACCGTAAGATAGCCCTGTTACAATTCTATTTCTTTGAGGGAATCTGAATTTTATCGGTTCAAATGTCGGGTAGTATTCTGTTACAACAGCACCGCATCCGTTTTCAAGTTTTTCATACAAATCCTTGTTACTTGACGGATACTTAAAATCAAAACCGCTTGCAATTACACCAATTGTTTTAAGATTATTTTCTATTGCACTTCTGTGTGAAGTCGCATCAATACCCTCAGCAAGACCGGATACTATGCAAATATCCGTTCCCCTAAAATCACTGATAATTGATTTTACGCTGTCTTTTCCGTTAGAGCTTGCTCTCCTTGAACCAACAAAAGCCACCGTTCTGTCTAAGTTACAAGACAACAAATCACCCTTATAATATAAAACCATTGGTGGATTGTATATCTGTCGAAGCATTCTCGGGTATTTGTCATTATCAAAAGAAAGAATATTTACCCCTCGTTTTTCGACTTCTTCAAAAGTTTTATCAAGGTCAATTTTGTCACGCAAGCGCAAGAATGTTTCAGCCTTTTTAACATTCAATCCATCAATATTATCAAAATCTTTTTTAGAACAATTAAATGCAGCTTCAATATCTCCATAATAGTTATACAGCCTCTGAACAAAGGTTGAATCAAGTTGTTCTATAGAAGAAAATGCTACCCAATATTTTTGCTTCATGTTTATGATTGTAGCATAATATTAATACAAATAAAAACTTATTAAGAGAGTATTAGAACATGTTAAGTTACGAACAGGCAATTAAACATCTAACAAGCAGGGATAATTTTTATATTGATTTAGGACTTGATAGAATTTCTAAAGTTCTGAAACAATTTGGCAATCCGCAAGACAAACTAAAATGTATTCATGTTGCAGGAACAAACGGTAAAGGCTCTGTCTGTACTATACTAGAAAGCATACTGAGGGAAGCAGGATATAAAACCGGACTTTATACAAGCCCGCATATTTGGGATTACACTGAACGCATAAAAATTTGCGGTGAATGTATTAAAAAAGAAGATTTTGCTCTATATACAGAAAAAATTATGAATTGCGGTATTCATTTAACCGAGTTTGAAATCCTGACAGTTATGATGTTTTTGTACTTTGAAGAACAAGGTGTAGAAGTTGCTATTATTGAAACAGGACTTGGCGGAAGATTAGATGCAACAAATGTTATCAAAAAAAATCTTTGCTCAATAATTACACATATTGATTTAGATCATACTGACCGCCTTGGCGATACTAAGGACAAAATAGCTTATGAAAAAGCAGGTATAATCAAACCAAATTGTCCTGTTATTACAAGTATGGGGTTTGAACCAATAAAAGACAAAGCTGATGAACTTGATTCAATGCTTATTTTTGTTTCGCCGTTTGTTCAACAGGATTTTGTAGAAGCTCTTGCCCTCAAAGGTCAACACCAGATTGAAAATTTGGCACTGGTAATTACCGCTGTTCAATACCTGTTCCATGAGATTGATGATAAAACGATTATTGAGGGACTAAAAAAAGTTAAAAATCCATGCCGGTTTGAGTACATAAAAGAAAAAAATCTTATTGTTGATGCTTCGCATAATCCAAACGGTATTCAGGCTCTGAGAGATAATTTAGATTATTACTATCCTAACGAAGATAGAAGATTTGTTTTTGGATGTTTAAAAAGAAAAGACTATAAAAAAATGATGGAAATTCTTTTTAGAGAGGGTGATGAAATCTATATAAACGAATTTGATTACCCAGATGCCTGTAGATATAAAGAACTGTCTTCGGTTTGTCCTTATAAAACAAAAAAATACACAAAAGATTTAACCCTGACAACAGATAAACTTAATATCATCTGCGGTTCATTTTACATGATTAGCGGGATGGGGGTAAATATATTTTAGTAACGTAAAATGTATAATTCGATGCACCTTTATATTTGAATAAACAAAAGCTCTTTATATTTGTTACTAAAATAGCAATTCTTTTTTTTTACGAGTTTTAAATAAAATATTATGAACTTAAATTTGCCAAAAATTAAATTTCAATATGAAAATGGAAAGTCTATATCCAAGGTAAAAGAATTTCCAAAATATAATATTGACATAAATATGAAAAAAAATTATTGCAGTGATATATTACAAAGTGTTCAATTTGACAGACCTATTTCAGTTATAGACGCTTTAAAGAGTTTTATAAGTAATCCACAAATTATTAATGATTTTTGGCTATTAAAGGATCATTCGCCTAGAAAAGATTTGTTTAGGTTAATAAATGAACTTCAAGAAGCAGAATCTCTAAAGGACAAAAAAACAACTTCTATGATTGGATGCGGATATTCTTCTTATGTTTTTGATATTGGTGATAATAAAGTATTAAAGTTTACATTTGGAGACCATTTTAATGGAAGGAAACATGAATTTTTTGATTTGCCGATTCAGGAAAGTGGGAAAGTTACAGAAAATGGTCAACATTACTATTACATAGAAGAAAAAGTTTCACAGGACAATATTACCGAATATGATATAAAAATGATGGAATCACAAGCAGGAATTTTAGACTATATCCTTTTAGATTGTCATTCTACTCGGCAGTTTGGCAGAACGAAAGATGGTCAAATACGTTTGATAGACCCTGAATGTGCCGAAAAAAAACCTAATCTGTGGTATAAAAAACTTAAACAAAAATATCTTGCCTGGATAGATAGATTCACCTGCTTTTAGTAGTTGACAAGTCTGTTTATTAAAATTTATATATTATATAGTCAACATTGACTTAAACGAACTACAAACTATTTTCTTGTTATTATCAAAATCATATCGTAAATCTGTTTGAGTTGTTTTTTTGAACAGTTTGACAATAGAGTATTTATATTTGCGATTAAATCTTCATTTGCTTCGGAATTCATTGTCAAAAGCTGCGCAGGAGTAATATTAAAGGATTTACATATTTTATCAATCATTTTAGCTGTCGGTTGGTAACGATTTCTTTCAATATTAGAAACACCATTTACTGTTATCCCGATTCTTTCTGCAAATTGTTCTTGTGTTAAACCATTTTTATAACGAAGTTCTTTTATGTTTGAAGTAATAAGTTTTTGATAGTTCATATACAATAGCATATAGTAATTCGCCAAATAGTATAACCAACGGTTAACCAGATTTTCTGCTAATTAATTGTAAATATTTGTAACAATTTCAATAATAATGCTAAAGTTTTTAAAATTCTTGCCGACATATAACATGAAATAACATTATAAATTTTAACTACATAATATGAAAAGAAAGGAGTTTTTATGAATTTTATCAACACTGGAATGAATAGATTAGGTCAAGGAAAAGGTATTAGCTATTCTGATAGAAATAAGACTAAAGCAAAAGATGAAGATAATACAAATGTCGAAAACCAAGCTTTTACAAAAGAAGTTGAGACTCCCAGTGCAAATAATTCATCGCCTAAAGACGATTTATATAAAGCCTATTTTGACATGTACCGAAAAGATATAGAGCAATCAAATGTCGGAGTTGGCACTAACGAGATTGGACACGTGAGCCAGCGCTCTTTTGACAACAAAAATAAAATTATTACAAATGAAACTGAGGCAAAAGAACATTTACAGGATTTTATGGAAAAGCTAATTGCAGAACTTAAAGATGCAGGAAAATATGATGACAATATGCAAGCAGCAATAAAGTTTGTTAGTGAAAATTTTAAATGGGATTTATATTTTGAGAAATATCCTGCCAATAATGCAAATAAACTTGAATTAATTTATTTACAGTCTCTGGCTTCTGCCGCATCTGAACCAGGAACTTCTCTTTCTACAATATTTTTATCAGGAGAAGATTTTAAAAACTATCATGGAGAGTAGATATTTTTCTTGATTATTACAAATCAAGTATATAGTTGAAATTACTATGCCAACTTTTAAAAACAGACAAGCTATAAAATAACTTGTCTGTTTAATTTCTCTTTTTGTTATTGTCGGCTTGGTAAAGCCGACCTATATTAGTAAGAGCAAGCACAAACGCCGTTTTCGCAGTGGTAGCCAAGAGCTTCTTGAGCTTCTGACATTCTTACTTTGATACGACCATCTACTGCAATACCTTCACCAGTCTTTTCAGAGATAAGTAATGGGTTAATATCCAACTCATCAATGAATTTGAAGTCACTTACTAATTGAGATAATCTCAACAATGTTTCTTCAATTTGTTCCATTTGAGCAGGTGTAGTACCTCTTGCACCTTCCAACAATTTGTATGCCTTAACTGATTTAATCATATCTTTAGCATCAATGTCTGTTAAAGGAGCAATTCTGAATGTTACGTCTTTCATAACTTCAATAAATACACCACCTAAACCAAACATCATCATAGGACCGTATTGCGGATCTGTTGCGATACCGCAAACCATTTCTCTTGAACCTTTAACCATTTCTTGAATGATTACACCCTCAAGACCGTCTAACAGTCCTTTAGCTTCAAGTTTAGAGATTAAGTCTTGGTATTCGCTTCTTAATTGTTCAGCTGATTGGATATTAACTCTTACACCGCCAACATCTGTTTTGTGAGAAGTTGTCTTAGAAGTCATCTTCATAACTACAGGATATCCGATAGAATCAGCGATTGAAACTGCTTGGTCTTCTGTTGTTGCAAAGCCTGATTTACAAACTCTGATACCATAAGCATCCAATACATCAATTGATTCTCTTGTAGTTAACTGGTCTCTGCCTTCATTGATAGATTTAGTAATAATTTCTTGAGCTTTCTTATAATCAACATCAAATTTCTTGATTTCGCCAACCGGTCTTTCAATCCATTTTCTTTGTTGATTTAATCTGTTAAATCCGTCAGCAGCTTCTTCTGCATACATAAAGAATGGCATATTAACATCCATATCAGATAATGCTGTGAAGAATTCTGACTTAGTCATAAATACACCGATAACAGGTTTGTGAGGATATTGAGCTTTAATTTCCATAACGGCTTTTGCAACATCAATATCTTTTAAGCCCAAGAACGGTAAGTAAATAACCATAATCATATCAACATTTTCATCAGCAATAACTGTTTCTAATGTTTGCTTGTAGTGTTCAATAGGAGCAGAAGCAATCATATCGATTGGGTTCTTAACAGAAGCTGCTGATGGTAAGAAACTTCTAAGTTTTTCTTTTGTAGCATCAGAGATTTTAGCCATTTGCATACCGTATTCACAAACTGCGTCAGTAGCCATAATACCAGGACCGCCTGAGTTAGTAATAATTGCGACTCTGTCACCCTTTGGAATCGGGCAGTTAGCAAAAACTTTTGCAGTAGCAAACAAGTTTTTCAAAGAGTATTCTCTGATTACGCCTGATTGACTAAGTAAAGCGTTAGCAGCTTTATCAGCACCAGCTAAAGAACCTGTGTGAGAAGATGCTGCACTTGCACCTGCTGCAGAACGACCTGCTTTAAGAGCTAAGATTGGTTTTTTCTTAGAAATTCTTGAAGCTAATTTACGGAAGTTAGCAGGGTTTTGGATTGATTCCATATAAAGAAGAATTTGTTGAACGTCATCTTCATTTTCCCAATATTCAAGAGCTGTTTCAGCGTTAACATCAGCTTGGTTACCAATTGAAATAAATTGAGCGAAACCTAAGTTAAGGTCTTTTAATATGTTCAAGATACCGCCGCCTAAAGCACCTGATTGAGAAACGAAACCGATGTGTCCTCTTTCCGGTAATGATTCAGCAAAACATCCGTCCATAGAGATTTCAGGAAGAGTGTTAACAACACCTAAACAGTTAGGACCAACACATCTCATGCCATAAGATTGAACTTTTTCCAATAATTGTTTTTCAAGTTCAGCGCCTTCTTTACCTGTTTCTTTAAATCCTGCTGTAATAACGCAAAGGCCTTTGATACCTTTTTCGTGGCATTGATCGATTGTTGCAAGAACGAATTTAGCATTAACAACAATAATTGCTAAATCGATTTCACCCGGAACTTCAAGAACAGAAGTATATGCTTGTAAGCCTTCTATAATTCCGCCTTTCGGGTTAATCGGGTAAATATTTCCCTTGAATTTGTATTCTTGTAATCTTTTCATGATGTCAGAGCCGATTGTGTGTTCTTTTGTAGAAGCACCAACAACGGCAATGGATTTTGGTTTCATGATTTTGTCTAAATTGCTCATTTTCTCATCCTTTCTTTTTTAGAATAAATTATATTCCAATTTTTTGTAATAAATTTTCAAACTTATTTGCCCATTTGGGATTAATACTGTGTATAATTTCTTCTGTTATAAATACAGGTGACAACAAAATTGTTCCTATGATATCTTTTATATCCTCTATTTTTTGTTTTTTTTGTTTTTGTTCCCATGTTTGTTGCTCTTTTTCTTTTTGGCTTTTCTCGAATTTATCTATTGCACTTTCTGCAGCATATATATATCTCTTTGATTTTGCAGTCACCGGAAGTTCTTCATGTTCAATAGTACCTGACATAGTTCTTGGTTGCAACATAGAAACACCTATATTTATTTTATTTAAACAATAATCCTGCTCTATGTATAGATTATAATTTTTTGATTTAATCTGTCTTGTAAAATTATTTTCCGCTTTTTTTATATTTAAATACGGTTTATGACTTAGAGTATTTAATATAACCACTTTACCTTGAAAATATGTACTACTTACACAGTCAGTTTGCATTCATTACCCCTTAAAGTTCTTAGCAATAAATTTTTCATACATTTCCATTGCATCTTTTGCCGCATCTACAACAGATGCAAGCATTGTGTTTGAACGGACTTTTACCGAATATTCTTTAATTTTTTGCGCTTCTTGTAATGTTTTATTTGCGGCAACATCAAAAAACTCAGGATTATCTTTATTTCTTGATATAAAAACATCGTACGGCTTATTTGCTACCAAAGAAGCTATTTCTTTAAGCTTAGCTCTCATACTATATAATTCAGCAGGCTCGTTTGCTAAAAAAGATCCTTTTGCTAAAACAAGTTTTCCATTAAAATTTGGCTGATTGTCAACTGGTTGTATTAACATTTTAGATTTCCTTATTATAAACAGGTTATTATACCTGAAACTATTATCATACAGACATATATAATTTGCAATGGGTAGAAATAATATATATCAAATTGTATATTTTGATAGATTCATGTTAGACTTGAGTTATGAAAAAAATTGCTCTTATAAGTCACGGTTGTGCAAAAAATTTAGTTGATTCCGAATTAATTCTTGGAATTTTGGCTCAAAACGGATATGAAACTACACTAAATGAAGATGAAACCGATATAGTCATTGTGAACACCTGTTCGTTTATTTGTGATGCAGAGCGTGAGTCAATAGGAACAATATTAGAATTAGTAGAAAAAGGTAAAAAGGTTATTGTAGCAGGGTGTCTGGCACAAAAACATCCGGAAGAGCTTAAAAAAGAAATACCTGAAATTGCAGGAGTAGTTGGTGCTACTGATTTTAATAAAATAGTTGAAGTTATTAAAAAAATTGATAAGGATTATGTTTCAGAAGTAAATTCCACACCAAGCTATATTTATCCTGAAAATATAGAACGTCAGCAAATTACAATGGGTGCAAGTTCATACATAAAGATTGCAGACGGATGTAATTATCGCTGCGGATATTGTGTAATTCCGTATTTAAGAGGTGATTATCATTCAAGAAAAATGGAAGATATAATTGCAGAAGCAAATAAACTTGTTAAACGAGGCGTAACTGAGATAATACTGATTGCTCAAGATACAACAGGGTATGGAATTGATATTTACAACAAACCTATGCTTTCGGAACTTCTGGAAGAGTTAAATAAAATTGATGGTATAGGCTGGATAAGAGTAATGTATGCTTATCCGACAACGATGAGTGACAAATTAATAGATACAATAGCTAAGTGTGAGAAGGTTGTTAAATATATTGATATTCCGCTTCAGCATTCACATCCTGAACTATTAAAGCTTATGAATAGACCGGCTTATGATTATAGACCATTGATTAAAAACATTAGAAAACGAATTCCAAATGTTTCTATAAGAACTACATTTATTGTTGGTTATCCCGGTGAAACAGAAGAACATTTTGAACATTTAAAACAATTTATTAAAGATATGAGATTTGATAGAGTCGGTGTTTTTGAATATTCGAGAGAAAAAGGAACTCCGTCTTATGATATGAAACAAAAAGTCCCTAAAAAAGTTGCTCATAAGCGTTTTAAAGAATTAATGGAAATTCAGCAGCAAATCTCATTAGAAAGAAACAGAAGTTATATAGGGAAGAAAATACCATGTATTATAGAAGCATATTCAGATAGTGGTGAAGTTGTTGCCCGCTCGGAATACGATGCACCTGAAATCGATGGTGTTGTAACAATAAAAACAGATAAACCTGTTGTTCCCGGTGATATAGAATTGGTTAAGATAGTTGACTGCACCGAATATGATCTGGTTGGAAAGTTATAAGAATTATAATAAAAAAAATAAAAGGGCGATTTTTCAAAGTCGCCCTTTGTTATTTATCTAGGTTTGTATAATTATTCTTCTTCGCCTGCAGTTTTTGAATATCTGCGAATTGTTGCATTTAAGAGATTTTCATGGTGTTTGTCTCTGTAAATTTGGCAAAGAAGTTTATATGCGTGTTTATTGTATGGATTATGTTTTAAAATCGTTTCCAACTGATCTGTAGCTGAGTTAGAACGCTTTGTATAATAATCGATTAATGCAGGAAGTGTATCTGTTAAATCGTTTTCATCTGTAGCCATTGCAATTTCTGCACAACTTTTTGCATTATCAAATTCTTCTGCATCTAAGTACATAACAGCAATTTCATAATAAACTTCAGATTTGCTTCTTCTGTCAGTTTTTGTTTGAGCAACTGCCTGATATTCTCTTGCTGCTTTTTCATATTCTGCACGTCTTCTGTATTGTTCAGCTAAAGCCAAGTGAGTAGAAACATCAGAAGCAACTATTTCATCCAGATTTTTAGTATCATTTGTTACAGGTACATTTAGAGTATTAAGTACTTCTGAAACAGTAAATAATTGAGCTTGTTCTGATGCTGACAAAGGAACGTTTGTTACATCAGGTTTAACTGAATAAACTAAAGCCAATGTTTTCAGGTCACGCATTGTAATTTCTGTATTGAACTTAGTTCCTATAGGATACATAACGTCATAAATACTTGGGCTTGCACCTGTAAGACCTAATGAATGACCTATTTCCTGAAGAGCTGATGAGAATAATTGTTTTGAATCTAAACTGTGGTTTTTTGCATCAGTTTTGTTAAATACAATCGTAGAAGCAGTAATTTTGTTCCCGCTTACTGTGAAAGAATGAACACCGATAGATCTTTTATTATCAGTGTTTTTAAAATAGCATCTCATATCAGCATCAGAAGCATCTTCTACAAATTCAAAAGATACAAGACCTTCGCTTGCTCTTTGCCAAGCCTGATATGCGCTCATAACAACTTCTCTGTAATATTCAGGAACATCAGCAGAATCTTGAACGTATACTTTTAACGGGAATGTTGATTTATTCCATCTTACGATTTTACCGCTATTTGCCACTTGTCTGAAATAACTGTCAATTACAGCGGCTTTAACAGTTTTTTCACTCATTGATTTATCATAACCGAGAGTAATTGCATAAGAATTCTTGAACGCAAATTCAGGAGTTTTAGACTCGATTGCGTTATCAGTGTTTAGTAGTATAAAACCACCTGCTGCCATAAGGAATGTACAAATAATAATCTTTTTCATTTTTTAAGAGACCTCATTTTCTATATTTTCTATTTGTTAACTTTTATATTATACACTAAAACTCAAAAAAATAAAATTTGCTATGCTTTTGCACTAACAAAATTATAATTTGTAAAAGTAGAAGACATCAGGGAATATTTTTGAAGTGCAGCATAAGTTCTAACGGCAGACTGATTAGACATACCGTTTTCTTTCATCTTTTCAATAAAAGATTTTGCATTTGCCAGATTTGTTTCTGATGAATTTGTAAGAATATTCATTGTATTCTGGAACTTACTTGCGGAATTATTTCCATATAATGCTTCCATCATAGTGTTATATGTATTAAGGCTTGTATACTCTTTTAATGAAATATCATATTCGCCGTTAACCAATCCTGTTATTGTTTGTTTATCAAGAACAGACGGCAAATTTGAAAGTTGCTCTTGAATATTTTGCAAATTGTCAGTTGAATTTGTCTTATTTACATTAGACAAAAGTAACTGGTTTTGCATAATTGATGTCAAGTCTGTTAATTCCATCATATTCCTAATCCCTTTGACACGATTATACAATAGTTGTTATTATTTTACAACATTTTACAAACGACTGTGAAGAAATTTTACTATTCTCTGTCAAGAGACAAAAGAACCTCTTGTGGTAAATATGTGTTTCTTACAGCGGAGTCTGTATTTGCCATAAAGAATTCAATTGACTCACCCTCTTCAATACCAAGTTTATCAAAAGGAATGCTTATGTCTATCACATCTTCATATACCATCTTTATGCCGTCGGGATTATCAAGAGTCCAGATGTCAGGGTGAAGAACTGTTGTCATACGTAACGGATAGAGAGTGTCTTTGAACAGAGTAATTGTAAGTTCGTGTTCAAATCTTTCGGTTAAAATTGGATTGGGATTGTCATTTCTGCTAATTAATCGAATATGTGCTCTATTCCCGATTCTTGCGGCATTTCTTGTATATATGTAAAATTGATTAATTCGATCTGCAAAACTAATTTCTCCACTACTTTTATTAACGTGAAGTCTGAAATAGATATTATCCTTGTCGCAGCCAAAATCAATTTTATCTACGTTTTTGTTTTCTCTGAAAACAGGTCCGTCAATCATACTGATTGATCCTGCATTATGCCATTCCCCGTTGCTTTGCTGTAGTCCGTCCATACTAGGTGTAATATTACGCTTTGGCAGTTTAAAAGGAGCTTCTATTTTTGTTATGATAGAATTATTCAGATAATCAGGAGGAGTTATACCAAGTTTTGTATAAACATTTTTGAGTCGTTCTCTGAACATATAGTCAAAGAGAAAATCCTGACCGGAATTGTTTGGTTCACCATACCACCAGAACCAGTCACTTCCTTCTGCAATCAGCAATTCACGTTTTGCATCAGGAATTGCAGGGTTATTCTTATTTGCTTTCCTAAACGCATTAAAGCTGTCTTTTGTGTTTTTCAAAGCTGCCCAAGCCTTGTTTTTTTCAGGTTCTCCAATCCAATACTGAAAAGTTTTATCAATCCACGACCCTGAATATATTTTTTTTAGAGGCTTTTTGTGAATATCTTTTTCTATATAATCGCTTATTAAAACCGTTTCAAGGCTGTTATCATTTTCTATTTGTCTGTAGATATTTTCCAAAAATTCAATACCGTCATTTTGATAATTTTCCCAGCAGTTTTCACAATCTGAAGCTATTGTAAGAAGATGATTTTCATCAGGAGAAACAAGTAATTTATTTTGTATTGTTTTAATTTTTTCATACAAATCGCCGGCAGCAAGTGACGAGTTTATGCCTGCATATTCAAAATTTATGAGATTAGGTATTGACCTGTCACGAAAAATAATATCCATATCATATTGTTTTGTCTGATACTTATATACTTTTAAAAGATGATACGGATCACTTAGATTTCCTTTAAAATCACGAACAAAATCAAAGTTTATAGAACTTGACAAAATTCCTTCATCCGAGATAGTCCATTTAATTCCTTCGTGAGCAAATACAGCAAGTGTTTTTGGACCAATACAAAGTTCCGGCGGCCACATGCCTTTCGGGCGAACTCCAAAAACTTCCTCAATTCTGTCCAGAGCCGAACGAATTTGTGTTCTTGCATCATCTCCCATTCCAAGTCTTTCCGGCAAACCTACAGAAGTCAGGCTTGTTCTTGCAGACGCTTTAGCGTCAATTAATATAGGAAGAATAGCGTGATAATAAGGGCTTGTAGTAAGTTCAATTCTTCCTTCTTGGATATATTTTTTGAAAGTCGGAATTATTTCTCTGATAATTTGTCTTTGAATATCCAGAATCTCTATTCTGTCATCTCTGGTGTAACAATTTTTCTTGTCCCATAACTCTTTTAATCTTGGATAACGTTCATAATGAACAGGGTCAATCCATACAAGGTTAAATACAGCCATTAAATCGGCGTATTCTTGTGCATTAAAATTATCAATACCAAAGTTTTCAATTTCATATCTTTTTTGATATAAAGCACGATAAGTTTCGTTTTTGTATACCATCGTTTCAAACTTTGTATTAAAGAAATTGTTCAAAATAAAAGATTTTTCTTCGTCAGAAAGGTTATCCGTATCAGTAATGGTTAAATCGGAATGAATATCATTTGCGGTTCCGTTAGCATAGTCTATAATGGAATCTAACAATGCGGGAACTATATTAAAATTAAGTTTCAACTTAGGGAACTTTTCCAAAAAAAGTGCCATATCAAGGTAATCTTTGACTGCATGCAGTCTTACCCAAGGCATTAAATATGTTCCCTCCAGCTCATATACAGGCTGATGCATGTGCCAGTATATTGCAAGTGACAATTTCTTCATATTGTTCATGATTACTCACAATTATACAGTAGTTTTATTCTTTCTGCAATAAAATATAAAGTTAAACGGCGTATCTCTTTACAATAGTTTTTGTTTATTGTATTAATTAAATTACTGGAGACGGTGAAATCGTTATAATTTTGTATTTCCCCTCCTAGTTCACCAAGAAAGCGAAATATAAATATTTGAATAATCAAAATATCAAACTGGCAAAATTTGCAGGATTCTGTTATGGCGTAAAGCGTGCTGTTGAAACAGCCAAGAAACTTAAAGCTGAAAACCCGAATAAGAATATATATATTCTAGGTGAACTTATCCACAATACGGATGTTATTAATGAACTTGAAACTCTGGGAATCAAGACTATTTATGAAGTTCCTGAAAAAGGAGAGGGTATTTGTATTGTTCGTTCTCATGGTGAAGCTCCGGAAGTTTTTGAAAAGATTAAAAAAGCAGGGTTTGAGCTTGTCGACCTGACTTGTCCCGACGTAAAAAAGGTTCAGCAAAGAGCAATTGAACTCGCTCAAAACGATTATTTTGTTGTTATTGTAGGAAAACCAAATCATCCAGAAGTTATGGCAATTAAAGCAAATGCCGATTTATATTCAAAGAATGTAGTAGTTGCAACTACGATAGAAGAGCTTGAACCTTATGCTGACAAAATTAAATCTCATAAAAAAGTAGGTGTAGTGGTTCAAACTACTCAAATGGTTTCTTCATTGAATCTTGTAGTAAATTATTTGAACACTATAGCAAAAGAAGTTTTAATCCATAATACAATTTGCCAGTCAACGGCTATGCGCCAAAAAGAAGCAAAAGAACTTGCTTCTGAAAGCGATTTGATGATTGTAGTCGGTTCTAAAAAGAGCGCAAATACTACCCATTTAGCAGAAATACTTAAAAGTTGTACTAAAACAGTTCACATAGAAAATGACAGCGAATTAGATGAAGATTTATTTAAAAATATAAACAATATCGGAATAACAGCAGGAGCATCAACTCCGCAAATTATAATAGATAGAGTTATAAACAAAATAAAGAAAGGAAAATAAAAATGACAACACAAGTTTTAGACGAATTTGAACAATTGTTAGAAGAAAGCTTTGCTAAAGCTAACACAGTTGCTGATATCGTAGAAGGTACAGTAATTAAAAAAGAATCAGAAGGCTATTTGGTAAGCGTTAAAGGCGCTAAAATGGAAGCTTTCTTACCAAACAAAGAACTATCTGAAGGCGAAGAATTAGAAGTTGGCGATGTAAGAGAGTTCTATGTATTAAAAGAAGAAAACAACGAAGATTGTATGCAATTATCTCTTAAGAGAATTGCTTACGCTCAGGCTTGGGCTCAGCTTAATGATGCTAAAATTCAGGGCGACACAATCCTTGCTAAGGTTGTTTCAACAGTTAAAGGCGGCGTTCTTGTTGACATAGCAGACCTTAAAGGTTTTATCCCATCTTCTCAACTTAGAACAGGAACTCCATTTGAAGGTCTTGTTGATACTAAGATTGAAGTTAAGGTTCTTGAAGCTGATCCTAAGAAAAATAAACTTATCTTATCTCAAAGACAAGCAGTTGCTGAACAAAGAGATCAGGTTGTTGATAATGTTCTTTCTTCTCTTGAAGAAGGTCAGGTTGTTTCAGGTAACGTTGTAAGAATTACTGACTTTGGTGCATTTGTTGATATTAACGGTATTGATGGTTTGCTACCAATCTCTGAAATTTCTTGGCAGAGAATTAAACACCCATCTGACGTTTTAACTTTAGGCGATACTATAGAAGTTAAAATTATCAAGATTGATAACGAATTAAAGAGAATTTCTCTATCACTCAAGAGAATGGGCGAAAATCCTTGGCAGCAAATTGAAGGTCAATTTGAAGAAGGCCAGACTGTAAAAGGAACTGTTAATAAAGTAACTACTTTTGGTGCTTTCATTAACATCTTCCCAGGGGTTGAAGCATTATTACCTGTTTCAGAAATGTCTGATGAAAACGTTAATCCATTCAACTTATTCAAAGTTGGTGATGAAGTTGATGTTCTTATCAAGAAATTCACTCCAAAAGAACACAGAATTGCTTTGTCAGTAAAAGACATCCAAGGATAAATAAAATAAAACAAAGTATAAAAAACGGCTTGAAAAATTTCAAGCCGTTTCTTATGTCTAATTTTATGCAAAATCTCAGCACTATAATATTTTTTTTATATTGGATGCTGTTAGTATAAAATTTCCAACTTTCAGCAATATCAGACAAATATCTACAGTATATTTATCCCTGCATCTGAACCTTTACTTTTAAAATCTCGTTATGTACAATGTAGAATATAAATAAATAAGAATTAGAGGATTGGTATGAAAAAGTTTTTGATAGTTTTAGTTATGATGTTTATGTTACCTGTTTTTGCGGATACTTTACCGTATTATACAAATGCTATTCCAAAAGATGCAATCGGTTTATATCAGACAGGTGAAAAAGTAACTGTTTTTTCTCATCCGGAAGCTAATTCGCATATTTTAAAAGAGTATAGCTTTTCATACAAACCGGAAGAAATGCCGGATGGAGTTTTCTGTGTTCTTTTGAATGACAGAAAACTTGGTTTAATGTATGTTACAGATGTCGGTGATGATAACTGGGTCGAGGTAATTTATGATAAGAAAACAGGTGCAAAAGGCTGGGTAACAACCGAAGATAAATTTCAGTTCATGCCTTGGATGAATTTTTACAACATGTATGGCAGAAAATACGGATTGAGAATATTTAAAGATGCACCCGATAGCGTAAAAACTCTGCATTCAAAGAGTGATGATTTAGCACAGAATGTTGCAAAAATGAATTATATAAAACGAATTAAACTTACAAAACTATCCGGGAATTGGGCTTTAGTATCAGCTTTCGATATAGACAGAGCTCCAAAAATGGGATTTATGAGATGGAGAAGTAACGATGGAGTTATTTACGCTTTTCCTGATGTAAAGTAGAGCTTTTTTATATGGCATTTTTGTGATACTATTTATATAGTCGAGTATTATGATAGTTGGGGAATCAAATGATTAAATTTTGGAAAGAGCTTTCGTATGAACGGAAGTGGTTTATATTATTTTTGATTATACATTTACTTGTGTGGTCATGTATTGGTTTAATAAGAACAGTTTTACCGACAGATTCATTGGAGGGGATTTATTGGGGGTCTTTACATGATTTCGGGACTCCAAAACATCCGCCGCTTGCAGGTTGGTTAACATATATTACTTATTCTCTTTTCAAATCAGATTTTTCAATCTATTTGTTAAGTCAATCTTTTATAATTCTAGGATTTATTTATATATATAAACTTGCAAGATGTTTTTTGGATGAAACAAAATCAATTTTATCGGTAATTTTATTAGAAGGCTGCTGGTGTTATACCTATGTTACAGGGTATTACGGCTTTAATCCTGATGTTGTGCTATTAGGAATGCTGCCCTTGTTATCTTACTATTTTTATAAGTGTATGAATAAAGGCGGTTGGTATAATTGGATTTTACTCGGTATTATTACAGGCTTTTGTTTCCTGAATAAGTATCAAACGGTTTTAACATTAATTCCAATGGCATTATGGGCTTTTATGTTTAAGCGTGAAACTTATAAAAATCCAAAATTTTATACTGCTGTATTAATTGCATTTTTAATCTTTTTGCCACATTTACTTTGGCTTATAAAATATGACTTTTTCCCATTAATGTATTTTGACGGCGAACTAAATTCTTCATCTTGGGTGGAACACATAACAGCACCTCTAATATTTTTAATAATGCAATTTGCAGCAATTTTAGGTTCTCTCGCAATGTTTTTCTTTTTGTATCTGATAAAGAGAGAGCCGGTTAAGTTTAGAGAAATTGATAACAAGCAGGATTTCTGGTTTTTTGTATTATTCTGCTTTGTTCCGCTTTTTATACATATGATAATGGGAATTACAGATGGAGGAACTATGCGTCCTCGCTGGGGATTTGAGTTCTGGTACATGATAGGAATAATGCTGTTTTACTTCTTCCCACGCAGAATTGAAAGGAAAGATTTTAACTACTTTCTGTATTTTGCATTATTCGCAATTGTAGTTACATTTATAGCCATGGGAACCCTTTTATCAGTAGAAAAAAATTACAGAAGCAGATATCCGGTACCAAAAGTTTATGGTGATATTGAAGCAATTTGGGAAGCAAAAACTCATTCACCTTTAAAATATGTCGGAGGATATATAGAGTGGACATTACCGTTGGTTATATATGGTAATAACAAATTAAATTGTCTTCTCGATACATTCGGTTATCCTTCACCTTGGGTTAATCAGGAAGATTTTAGAAAGTCCGGAGCCTTTTTCATAGACAGAACTAATCACGAGCTTGAAGCGCATATAAGAAAAGCCTATCCGTCATTACCAGAGGATTTTGCTATTAAATCTACAGAATATCGTTTTACATTAACAAATGCGTTTAATCAAGAAAGAGAGTACACTGTTTATTATTACATTGTGCCTCCCGAAAAAGACTTGATTGAAAGATAGTTTTGGTAAATATTCCTCAGAATAATTTTTTTATTTTGAGGAATATTTTTTATCCTAACTTTCCTCACCCCTTGAATTTTTTGGCTATATTTAGTAAAATTATCTTAGAAAATACGTATTTTAAGAAGAGGTAATTTATTAATGTTCGAACGTTTTACTGAAAAGGCGATCAAAGTCATTATGCTTGCGCAAGAGGAAGCCAGAAGACTTGGTCATAATTTTGTCGGAACCGAGCAGGTGCTGCTTGGTTTAATCGGCGAAGGGACAGGAATTGCCGCAAAAACCTTGAAATCTATGGGCGTAAATTTAAAAGATGCTCGTGTTGAAGTTGAAAAAATTATTGGCAGAGGTTCAGGTTTTGTAGCGGTAGAGATTCCATTTACTCCACGTGCTAAGAGAGTTTTGGAACTTTCTTGGGATGAAGCAAGACAACTGGGACACAACTACATAGGAACTGAACACTTATTGTTAGGTTTAATCCGCGAAGGCGAAGGTGTTGCAGCTCGTGTTCTTGAAAATTTGGGTGTTGACTTGAATAAGGTCAGAAGCAATGTCGTTAAGATGTTAGGCGATTCAAAACCAACTGCAGGTTCAGGTGTTGGCAGCGGTTCGGGTTCGTCATCTTCTTCATCATCTTCTGCAAGCAAAGTAAAAACACCAAGTCTTGATGAATATGGAACAGATTTGACTCTTGCTGCTTCAGAGATGAGATTAGACCCTGTTGTCGGCAGAGAAAAGGAAATTGAACGTGTTATACAAATTCTCGCAAGAAGAACAAAAAACAACCCTGTTTTGCTGGGTGAACCGGGTGTTGGTAAAACTGCAGTTGCAGAAGGACTTGCAATCAGAATTGTTAACAACGAAGTCCCTGATATTTTGGAAGACAAGAAAATTATTCAGCTTGATATGGGCTTGTTGATTGCAGGTACCAAGTATCGTGGTGAATTTGAAGAACGCCTTAAAAAGATTATGGATGAAATCAGACAAGCAGGAAATGTAATTCTTGTTATTGATGAAATGCATACGCTGATTGGCGCAGGTGCTGCTGAAGGTGCAATTGATGCAGCTAATATTTTGAAACCGGCTCTTTCAAGGGGCGAACTTCAAGTTATTGGTGCAACTACATCAGATGAATACAGAAAATATGTAGAAAAAGACTCTGCTCTTGAAAGACGTTTTCAGCCTGTAATCATTGAAGAACCATCAATTGATGAAACTATTGAAATTATTCGTGGTTTGAAATCCAAGTACGAAGAACACCACAACTTGAATATTTCTGATGACGCAATTATTGCTGCCGCAAAATTGTCAAGCAAATATATTAACGACAGATTTTTGCCGGATAAAGCAATTGACGTAATTGACGAGGCTTCTTCTAAAGTTCGTTTGAAAGTTTGCACACTTTCTCCGGAGGGTAAAGAACTTGATAAAGAACTGAAAGAAATTATCAAAGAAAAAGAAGAAGCAATCAGAAATCAAGAATTTGAAAGGGCTTCGTCTTTGCGTGATGATGAAGCAAATATGAAAGACCGTATAAGGGAAGTTTCCGAAGAATGGCGCAGACAAAATGATGCTAATAAACCAACCGTAACAGAAGAAGATGTTGCGCAGGTTATAGCCACAATGACAGGTGTTCCAGTGACTAAACTTACTGAGGGTGAATCGGAAAGGTTAATGAGATTAGAGGAAACTCTTCATAATCGTGTAATCGGTCAATCTGACGCAGTTGTTGCAATATCAAAAGCAATAAGACGTGCAAGAGTCGGACTTAAATCACCAAATAGACCAATCGGAAGTTTCATTTTCTCAGGTCCTACCGGTGTAGGTAAAACTGAACTTGCAAAAGCATTAGCAGAAGCCGTCTTTGGAAGCGAAGACAATATGATTCGTGTAGATATGTCTGAATTTATGGAAAAACATTCTACTGCGAAACTTATTGGTTCACCTCCGGGCTATGTAGGTTATGATGATGGCGGTCACATGTCTGAACTTGTCAGAAAGAAGCCTTATTCCGTTATTCTTTTTGATGAAATTGAAAAAGCTCACCCTGATGTATTTAACATTCTGCTTCAAATACTTGATGACGGACGTTTAACAGATGCTAAGGGTAAGCATATTAACTTCAAAAATACTATTATCATCATGACATCAAACGTTGGTGCAAGTATGATAACAACTCAGGGTAAACTTGGGTTCTCTGCTACAGCGGATGATGCTAAGAAAGATAAATACGAAAAGCTGAAAGATACTGTTAATGAAGAGCTTAAAAAAGCGTTCAGACCTGAATTTCTTAACCGTATTGATGACATTATCGTATTCTCACACTTGAGCAAGGAAGAAATCAGACAAATCGTAGACTTAATGATGAAAGACTTATTCAAGAGATTGTCAGAAAGAGAACTTTCAATCGAAGTTACCGACGAAGTTAAAGATTATCTTGCAAAAGATGGTTATAATGAAGCGTACGGTGCAAGACCTCTCCGCAGACTTATTCAAAGAAAGATTGAAGATCAGCTTGCAGAAGAGATTTTGGGTAACGCTTATCAGCCTGGCGACACTATCTTACTAAAATTAGATAGTTCAGAGGGTGAAGGCAAGGAAAAACTTGTTTTCGAAAGAAAAGAAGGACACGCAAAAGAAGAACCTGTTGAGGTATCTTAATTATACAAGTTATTGAAGAAGCGGCGGTTTGTTTCATAAACCGCCGCTTCTTTATTATGTTATTATATTTGTATGCTGAATAACTATTTGCTTTATTTAGGATTTATTACAAATAAGATACAAAAATACTTTGACGAACAAAAAGATTATATCAAATGTTCTAAGGGTTGTGCAAAATGTTGTGAACATGCACAGTTTCCATATTCTGAAATTGAATTTAAGTTAATTTTTGAGGGGTTAAAATCGCTGGAGCCGGAAGAGCATAAAACAGTCGTTGATAATATTAATCAAATAATTAAAGATAGAGCAGAATTTTTAAAATCTCCATCGAAAGAACCTTTCAGATACAAATGCCCATTTTTGATAAATAATGAATGCTCTGTATATTACTATAGAGGACTGGTTTGCAGGACATTCGGATTAATGACATTTATTCCTGACAGTCCAAAAACACCGAGGATACCGTTTTGTGCCTATGAGGGACTTAACTTTTCTGAGGTTTTGGATAAGAAGCAAAATAATATTTCTGATGAAAAGTTTAGTCAGTTGGGATACAAAGAAGAGCCAAAAGCGTATAATATTGATTATTCTACATTAATAAACGAAGAAATTGCAAACGGCTTTGGTTTCAGGTTTGGTAATATTAAGCCTCTTATAGAATGGTTTATCAAGGATAACAATTAAACAGCAAATCCCATTGCATTAGGCAAAAACTTGTTATAGCCTGTTACGCTTGGTTGAAGGCTGTTATGATATGTTACATGGTCATTATCAACAGAAATCCATTCCTGCTTATTCAGCGCATCATTATAGCCATACATTCTATAGTGAGTATCAAGCGAGGATTCGTTGAGCATAAAGAAATTTTTGTAACCTACAGTATCGTTATAATCCAATCCTAATGCACTAAAATCGGGTAAATGTTTTTTTATACTATTTAAATCTTTTGTATTATCAGTAACGTGAGTATGGTTTATGTATTTATATATTGAATAATTCCCTTTATGGTCATAATAACAAAGAGGTGCACTGTTTCTGCTGTCATTAGAAGTTAAATATTTATCTATTTTGGCAAGTGTCCCAAGTGCAAATGGCTCATCAAGACTACGTTTATCAGGGGAATCAATTTTAATAATATATTTTTTCCCTACTTGCGGAGCAAAGACACCAAAAACATTTTTGCTTGATTTCCCTTCTGTAAAGAATGAAAATTCGTATGTTCTGTTGCCGAGAGTCAGGTTGTCGATTTTTTTACGGGATTTCATGCCATATTCCATTTTTTCTCTGAGGTATGAAACAATTTGTTCCCAGTGTTCAACAGGAATTTGTTTTGGCATATTTCCAATTTTTAACTCATCATTACCGGCTTTGCTGATATATTTTTTCATTAGCATGTCACCGCTCCAATCAGGACGTATTTTTAATAGTTCAGTTAAATTTGGAGCTTTTTCAAACTTTTCTTGAATGTATTTTCTATAAGCAACTACATATGGACAATCAGGCAAAAATGTCATAATATTCTTTGAATTAGAACCAATTTTTTCTTCAAGCGATTTTATAATATTTGTATGTTCTCTCGGCATAGAAGATATGCTGTCAATAAATTCATAGCTTCTGTCTTCTGTACTTAAAATATGCGTTAAGAATTGATCCATTTCTTCTTTGGGAGCATACATTTTTAAAAAAGATTTAACAGCCGGAATACGGTCATTATTGATGTACCAATTGTATTCTTCGTACATTTTTTTTAGGTTAAATCCTTTAAAAGAGGTTGTGTAATAATTTGCAGGATAAGATACCAAACTATCATAATTTTCAGACGTCTGTTTTTGTTGGTTTGTTTTATGTTTATACGCACTAACGTTGTTGATTTTTGTTGATACGGGTGTAATTTTCATTTTTTTCTTCCAATAATGATATTAAAACCAAAAAACTTAAAAAATACACCAATTTTTGTGATTTTGTAACAATTGTTTACTTAAATTTTCAAAAATACAAGTTTTAGTAGCAAAAAAAACTTTGTTTAAGTTATATGTTAGTATAAAAAATATAAAAAAGGAGCAAATAAAAATGAAATTAGTATCGGTAGCAGACAGAATTAGAAGTGGCTTGATAAACCCGCTAGAATTAAGAAACATGCGAAAATTTGCACAGTCAGAGAATATGCTGCTTCATAGTATCCCTCTTAAAGATGGTACAGCAGCAAAAATTTTGGCTAATTCTATTGAGTGTGACTGTCTTATAATGAAAAACGGTAAAGTTTTAACTGCAAAAGGCGGGTTTGGAACGGCTGATGATATTACAGCAGGTATTATGAATATATTTGAACATATAAATAAAAGAAAAAGAGCAGCAAAAGGTGTTAATGTGGATTTAGAATCATTTGGTTTCTTGAATAGATACTTGAATAATTATGAAAAATTTATGACAGATATATAGTTACGAAATTTAACATCTTTGTTTTTATATATGCTTTCTTTTATAATGTAATAAAGGTGTAAATAAAAGGGAGTATGAATATATGATAGGTACAATAACAGATAAGAGGATAAATATGGATTTAGATAAGGTAAGAGAGATTGACTCTGATGTTGCATATTATATTGATGAAGAGCTTGAAAGACAGCAAAATACAATAGAATTAATTGCAAGTGAAAACTTTACTTCACCGGCTGTAATGCAGGCTTGCGGTAGTGTTTTGACTAATAAATATGCAGAAGGCAAACCGCATAAGCGTTATTATAACGGTTGTGAAGTTATTGATAAAATAGAAGAACTTGCTCAAAAAAGAGCATGCGAACTTTTCCGCATGGATCACGCCAATGTTCAACCACACTCAGGCGCTCAGGCTAATATGGCAGTATTTTTTGCTCTGCTTAAACATGGTGACAGCGTTTTAAGTATGGATTTATCTAATGGCGGACACTTGAGTCATGGTTCTCCTGTTAACTTTTCAGGTATGTATTTTAATGTGACTCAGTATGGTGTAGATGAAAACGGTTGCATTGATTATGACAATGTTAGAGAAATGGCTCTTCAATGCAAGCCAAAACTAATAATTTGTGGAGCAAGCAACTATTCAAAAATTATCGATTTTAAACGTTTTAGAGAAATTGCAGACGAAGTCGGTGCAATTTTGATGGCAGATATTGCTCATATTGCAGGTTTAATAGCAGGTGGAGTTCATCCAAGTCCTGCCGGCTATGCTCAAATAGTTACAACAACAACTCATAAGACTCTTAGAGGTCCAAGAGGCGGCATAATTATGTGTGATGAAGAATATGCCGCAGCAATTGATAAAGCGGTATTCCCCGGAATCCAGGGTGGACCGTTGGAACATATCATTGCAGGAAAGGCTGTTGCTTTGAAAGAAGCTCTCCAACCGTCATTTAAAGAATATGCCGCTCAGATAGTCAAAAACGCAAAAGCAATGGCGCAAGGTTTATTGGATAACGGATTGGATATTGTAGGCGGCATGACAGAAAACCATCTTATGACTTTAGATCTCAGAAAGACCGGTAAAACAGGTAAGGATATGGCGAATGTTCTTGAAAGAGTTGGTATTACAGCCAATAAAAACACTGTTCCAAATGACCCTCAAAGTCCTTTTGTTACATCAGGAATCAGGCTTGGTGCAGCTGCAATGACAACAAGAGGATTTAAAGAAGATGATATGAGAGAGGTTGCAAGAATTATCGCAGAAGCAATAAAGAATTCTGATGATGAACAAATATTAGACGAACTCAGACAGGACTCTCTCAAACTGTGTAAAAAATATCCGTTATATTAAAAATCATTCAGATAATTTTTGATTAAATGAAAATAATTAATAATAAGCTGGATTGCTACGGCTCTACCGAGCCTCGCAATGACGCTTTACTGGCAGCTTTAACACCGAGTCATTTCGAGGCTGGTTAAACCGAGAAATCCAGCGGTTTTTGTACGGACGAAGTCCGGTTTACGAAAGCCGAAACAACAAAAAGGGTGAGCGTGTGAATTACAGGTTTGAACCAAAAGAAACCCAAGACACTTTTTGTAAATAGTTATTTTTTGAATCCAACATGATATTTAACTGTTATAAAATACTGTCTATGTTTATGTCCGAAATTAGCTGCAAATTTACCTAAGACAGCAGTGGAGCGGGAGTAAATATCTTGCGAAGAATTCTCATGGGTTCACAGCGGCAAGCATATTTCTAATTGTAAAAAAATATTACAAAAAAATGTAAAATTTGATATCGATTTTACAAAAAATACGAAACTAAATATTCAGTAACATAGTGTTGACACTCATATCATAGGTTGTTATAATTAGAGTAAGGCGATAATATCTAGGTTTTGTATAAGAAGAGAAAGGAATTTTTAGAATGAAAAAGAACGGTTTTACTCTTGCTGAAGTTTTGATTACTTTGGCTATTATCGGTGTTGTTGCAAGTTTAACTTTGCCTGCATTGATGACAAATACAGCGGAACAACAAGCTATTACAGCTTTCAGAAAAGCTGTTAACACTTTGAGTGAAGTTGGTCAGATGTCAGCAGCTGTTGACGGTTTTGATTACGGCGGTTTGAGTGCTAAAATGGAGCCACCTACTCCAGATACAGTGGATAATAATGGTGTTGTAAAACAAACATTATGGGCAATGTTATCAAACAGAGCACAGGTTGATAGAACTCAATCAGGTAGCAATGTAATTAAGGATGGTAAATGTAAAGACAAGAACCAAATTTTCTTTATGGATGGAACAGTATTATGTTATGAAGATGCTATAACAAATGCTTCTGCGGATGCTGCAATCCACGGTTATATTGATACAAACGGAGTAAAAGGTCCTAATACTGAGTTCACTTGTACTAACAAAGAATGTAAACCAAGCGAACGTAAAGTTGGTGATCAATTCCCAGTTACCTTGAGTGGTTCAGTTGTATATCCGGGTAATGTTACAATAAAAGATGGTAAAATTACTAATGGAACAGAAGGCGCAGACCATGCTGCTCGTTGGGCTATGAGAAAATAGTTAACGTAATAAGTTGTTAATATTGAAAAAGGATGTCTTATACAAGACATCCTTTTTTAGTATATAAGTCGGTATGACCTTGCCGACAAGTATAAAATGTTGTCATTGTGAAGCTCGTTGGAGTCGTAACAATGCCAGCCTATTATTTTTTCCGGAATTATTACAGGTAACATACACAATAAAAATCAACACCCACTCGTATTTGTAACTCACTATTGTTCGTACAACTACTCCCTCCCTAATTAGGGAGGGTTGGGGTGGGTATTTAAATTATGAGATACTTTGCAAGATATTTACCCCTGCTCAGAATTACCACATTTATCTATAGTTTCCTATTTCATAACCCATTTGTTCAATTTTATTTTTCAACTTTTCATTTTGTGTAATTCTGTATTCATTAAAATGGTTATCAACAGTCCCATCTTCATATCTGCAAGGATGAATCAGTGCTTCTGCTACAATTCCTTTTTTATTTTTTAGTGCAGTTAAGCCGCCTGATATGGTTAAACTATTCATCATAGAAGTATATCCGACACCGATTAAATAATCGTTAGTGTTCAGATTATATTGTTTTGTAACAGGTCGGTTCAGGAATGTAAAAAAGTCCAAAAGCCCTATTTTAATAAGATTTATCGGATATTTTGTATTCAGGTGTATCATTACATCCGGTACCATATAAAAATGCTCGTACTGAGTTCTGATTTGTTTTATTCCATATTCTTCCGCCAGTTTACATACAAGTTTGAACATTGGTGGAATTGCGTGAGTATGAACGTGGGAATCAATATGGCTGATGTTTATACCTGCACTTTTTATCTTTTCTATTTGTGCTCTGAATTCTGTTTCAAGTTGTTTAAGATACTCTTTATTAGAGTATGATTTTAGTATCATTTGACCATACGAAAGATTAAAATTCCCATTTGCGTCAGTGAGTTCTCTCAAGTCTTTTGTTAATGATTTACCTTCAATAATGTTCAAATGAACTCCAACTCCCAAATCAGGTGCTTGCGGAATTATTTTATTAACAGCTTCATCAAAAGCATCACCATTTGCAACAAGGCTTGTACTTTTCAAAATCCCAGCCTGATACCCTTCAAGAACGGCTGTATTGAATGCTTTACTCATCCCAAAATCATCTGCATTTAAAACAAATTTTTTATCTTTATTATCCATCAAGATGAAAAATCCCCCTCTTCTCAATTTACACCTTTTATTGTATTATAATTAAAAGAGGATTACAATGAGCGAACAAAAATCTAGACTTGCAATTATTATTCCATGTTTTAATGAAGAACTGGTAGTTAAATCGACAGTTGAAACTCTGTTACATGTAATGGACACAATTATTTTTAAAGGGAAAATAACTCCTGACAGCTATATTTATCTTGTAGACGATGGTTCTAAAGATACAACATGGAGTATTATAGAAGAACTCAGAGAAAAATACGGTGACAGGATTAAGGGAACCAAATTTATCAGAAATTACGGTAATCAAAAGGCTCTTATTGCAGGTCTGTCGAGTGTTCGTGAAATTGGTTGTGATTGTGCAGTTTCTATTGATGCTGATTTACAGCAGGATGAAAATGCTATAGAAACATTTATTGATGAATTTCATAATGGTGCTGATATTGTATCAGGAATAAGAAATGACAGAAAAACGGATTCCTTTTTTAAAAAGTATACTGCACTATGTTTTTATAAATTAATGAATATTTTGGGTGTTAAAATCCCGCCAAACCATTCAGATTTCCGTTTGGTAAGCAAACGAGGTCTTGATATTTTGGAAAAATACAATGAAGAAGGATTATTTCTGAGAGGTTTCTTCCACGAACTAGGATTAAAAACTGCCTATGTTCATTTTAACGTAAAACCAAGGGCGTTGGGTTGTTCAAAGTACAATTTCTTCTCTCTGACAAGTTTGGCTTTGAATGGTATTACTGCGTTCAGCATAGTTCCACTTAGAATAATTGCAGCATGTGGCGTTATAACAATGCTGGGCAGCTTTTTGTTGGCGCTAGAAGTTTTATTGGAAAAATATATTTTACACACAACTCCCAGCGGTTGGGCAACTTTAGTTATTCTGCTTGCATTCTTTGGCGGACTTCAGATTTTCTGCCTTGGAATTATTGGTGAATATTTAGGGCAAATCTTTAACGAAGTTAAAGCAAGACCCAGGTATATCAAGGATATTGAGTTAAAGTAGAGTTTGTTTTTAGAAAATATATGGATATTATATAGCCTGTACATTAAAATTTGTATACAGGTTATAGGTTTATATTGACATTCGCTGAATTTTGCAACAGAAAAGAGGTGTTTATGTTAGTACAAATCAGCGAAAAAGAACTACTAATATTAATATCAATAGTTCTTTGGCTACAATCCCTTAACTAAGGGAACGGGTTTGGGTATTAACGCTACCCTTGCCTGTATTCATATTTTAACTTATTTTTTTCTTTTACAACCCTGCTGCAAAATCATCAACGCCAAACTCTTTGCCGGTAAGTTTTTTGATTAGTTCATATTCATCAAGTGAAGCACCAAGTTCAAAAATATTTTTATTCATATATTCTGCAGTTTTAGAATTTTCTGTGATATTACCAAGTTTTTCGTTCAGGTGATTATATATTTGAGCTTTCATTAATGTTGCACGAAAATAATTTTGATAATACCCGGGGTGGGTTAAATAATGCGGAATCGTTGCCCACTCATTATCAGCAGCTTCATGACGGTTTAAGTATTTACCTCTCATTTTTGCCCAGAGTTCTGCAGGGTTTTGGTCAGGATTTCTGTATAATTCACGCTCAAATTCTATAATTTGCAAACTTCTTGAAACAAAATTAGCTTCATCATCTTTTAGCGATTCTTTGAAATTTTTAAGAAGTTCATCCGAAACAATTCCTTTCAGAATATTTTCTTTTTTCATGATGTCACCCATCATCATAGCAATTGCTTCTGTTACAGCTGATGATGCAGGTGCTTTATCAAGGTATGGTAATTTTGTAGAAATCCCTAAGTCGTATACGCAGTGTCCGAGTTCATGATTGAGGGTATCTAGACTCTGAACATTGTTCATAAGATTTGCCAAAATTCTTGAATCTTTTCCTGCCTCTATTCCAAAGCAAAAACCATGTGTATTTTTGCCTTTTCTCGGATACAGGTCTAAAGTTAGTTTGCCTTGTTTCTGAAGTTCTTCAATATCGTATCCCATACCTGAATAAGTTTTTCTTGCCAAATCTTCTACATTATTATTAATAAGAATTTCATTTACGCCTTTTTCCGGATCTGAGTCTAAGAGTAAACCATAATGGTATGCTTCCAGATTATCAACACCAAAAAATTCTTTTAGCTCTTTATGTCTTTTTTCTTGAAGTGCTTTAATCTTTGGTTGAGCTTTTGAATAAACATCATCAATCAGTTTATCCAAAAAAGCAGGTTCAACGTCATACTCTTCTTTAATCATGTAATCAAAATAATTATCATAACCTTTTGTTTTTGCATATTCGTTACGCATTTTTACAAGTTCAATCAAATCTTCTGCGATTAAGTCCCCGCCTTTGACTTTTGCTTCGTAAGCCTTTTTTCTGATATCAGGATCGGTTTCTGTTTGTGTAATTTTTGTTATATCAACCCTTGTAATTTCTTTTCCGTCAATCTTAGGAATGTATGTATTGTATTTTTGTCCTATTTCAGCTTCTTTTTCTCTTAGGGCTTTCTTTGCTTCGCCTGTATTAAGTTCTTCGTCAAAATTTCTTAACAAGTCTTTGAGTTGTTTTGCTTCATGTGGGGGAAGTTTGCTTTTATCAACTTCAAGCAATTTTTTATAAATATCTTCGTTTTTGTAAATAGCATAAAATTTGTCATCCGCTTCGAGCATTAGTTTTTGGTTTGCAGGAGTAGAGTTTATAAAAAACTCCCAACCGGCTTTGCCTGAAGCTATTTGTGCAGGCTCTGCTTCTTTTGAAAAATCTTCTCTTATATTAATAAATTTGTCTGTTTCATTCATAATCTGCTTCCCTCTTTTTAATGCTGATACTATGTTAACATATCCTGCGCTTAAAAGCGAAAGTATGACTCCTGCAGAAACGGTTTTTGCAACCGGGCGTGCATGAAATTGAACTTTGTCGCTTTCTTTAGTCTTGTTATTTTTTTTTATTCCATTATATGAAATTGATGTATAAGATGCTGCGATTTTCAAATTTTTAAACCTCTTATAAAGAGTTTAAAACCTCTCAAAAAATATTTTGCTAGTTAACGCACATTTTTCCAAGTACAACTCGTTTTGCTGCTCCGGTACAAGACGGTACATTAGATGGAATGTTATAATAATTGCAATATCCCAAAAGAGCAAAAGCCATTGCTTCCTTGTAGTTATTAGAGATACCAAAATCTTCGTGGGTTTTGAGTTCAATTCTTTGAGGCAAATATTGGCGTAAAAACTTCATCATTGTTTTATTATACGCACCGCCTCCACCGATTACGGCAGTATCAATGTGAACTGATGGATAAACAAATCTTTCGTATGCTTGTGCAATTGTTTTAGCTGTTAGTGCAGTTAAAGTTGATATAATATCTTTTGGCTCAGATGGGGCTGTTTTTAAAATATTTTCAATATATTTTGCAGAAAAATATTCTCTGCCAGTCGTTTTTGGCGGCTCAAGGTAATAGTATTCATCCTGAAGTAAACAATCTAACCAACTTTCACAAATGTTACCTTCGTGTGCTATTTCACCATCTTTGTCATACTTTTGATTAAACAATTTCTGAACACAATAATCAATCATAATATTTCCACAGCCGGTATCAAAACCAAAAGTTTCACAATCACCTGACACAACCGTCACATTAGAGATTCCGCCAATATTTTGTATTGCAAAATTTTTAATACTGCCGTCTTCATTATGATATTTACCCCTAAACCATTTTTCATCTGCAAAACAAACGAGTGGTGCGCCCTGTCCTCCTACTGCTATATCTTTTTCCCTAAAATTTGATACTGTATGACAGCCCGTCAAAGTTGATATTACAGAGCTTTCACCTATTTGTAATGTGCTTTTTAGCGAAATATTATCAATTTTTTCATCAAAAGGATAGTGGTAAACAGTTTGACCATGGCTTGCGATTAAGTCAGGTTTTCCAAATTCGCCAATCAATATGTTGCAGGCATCAGCAAAGCATCTTCCGATTGCAAAGTTTAGTTGGCATAGTTCTTTTATACTCAATTCATCCCTGAATGCCTGAAAAATTTTGGCTCTTATGTGTTCCGGATACGGATGATTTATTCCTTGTATTAGATTAACTGACAAATCAGGGTTAACTTCACACAATGCTGCATCTATAGAATCGCAAGATGTTCCAGACATTAAACCTATAACTTTTTTTGTTTCTTTCTCTTCCATAATTAATACTATAACACATCAAAATGCATATTTAATGGATTAATTCAATTTTATAGATTTATTCGATTTTATGTAACAAATTGTAACGATTTCTTTTTTATCTCTAAAGTTTTTCTTAAAAATGTCGATATAAAAACTGTAAGCAAAAGATGAGAACCCCAAAAGGTAAAATACAGGAAAGGATTAAGGAATATGCGTATCGAAAACGAAATGTTGGCAAGATTTAACAAAGCAGAGGAATTACAACAAGATTTAACATTGTCACAAGAATTGGACTTCTTCTTTGATAATGTAATGGACACAGTCGTTAGTTATTTTAAAGAAGAAGTCACCGTTTAATAACTAATATGAAGTTCTAGAAGGCTCTTAAGCCTCGCGAGACTCAAAAATATACATTTTAAAGGACTTACAAAGTCCTTTTTTTATTGCTTGTTTGCTGCAAATTCCTGAACTTGTTCAAGCTCTCTTTTAATATCGTCTACAGAAACGTGTAATATTTCTGCGTTGTCATCTTTTTTGAGGTAAACGTCTTTTATTCCTGCCTGAACAATGAATCTTTTGCAAAGGATACAAATAAAATTGTGACCATAAATATACATAGTTGCCCCCATGCATCTGTCTTGACCTGCTTGAATAATAGCATTTTGCTCAGCATGGATTGAACGGCAGGTTTCATAACAAGTGCCTGATGGAATATTATTTTTTATCCTGTAACACTCACCTCTCTCGTAACAAGACTCAACTCCGCTTGGCGTTCCATTATACCCTGTGGCTTTTATCTTTTTATCCTGCCCTACAACTATTGCTCCAACATGCGCACGAAGACAATTTGAACGCATTGAACATGTTTTTGCCATTTCTAAAAAATAATCATTCCAAGCTATTATTGACATGTATTTTACTCCTTAAAAAAATTATACTACAAATTTGTTTAACTTCATTGTTATACATGCCTAGCAAATAGTTGTTGAGGCATAAACCCCAACATACATATTACAAATTTGTCATGCTGTGATTAAAAGTAGTGATATTTATTTACTTGTAATGTTAACAACTGTTACAAAATGTGTGGTTTTAGAAATTGTCATAAAAAAATAGTTTTTATATATACATAAGATTATTGATGGTATATAAGAGAATGGCTGAACAAAAAATAAGAATTGAAAATCCTTTTGTATCTGTATTTGTCAATAATACAGAAGTTGATGAATTTAAGTCTGACAATTATTTTTCAGATGCCAAAATTTCTATCAATGAAATTTTAGCTAATGCTATTAGTATAAACAAGCATTATGAAAAATTAAGTGAAGCGTATTCTGATATAAAGAGAATGGAAAAGACGTATATTGATTCTGATAGGTATGACAACGTGAATATATCAAAACTCAGCAAATATATTGTTTAATTTTATGCTTCGCTTTCAGCAGGCAGTTGGTTTTTAGGAATATATTCTTCAGGTTCTTCTTCTTTTGGATTAATAGGTAAACGAAAACCGAAAGTTGAACCCTCTCCCTCTTTTGAGTTAACAAATACTTGCCCCTGATGATGTTTTTCAATAGTCACTTTAACAAGATGCAAGCCCAAGCCAGTTCCTTTAACGGTATGAGTAGCGTTTTCAACACGATAGAATCGGTCGAATACGCGTTTTTGGTCTTTTTCCGATAATCCCGGCCCCTGATCTTCTACGCTCACTTCAACGTATTCACCGTCACGAGAACGCTCTGCACGAACTTTAATACGTTTTCCGTCAGGTGAATATTTTATTGCATTGGATAAAATATTCATAAATGCACGAGAGATACTGTCAACGTTAAGCGGTATTTCAGGCAAATCCGGCTCTTTCATTATTGAGATAGTCAAATCGTGTTCTTTTGCAAGAACCTGAACTTGATTAACAGCATCTTCAATAATTTCAATAACATCCTGTTTTGTTTTTTCAAGATGTAAATTTTGAGCCTCATAACGTGAAAAATCTAGGATGTCGTTAACCATGCGGTTAAGACGGATAATCTCCTGATTCATAACACCGATAAATTCTCTTTGTGTATTAAAATCAAAGTCATTACCAAAGTTATAAAGCGTATCAATATAGCTTCTCAAAACAGTTACAGGGGTTCTTAACTCGTGAGATACATTTGATATGAAATTTGAACGCAATTGATCCATCTCGTGTTCTTTAGTTATATCAATAATAATGATAATGTATCCGACGTAAGAATTTGATTTTGTAAACATCGGCGATATCAGGCATTTAAGTATTCGCTGATCAATTTCTATATTAAAGCTAATTGGACTTCCGTCATCATCAATCGGTGTATCTTTAAATTTAGCGATTTTATCAGAGAAACAAAACTCTCCTGTAGAGTCGCAGAAGTCTTGTATCTGAGTATTGAGTATATCGTCTTCTTCGACTTCCAAAAGTCTTTTTGCATAATTGTTAACCATAATAACTTTGTCATGGTTGTCACAAACAACAACGCCATTAACAATACTCATCAATACGGATTCTAATTTATTACGTTCAAATGTGAGGCTTTCGATTGTCTGTTCGTTGTATCTGCTGAGTCTTTCAGACATATCATTAAATGCTGTATAAAGTTCTTTAATTTCATTATCAGCATCTTTATCATCCAGCATATAACCAAATTCACCGGATGAAATCTTTTTAACACCCTGATGCAGTTTGCGAAGTTCACGAGTAATTATGGAAGAGTTCATATAAATTATGCCAACAATAACAAGCCATGCAAGCACAAAAACCAAAATCAGAGAGCCTCTGGTAGCTTTAGAGACCTCGTCAACCGTAGTTCCGGTTAGTGCAAGCTCAACAGAACCAACATTTGTCTTCTGGTTGCCGTTTTTTATTGTCATTTGAGAACTTACAAGCGGTATTCTTGCGTTATCGGCTCTTTCAGCGTAATCGTCTTTTGTTGAATATATAATTTTCGAATTTGTATCTTTGAATGTAATAAAAGCAATATCATCATTGCTTTTCAGAACGGAAAGTGAATTTGTTCTCAGGGTATCATATTTTGCAGGTTCAGGCAAATCTTTTGTAATCTCAACACCTTCAATTGCAAGAGTTTTAGAAATAATCTGAGCAAAGTTGCGATAAGTTGTCAACATATTTTTGTTCAGACTATATGTTGCAAAACAACCAGCCAGAGCAATAAAAACAGTGCTAACGAGCAAACCAACGACAATAAGTCTGGTTTGAGCAGCCATGCCTTTTTTCTTAGGTTGTTTAAACTCTTCTCCTGCCATAGCAGAATTATATCACGTCAATAATTAAATGTAAAAGAAAAAATAATCTTTTTACAGCAGACTTTGTATAGCTTTTTCATAGTTTGCACTCTTGTATATGTAGCTTCCTGCGACAAGAGAGTTAGCACCAAGAGATGTACATATTTTGGATGTTAAATTATTAATTCCGCCATCTACTTGAATAATCAGAGCTTCAGGTGCTTTTTCTTTTATTTGCGGAATTTTTAAAGCGCAATCATGCATAAATTCCTGTCCGCCAAAACCGGGTTCCACAGTCATAACGAGGATTAAATCAACATCACTAAGAAAAGGGAAAATCTCTTTTGGCTCTGTATGCGGTTTGATTGAAATACCTGCTTTCTTCCCAAAATCTTTAATCATGGAAATTACATTTCCGACATGTTCTGTATCTTTGCAGGCTTCATAGTGGAAAGTTATAATATCAGAGCCTGCTTCTGCAAAAGATTTTATATATTTTTCAGGGTTTTCTATCATTAAATGAGTATCCAAAATCAGGTCAGTCGCTTTTCTCAAAGATTTAACAACAGGAACTCCAATTGTAATGTTTGGTACAAAATGTCCGTCCATTACATCAATATGAATCCATTGAGCTCCGGCATTTTTCACTGCAGTTATCTCTTCTGCCAGTTTAGAAAAATCTGCGGATAATATTGATGGTGAAATAATCAGTTTTTCCATAATTCTTATTCTATCATACATGTTGATATTTGAGCATCTTTTTAGTAGAATATTTATGAATTTTATGAGGAAAATGTAATATGGCAGATGTTACAGAACTGAAAAACTATATAAAAAGATTAACCAGAATTGTAAATTCAGCAGATTTTGCGATTTTTGGAAAATCAATTGTCAAGAAGAAAAAAGTCGATGACCTTATTGTATGTATAATTGCATTGCTTCCTGAATCATTTAAAAAAGCAATAAAAAAAAGAGTTCCTGTTGATGTATATCCTGCTGTTGCAAGTTTTAACAGGCTTTCTAAAGTGATCAGAAAACCTTTTTTCTTGTCCAAGGATTATTATTTTTTCCCGACATCAGAGGTTGTTACTTTGTTACAAAGTATTGGTAAAAATATTGAAAGAGATATAAACAAGCTTGAAGAAGAAGAAATTGGAAATTTATAATCCATGCGTTGACTTTTTTAAGTATACTGATGTAAAATTTTATTAACTATCACTAAGAATACGGAGTAGAAAATGAATTCACAACAAGATGTTATATATGATTTAATGGGTAAGATTGAAGAAGCTTTGGATAAAGGTCTTCCGCTTTTAGGGTATTATTCAGTAGTTAAGAAAGATACCGTAACAGATCTTTTGGACAGATTATATGCCGCACTTCCTGATGAAATTAAAGAAGCACGTGCATTACTCAGACGCAAAGAAGAATTACAATATGATGCTCAGCAGAAAGCAGAAAAAATTATTGCAGATGCTCAGGGTGAAGCAAACAGATTACTCAGCGAATCAGATATTTTAAGAGCAGTTCAGAAAGAAGCTGAAAAGATTAAAGAACAAGTTATTAACGATTGTGAAGAAATTAAACGCAAAGCCGTTGATGAGGCTGAAGCAATTCGTTCACAGGCTACAGATGAAGCAATCAGAACAAAAGACGGTGCTTCTGTGTATGCAGAACAACTTTTGGCAAATCTCGAACAAAATCTGGCTCAAATGCAGGAAATTGTTAAAAACGGACAGGTTACTCTTGAAAAACGCAGAATGGAAGCCGATGATTTGGTGCGTAGTAATTATGCAAATCAGCAGCCTGAATATGCTCAGGATTTTAGCATGAGATAAGATAATAAGAATTTAAAAAAGAAAAGAGGCGGTTTACAAATTGTAAACCGCCTCTTTTTAATCTTTTCTTCAACCTCGCTTTACAACTGTTGTAATTTGTTCACCATAGCTATTAACGCATCCGTTGGTTTCCTCAATAGTGTACGTTACTTCAGAGTCTTCCGCTTTTTGTTGTTTTGCAAATTTTTCCGCATCTTCTAAATTTTTGAATTCGCCTGCCATATCAGGCTCAAAGTACGATGGTTTATCAATATATACCTGAAACATTATTTTTCTCCTTTTACAATTCCTTGTAGTTTTACTATATTTTCTATGAATCCGGAAGCATGGAGGATATTTCTGCGACAATTCTTGAAATATCCGGTCCGCCAAAAACAGCCTCTAATATTAGCGCCGAGTTAATGATAGTGGTTTCACGATATTCCATTGTGTCAACATCAATAACATTAAATTCAACATAATCATCGCCAACGTATGTAATTTTACCATATTCGGCTCCAGTAGCCCATCTTAAGAATACATATTTTTGTTCAAATATTTTGAGTCTGTTTAAAAGTTTCATTTATAACACCTTTTCCTACTATATTTTTAGTCTAAAATTTTATAAAGTCAAATTCTGTGATAAATGTCGTTCGGATATACTCTCTAACGGATTTTAATAATTATATAAACCCTTGCAGAGCCATTTTAACACATAATTGATAATATAACAACTTTTGATTTAAAATAGATTTATGAAAAAAGTTGTTTTAATAGGGTTAGGTGCGGTCGGTCTTACATACGCAGTAAAACTAAAAAATAAGTGTGATTTTTATGTTCTTGTTGACAGAGAGCGCATGAAGAGATATCTTTCCAACCCGCCTATTTTTAACGGTGTTGAGCAAAAATTTAATTACATATTGCCAAATGAGAGAGTGTATGCAGATTTTATTATTATTGCTACAAAATCTATAAATCTGGAAATAGCAATTTCTAATATAAATAATTGTATAACTGATAAAACAGTAATATTATCGTTAATTAATGGAATTTCTTCCGAGGAAAAAATTGCAAAAGTTTATCCTGATGTAAAAATTGTTAAATCATATTTTATAGGTCATAGTGCTGTAAGGCATGGTAATTCTGTTGAACAAGACGGCGTGGGCGAAATTGTAATAGAACACAATTCTGATTTGGAAGAATTTTTATTAAACTCGGATATAAAGTTTTCTGTGCCAGAGAATATTGAATATTCAATGTGGCTGAAATATACTCTAAATTTGTTTTCTAATCCTACATCTGCCATTATGAATATGAATTTTGGGGAACTGAAAAGAAACAAAAATTTTATTTCTTTTGCAAAAAAAATTATAGAAGAAGTCAAACAGGTTGCTAAATATAAGGGTATTAAAGGATTAGAAAATCTTGAAGCAGATGCATTGGCTTCTCTTGAACGAATGTCAGATGATGGTAAAACATCTATGCTTCAGGATGTTTTGGCAAAAAGACCGACAGAAATAGACATCTTCTGCGGTGAAATTGTAAAGCTGGGCAGGGAGTTCGGAGTTCAAACACCTTGCAATCAGGTTTTATATGATTTAGTAAGGATAAAGGAAGAAGATAATGAACATAGCATTCATACCCGTTAGAGGAGGAAGCAAATCAATTCCCCTCAAAAATATTAAGCTACTAAATGGAAAACCGCTTGTGTATTGGACTGCGTACGCTGCACAAATGACTGAATGTATTGATAAACTCATTATTGCTACGGATAGTGAAGAGATAAAATCTACAGTAATGACTTTTGGTTTTTCTAAACTGGAAGTATTTGATAGAGATGCCAAAAATGCTGCGGACACTTCTTCTACTGAAAGTGTAATGCTAGAATACATTAATAAATCTGAGTTGAAAGACAAAGATTTATTTTTCCTTATTCAGGCAACTTCGCCAATGTTAAAGCCTGAACATATTGACGGAATGTATAATGAATTTGTAAAAAATGATTCAGACTCAATGTTTACAGGCGTTTTAGAAAAACAATTTCACTGGATGGTAAATAATAAAAATGTTTTAAAACCCGTTAATTATGATTATAAAAACCGCCCGCGCAGACAAGACTTTGAGGGTTTAATTGCTGAAAACGGAGCATGCTACATTAATTCTGTCGGCAATATAAAGCATGATAAATGCAGATTGTCAGGAAAAATTACAGCATACGAACTTCCATCATATACAGCATACGAAATTGACGAACCCACTGACTGGATTATTGTTGAAGAGCTGATGAAAAAAATAGATTAAGCAACAATATCTACGCCGCTGCCTGCTCTTTTGTTTAATAAAGAAACTGCTGCCTGAGAGTTTAAAAATGACAATGCTCCCATAAAGCTTTTTTTGTTTGTTAATCCGGCACGAGCTTCTCTCATTGTATCTTGAACCTGTCTAGCAGAAACTTGTTCTTGTATCATTTGGTTTTGGTTTGCCGCCTGACTAACCATGCTTTTTTGAGGGAAGCCTACTTCCTGTGCTTTTTCTTCTGCAGCTTCGACATATTCGTGTAAAGCAGTTGTTTTTTGTTCGGTAGATTGTACTGTTTCTTGAGTTTTTACTTCTTCTTGAGGCTGAGTTACAATTTGTGAAAAAGGATTATTGCTGCTGACAAAGGATTCTCTTGCAATACTCATAACGTCAGCTTGAACATCACTTGTCATTGACTGAGCGCGTTCTCTTGCTCTTTGGAAAATCATTTGCTTTAATGATTCTGCCTCTTTTCTGTTAACATATGAGTTGAATTGATAGTTCATATAATCCTCTTATATAACTCTTATACATATATAAAAACATGAGTGTTAAGAAAATTGACAATTTTTATATACTTTTTATATAAATGTTACATAACTTTACAAACCGAGTATTTTTGTTAGTAAGACAACGTAACAACTGGGGTAAGATGGTAAAGACTCCTTGTATTTACATTATAACACATGTTTTAAAAAATTTCATTTGTATTTTTTAATATTTTATTGTACAATAATATTGCTATTTATATTTCGGCTAGTGTAAAATCTTAACAGGAAGGATTTAACCGACCTGTTTTCTTTTTGGGTAATGGGGCAAAGGGGTAAATATACTGCAAAATATCTCATAAACTTTTGCGATTCTTCGGCAAGGTCTCAGAAAGACAATCTTTTATACTACTTCATCCCCAATAAAATGTAGGTTGGGATTTCTTGAAGTGCACCCACTAAAACTCTAAATAAATATATAGCTACCAGTCTTTTGATCCATATTCTTTATATTTATCTACTAATTTTTGGTGTGAAGTAATTATTCTTTGGTACTGATTTTGTTCTTTTTTGTCTTTGGTTGTGTCTATTAGAGCGTTATAATGTATAATTTCTTCTTTTAATTTACGGATTTTCTGCTGAATTTTTTCTCTTTTCATAAAAATTAAACCGCAATAATGGCAGTTTTCCGGAAGTTCAACAAACGGTGAAGACGGATAATTATTGCAAATGTCAGGTTTAGACGGATTTGTACACAAGTTTTCTTTTAAATAACGGCATGTGTATACATTGTTATTTTCAGGTATAAGCATGGATTTAAACTCTTCTGTCAAAGGCATTTTTCCGTCCCAAAACAGAATGTTATTATACATATCAGCCTTAATATTTTTACAGCATGCTCCACATTTGTTACAAAAATCATTTGTCATATTAATAATTATACATTTAATATAGGATGTGTAAATTATAAAAAATGTAATATTATATTACTAACGTATATTATAGGAGATTAAAAACATGAAAAAAACAATTTTAACTTTAGGTTTAATATGCGCATTCTCAGGTTTTGCATACGCAGACGGAAACGCATTTACACCTCTTAATTTTAACGATACAAGCTATGGGAATGCAAGTAATGCAAAAGCAAACAGTGCTGTGAATACTATTCCTGAAGGTGAAGCTATCGGTAACGGAAATATTCAAAATGCTATTCAACAATTAGATAATGCTCAAATTGACATCAGAAATGAGCTTTTAAACGTAAAAACAAAATATGCTGATGTTGATGCGCAATACAAACTTATTAAAACAGAAAGAGCTTCTTTGAAAAAACAAGTAAGAACTGTAGAAAGAAGAATTAAAGAAATTGATAAAGCAAAAGAAAAAATCAGAAAAAATATGCTTTAATAAAGTTAACAAATTTTAACAAAAAGTGCGAAGAAGCAGATTGTTTCTTCGCACTTTAGTATTTCTGCAAAATATCATACATACAGATGATAACAAAATAAGAAATATATATGATAATTAAAGAAAATAATTGGGGAGATTGGGGCATGTTTAACAATATCAACGATAACAACCTGCTACAATTTAATAACACAAATAACGTAATTAACCTTGCTAATGTTCGTTCTTCTATGCAAAGAAGCGGATATGCAAACAATCCTTATGTTGATAAAACGGAAATCTCTGCTAATGCAATGCAATTATTCCAGAGAGATTTAGATATTAAAAAGTTTACAAAAATTGCTTCAGAAAATCCTGAAGACCTGTCATATATGGAAAAAATACAAGAATTGTTTTCAAATGGTGTGGTTGACCCATTTGAGGAAGATGTATTATCCGAACTTGTAACAAATTCTAAATTGTGGGATGATTTAAACTCATAAATATGATAGAATACTGGTATGGTATCGTCTGATTATTATATAGCTGATAACTCTGATATGGAGGAAAAGAAACTTGAGGCTGCCCGGAATCACTACATGAGCGGAGATTATCAGGCTGCTTTAAAACTGTATATGAGTTTAATTAATACAAGTATTTCATACAAACTCTATCACAGAATTGGTAAATGCTACTATAAAATGGGGGATACTAGTAAGGCAGAGGAATATTTTTTAAAGTCAATCGGGTTAGAAAAAGGCGAAAATCCGTCATACATTTATCTTGGTAATATCAACTATAAAAAAGAAGATTTAAAAAAAGCTATATATTATTGGGTGTGTGCTTTTGCATACAAACCTGAAGATGAAAATGTCTGTCTCAATTTGGCAACTTCATATTTTTCCTGCGGGATGAAGTTTCAGTCAATTTTTTATTATGAAAAATATCTTAAATACGCACAGAATAAAGGCGAATCATATTCTGCCGTTAAAAAGAGTCTGGATGAATATACAAAAATCGGTAATGATTTTTTGCAAAAAGCAAAATTGTCAATATCAAGAAAAGACTACAAAACAGCTATTGAATTTTTAACTTTTGCATACAAAAACATACCTACAAGTTATGAAATTAACTTGTTGCTCGGAACAGCGTATCTTGCAGAAAATGATAATATGCACTCAATGATTTATTTAAAACAGGCATATTGTATAGATTCAAAGTCAATAGAAGTTTTACAAATGCTAACATCCACATTTATCAATCTAGGTGATTATACTGCTGCATATTGTGCGTTACAAAGAATTTTACCTCTTGTTATCAATAATCAGGAAGAATACCTGAGTACAATGAAAATTATTAAAGAGCTTAATTCGACTTTTGATGAACAGAGTTATATCGGTCATAAAGAATGGGGTGATAATTATTACAGGGAAAATAATTTCCATTTTGCTCTGTTTGAATACGAAAATTGTACACTGCTTAACGACAGAATGAAAGAAGAATTAAAAGATAAAATTGACAGAATAAGAATGTTTATAAACCCCGAGGCGTATATTATTAAAACCAGCATGGAAAAAGGTAACAGAATGTATCAAGATGGAAATTATAAAGGTGCACAAAAATATTTTACAAAAGTAATTCAGTTATCTGACCCAGAATCTACTGAATACAAGCTGGCAAAATCAAGAGTTTAAAATGTTTAAGATAATCAAAAAATGGTTTTATTTGTATGTTCTGAAGCGAAAATATTATAGAGTCGGTTCTTGCAATGCTTGCGGCAGGTGTTGTCAAAAAATTTATGTTAAACACAAACAGGTTATACAGACAGAAGCTGAATTTGAAAGACTTAAAAGGCAGCATTCATTTTATACATATCTGAAAGTTGTTGATAAAGACGAGACAGGACTTGTTTTTGAATGTGAAAATCTTGATAAAGAAACAAAAAAATGCAAAATACATAGGAAACGACCCGGAATATGCAGAAGATATCCTCAGGAAGAACTTTTTAACATGGGCGGAACTCTTGCAGAGCATTGTGGTTACAAACTTATTCCCATAGAAAGTTTTGAAGAAGTCTTTGACAGGGTGAAACAAAAACAAAAAAAATAATTTTAAGATTTTTGACCTTCTTCAGCTTGAGTATCATTTACCTCAAGTTGGGCGTTTTGCCATAAGTTTTTTAACTTATCTTTTATTCCAATTCGTCCAAACCATTTGTATACAAATCTTTCTTCATATCCCAAACCACCATTTAATTTCATACAGTCATTCAGTGAAAAAACAGCTTCAGATATAGTTATACGGACACAAAAATGAGGCTGTTCATACTTGGATAAGTCGCACCAAATTTTTAAATTGTTATACTTTGCAACATTAGCAGTCCTGATGTTGTGAGCATCTGACTGCTCCTGAATCATGAAAGTTTTTAGACTGTCTTCCAAATCTTTAAATGTAGCCATAACATCCTTTTAATTATTTAAACTGTGTATAGGGGCAGGAATTCTACCGCCTCTTGTAACAAAATCCTCTGATGACAATTTGTTTACAGGCATAATAGGAGCTTCTCCAAGGAGTCCGCCGTATACTATTTTATCACCATACGTTTTATTGGGTGCAGGTATAATTCTAACAGCTGTAGTTTTTTTGTTTATCATACCAATTGCCATTTCATCAGCTATCATTCCTGCAATCGTGGTACTTGGTGTATCCCCCGGTATTGCTATCATATCGAGACCAACAGAGCATACACAAGTCATTGCTTCCAATTTATCAAAAGTCAAATGACCTTTTGATGTGGCTTCAATCATGCCGGCATCTTCAGAAACAGGAATAAAAGCTCCTGACAATCCTCCAACATACGAACTTGCCATAATACCGCCTTTTTTGACAGCATCATTTAACATTGCAAGAGCGGCAGTTGTGCCATGAGCACCGGCATGTTCAAGTCCCATTGCCTGAAAAATTTGGGCAACACTGTCACCAATAGCAGGCGTCGGTGCAAGCGATAAATCAATTACTCCAAAAGGAACATTAAGCATCTTAGCAAGTCTTCTCCCGATAAGTTCACCTGTTCCTGTAATTTTGTATGCAGTTTGTTTAATTTTGTTGGATAATACACCTAAATCTGCTTTTCTGTCTAAATCGGTAATCGCCGCTCTGACAACTCCGGGGCCGGAAACTCCAATATTTAAAGCACATTCCGGTTCTCCATATCCACAATAAGCACCTGCCATAAACGGATTATCACCAACTGAATTACAGAAAACCACAAGTTTTGCAGCGCCAATACCGTCTTTTTCAGCAGTAAGTTCTGCTGATTTTTTTATGGTGTCTGCCATTTTTAAAATGGCATCCATATTTATGCCTGCCTTTGATGTCGCAACATTAACTGACGAACACATTCTTTCTGTTGAAGCAAGAGCTTCAGGAATAGAATTAATAAGTGCAATATCACCTTGCGTGCAACCTTTTTCTACCAGTGCAGAAAATCCTCCGATAAAATCAATTCCAAGATTTTTAGCACTGCCATCCAGTGTTTGAGCAATCTTGATATAGTCTTTTTCTTTGCAGGATTCTCCGACCAATGAGATTGGTGTAACAGAAATTCGTTTATTTACAATCGGAATAGAATAATCATTCTCCAGTTCGTTTGCATATTTTACAAGATTGGAAGCATATTTATCCAGTTTATACTTTATCTTGTCACATACAGCATTAACATCCTCTGATAAGCAGTCACGCAAACTTATTGCAAGCGTTACAGTCCTTATATCAAAGTTGTAAAGCTTTATCATATTTATAGTTTCAAGAATTAAATTTTCGTCAAAAACAGTCATTAAGTATAGTATATCATATTATGTGTATAACTCAAATGGATACCGTTTTTAAATAAATTATTTGTAACAAGTTTGTTTACAAAACTTAATAATTAAAATTGAAAATAGCAATTTTTTATTTTTTAGTGACTTTATATATATACAAGATATCAAAAGTAATTACATAATAAAGGAGAAATATATGGCTAGAGTACTAATTTCAATGCCTGAAGATTTTTTAGGTAAGATTGATCAAGTAGCAGAGGGTGAAAACAGAACTCGTTCAGAGCTTATCAGAGAAGCTCTAAGAACTTATATGTATAAAAGCAGAGTAAAATCTAATACTCTTGCAAATAAAAACGCAGCTATACTGGAAGCTCTGTTAGATTAGAATTAATCTAATAGGCTTTCGCGGGAAGCAAAAGGAAAAGGAGCGGTTGAGTATAATCACCGCAAAAGATAACAACGGAAAGTTATCTTTGGATTAAAAGGAAAATTAGGGTAATTTTAAAAGCCGTTTTTATTAAAAACGGCTTTTTTATATTTCTTCAAAAGAATCAATCATAATATCAATAATTGCAGTTCCTTTGTATTCAATAGCCTTGTTTATAGCAGGTATAAGCTCGTTTTTGTTGGTTACACGAATTGCAAATAAATCGTACGCTTCTGCAATTTTTACAAAATCAGGGTTGGTCATTTCCACCTGATAACGATTGTTGTATATTTTTTCCTGCATTTGGCGAACCATGCCCAGATAGCCGTTGTTCATAATAATTATTTTTATTGGAATATTATGTTCTCTGCATGTGGCAAGTTCTTGCAGATTCATTTGGAAAGAACCGTCACCTGTAATATTAATGATTAAATTATCAGGATTTGAAATATATGCTCCGATTGCAGCAGGCAAACCGTAACCCATTGTTCCCAGACCGCCTGATGTAATAAATTTTCTCGGTTCGTTGAAGTTAAAGAACTGAGCTGTAAGCATTTGATGCTGTCCTACATCAGTTACTATTATTGGTGAATATTGTCTTGTATGTTCTGACAAGGTTGCAAGAACGTATGATGAATGCAAACAGTCCTGCGAGCTGTTATCTGCAATAAATTCTTCTTTTATTGCAAAAACCTGATTTAACCAATCTGAACTTATTTTGTATGATAGTTTTTGACTCAGATATTGTTGAATAAAGTCTTGAACATCAGCTTTAATCTGTAATTCAAAATTATCTGAAATCAAGTTCAAGTTAATGCTGACGATTTTAGTATTTGAGCCGAAATTTGTTTTTTTGCAGGTTGAACGGTCAGAAAAAGCTGCTCCGAATGAAATTAGCAAGTCGCAATTATTCATTATGGTATTCGCGGCATACGTTCCGTTTATACCAATCATGCCCATATACAGTTTATCTTCTGACGGATAAATGCCAATGCCCATGAGTGTAGAAACAAGAGGTATATTGTATTTTTCGATAAATTCCTTTATTTCATTGGAGGCATTTGTTGCACCGCCACCAACAAGAACAAGCGGTTTTTTAGCTTCTGATAAAAGTTTGTTCAGTTTTTCAATTGCTTTAGAATAATTTTTTGTTTTGGTGTCGTTTTCTATGATATTGATATGTTTGCTTTGGTATTCGGCTTCAAGAATATTTCTTGGCAGAGCAATTACTACAGGTCCTTTAACGCCTGTGTTTGCGAGATAAAAAGCTTCTTCAAGAATTTGTTTAATATCATCTTTTTCGGTTAGCTTATAAACTTTTTTTGCGCAAGATTCAGTCATTGATACTATATCAACACTCTGAAAAATCTTTCCGTTACCGCTTGTTGTAGGTACGTCACCTGCTAAAACTACAAGCGGAGTTGAATCTGTAAAAGCGTTTGCAATGCCTGTTATTGTGTTTGTGAACCCCGGGCCGGATGTTACAAGAACAACTCCAACTTTTCCGCTGGTTCTTGCGTATCCTTCGGCTGCGTGGAGTGCAGCTTGCTCATGGCGAACCAGATAATGCGTAATCTCTTTGGAATTGGAAAGTTCGTTGTAAATACTTAATACTGATGCACCGGGGTAACCAAAGATGCTATCAACGCCAAGTTGTGAAAGAGTGTCCACAAGTGCTCCGGCATTAGTATTAGTGTGTGTTCTGTTTTTAGCCTGAATATTCATAGCAAAGACATTATAACGCAATAAAGAAATTTAGTATATATAATAATACTTGATTTTTAACTTTGTTTAAGATAATATTTTCATGCACTTCGCCTATAAATATAGTACAGCTATGTAATATGACTAGATTTTGCGGATAGTGTTGAAAACCAAATATAGTTATCGGGATGTAGCGCAGTTTGACTCTGCCGATCGAAGAGGTGACTAAATGTCACGTCTGAGGGAGAGGTAGCACTTCGCTCACCGACAAAACTTGAAAATTGAATAAAAATATCGGGATGTAGCGCAGCTTGGTAGCGCACTTCGCTTGGGACGAAGGGGTCGCACGTTCGAATCGTGTCATCCCGACCATTTAAAAAAGAACTTATCGAATGGTAGGTTCTTTTTTGTTGGAATGTAGTGCAGCTTGACTCTGCCGACCGAAGAGGTGACTAAATGTCACGTCTGAGGGAGAGGTAGCACTTCGCTTGGATGACGCTGCTGTCGGAGGTTCGTTCTTATTAATTCACACAATTGTGTTTTATTTACCCCTCCAGACCATTTAGAAAAGAACTCATTGAAAAATGGGTTCTTTTTTATTGATTGTTCATTGGTCTTGTCTCAAGTAATTTGCTTAGAATCTATAAACTAAAATATTTATACATTTGTCCTGTTATATACTTTTTGTTTTTTCAAACTCAGCTTGCAACCATTATAAAATATGTTATAATAAAAGTGTAGAGAGGGTACCCTTTCGAGTACCCAGTACCAGTCTCTACATCATTTTTGAGATAATGATTAGAATATGTCCTATTACCAGTAGGGCATATTTTATTATCTCTAGCCATGAGTGTTTTTTCATTGGCTCCCTCCTTTCCTTTACACCTAGTACCAGTTGGATGTTGTCGTGCATAAGTAAGGATTCTTCCAATATAAGAGACTGCTCTACAAGCTCAATTATACAATATTTTACATAAATTAAAAGCCAAATCTTTCTACAGCAAATTTATAAAACCCTTAATGCTTTTAACAGTTTTTATCAGGTGAAACTTGACTTACATACTGAGTAATTTATGCTTTCCATTAAAATTTTCAATATGTGCTATGTCCAGTAAAAAATCATTGAACGCTGTTATAATTTGAGATAAATAAACATTAATATACATTATTTCATTTAAATTATTCTCTTTTGTTCGATATGCAAATATTGCCAAATCAGTATTTGACCAAATACTCATTGCGCTTATCTGTAAAATATCATGTTTATATGCATTATGAAGTTCATTTATTATTTTAAAAAAACAATGAAATTTATCATACGAAATTGAACTTAATAAATTTTTGAAATTTTTATTTTTACATTTTTCAGCACCCAGAACTTTTCCAATATCATCATATTTAATATTATATGTTTTATTTACATCAGATAAATTATGTGTAATATAGAATAATATTATTATTTCATCTATAATTTTTTTTATAATATAGATTATCTGTTCTATATCTATATGATATTCTGTATGTTGTGATAAAGAACACTCTTTTAAAAATTTTATATTATTGTATGTGTTATATACATTAGTTATTTTTGTATTTAATATATTAAGTGTAGTAGAAATATTAGCTAAAACCATTTGTGGATTTACTTCATAAAATTCATTGTTTTTATACAAATGTTTAACTAATTGAATAAAGGAAGAAATTAATCTTTCGTCAATACTACGTTGTTTTTGTGCAGTATTATTTCTTGCTACAAAACTTATATTGATAACTTTTGGGTGCAAAAAAGAATCTTCACATATATTCCATTTTTTATTAACACAATCAAAAATTGCAATTTGTCCATTTTGAACAATTGGAGGTTTTATCTCTGTTGAATCTGCAGGTAAAATATATTTATCACTTTTAAATGGGTCTTCAGGAGCAGTACTAATTCCTACAAAGTAGTAAAAAACAGGGTGATATTGGTAAACTTTTATTTCTTTTCTCATACATTTATTGTCTCATCAATATGTTGCATAATATCATTAGTTAATACAAGCGCTTTGATGATTTTTTGATAATGCAGAATTTCATCATAACTTAATATTCTGCCCTTACGGTCTTTGAGCCACTTTTGTGCAGGCTGATAACCACCTATGTAGAAGTTCCATGCTACTTCTGGCACGTTATCAAAGTATTGAGTGCGGTTAATATAGACTTTATTGTCTTTGTATTCTGGCTTGATGACCTCATTATCACCGCTGACACCGTATGACGTTATGTATTCCTTTACTTCTGGGGCTTCCATAAGGTGTATCTCCCGGAGTTCCTTACCCAGTTTAGCAATCTTAAAGAAGTAGTCAGCATTAGCCTTTACGTTAATCTCGGAGTCATGCTTACCATCTACAAAGTTATCTACGTGCGTAGCACCAGGATATGGAATACGTGGAAAGTCTATTTTCAAGAACTCTTTATACTTAGTTCTATACTTGTTAGAGTGCAGAACACCATAAATGTAATCTAATATGTCAATCGGTGCAAATGTACCCTCTGTATTTTCTTTCTCTGGTGTAAATGACAATCCTAGAACCGTTTCAAGACTCTTTACTATATCCATGTTCAAGTTTGGCTTACGGTTCTGTGTAAAGAATGACTTTTGTTCTGAGTCATCATATATATACAATGGAAAACAACACGTTGTATCACCAGCCGAATCTAATATATGCCTATCAACTATGCAATTACTTACCCAACAATATCCAAGACTTAGCTGTCTATTTACTTTTGTTGTACATAAAGTCAGATTATTATTTAGTAAGTGCTTCATAATACTGTTTCTTGGGTATGACATTAAGCCTTTTGTTTTGCCAGTATAGTATGTATATTGTGTATCAAATGGTCTATAGGCGATATTTGTAATGTTAGATTTTTGTATACCTGAATTTATTACATCTTTTTGCGCAAGACTAATTTTCCAATCACGAGAATCTGCTCCTAAACAATATTGTGTTCTTGCTAATTCAATATCAATCTCTGCAAAATTAGATATTCTTTGGTAGAGTTGCTCTAGATTGTTACTAATGCATAAATTATCTCTTGCTGTTGCTATACCAACAGAATAGATAAGGAACAATTCATCAACTTTAAAACCTTTATCATAATCTGCTTGTGCATTAAAGTCTTTTGGTACAAAGAAGTAGTACGGTTCAACTGGTTCAAGTTCCTTATATTCAACAGTTTCAAGTTCGTGGTTATTCAGATACTCAAGCTTATTCTCTCTTACCCCTAACAATTCAGCATGATAAACCTTTGCCAGTCCATTAGGCTGTTTCATGCCAGTCTTAATAAAGATATTGATACTTACACCCTGCTGAATGTCAAACACATTCTCATCTTTTGAGCCGTCTTTGGCGGTTTCTTTCTTCTTAGCGTTACCATGCAAGTCAAGTATATAAATCTTGTCAAAGGTTTCCATAAGGTGCTTTCTCATCTGGCGGTGTATTACACCGTCTATAAAACTGTTATTAGATATATAAGCCAGTACACCCTCTTTATTCTTCTCTATGTATGTTTCACCCATACGGATAAACTTGATATAATCATCTGATAACGGCTGTATATTTCTTTCGTTAAGGTCTTGTTTATACACTTCCATTATTTCGTCAATGTAATCACTCTTATTACAACTGCTGACACTATATGGCGGATTTCCTAAGACAACCATAATAGGTTTATCGGATTTAATAATTCCTGCAGAACGTGCTTCCTCAGATAACCAGTCAAATAGCGGATATTTAGTAGTCTCATCTTTTTCAAGTGCATTAGTTAAGTACACATTAAACCTGTTTGTCTGACTTGTAGTCTTATATCCTGTGTCCTGTAACAATAAATCCAGTTTTAAATGACACATAACATAAGGTGTCATCATAATTTCAAAGCCGTTAAGACGTGGTATAAGTGCCTTATCAACATACTGAGACCATATCCCCTGTTGATTTACAAAGTATGAGTATATCTTTCGTATTGTCTCAGCTAAGAATGTACCTGTACCGGTCGCAGGGTCAAGTATTTGCACCTTGTATATATCTTCCTCAGTCGTTACAGGCATGTCAACGACCTTACCCCTTACTTTTTTACTTTCATAATAAAGGGTTCTTGTATGTCTGATTGTAGAGTCATCAGCAAGCCCATGAGACAAATTAAATTCATTCTTTAATATCTTATCAACTGCCGAGACAATAAACCTTACTACTGGCTGAGGTGTATAATATACCCCCCTCTTTTCCTTATTAACCTTGTCATAACTCTCTAAGAACGTTTCATAGAAGTGTAGAAATGGGTCTGACATCTGGGTAGTTCTGCCATAATTCCTAAGCAACTTATTAAGGTCAACCGCCCTAAATATTTCTACAAGGTCATCAACAATCCAGACAAGGCTGTCATCAAGGTTAGCACCAGAAATATAGTCAAATAACTGCCTTAAAAATGGGTTATTCTTAGAGATAAGTTCTCTGGCTTCCTGTCTTGAAAAATCCTCTAGGGTTGTATCATTAAGACGTGCAACAAATAAGCCATAAGCAATCGTCTGAGCGTACATATCAGCGAATGTATGATTAGTTAAATCGTGTAATAATATCTGCTTAAAAGCGTTTCTCTGGCTTACTAATGAACTCTCTGAGTCCAATTCAAGAGCATTGATAATAACATCTCTAATCATAACAGCCTTTTGAGCCATTAAGTTAGCCAGTTGCTTAGGTGATTTAATCGTCTGACCTTGATAGTCGCAGAAGTTCCGTATTGCGTTTATAAGTCGCTGATATTCTTTGTCATAGGTTTTAATCTTACCGCTTGAAAGTTCCGCCACCTTTATAGTGTCAACGTGTTCACCGTTCTTATAAAACCAGAACTCTAAATAATTAGTTAAGATAAGATTGTCTAAACTTGCCTTATATCTGTCAAGTTGTTCCGTCTTATCAATAGTATCAAGGCTTTTATCTATGTCTTTGGCTTCAATATAGCCGATAGGTATATTTTTCTTTTGAATGATATAATCTGGTGCACCGCATTTCTGCCGTCTGGGTTCATTGATTGCTTGAACACCTATAACGGTTCTTTCAACAAAGTCCTGTAAATCACCCCTAAAACTATGTTCTGTGGTTTTTCCAGTCTTATATTTCTGAATTACTGCACCTAGATACTTCTCAACCATAAACCGATTATAGCATGAAATTTGTAATTCTCTTTTTTTAATTAAAATTATGGTAATTCTTTAAAAATACCGATATTTTCTTTAACGAAATCTGAGGTTAAGAATTTGCGGTACTCTTCTTGCGTAAGTTGTTCTCGAAGCATATCGGCAAATGATTTCATGACGCAAAGTTGTTTTTCTTGCAACATTTCCTGATTAAAGTTTCCGCTAGCAAGAAGCATTTCCAGTTCCTCTTTTGCTTCTTCATAAACAGTTCGGAATTGATTATCAATTCCTTTTGCCAAGTATTCAAATTTGTTAAGAATCAAATAAAAATCTTCTAATTGTTCCCGAGTTTTTATATCAAAAGTCTTTGGAATAAATTTAAATTTATGTCCTCCAGAATCAACCACAAAGGCATTGGTGATACGCTGAACATCACCAATTATATCTTTTATAGAGATTGGATTAACTTCTGCTTCAGGTTTTATTCCAAAAAATTCTTTAAAGAAATCTTTTGTTTTTTTGTTCATTCCGGATGTTATTTCAGGATAATATTCCGGGTGATTATGTATTCCGTCTACAGCGGTTTCTGCTTCGATATGTATAAATTTTCCGCCTTTTTTTTCAAGTTTTATTCTCTTTTCATAAAGCTCTTCAGCAAGTTTTACTGCATTTTCAATGTTTACATGGTTTGAATCACCAATATTATGTGAAAGTATTTCACCGTTTTCGCTAAGCATAATGTTGTGTTCAATGGGTTTATGTTTTACAGCATCCATTATTTTGTTGGCTAAAAGGCTTCTATATCTGCTTTTTACTATATAATCAATTTTTTCTTCAACGGATAAAGAATCCCAGTTGTCTACTTTCGGCAATCCTTCTTTGGTTGAGCTTTCAAATTTATCCAGAAAATATTGGTTATCGCTAAGAGTACATGGTTTTTTAGATAATCTTCTGTGCGGAGTAAATTTTTCCAACAAATTTTCTGTTACATCGCTTGTGCGTGTAACTTTCTTTTCTCCATATATTGCTATATCTCTTGTCTGACGGGCAAGGTATTTTGAGCCGTTTTGAATTGCTGACGATATATTGACCATTTTTCCCTTACAATCTTATTTATATAAAGACATTTGGCTTACAAAAATTGCTTAATGTAACAATATTTTACACAAATTGTATAAGAACTTTTAAGTTTGGCATAAAATAATAATAGATAAACACAGGAAATATATAAATTATGATAAAACTTACACATGCACATATAATAGGAGCTTTTATATCATACTTAATAGGTGTATTTATAGTTCCCTTAGTAATAGAATTTTCTCAAAAAGAGGGACTTGTAGACTTGCCTAACGAAAGAAAAATACACAAGACCCCAATTTCAAGATTAGGTGGTGTAGCAATCTGGGCAAGTGCAATGCTTACTTTTTTTGTTCTTGTATTATTGAGCTATTATCCTTATGGAAGTTTGCTTTCAGGAATACTTTTAGGCGGTTCGTTAATGTTCCTTTTAGGATTAGTTGATGATATTTATAACCTAAATGCAAAGTTTAAGTTATTTATACAGATATCAATAGCAACAATCGTATTCTTACTGGGAGTTCAGATTGATACAGTATTTAATCCGTTTGGCGGTGGAGTTTTACAGCTGGCATGGTTATCTTATCCGATTACAATTTTGTGGATTGTAGGTATTTCAAATGCTGTAAACTTTATTGACGGAGTTGACGGACTTGCAGGTTCGGTAATCACAGTAAGTTCAATAACTCTGGCTCTAATATCCGTTGCCATGACTCCTGCTCAACCGATAACGGCATTGATTGCATTTATTCTTGCAGGTTCAATGTTAGCCTTTTTAACATACAACTTTAATCCTGCAAAAATCTTTATGGGAGATTCCGGTGCGCTATTTTCAGGGTTTTTGCTTGCAACATTATCTATTGCAGGCGTTATGAAAGGTGCTGCAATTGCCGTTTTATTGCCGTTTCTAGTTTTAGCGGTACCTATAATTGATATAACTTTTTCAAGTATAAGAAGAATTATGAAAGGTAAATCACCATTTGTCGCTGATGCGGAACATATTCACCACAAGCTTTTGAAAGCCGGCTTGTCACAAAAGAAAACGGTTGTTGTATTAACTCTGTTTGCTATTGGCGGCGGAGCATTGGCAACTTATTTTACCGGAACTTTAAAAAATTATTTCTTATATATTGCAGTTTTGATTTTGATTATGCTTGTTCTTAGCTTTATTAGCCTAAGGACAAAGCCTCAGGCAATCGAACCGCATAATGAAAGTGAAGATGATGAATAATAAAAAAATACTTCCGAATTATCGGAAGTATTTTTTTCAATCTTATTTATTAAAAGCCGGTTTGCATGGTGGAGGCGGGAGTTCTTTTCTATGTTTATCAAAGTTCTTTCTGCCCTCTTTTTTCATGTTTTTTAATGTCTTTTTTTGATCTTTTGTTAATATAGCTTCAAAATCTTTCATATTTTGTTTTCTGATTTCAGCGGCTTTCTTCTGTAATTCTGCCAAATCTTTGTCAATAACAGTAAGTTTTTCTTCTTGAGCTTCTACTGTTAATTTAGAATTGCGAACCATTTCAGCTTCCTGTTTTTTAGCTTTGATATCCTTAATTACAGGTTCCATTTTAGTGTGTCCGTTTTTTCTTAATTCTCTTGCTTTGAGTTTTTGAACTTCAGTTAAACCAAGTTTTTTTTCAAAAGCGTTCTCGTGAGCACGTCTGATTTTTTGGATTTGTTCAGCAGAAGGAGCTTTACCTTCTATCTGAGGGCGTTGAAATTTTTCTACCTTAACAGCTGTATCATTAGCGGCATTCGCTGCGCCAGCCATAACGCACATTGCACATGTCATAATTAAAAACTTTTTCATATTAAGTACCTTTCTTTTTTACATTAAATCTCTCAGAACTCCTGCAAGTTCTTTTTTTGCATTAAAAATTCTTGATTTTATAGTTCCAATCGGGCAATTAAGTTTTGCTGATGCTTCTTCATAAGTGTAACCGTATATTTCGCATAACATAATTACTTCTCTGAATTTTGGTTTAAGATTTTCAACCGCATCAATAATTCTTTTTTGCCTTTCATTTGTAATAACGCCATCTTCAGGACTTCTTTTTCTGTCACGAATATTAACAAGAACATCTTCGTCTGCAGTACAATTTTGTTCGTTCTTAAACGTGGCGGATTTTAAGTAGTCTTTAGAAGCATTCTTTGCTACAGTATTAACCCAGCTCTTTAAAGAACCGCGTTCTTCATACTTGTCCGAGTTCTTCCATAACTTGATATAGACCTCTTGTTCTATATCTTCGTTATCTTGTTTTGTTATCATTCTGATAATGTTTTTAATATTTTGTTTATTTGTTTTGATTAAATCTTCGAAATTCATTCATCTACCATTAATAATCCGTAAGAATCTACGGGGAATCCCAATTCTTCTGCTGAAAGTGTGTCACCGTATTTCAAAGTATCCAGCAGGTCGTCATCATTCAATGCCCAGCCTGTGACGGATATTAACGAAAATACTAAAAACATGACTGCACAAGCAGCTCTAAGTCTTACCATTCGTTTTTTTCTTTTCGCATAGTAATACATTTTAACTTCGTCCAATAAGGAGGAAACTTTTTGTTGAGATTCTTCTTCCAAACGGCAATCTTCACATTCCTGAAGATGCTTCTCGAGTTCTTCTTTGGAAGCTGAAACAAATAATTTTTCATATTTTGAGCATTTTTCGTTCATATTGACCTCTCTATAAGTATAACGAAACTAAAAATATATTGTTCATTTTTTTGAAAAATTTTTCAACGATATACAATCATTACACTAAAATAGTCTTGTATGTCACCCTGAACTTGTTTCAGGGTCTTGCAAATAACCAGATTCCGAAACAAGTTCGGAATGACATTACAAATCTATGCAGACTTAGTTATGTGTAAAATAATATATAATTATCAAAATATTTTCATGCTATTTGTATTATAATAGATTTGATAGGGGAAAAACAATGTTTATATTAGAAAAACCGTATGTATCCGAATTTCTTGTAGATACAATTGTGCAAAATGACTGGCCGGTATTAAATAATTCAATAGTTGAAGAATCAGGAATAGAAGACGGAGCTTTTGTTCTCTGGGAAAATAAAAAAGCTGCTAATTTTTATCTTGAGCAAGAATTTCCGTTGATTTATTCCGATTCGGAAAATGCAATAAGCTGGATTTTAGAAAATTTACCCCAGTCGAATTTAAGTTCATATATTAAATTATTTAAGGATAAAGTTGCTTTTAGAGAGTTGCTGAAAGATGTTTATCCTGATTTTTACTTTAGGGCAGTAGATTATGAAATGCTCCAAAATATTATACCAAGAGATGTAAGGTATCCTGTTGTATTAAAACCTGCGGTAGGTTTTTTAAGTTTTGGGGTTCATACTATAAAGAATGATAACGAATGGCATGAAGCTCTTGAGTCATTAAAGAGTGAAATGCAAATTGCGTCAAATCTTTATCCTGATAATGTAATTAATTCATCAAAATTTATTATAGAAGAGATGGTTGAGGGTGATGAGTTTGCCATTGATGCGTATTATAACAGAAATGGTGATGCCATAATTCTTAACATTTTTCAACATCCTTTTTTTGATGATAAAGATGTAAGTGACAGAATTTATATAATGTCAGCAGAGATTATGGTTAAATATATGGCTAAGTTCTCTCTGTTGCTTCAAAAAATAGGAAAATTAAAAGACATACGCAACTTTCCTATGCATATAGAAGTAAGAGTTACAAAAGACGGGAAAGTTATTCCGATTGAAGTTAATCCTATGCGTTTTGCAGGGTGGTGCACAACAGATGTTGCAAAGTATGCCTGGGGAATAAACGTATATGAGTGTTTCCATAACCATACAATACCTGATTGGAATGAAATTTTGTCTAAGGCAGGGAAAGAAATATACTATTTTTCTATGGCGGAAGTCCCTACAGATATTTCTAAAAATAATATAAAAAGTTTTAATTATGATAAATTTTTGGCAAATTATTCAAACGTACTGGAACTAAGAAAAATAGACTACAAAAATAATCCGCTTTTTGCAGTAATATTCGGTTCGACTATTGATGAACAAGAGATTAGAAGAATTTTGGCTTTAAAAACAAAAGATTATATCAATTGTTAATTAGAAAGATTTTATGTAAAAATTTATCATGGACAACAGTGGAAAGAGATTATATTCCCCTAAAACCGTTACGTTTTAGCCATTGTTCAATACGTCTGTACCATCGGAGTTTGCTTTCAAACAGCATTTCGTAGCCTTTAAAACGACCATTATGAATATCATCTAATTGTTTGTCACATAAATTCTCAAGAATCTTGCCTAAATAATTTGTATATTCTTTTCTATTTGGTTTGTCATCATTTAATTCTATTATATCGCCAAATTCAACTAATACTTCTGGTCTATTATCACGCAAGAAACAGTAGTTGACAGCAACCGGCATAATTGCAACTTTACCGTATTTTTTGGCAGCCTTTTCTGCAATATATGTCATACCGGTTTGAAGCTCAAGCGGTCTGTGATTTGGCGGTTTAATAATGCCTTCGGGAAAAATATACAAAATATTATTAGTGTCACCCATTGAGTCAACTGCATACTTAAGAGCCGGCATGGATGCTTGAGGGGACTTTTTATTAACACTGAATGCACCTCCGCGCCTAATTAGAGGAAAACGGTTAAGCTCTTCAATCATAAGTCTGATTTCTTTTTTAAAAATACGGTTACAGATATTGTATCCTACCATACCATCCCACCAGTTGTGGTGTGGAGCATAAAGAATTACAGGTGTTTCTGGAGCTTTTTGCAGATAAAACTTTTCTGCACCTTTATAGTAAAAACCGTGGAAACGTTTTTCCAGCATTCCATAAAAATACCTGTCTGCAACCCAAAGCCAAAACGGTGTTGTTTCTGCAGACCAAAACTTTTCTTCCCTGTCCCTCATTTTTGTGGGAGGTACTGCTGAATATAACTCCTCTAAATTACCCATATATTTATAATACACGTTTGAAACCTTTTTGTTAATATTTTTTAAAGGTAAATGTAAATTTTGTTAACAAATCCTAAAAAACAGTAAATTCGGTATTTATATTTGCAGAAAAAATTTTTAAGAATTTATATGTAAACTTTTGTAAAGAAATTGTTTTTTAATAGCAAAATTTTTTATTTACACATTTTAAGAAAAACATAAAGCTCTCTCTTCTTATTTAAACGGACAGGCCTTGGTATTATACACAAGGTCTTTTTTTTTGCGCGAGCGAGCGGAAGCTGAAGAGTTTTTGCAAAATTACGAATAGCATCCGGTATATATGATACGTATAAACACAGACTACTATATACTCCTAATTTTAATCTTCATCCCCAGCTTTACCATTTTATTAATTATACCTTGCGGGAGTTTTGAAACTATACTTGCTATAAAAGCGTCACTGCCTACAGTGTATGAAAGTTTTGGTTTTTTTGCTCTGTCTGCTTTTAAAATTACGTTTACTACTCTTTCTGGCGAAAGTCCTTTTGTCTGATTTTTTTGAGCATTTGTAATAACATATTTCATCTCGTCAGAATAATCACCATAATTATCAAAATATTTTGAATTTTCTTCTATTGATTTTCCCCAAAGAGGTGTTGCAATTACTCCGGGCTTAATGGATACAACCTGAATATTTTTTTTGTTTTCTATAAGTAAAGAATTAAAAAACATATCAAGACATCTTTTTGAAGCACAATATGGCGATATAAACGGAAAAATGCCATAACTTGCCATTGAACTGACATTAATAATTTTTCCGCCTTTTAGTAAAGGAAGTAAATTCTGTGATAATTCCAGATGCCCAAAAACATTTACATTAAACTGACGGCGGATTTCATCAATATTTAAATCCTCGACAGGACCTGCGACAACGCACCCTGCAATATTAATGAGTGAATCAATTTTTGTGCATTTTGACAAAATATAGTCTGAAGCCATTTTTATAGTTTCAGGATTTGCATAATCAACATAAAATGGATAAATATTTGGTGAGATTGATTTTAATTCAGCTTCGTGAGCCTTTCTTCTGTATCCTGCAAAAATAACATTATTATCGGCAATTCTGCCGACAAGCGCCTTTCCTATTCCGGAAGCAGCTCCGGTTATAACATAGGTTTTAGTTTTCATAAACAGGTCTCATTATAAGAATTGTAGATATATTTATTTGTAAGAAATCGTGATATTCAACTTCTTTTTTAGGATTAAGTTTTGATTCCAATCTGCAATCTTTTACGGCAAGGAATTGTTTATTGCTGTTAAGAACTTCTGTTAATAATCTGCTTCTTTTACCGATTTTAGGCATAAATATATAGCCTATAATGATGAATTCAGCAGTTTCCATATAAACTTTTTCTTTCCAAACAGAGTCCATAAGGCTCATTATTTCTTTATTTTCCATGCTTTTATCCTTTTTTCTTTACTGCATGTATGATTGGAACAGAGGTAAGTATAGTGCAAGTGCCATAACCAGAACTATACCACCAATAACCAAAAGCATAACAGGTTCAATTAATTTTGTTATCGTATCAATAATGCCATCTAATGTTTTATCAAGGAAGTTTACAGCTTTTTCAAGCATATCTCCCAAACGACCTGTTTGTTCACCTGTTGCAATCATAAATAATAACATTTTAGGCATAACCTTTGTTGCCTTTAATGCCTGTGAAACCTGTAAACCTTGTGAAACCTTTGTAACGGCGTTGCTTATTTTTCTGTTTAATACCGAGTTTGTTAATGTAACCAAACCTAGGTGTAAGCAGTCTACTACAGGAATACCTGCATCATACGATACGCTTAATACAGACATAAAGTTTGAATAGTTTGAGTACATTATTAAATTATTTATAAGCGGAATTTTTAAAACAGTTTTATCAAAAACTTCTCTTGCCGGCTTCCAGTGAAAAACAATATAACAGAATGCAACAAATGCAAAGATGAAAATAGGAATAGTATACCAGAATTCTTTGAGAAAATCTCCCGCATTAATCATCATTTCTGTAATCCATGGTAATTTCTTTTCCTGTTGTTCAAACATACCCTTAAATGTAGGGAATACAAATAAAAGCATTACCAGAATGATTACACATGCCAGACAAATAACGAAAGCTGGATACATTAATGTTCCGATGACTTTGGATTTAGTGTTATTTTGCTTTGTAAGCAGGTCTTTAATACGACCTAATGTCTTTTCCAATTCACCGGCTTCTTCACCGGCTTTTACCAAACCGATAAAAATATAACCAAATGTTTGAGGATATCTTGCCAGAGTATCAGCAAAAGTTGAACCTGCCATAATTTGTGTTTTTAAATGTCTTGATAAATCACGAATTTTTCTTTTAGATGCTTCCTGCTCCATAAACATTAACGATTCAACAGCAGGAATACCTGATGTTAACAATATTTGTAGTGTAGATATAAAGTCAATTTTTTCTGTCAATGACAAATTCCCGAGACTATTACTTTTCTTCGTTTTAGGGTCTATAAATTCAGAAATTTTTGTCGGAACAAGTCCCATTTTTCTTATAATATCTCTGGCATCTTTAAGGTTAGAAGCCGTAACTTCTCCTTTTACGACCTCTTTTCCTGCTTTTAGTGCTTGATAACTGTATATTGGCATAATATTCCTCTGTATTTATTAATCATTTGCATAACCAAGAACTCTTATAAATTCATCGGTTGTAGTTGAGCCTTCCATAATGTGATTTAGGCATGATACTTTAAGTGTTTTCATACCGGAAGCAACGGCTGTTTCTTCAATTTCAATATCATGCGCACCTTGTGCGATAAGTCTTTTAATCTCGCGCGAAATAGGCATTACTTCATATATGCCTAAACGCCCGGTATAACCCAAATAGCCACATTCTTTGCATCCTTTTTTGCGGTATAGTTTTGTTTTCATAAGCTCTTCCTGGATTTTAGGATTGCTTGAAATGTGCTTAACTTCTTCTTCTGTTGGGAAATATCCTTCTTTGCAATTGTCACATAGTCTTCTTACAAGACGTTGTGCTATTACACCTGTCAACGTAGATGATACAAGGTAGTCTTTTGCACCCATTTCTATTAAACGTGTAACAGTCGCAGCTGCGGAGTTTGTGTGAACGGTGCTTAATACAAGGTGACCCGTAAGAGCAGCAGATATTGCTACTTCTAAAGTTTCAAAGTCACGAATTTCACCAATCAGAATAATATCAGGATCTTGCCTTAATATTGCTCTCATACAAGATGCAAAAGTAATATCGGCTTTTGCGTTAACTTGAGATTGGTTTATACCCTCCAGCTTAATTTCGACCGGATCTTCAATTGTAGTAATATTAACATCTTCTTTATTAAGTGATTTAAGAATTGTATAAAGAGTTGTTGTTTTACCTGAGCCTGTTGGACCTGATGTCAGGATAATACCGTTTGGTGACTGTACCATATCGTGAATTTTCTGAATATCTTCATCAGAAGCTCCTGCAATAACAAATTTTTCTCCTGCGGATTTCAGACTGACTGCTGGTGCAAGGATACGGATAACTATTTTTTCTTTGCCTGAAACAGGAAGCGTGTTTATACGAAAATCATACATCCTTTCGTTATATTTAATAGAGAAAGTTCCGTCTTGAGGTCTGCGGTGTTCTGCAATGTTCATTCTTGCAAGAACTTTAAAACGTGTAATAACTGCTTGTTCAATACTTCCCGGAATTTCCAGGACTTTTTTTAGAATGCCGTCATGCCGAACTCTTACAACATAGTAGCCTATACGAGGTTCAATGTGAATATCAGATGCTTTTGCATCAATAGAGTCTGTAATGATTTTATATACAAATTTTGCAACATTACCGCTTGCATCCTGAAGCTCTTTTTCGACTTGCGCCCATAATTGGTCTTCATCAGCAAATTCTGCTGTTTCTTCTTCAATACTAGCAATAATACGTTCTGTCTCTTTTGCAGCCTGTTCAGATTTTTTTTGTATAAAATATTCTTTAAGATATGCTTCATAAACATGATATGGTAATGTATACACATTCAGCGAACGGCCCGTTGACAACGATATTTCACGAATTATATCCTTGTTTGTAGGATTTATCATTGCTACGCCGAGTTTGTTACCGCTTTCTATTGATAAAATAATTGTTTTCTTCTTTTCAACAAAGTCATCCGGAAGCATTTTTAACATGCTTTTATCTACACGAATTTCACTTTTTGATATAACCTTGTTACCGTATTTCTTTTGTAGATATGAAGCAATTTTATCAGTAGTTAAAAATTCTTTTTCAAATAAAATGGCATCTAGCGGCAGGTTGCGTTCTGATGCGATTTTATATGCTTCTTTTAGCTGTTCCTCTGTAAGCCAACCAATTCCTACAAGCATGTCTTCTGCAGAAAGCTCTTGCTTTTCTTCGGCTTCAGTTTGTTTTTCTTCTTTAACATCAACCTCTGTAGAATTAGTTTTATTAGGTTTTTCATAATCTTTCAATATTTCATCAAAATCATGAGCTTTTACAGGAATAAATTGCGGTGTCAATCCGCTAAAAATTTTTTGAATTTCTGATATGATTGAATTTTTATTGTCATAATTATTTTTATTAATAATTACATATATGTTATTTTGTCGCTTATCAACAGGAATAAAACCTGATGTTTTCATCAGGTTATATTCAAACTTATCAACATATTCTTTTTTTATGCTGCTTTTTAATTTTTCCAGTTGATTAGACATTTTTACAATCTATCCGCTACAGTGTCTCCATCTTTAATAATTCTTGGTGTAATCATGATAACCAATTCAGATTTAGTTTTTTCAGTGCTGGTTGATCTGAATGCTGCACCAACTAGCGGTAAGTCTCCTAAAACAGGAATTTTTTGGACTACCTTTGAATCAGTTTCTTGAATCATACCACCTATTACAAGCGTTTCACCGTCTTTTATTCTTACATTTTTTAGGTTAAGGTTTCTTCTGTTAAGTAATGTAGCACCAATATCCTGACCGCCGGCTTCATTTTCGGAATATACTTTACCTGCCTCTGTTGCATAGCCCGGTTTTATATTTAATGTTACATATCCTTCAGGAGATATAAACGGAACCAATGATACTTTTATACCTTTGTCATCCTTAATGGTGTATGTTTTTTGCACCGCACCGGAAGAATAAGTTCCGGTTGATGATAAGAATTCAGAAGTTACTTTTTCTACATAATCTTCTGTTAAATCAATTGTAGACTCTTCACCGTTTGTAATTATAATTTTAGGATTAGCTAATACTCTTCCTTTTTTGTTTTCAATTAAATAGTTCATCATCCAAGAAATATATGTACGTCCGCCACCTGGCCAGCTTTCTTTGTAACTAACTTCTTTGTATTCCGGCCATAATATTTTTCCATCCGAACCTACTGTAGGTGTTTTAGGATACAACCAACCCTGAGTAGCAGGATAAGATCTCTCGTATAAGCCACCTTGTCTGCCGCCAGATGTAACACCTTTATTGAAACTTACGCCCCATGCTTTTGACTGAAGTGACCAGTTATTCTGGAACTCTTTGCTTCCCTCTTCGGTTAATTCAATAATAGACATTTCCAAGTATGCTTGAGGTTGTTTAATATCATTTTCTCTGATAAAGTTTTCAACCATGCGAACTTGGGCTTCTGAACCGCCAATCATCATTATTGAACCTCGTTGAGGGTAATATGATATTGCCAGATTTTGCACATCAAAACTTGATGTTTTTCCTTTTGCATTTTGAGTAACGGTACAAGCAACAACACCTTCGCCTAGTTTGATTTTATCCTTGTTCCCGGAATCGGAACCTGATGAACTAAAATCTGCTGCTCCGCCTGTTATACTTGCCGCTAAACCGGTTCCGATACCGGGTGTCGGAGGGACATAAGCACCATCGTCTTTCCCGCTTCCGCCGCCATTTCCAACGCCATGTGCAGGAAGAAGCATATTACAAACCATATCAGCCATTTCTCCCGGTGTTGTATGGTTTACTATAAATGTTTTTGTTATAGGTTCTTTATCCAGTTGCGCAATAATATTTCTTACAATTGCAGCATCAGATGGCATACCAAAAACTATTACTTCATTTGTCGCAGCATTTACGGTTGCAGCATCTCCATTTGACACACCAGCTTTTTTTACTCCAAAAACGTTTTTATTTAAGAAGTCTGCAATTTTTGCCGCACTAACATACTGAACAGGGAATACCATCATTTCTTGTTGTGAAAATGAAGCATTATCATTTGATGCTGCCGCTAAGACAACTAATGTATTGTCTTTTATGTAATAATTTAATCCTGATACTTGTAATATTAAAGAAAACGCATCATTAATAGGCATGTCAACCAAATCTAAAGTGACATTACCTTTTACTGAAGAGTGAAATACAACGTTCTTACCGGCTTTATCGGCAAACATTCTCAAAACCTGTTTAACGTCAGAATCTCTTAGGCTAAGAGTAATTTTATCATTTCTGTCAGACAATTTAACATTTGAAGATAAATTTGTTGTTGCACTTGCAACGTAAGAGTCGTTATCATATCCGCCGTACGCAGGATAACTTATTCCGGCAGGTGCAGTAAACGCTAATAATAACGCAGCTGTCATGAATTTCTGTATATGGTTATATCTCATCGTAATTCCCCTCCGAACTTCTTATTTAAATTTGAAATGTCATTGTAATTAACCGAGCCATCTGTTAATATCTCACCAATGCCTGCTTTATAAGTGTTTTTGCCGAGTTGTACAGTTACACTGTTTTGAGCGATATTTAAAACTTTATAATTATGTACTACATCACCTTTTTTAACTAAATAATCAACGCCATCAATTTTTAGTATTGCAGAAGGACTAAACTTGTCAAATAGAATACCTGACACCACTGTGTCCATAATCTTTGCGACTTGTTCTCCTGCTTCTGTTAAATCTGGTGGTGCTATTAAATCAAATCTTGGAACATCATTTACAAGTGTTTCTTCTTTAATTTCATTACCTAATTTTCTGTATGGTACGAAAGGATTTGCTTTTACCACACCAGACGGTATTGTAATAACATCTCTTTTTGAAGAAGTTGCAGCCATTGGAGCTGTCGCAAGTGAAAATTCTTCTTCGTTATCTAAAGTCAATGCTTTAAGATGATTTACAGATGTCACGGAAAAAACAATCAGGCACAGAATACAAAGAGCCAGACCGCATCCGACTAGTTTTGCTCCGGATAATGTTCTCCTCTTCGAAAAACTGTTAATCAGTTCTTCTGTAGTTAATTCTACGGAATTTTGTTTCTTTTTCTTCATAAAATTATGCATATCTTTACTTCTAACTATTATATTGCTTCTCTCTAGAACTATACAACAATTATGGGTACCGCAAATCATTTATTTATACTATTCAATTCAAATTCTCTCAAAAAGTATAATTAAACCCTTTTACATTAACCCTATTCTAATCATACCATATTTTAAATATATAGCAACAAAAAATCTTTTGTTACATTTCTTATCTCTTTTAATTTTATAGTGCTTCCATACTATTAAAACATGTGCTAAAATGGAAATATGATGAAATCAGTAAAAGAAGTTTCTATAGAATCAAAAATTTTAAAACGTTTGCAAAATAACCCCAAGTGTCTTGAACTTGTAAACTATTTGTTTAAAGATGCCGAGCTTCAGGAAATGCAGGATTATGCAAATAATGTTTCAATAAAGAGATTAGGTTACAACGACCACGGTCCTGTTCACATGCGACAGGTTACCGCTAATGCGATAAAAATGTTGAATATATTGCATGAAGCCGGTATTCAGACATCTCTTGAGGCAGAAGAAATCGGCTGTTTTGAAGATAGTATGTGCGGAATTATTCTTGCAGGATTAATGCACGATTTAGGTATGATGATTGGAAGACAGGGACATGAACAAATGTCTGTAATTCTTGCAAAACCAATCATTGAACGTGCGGCAATGCATATATTTCCTAATGATTTACACAGAAGAGTTTTAATTAAATCCATTGCGATTGAATCTATTATAGGTCACATGGCTTCAAGAAAAATTCATTCAACAGAAGCAGGAATTATTTTAATTGCAGATGGATGTGATATGACAAAAGGAAGAGCAAGAATTCCTCTTGCACTTAATACTACTCCAAAAGTAGGTGATATTCATAAGTATTCTGCAAGTGCAATTGACAGAATAAGTATTCATAGGGGTGAAAAGAAACCAATTCGAATTGATATTGAAATGTCTGCAGAGGTTGGATTTTTCCAGATAGAAGAAGTTCTTTTGACAAAAATTGATATGAGTCCGTCTAAGCAATATGTAGAATTATATGCAGGTGTAGAAGGACAAGAAGCAAAGTGCTATTTATAACCTATCTTCTGTAAAACTCTTTGTTAAGAGTATCTGCATTTTCAACCTGTTTTATTTTTTCTTTCAGTTTTTCGTTTGGTTCTATTTTTGATGCACTTTGCAGATATTGTAGTGCATTTTGGGTATCGCCAAATTTTTGGTATATGTCTCCGATTTTGTATAGCGTTGAATAATGGGCTGAGTAACCCAATTCGTAAGCTTTTTTATAGTGTTTTAAGGCTTTCCTGTATTGTTCTCTGTCATAGTAATATTCACCCAAATAAAAATATGGTGCAGGATTTTTTTGATTTAATCCGTGCGCTTGAGAATAATTTCCTCTTGCAAAACGATCTTTTCCAATAATATCATACAATTTACCCAAACGTATTGTATAAGTCGGATCTGAAGGATTTTTTTTGCTCAGTATTGTATATAAAACGAGCGCAGAAGTCATATCTTCATTAAGTTTTTTTGATTTAACAGCTGTGTTGTAATAAAACTCCGCTTTAGCTTCAAGTTCGTTTTGATTAAGTTTTGTGTAGTCAATCGGAATTTGATAATCAATTCCACCTTGTACAACAGCATTTGCTGAAGAAAGCGTAAAACTAAATAATATCAATGTTGTAACAAAATTGGTTAAGTGTCGCATATAATTCTTCTTAATATTCTATAATAATATCTATTATATCAGAATATTTTTTAGTAAAATATTTTTAGACGAGGGAACTATATTGAAAGAGCTTGTTTGTTTAGCTATTTTTATCATATTATCTTTGTTATTTGCGCTTGCGATGGTTGTTGCAGGGTTTGTATGCCAATACAAAAAAAATTCTGCAATTAAAAATTCGGTTTATGAATGCGGAATGAAACCATCTGATGATGCAAGAATAAGATTTGATATAAAATATTTTAACTACGCGGTTATATTTTTGATTTTTGATATAGAAACTATATTCCTTTATCCGTTTGCGGTATCTGTTAATGCGTTGGGTTTGTTTGCAGTAATTGAAGCGTTTGTATTTATTATGATACTCCTTTTAGGTTTGTTTTTTGCAATAAATAAGAAAATGTTGAGGTGGATATAATGGGATTTTTTGTCACTTCAATAGATTGGGTTTTGAATAATGCAAGGGCAAATTCACTGTGGCCTCTTACTTTTGCAACATCATGCTGCGGAATTGAGATGATGCATACTGTGGCTTCCGATAACGATATTGCAAGATTTGGTTCAGAAGTATTTAGAGGCTCGCCAAGGCAAGTTGATTTATTAATTTGTGCAGGAACTATTACTCACAAAATGGCTCCTGTTTTATTAAGACTTTATGAACAAATGGCAGAACCAAAATATGTAATTGCCATGGGTGCTTGTACATGCGGCGGTGGAATGTTTTGTGATAATTCCTATTCTGTAATCAGAGGGATAGATAAAATTATTCCTGTTGATATTTACCTCCCGCAATGTCCGCCAAAACCTGAAGCATTAATTGATGCAGTAAGAAAACTTCAGCAAAAGATTATTAAAAATGAGTCAATACTTACAAGAAAAGAGTTCGTAAATTCTCATAAATCTAATCTTATGGAAAATGGTGAGCTTCTTGTGGAGGTTCAAAAATGAATTTTGAAGAAATTAAAAATATAATAAGAGAATGTGAACTTGATGGGCATAAAGTTTGTGTAAAAACAAATTTATATGAAGTTATTAAACTTCTCAAAGAAACATTCGGTTTTACAATGCTTAAATCAATTACTGCGGTTGATTTAGGCGGTGGGATTGAACTTTTGTATGATTTATATTCAACAGAAGATGACGAAAGTGTAATTATTTCATTTAAAACTCAGCAGGAGGCCGAAAGTGTTTCAGATATATTTGATTCTGCTAAAGCTGATGAAAATGAAATATACGATATGTTTGGAATAAAATTTACGGGAAATGAAGATTTGAAACGTCTTTATATGCCTGAAAACTGGGAGGGTTTTCCGCTCCGCAAAGATTATGTGCAAGACGATACGAGGTTAGCTTGGAATGACAATGACAGCAACAACGCTTAAATTAAATCTTGGACCTCAGCATCCGTCAACGCATGGGGTTTTGAGGCTGATACTGGAACTGGATGGTGAAAAAATATTATCCTGTGAGCCTGATGTTGGGTATCTTCACAGGGGCATGGAAAAAATGGCAGAGGGGTTAACCTATATTCAGTATCTTCCAACTGTTGACAGAATTGATTATCTTGCAGGATGTTTTTATTCCGAATTATTTTGCAGAACAATAGAGAAAGCAAAAAATACAGTTTTATCCGATAGAGTTCGTGCAATCAGAGTTACGCTTTTGGAGCTTAACCGTATTGCATCGCACCTGTTATGGATTGGTGCTTTTCTTATGGATTTGGGGGCGGTTTCGCCATTTTTCTATGCTATGAGAGAGCGTGAAATGATTTTGAGATACTTTGAAAAACTTACTGGTCAAAGAATGATGTACAATTACTTTGTCTTTGGCGGTGTGAGAAAAGATATAGAGTATCTTGAAGACATTGAAGAAATTATTAAAATTTTGCCATCTAAAATTAATGATTACGAAAAAATAATTACAGATAATCCTATTTTCTTAACGAGAACAAAAAGCAAGGGGATTTTAGAACCGGAGCTAGCATTTAATAATTCAATTACCGGTGCAAATTTGAGAGCTTCCGGTATAAATTATGATTTAAGAACAAAAGATGAATTATACAAAGGTTTTGAGTTTAATCCGATTGTTCTTGACGGCAAAGATTCGTGGGCAAGATATAAAGCAAGAATTTTTGAGCTGAAAGAAAGTTTAAAAATTGTTGAACAGGGGGTAAATATACTCAAGAATAATAGAGATTTTGACCAGAAGCTTATAAATCCTTTGACATTAAAACTTCCTGAGGGTGAATACTACTCAGAGATTGAAGCTCCGAGAGGACTTGCTTCAATTTACATAAAATCAACGGGTGAGGATAAACCATACAGGTTAAAATGGCGAACTCCGTCATACTATTCGGTTAATCTGTTAAGAAAACTCTTAGTAGGTGAGTATTTGAATGATGCAATTGCAATCTCAGGCTCCTTAGACATAATTTTACCGGAGGTGGATAAATAATGAACTACCTCTACCAGTTATATATCGAGTTTTTGAGTAAATACGGTATTCCGAGATTATTTGGAGATGTAACGTTTTTTGTTATACCATTTTGTGTTGTAGCAGCAATGCTTCTTGTGGTAGTTTTAGGTCTTGTGCTTGCAGAAAGAAAACTACTCGGATGGTTTACACAGAGAAAAGGTCCAAACAGAGTCGGATGGTGGGGTTTATTGCAAACTTTAGCTGATGCTTTTAAGTTGCTTATCAAAGAAAATATTACTCCTGAAAAATCAGATAAATTTTTGTTTAATCTTGCGCCTGTATTGGTTTTTGTTCCTGCAATGACTGTTTTATGTATTATTCCGTATAGTGCGGAATTTACTTTTGTCAGCAGTTCAACAAATGTAATACTGTATATTATATTAGCTGCGTTTCCTATTTTGAGTATATTTATGGCAGGTTGGGCAAGCAATAACAAATATTCTCTTTTAGGAGGAATGAGAGCTGTGGCACAAATTTTGAGTTATGAATTGCCTATGACTTTTGTCGTATTATCGGTTGTTGTTCTATCTTCTTCAATGAATCTTACAGGAATTACGCTTGCTCAGTATTCAACAGGCGGAATATTCGGATGGTTCTGTTTTCCTTGCTTTATTGGCCTTGTGATATTATTTATTTGTATAATTGCAGAACTTAATCGTTGTCCGTTTGATTTACCAGAAGCAGAAAGCGAGTTAATTTGCGGATACAATACCGAATATTCCGGCATGAGATTTGCGATTTTTTATTTGAGTGAATACGCTCTGCTTTTTGCAAGTGCGTTATTTGTATCAATAATGTTTTTTGGTGGATATTTGTCACCGTTTGGAACGTATTTAAGTTATTTATTTTTTGGTGACTCAACGTTGGCTTCTGTATTAGTTTATTTTGAACAAGCATTTTGGTTAATCTTAAAATCTTGTTTTGTGATATTTGTAATTATCTGGATAAGAGCAACACTTCCAAGACTTGCATCTTTTGATTTGCTTAAATTTTCGTGGTCAGTTTTGCTGCCATTATCAATTTTTAATCTGTTTGTTGCAGTTATTTTTAAATTTCTGACAGGAGGTGTACCATGCGGGCTCTCTTAGATGGTTTATTTACTGTTTTTAAGCATTTATTTATGCGTCCTGTAACGCTTGAATACCCTGAAAAGAAACGTTTTCAGTCAGATGCTTTTAGAGGCAAAATGACAGTTAGCGGTTGTGTAGGGTGCGGAGTGTGCAAGCGTGTTTGTCCGAGTGGTGCAATCGAGTATAATAAAAATGAGCAGGGAAAAGTTATTTCTTATACGTTCAATCTGAAAAAATGTATATTTTGCGGAAATTGCATGTACTATTGTCCGCATAATGCAATAAAAATGACTGATGAGTTTGAGCTTGCAACTTCAGATAAAAAAGAGTTGAAGTTAAATTATAAAGGAGGAGCTGATGATTAATAATCCGATAGTTTTTTATATCGCTTCTGTTTTAATAATAGGCTTTGCTTTCTGTTCAATGTTTTTGAAAAATATTATATATTCTCTGATATGCGCAATTATGGTGTTTTTTTCTGCTTCAATATTTTTCTATATGTTGGGAAGTGAATATAATGCAATAATTCAGGCTGCAATATACGGAATAGCAGTTCCTGTTATTATCGGACTGTCTATAATGTTTACAACATCAAAATCTAATACGAAAAAAGAATCCGCTCTTCCTTTTATAACAATATTAGCTGGAATATTATTTGTAATGGCTTTTGTATACGTCATTATGATATCTCTGGCAATGCTTCCTGATTCATTCCATTTTATGGGAATTCAACAATTTAATTCTTATGACGTTATATCAAAATTTGCTGAATGTATTTTTATTCGTTATGTTTGGGCATTTGAACTGATTTCACTTTTATTAACAATAATTATTGCAGGATTTACAATGCTTGATGGGAAAAAGGGGGATATGCTGTAATGAACATAACGATGTATCACTATTTATTTATTGGTTTAATGTTGTTCCTGATTGGAATTTTAGGTTCTGTTCTTGCAAAGAATTTAATTAAAGTTTTGATTGCAATAGAGTTTATGCTAACGGGAATAAATGTTAATTTTATAACTTTTGCGGCATATTGCGGAAATGAAAATTTTGACGGATTTATAATGGCTCTGTTTTATGTCGGAATAGGTGCGGTAGAACTTGCGGTTGCGCTTTATATTTTCTATCTCATGTTTCAAAAGAAAGAAAGTGATAACATAGAAAGTTATAGTGAACTATAAGGAAACAAATGACAAACTTAATTTTAGATAACATATCATTAATACTTCTTTTACCATTATGGATTTTCTTAATCATAATGTGCGGTAGATTTTTCTCTGTATATGTTAATAAAGTTATTATTTATTTTCTTACTTTGCTTTCTTCATTTTTAGGTGCAGGAGCTTGTGCTTTAGCATTATTTAATATAAAAGACCCGATTGATTGGATTTATCCGTTTATACAAATAAACAAATTTTCTATATCTTTTGGATTACAGATTGATAAATTATCTCTCGGAATTGCGCTGATTTTATTTATAGTAAGTTTTAGTGTTCAGTTGTTTTCAGTATCCTATATGAGAAACGAAAAGAAAAATTACAGATTTTTTGCATTGCTAAATCTTTTTAATTTTTCAATGGCATTTCTTTTATTCAGTCCTAATCTGTTTCAATTATATGTATTCTGGGAACTTGTAAGCATCGTTTCATATCTCTTAATTGGATTTGATTATAAAAATGAAATAAAATCTCAGGCATCAAAAAGAGTGTTTATAATAAACAGGGTTGGTGATACAGCGCTAATTTCGGCTATAATCCTGACTTCTTATTATATGTTTGAATATGTCGGGAATTATTCGTTTATAACTTTATCTTTTCAGGATTTGAATGTAATATCAACGCTTTTAATGGCGTACTCGTCAACTCCTGTATTTCTGATTATATGCGGATTATTTATAATTGCAGCTATGGTTAAGTCAGCACAATTTCCGTTTTATACTTGGTTACAGGATGCAATGGAGGCAAAAACTCCTGTAAGTGCGCTCTTACATTCGGCAACTATGGTTGTTGCCGGTGTATATCTTACTATTAGATTAATACCATTTTTTACTTTAAATGCGATATTAATGAAAGTAATTTTGGTTATTGGTATATTGACTGCATTAATTTGTTCAGTATTAGCTTCTATAGAAACTCATCCTAAAAAAATTCTGGCATACTCAACATCAGCTAATCTTGGATTAATGTTTTTGGCTATAGGAACAGAAAATATTATTGCCGCTTTAATTTTATTAATTGCCCATGCTTTTATTAAATCAACATTATTCTTATTATTACCAAATGAAAAAACTCAGGTAATCGGATACAGCAGATTTTTGTTATTCTGTATAAATGCTTTATGTCTTGCAGGAATACTGTTTTCAGGAATTGGAGCAAAAGAACTTATTTTTAGTAACTTAACAAATCAAACTTTAATACTTCTATATTTATTGGTATCTTTTGTTACAGCATTTTATATTACAAGACTTGATTTATTAATATATAAAAATAATGAATTAACGCAAACATTTAATATTATTAAAGTATTTTCTTTTGGAATTCTATTATGTGGCAATTTAGCGTTATATCTTGTCCTAAGAAAACATTATACGATTGCGGAACCGTATGCTGCAGCAATCGGAGGGTTGTGTCTGGCAATTCTTTTATATAAACATAATGCTTTGGAAAAATTTAATAAAACTCCAAGAATTCTTGAAAAATTATTTAACAAATTTATTCCGAAAATTTATGAGGTTTGTGCAGACGGAATGAACTATACGGATAATAAAATCTTGTCAAATTATAAACCTATTTCAGGTATTTCAAAATCATTTGTAAAAATTACAAATTGGATAGAAATAAATGTATTTAACAAAACAGTCAACTTTGTGGGAAATGCTTCAAAGTGGTTATCAAAAAGAGATATGCAATTACAGAGCGGAAATGTTCAGACATATAATGCATACGCATTTATTATTGTAACTGTAATAACTGCTCTGGTAATAATAGGTTATACAATTATATTAAATTAAAAAAGGAAGATACGAATGAATATTTTATCAATACCGATTTTGTTATTTTTACCGTTTATAATATCAATTCTTTTGATGTCGCCTATGTTTACATCAAATGAGGTCGTTGTAAGAAGATTTACAAAAAGCGTATGTATTTTTCATTTTATATATACGGTTTTAATGTTGTTTTTCTTCGATGCTTCAAATCCGTATTCTACAGAAATACACTTCTTTGGTATGGATTGGGTGCAAACGCTTGGAATAAAATTTTTATTACAAATTGATACGATTTCAATGATTTTATGCACTCTTACCTCTTTTGTATTCTTAATGGCGGCTATTTCAAGCAAATTTAATATAAGAAAAAATCACAAATTTTATTATTCAATGCTGTTTCTTTTAGAATTTGCCGTTCTTGGTATATTTACGGCATCTGATATGTTTTTATTTTTCTTGTTCTGGGAACTGGAAATGTTCCCTGCTTACTTCCTCATTGGAGGTAAATGGGGAAAATGCAGTTTAACGATAAGTGATATATCAGAGTTTGATAATGAGGACTCTGCAAAAAAATCGGCGATAAAATTTATTCTTTTCACGTTTTTCGGAAGTATGTTTATGCTTCTTGGCATTTTATTGCTGCATTATTACAATTATGCCGCAAATGGTGTGTTATCTTCAAGTTTTGCCGACATTACAGATATTACTATACCGAGTGGAATACAATTATTAATTGCCACATGTCTTTTAATCGGTTTTGGGGTTAAACTTCCGATTATTCCTTTGCATACTTGGCTTCCTGATGCGCATACAAACGCTCCTACACCGGTTAGTATGGTTTTAGCAGGAATTTTGCTTAAAACCGGAGCTTACGGCATTTACAGATTTAACTATGAAATGCTTCCTTTGTCATTTAAAATAATTGCTCCGATTTTAGCAGTATTAGCATTGATTAATATTATTTATACTGCTTTTGTCAGTTATGCTCAGACAGATATAAAAAGAATTATAGCATATTCAAGTATTTCAAATATGGGACTTATTTTACTCGGACTTTGCGCAATAAATCAAATCGGTCTTTCAGCTTCGGTATTTCACATGGTTTCCCATGGTCTTGTAACTTGCGGTTTGTTTATGATTGCAGGAATTATCTATTTGAGATTTAAGGACAGAAATATCAATTCTTTGCAGGGAGTTGCTTCCGTTATGCCTCGTTTATTTGGTTTTGCGGTCCTTATTATTCTCGCATCAATCGGTGTGCCGTTATTTGCACCGTTTATAAGTGAAATATTAACGATTATTGGGGCAATGAATTCTGAAATATCTCTTGTGATAAAATTTATGGCATTGTTCTCTTTGCCCCTTTTGATATTAAGTTCATGCTATATGCTAAAATTCCTGCACAAAGGATTTTTTGGCGAAGTTAATGAAGAGTATCTGAAGGTCAATGATTTATCAGTACATGAATTTATTGTTCTTGCATCAGTGCTCGGAGGATTGATAATCTTTGGTTTGTTCCCAAGTGTTATACTTGGTTTTATTGGAAAGTAGTTAAAAAAGGAAAATAAATGATAAACGATATATTCAGCATAATGCTACCACAATTTGTACTTATTGGATTTATTCTGCTAATGCTTATTTTAAGCATGATAATGTCGCCGAGAATGTATAAATATGCGAGAATAATCTCGGTTATTGGGATTGTTTTAACAATAATATCTCTGTCTACAGTACAAACAGAGCCGCAGTATTTTGGGTTTCATAATTCTGTAATGTCTGACAGCTATACCTTATTATTTGAATTTGTAATTCTGGTTTGTGGTTTTTTAGTCGGATTATTAACAAAAAATTTGGTAAAAACCATAAAACGTCATGCATATACATTTCAAGCGGTTTTTCTAACTGCTCTGCTTGGTGCAATAAGCATTGTATCAGCAAATGACTTTGTTACATTGCTGGTATCTATAGAATTATTGGGATTTTCAACCTATTTTTTGATATCGGTATCAAAAGGATATCGTTCAAAAGAAGCTGCATTTAAGTATTTAATTACATCTGCGGTTTCAACCGGAATTTTCTTGTTTGGTGCTTCATACATGTATGGTATTTGTGGTTCGTTAAACTTTTCTCAGGTCTATGAGTACATTTTGGACAATGAAACATCGCTGATTTATTCTATTGCGTCAATTATGATAATTTTAGGGATAGCTTCAAAACTTGCAGTATTTCCTTTTGCAAATTGGATAGTGGATGTTTATAAGGGATGCGAAACTTCCATTCTGGCTTTTTTGTCAACCGTTCCAAAACTGGCAATGTTTGGTATAATATGTCGTTTAATTGTATTTCCGCTTGGAAATAGTTTTGAGTTAACTTTTATAATAGCAATACTCTGTCTGGGAACTGCATTATGGGCAAATACTTTTGCAATAAGAGAAAATAATGTTAAAGTTATATTGGCATGTTCTGCTTCTGCAAATGCTTCTTATGCACTTCTTACAGCAAGTTTGGTTTCTGTTTATAACTTATCAACCGTAATTTTTTATATAATATGTTATGTAATTATGAACATAGGAGTTTTTGCTTTTTTGAATATATATGGCGATAAAAATCCTTTTTATGTTGATTCATTTAGGGGTCTTTATCATAAAAATCATGGTCTTGTTGGCGCGTATGCAATATCTATTCTTGCGCTTGCAGGCATTCCTGTTACATCCGGTTTTATTGCAAAAATTTATCTTTTTAGTGCAATTGCTAATTCAGGACTTATTTTTGTGCCGTTTTTGTTAGGTCTGTTATTATTAACAGTATTGGCGCTTTTCTATTATCTGAAAATACTTGTTCCTCTGTTTAACGAATGTGATAAAAATGACGAGATACAAAATTTCAAGCCTAATTTTTCACAAAAATTTGTTCTTGTATCATCTGCAATTATAACTGTTATAATCGGAATTTTTCCTGAAGTATTAATTGAATTATGCAGATATATTGCATATAATATCTAATGTTTTATTCGTTTATTTTTATTCTTTTTATGCTTTATACCAGTGTTTTCAATTAATTTACTAAAAGAAAATATAGAGAAAAACGGTTTTTCTTCAACATCTTTTTTTTCTGCAATTTTTACGACTTCAGTTTCTTTTGCTTTTTTCGTTGGTAATTTTTTAGCTTCACACTCAAGCATTATATCATACTGAGTATTTAGATCATATTCAGGAGGCAGTTTATAATTACGAACAGTTCTAAAAAATCCGGTTGGACGTGTTAATAAACGACCTGTTCTATATTCATGCAGTTCATCTTCTCTAATTTGTAAATTAGCATCATGCCAGTATCTTAGAAATTCTTCTTTGGATGTTTCTCTTTCTTTTTGAAGAAGCGGTTCCCATAAGTCAATTAATTTTTTATATTTAGGTTCAATACCTTTACCTTTAAAATATTTAAACCCTTTATCATGAAAATTCTTAGCTTTTGCTTCTCTGGCACCCATAATTTGCATTTCAAAGGGTCTTGAACATTTTTCTTTCAATTGGAGAATTAAGTGTAAGGCGCAGTAATTACCCTTTGTGTATTTTGGCAGTGGTCTTGATATTAATTTTATTTTATCAACATTTGTTTCTAGACCATTTAATATTTCTTCTTGAGCATCTTCTAATTTATCAAGAAAAACTTTTGAAGCATAATCGAATTCTTCTTGTTCTTTTTCCTTTAGTTTACTTATGCTTGAAGGTCTTTGCAGTTCGATTTCATGCAAAGAAATATGTCCTGTTCTTATCAAAGTAATAAGCTGTGCCAGTGCAAAATCAACTTCATTTTTTCCTGTTTTATAATTCATAACAATTTTAGCACCATTTAAATCTGTCATATTTGCCAAAACTTCTTTCATAGAGTTCCATTCTCGGGTTGCACTTTTTTCCATAATTGAAATAATAGATTTGGCTCTGTCGGCATAGTCTAAAATGATATTTTTAGGGTCTAAGGTTGTAGCTTTCATTCCTCCAAACAAATTATCCATAAAGTTATGGATTTGTTTTTGAGGTCCAAGAATTTGTTCTCTGATTTGTTTTGCCGTAGATTTTGAAACTCCCCATTTTCTTTCTTCTCCGGAAAGAGTTTTCTTGGTTTGTGCTGTTTTATCCGGAGCTTTTTTTGCTTCTGCTATTTGATTTGCATCTCTTATTGCTCTGGCTTCTTTTCTTGCTAATGCAGCTTTTACTTCTTTTGATACAATATTTGTTCCCTTTGCTTTAAATGATACTGTATCTGTTTGCAGCGGTTCGCTTAATTTTAAACCATAATACTGTAATAAACTGTTTCCGGAATTGCTTTTGGCAATCGACACAGTGTTAAATGATGAAATATAAATTTTTTGAATATTCATTTTTACCTTCTAATCTATACACACATATATAAAATCAAAAATATATTTTTTTGCTATTTATACGTTAACTTCTTCTAATTTGTTTTCAAATCCTGTATATTCACATATTTGTCTTGCCCATTCTCTAAGAATTTCATCTTCCGGTAATTTATAAGAAATAGGTTTACCTACCGTTACAGTAATATGCTTTTCAAAAAGTTTTTTTGCATATCCGTCAAAACCTTTTATTCCGACAGGAACTATATCAGCTTCAAATTTTTTTGCAAACATAATAAAACCTTTGTGTATGTCTTTTATTTCAGGTTCTTTTATAATTCTTCCCTGAGGAAAAATTCCAAGTGACCAGCTTGTATTAAAAATGGATTTTATTGTTTTAAAAGTTGCAATTTCAGGTTTTTCTCTGTTTACGGCAAAAGCGCCCAAGATATGTACCAAAAAGCGCAAAACTTTATTTGTTTCTTTTTCAAAAAGTTCTTTTTTAGCCATATATGCAACACATTTTTTTACAGCAAGTGATACAATTGGCGGATCAAGATAAGAAACATGGTTTCCGGCAAAAATTACATGAGATGTCTTTGGAATATTTTCACGCCCTACTATTTTTAAATTATACATGAACTTTGTAACACTCCAGACTACAAATGTTACGAAAGATTTGTAAAACAGTATTCTCCAAAATCCATAGTCTTTTTCTGTTCTTCTGTTGTAATTTTTTTCTTCTGACATTCACACACTTCCCTATTATTGCACATTCGGAACGTATTTAAATCCGGTAAGTTCCTGAACTTTATATCCCCACTCATTTATCATTTCGTCCAAATTTTCCGAATAAGGTATAACTTCTCCTATTTTTACAATAATTTTCCCTGTAAAAGGAATTCTCTTAACTTCATCTGTTCCGATAATTCCAATCGGTAAAATGCCACATTTATTACTTTTTGCAATAGATGCAAACCCTTTCGTAAGATTTTTGATTTCTCCGTCTAATTGTCTTGTACCTTGCGGGAAAATTCCAAGCACCCAATTTGTTTTCTTTATTGCCTTAACAGTTTTCATCGTTGAAACGCTAACGTGTTCTCTGTCTACTGCAAAAGCTCCAAGCCAATTCAACCACCATCTTAAAAAAGGATTTTCAAAAAGTTCTATTTTTGACATATATGCAACGCCTCTGTTCATAATCGCACAAACTAAAGGCGGATCCAGAGTTGAAAGATGGTTTGCTGCTATTATAAAATTGTTATCTTTGGGAATATTTTCTCTGCCCTGAACTTCTAATCTGTATACAAGTTTAAAACGAATCATGTAAAAAACATGTGTTACAAGGAAAAGAAAGATTCTTCTCCAGATATTATAAAATTCAGGTGGTCTGTATGAATGATTATCACTATTTTTTTTTGTCTTTTCAGACATTTTTTTCTCCTCATGCAAGGCTTATTATATAACAAAAAAAGAATAAAGAATAGTTAATTTGGGCTATTTTCTTTTTCTGTTTCGCCTTTTTCCTGCTCTCTTTTATTATTTTTTGAATCTTCTGAATTTTCAGATTCATCTTTTTCGTCTTCTTCTAAAATTTCTTTTATGGTTTTTTTGTGTTTGTTTGCATTAAGAACAGAGGCTACATTTGTCATAGCAAGAGAGTTTAGTGTTGCTCTTAAAAGAGCACTTCTATCAACATATGGTTGATTGTAGAAGTTTTCGTCGCTTTCTTCGCCTTCTTCAGGTGGCATGTACATAGCTTCTGAGCCATATTTTTCCTGACTCATTTTTGCCGCGGTACCGGAGGGGTCGCCGCTCTTGAAATTAAAAGCGCCGCCAATGCCATAAAAACCTGCTGACCTGTTATCTACCACTATTTGACCTCATGCTGAGAGATTTTTTATACTTTCCCTCATAGTGTAATATAACCTCTAAAAATATATTTTGCTATTCTGTAACGAAATTGTTACAATACACCAAATTATGTAATTTGGTGTATTGAGCGTATTCACAGGAAAATAAAATAATGATATAATAACAGTCATGGATTACAAAGACTTATCATCAAACCCTATTGCAGTAGTTTTACAACTTGTGGGAGCAAAATGGAAAATTCTAATAATAAAAAATCTTCTCAAGAGTGAGATGAGGTTTTGCGAACTTAAAAAATCTCTCGGTTGTACAGCAAAAGTTCTTACATCATGTCTTAAAGAAATGGAAGAAGACGGACTTGTAATAAGAGAAGTTGATGAAAGAGAATTTAACAAAATTGAATATTATTTATCTGATATAGGTTATACGCTTAAACCCGTAATAGATTCTATGCAAAAATGGGGAAAAGATTATAAAAGATTAAGAAAACTTATGGAACAGTATAAACAATAGGAGAGAGAATGGATATACGTTACTTGGGACACAGCGCTTTTGAGATAACAACAAAAAACGGTAAAATTCTTATAGATCCGTTTTTGGTTTGTTTGCCTAATTATAAACCTGAAAATATAAAAGATATTTTTGTAACTCACGGACATAGTGACCATTTAGGCAGAGCGATTGAGATATCTGCATCTACAGGCGCACCAATTACCGCGGTATTTGAACTTGCTAATTATTGTGCGAAGAAAGGTGCAAATGTAAACGGAGCAGGACTTGGTGCCTGGCAAAATTTCAGTTGGGGAAATGCAATTCTTGTTCCGGCATTTCATTCAAGTTCTACTCCTGATGGTATTTATGCAGGATGTCCTTGCGGATTTATTTTTAACATTGACGGAATTACAATATACCACGCAGGTGATACTTGCCTTAATTCAGAAATGAAAGTTATTGGCGATGTATATAAACCCGATATTTCAATGCTTCCAATTGGCGGTACATATACAATGGATATTGATCATGCAGTAATTGCTTCAAAATGGCTTAATACAAAGTGCGTTATACCGATGCACTATAATACATTTGATGCAATATCAGTTAATATAAAAAATTTTGAAAAGGGAATGAATGATATTGGAAAAACTCCCATTGTAATGTCTGTAAATGGTATTATATCAAATGCTGAGAAATACTAAGTATTCAAAAAAAACAGTATTTGCTTAAAAAATCTTAACTATTTGAAAACTTTAACAGCTTAGGCTATGATAATATTGAATAGTAGTGCGTGGGGAGATAATGGAAAACAATTATTTTGCACTTTTTGCTAATGATATGAAGAAATTGTGGAACGGGCTGGACGGAGCTCAGAAGCTTGGCATGCTCGCACTTATTATTGTGACAATAATTGTAGCAACATTTTTCTTATCAAAAGCTATGGAGCCTGATTGGGTTGTCTTATATTCGGATTTGAACGAAGTTGATACAATCAGCATTGTTGAGGGCATGAAGAAAAATGGATATCGATATAAGGTTTCGGAAGACCATAAGTCAGTTCTTGTTCCGTCAAATGTCAGAGATGAGATGAGAGTTTTTGTTGCGGAAAATGATTTGATAAAAAATCAAGACAGCGGTTTTGAACTTCTTGATAACATGCAGCTTGGTTCAACGGATTTTAAAAATAAATTAACAAAACAAAGAATTTTTCAGGGTGAGTTGACCCGTTCAATTGAAAAAATTGAGGGTATCAGATATGCAAGGGTTCAGCTTGCAGAACCGGAACGTTCAATTTTTGAAGATAGTGACGAAAAACCCACTGCTTCAGTTGTTTTGGTTTTGGATCCGGGTTATAAAATTAAAACAGAGCAGGTGAAAGCTATTAAAAATTTGGTAGCTTATTCTGTTCCGAGAATGACACCTGAGCAGGTATTTATCACTGATCAGAACGGAAATAGTTTGTCTGATGAAGTTTCCAAAAATTCTACAGATATGGAAAGTTTTAAAAGTAATCTTGAAAAAGATACAAGCAAAAAGGTTGCTGCAGTTATAGAAAAAATTGTCGGCAAAGGTAATGTTTCAGTTCAGGTTAATGCTGATATTGATTTTAATTCTGCGAAGGCAACTATAGAAAGCTATATACCTTTAAATGATGAAAAAGGTGTTGGTGTTGTAACAAGTTCTCAAACAGAAACAGAAACCTATGAAAATCCGAATAATGTTCAGAATCCGCAAAACCTTACGCCGCCGGTAACTGTAAACAGAAATTTGAACTATTCAAAACAAAAGACTTCTGTTAATTACAGCGTTTCAAAAGAAGTTAAACAAATTGTTTATGCTCCTGGAACAGTAAAAAGACTGTCAATTGCAGTTGCAATAAATAAAGTTTTAACAGATTCCGAAAAAGAAGAAATAAAGGCTTTAATCCAATCTGCTTCAGGCGTTGATTACTCAAGAGGCGATATAATATCTGTTTCTGGCTTGCAATTTGAGGGTGCAACATTTGATAGAAAAGCACAGGATGACTTTGTAAAACAATATCAGCAGGAACAGTTCATGTACTTTATCGGTTCATCAGTATTTCCGCTTATTATAGTTTTGCTTCTTGGCGGATTTGCATTGTTAATATTGAAAAACTTTGTAACAAAAATGCCTACAATGAAACGTATTGAACGCAAGGTTGAAGATACTCTGGAAAATGAGCCGGAAGAAGCTGAACCAGAAGAAGATACTCCAAGAGTAGATTTAGAAAAGAAAGAAATAGCCTCTAAGAAGAACCAAAGTATTAATGAATTAAATGATGCTGTAATGTCAGCGCCGGAAGAAGCAGCAAAGTTATTGGTATCATATATCAAGAATTAAGGTGAAAGACAATGGGTATAGAAGAGATAAAAAAAGCCAAGGAAGAAGCAAAAAAAGTTATAACAAGGCCGAGCCAAAAGGTAGCGGCACTTTTGATTGCTTTAGGCCCTGCTACTGCTTCTGAAATACTCAAAAATATAAAAGAAGAAGACTTGCTTGAACAATTAACTTTAGACATTGCTAATTTAGGCAAAGTATCTGATGAGGATTTAACAGATGTTCTGGAGGAATTCCGTTCAGTATTTCAGGCAAAAAACTTTGTTGCATCAGGTGGTGTTAACTATGCAAAACAACTTCTTGCACAGGCTTATGGTGAAGGTGAAGCTGCAAAAATGCTGGAAAGAGTTAACTCAATGGTTAACACAAATCCATTTTATTTCTTAAACGAAGCCGATCCATCACAGCTTGCCAATACATTTGCAACAGAAAATTCACAACTTTTGGCTTTAATATTGGCGTATATTCGTCCTGAACTTGCTGCACAGGTATTGTCATTCCTGCCTCCTGACATTCAGGCTGTTGTATCAATGAAGATTGCGGATATGACACCGACCAATCCTGAAATTTTGTCAACAATTGAAGATATTGTAGAAAGAAAATTCTCTGCGTTGTTGGTTCAGGATTTTTCAAATGCAGGCGGCGTGGAATCTCTTGCAAATATCTTGAACTGTTGTGACCGTGGTACTGAAAAGAATATTATGGAATGGCTTGACATTGAAAATCAGGAAATGGCACAAGAAGTCCGAGACTTGATGTTTGTATTTGAAGACATTATTATCCTTGATGACCGTGCTATTCAAAGACTGCTTAGGGAAATTGATTCAAAAGACCTTGCAACGGCTCTAAAAGGTACAAAAGATGAGATTAAAGAAAAGATTTTCAAGAACATGTCTGAGAGAGCAAGACAAATGTTACAGGATGATATGGAATATCTTGGACCTGTTCGTGCAAAAGAAGTTCAGGAAGCTCAGACAAATGTTGTCAGTGCCATCAGAACACTTGAAGCAACCGGTGAAATTACAATTACTCGTGCCAGCGTAGAGGATGAATTAATTGAGTAGTAGTCATAACAACAATAATGGAAGTAACAGAATAGTCGGAAAAGAAGTTCATTTTGGTGAAAACTATGTTTTGCCGATAGAACAATCTAAAGTTACAGTGTCAGAGGCAAAAGTTAAGCAAATACTTGCTGATACTGATGCTAAGGCTCAGCAAATTGTTGATAATGCCGGTAATAAATCTACAATTATTGTACAGACTGCAAGTAATGAAGCAGAAAGAATGGTTGAGGATGCCAGAAAAAGGGCTCAAAACGAATATGAAGCAATAAAAGAGCAGGCATATAAAGAAGGTTTTGAACAAGGTCGTGCAGACGGGTTAGAACAGTTTAAAAAAGATGCTGAAGAATGTTTAAAATCTTTGGAGACTCTTGCAGGCAGTTCATTTGATATGAAAAATAATATCATTGATTCTGCTTCTCGTGATATTGTGGAGCTTGTTTCGGTTATTGCTGACAAAGTATGTCATGCTAAATTTAATCCGCAAATGTTATATCAAATTACTCTTGATGCAATAAAATTATTGAATGACAAAGAGACAATAACAATTATTGTAAGTCCCAAACTGGTTGACAGTATTCAAAAAATGGTACCAAATTTCAGATCTTCCATTCAGAGTATACAGACATTAAAAATTGTTGAGGATAATTCTCTTGCACCTGATGGTGTTATTGTAGAAACTCCAAATACCAGACTAGATTCCAGAATATCTGCCCAAATTGCAGAACTGACGCAAAAAATGTTAACAGGTGATAGTGGTGGAATGGGACAAAAATAGATATTTAGAAATAATCCAGCAAACCCGTACTATTAAAGAGATTGGTAAAATTACCGAGATTATAGGTTTGACTATTGAATCAGACGGACCAAAATCTTCAATTGGTGACTTGTGTTATATCTATAATGAATTTGATGATAAACCTACAATGGCAGAGGTTGTAGGGTTTAAGAAAGATAAAATTTTGCTTATGCCTCTTGCATCTCCTGATGGTATTAGACCTGGAGCTTTTGTAGTAAATTCAGGCGGAGCAATGAAAATTGGTGTAGGGAATCAGCTTATCGGAAGAGTTTTAGATGGCTTAGGAAATCCTATTGATAATCTGGGAGAAATCCAATTTTCAGAGTATCGTTCAACGAGAGCAGATGCGATTAACCCGTTAAAAAGAAAACGTATCAGTGAACCTCTGTCACTGGGTATAAGAGCAATTGATGGTTTTATGACAGTAGGTAAAGGTCAGAGAATGGGTATTTTTGCAGGTTCAGGAGTCGGTAAAAGTACTACAATCGGTATGATGGCAAAAAATACCTCTGCTCAACTTAATGTTATTGCATTAATTGGTGAACGTGGAAGAGAGGTTAAAGAGTTTATTGAAGAAATTTTAGGACCCGAAGGTATGAAACGCTCAATTGTTATTGCAGCAACTTCAGAACAACCATCTTTGGTAAAAATAAAAGCAGCATTTGTAGCGACTTCTATTGCGGAATATTTTAGAGATATGGGGATGGACGTATTGTTTATGCTTGACTCTGTAACTCGTATTGCAATGGCGCAAAGAGAAGTCGGACTGGCAATTGGTGAACCTCCTGCAACAAGAGGTTATACTCCGTCTGTATTTGCTTTGATGCCTAAACTAATGGAACGTGCAGGTACTAATGAATATGGCACAATTACAGGTCTTTATACTGTATTGGTAGAGGGTGACGACTTTAACGAACCAATCTCTGATACTGCAAGAAGTATCTTAGACGGTCACATTGTTCTTTCAAGAGATTTGGCACACAAGAACCATTATCCTGCTGTCGACGTTTTACAATCATTGAGCCGTGTAATGGGTGATGTTACTACTAAAGAGCACAGGGCAGCAGCAGGCGTTTTGAGGAATCTGCTTGCTGTTCACAGAAAAAATGAAGATTTAATAAATATAGGTGCTTATGTTCGCGGTTCCGATCCAGCCTGCGATAAAGCGATTGCAATGATGAACGATATTAACGGATTTTTGCAGCAATCAACAACTGACAAGATTGAATATGAAGAAACTATAGCAAATTTACTTCAACTCGGACAACTTGCAGGAGCAGGCGAATAAAAAATTGTAGGTATATAAAACAATAGGTCGGATTTGCTAAACCGACCTTAATATATTTACACTTTTTTTACTAGTATCTGGCAAGGTATTTATCCAATTCCCACTGAGAAACATACGTTCTAAAATCATCCCACTCAATTTCTTTTGCAGTAACAAACTCATCAACAATGTGTGAGCCTAATGCTGTTTTTGCAATAAGTGAGCGTTGCATGTAGTCGAGTGCTTCTTTCAAACTTCCGGGAAGAGATTCGATTTTCAAGCGTTTTCTTTCTTTTTCAGAAAGTTTATAAATGTTTGATTCAACTGGTTTTGGAGGTTCAATTTTATTTCTTACGCCGTCCAAGCATGCTGCCAAAATAGTAGCAAATGCTAAATATGGGTTACAGCTTGGATCCGGAGAACGAAGCTCTACACGAGTTGAAACGCCACGTTTTGCCGGAACTCTTAATAACGCGCTTCTGTTAGCAAGTGACCAAGCCATATATACAGGTGCTTCATACCCAGGAACAATACGTTTGTAGCTGTTAACGGTTGGGTTTAAAATTGCTGTTATACTCTTAATATGTTTCAACATACCGCCGATTGCGTATCTCGCCGTATCTGAAAGTTGGTATTCTCCCTTTGGATCGTAAAAAGCATTTTTACCTTTTAAATCTGCAAGAGAAATATTACAGTGCATACCGGAACCATTTATACCAAAAATCGGTTTCGGCATAAATGTTGCGTGTAATCCGTACGCAGCAGCAATTGCCTTTACAGCAATACGGAATGTTACAACATTATCTGCCGTTGTAAGTATGTCAGAATATTTAAAATCAATTTCGTGCTGACCGTCTGCAACTTCGTGGTGAGATGCTTCAATATCAAATCCCATATCCTGAAGAGTACTAACTATATCCGTACGAACTTCCTCGCCTAAATCATCAGGCCCCATATCATAATAACCGGCTCTGTCGTGTGTTCTTGTTGTAATATGTCCGTCATCGTCTTTTTCAAATAAGAAGAATTCTGCTTCTGGTCCAACATTCATAGATAATCCTAATTTTTGAGCTTCAGCCATTAGTCTTTTTAGGTTGCATCTTGGGCAGCCTTCAAAAGGTGTTCCATCTGCATTATAAATATCACATATTACACGAGCTGAATTTCTTCCGTTTTGTTCCTGCCATGGAAGAATTTGGAAGGTGTTTTTATCCGGATAAAAGAACATGTCCGAAGTTTCAATATTTCTAAAACCTTTGATAGATGAACCGTCAAGCATCATTTCATTATTTAAAACTCTGTCAATGTGTTCTGACGGAACCGCTAAATTCTTAACCTGTCCGTTAATGTCGACGAATTGAAGTTTGATAAACTGAACATCGTATTCATCAATCATATTTTTTATATCTTCATCAGTTAATTGTTTCCCATTCATTGGTTGGTGTTTAAAATCCATACTCTTTCTCCTTGTTTCCAATGGTTTAATAATATCGTATTTATACTGTGAAGGTCAATAGATTGTTTGTTAAGAATTTATAAAATTTTTGTTAAACATTTGTTACAAATAGTGGAAATTAAATTCTGGATTTAATAAAATGTAAAATGAAGAAAGATAGAGGGGATTTTTGGGCATGAATACAGCTTCAAGCAAAGTACTTTTACCAAATGATGTTAGAAAATTATTGAATGTTGATAATAAAGAGATAGTTGAATTATGTAAAAAAACTTCCGTCTCACCAAAGAAAAATAAATTAGGTCAAATATATTTTTCAATAGACGAAGTTAAAAAATTAAGAAGTGCAAAGACCTCTCTAATAACAGGAAATGGAATTAAGAAAATGAATGAAAAAGAAACTTTACCCGTAATGACAAAACCGAATTCACAAGCTGTAGTAAATGGCTTATTGGATACTTTAAACAGAATGGAAAGCAACATTACTTCATCTATGACAAAACTTATTGATGAAAAATTAGAAGGCATGGATGATGTTGTGCTTGAACTTGTTCGCTGCAAAACAGAAAATGAAAATCTTAAAAATAAAGTTAATGAACTTAACAAAGAAAACTTTAAACTTAAAAATATTTTAAGCAGTTTCAGACCTCTGTTTGCCGGCTTTTATATTAAAAAAGAAGAAGAAAACAATATTCTTCTATAAACAGATTTATAAACGTAAGGTACAGATTTGTACCAGAATTAGAGATTTGGGGAATTAGATTATGGCAAAAGAAGAATCAACAGCAGTAATGGAAAAACCAACAGATGAAAGACAAAAAGCATTAAAACTTGCTATTGATAAAATCGAAAAAGATTTTGGCAAAGGTGCTATTATGAAACTTGGCGATAAGCCTGCTGTTAGTGTAGAAACTATACCAACAGGAGCATTGGCTTTGGATGTTGCTTTGGGCGTCGGCGGTATTCCAAGAGGACGTATTATTGAAGTTTATGGTCCGGAATCATCAGGTAAAACAACTCTTGCACAGCATATCGTTGCAGAATGTCAAAAGAAAGGCGGTATTGCAGCATTTGTTGACGCAGAACACGCTTTAGATCCTGAATATGCAAGAAATTTAGGAGTTAATATTGATGAATTATTAATCTCTCAGCCTGATACAGGTGAACAAGCGTTAGATATTACAGAAGAACTTGTTCGTTCAGGTGCTGTTGATATTATCGTTGTTGACTCTGTAGCAGCACTTGTTCCAAAAGCTGAAATTGAGGGTTCAATGGAAGATCAGCAAATGGGCTTGCAGGCTCGTTTGATGTCAAAAGCATTGAGAAAATTAACAGGTATTATAGGTAAAACTAATACAACTGTTATTTTTATAAACCAATTAAGACAAAAAATTGGCGTTATGTATGGAAATCCTGAAACAACAACAGGTGGTAACGCTTTGAAATACTATGCGTCTGTTCGTATGGAAATAAAGAGAGTAGAAGGTTTAAAAGGTGATGGTGAAGATGTAGGTAACCATGTTAGGGTAAGAGTTCTTAAAAACAAGGTTGCACCGCCATTCAGAACAGCAGAATTTGATATTATCTTTGGTAAAGGTATTTGCAAAATCGGTAATATTTTAGACGTAGCTGTTGATTTGGATATTGTAAAAAAAGCCGGTTCGTGGTTTAGCTTTAATGATGAAAAGTTGGGTCAGGGAAGAGATAAGGCTAAAGAATTTTTAGCTGCTAATCCTGAAATTCTTGATACAGTTGAAAAACTTGTCAGAGAAAAACTTGCTGAAAACTCATAGAAATAAATTTATATTTGCAAAAATTAGGAAATTAAAAAACGAAAACAAGTATATTGTTTTCGTTTTTTATTAAAATGAACAATATTTTACAATAATCGTTTTAATACATGGAATAATATAATTCAAGGAGTAGGAAATGCGGTTATTTTTATCTTTCTTAGCTATTTTATTTACATTACAAAGCTGTTATGCTCTGGATGATGTTAAAAATTTGCAAGCAGATGAGCTTGGTACTAAATATACGTTTGAAGACTCTATGAGCGGAAAAGTAGTAAAAATAGAAAAAGGAACTACCCTCCCAATTACCTTACAGACTCCGATTGATACTTCCGTAACTCAAGAAAATGATGAAGTAGCGGCAACTCTAAACGAAGATTTAAAAATCGATGGAGCAATCGTTGCCAAACAAAACAGTGTATTGTATGGAAAAGTAATAAAGGCTAAAAGCGCTTCAAAGTGCATGAGGGGCGGAAAAGTAAAAATAAAATTTGATAAACTTGTTACAACAGAAGATAAAACGTATGCAATAGCGACAAAAGCAATAGATTTTGTAGTATCGTCAGAAGATAAAATTATGACAATTGGGCAAACCGTAATGCAAGTCGCTTTGATGGCATTATATGGTATAGCAACCTGTGGAGTAGGTGCAGTTATTATCGGCATGTTCTTTTATGCAACTCCTACCGGACTCTTTCCTGTTCTTACCAAGAAAGGAACAGACGCTGTTATACCGGCTTCTACTGCGATGGAAGTTTCTCTCAATAATTCGCTAAATGCAGTGGCAACTTATTAATAGTTTGCTTTACATAAATTAATTAATATTGACTTTTTTTCAAATTTCCTTCATAATGATAATGATAATAATTATCATTAATGGGAAGTTGAGATTATGAGGAATTCGAGGCAAAAAGAGATAATTTTGCGTGCTTTGGATGCACATAGAGTACATCCGACAGCTGATGAATTGTATAAGTATATTCATCAGGAGCATGCTGATATCGGTGTTGCTACGGTTTATCGTAATCTTAATAAGTTTGCGGAAAAAGGAATAATCCGTAAAATTATTGGCTTAGATGGCTCTTCTCATTTTGATAGTTGTTTAGAACCGCATTATCACTTTATTTGTGATTGTTGCGGAAAGATTTATGACATTCCGATGGATATCGGGAAAGACCTTATTGCAAAAGCAGAAGAGTTTACCGATTGCAAAATTACTTCTATGGATATGACATTCAGAGGACTTTGCAGGGCGTGTGAGGACAAACACAACGGTAAATTTGTTTTTGATGAAGCAGAAACAGAGATGTTACTAACTGCGAGCATATCGTAAACTTTGATTGTTAAATTGACAATTTATATAAGTTAATAAATTTGGAAATATATCTTTCACAGTGGTATAATAGAAGTTCGCTAAAAAATAGTTGAAAAAAAGTACAAAGGAGATAAACAGAGAAATGGAAGCAACAATAGAGCGATCCGCAGAACCCAAATATTCAACAACAGAATTTATAGGCGGAAAATGGCAAAAAGAAATTAATGTAAGAGACTTTATACAAAGAAATTACACGCAGTATAATGGAGATTCAAACTTCTTAGCAGGTCCTACGGACGCAACAAAAAAACTTTGGGAAGAATGCTGCGACTTATTTAAACAAGAGCGTGAAAATGGTGGTGTTCTTGATATGGATACCAAGATTGTTTCCACAATAACTTCTCATGGTGCAGGTTATATTGACCAACCTTTGGAAAAAATTGTTGGTTTACAGACTGATAAGCCTCTAAAACGTTCGCTTCAACCATTTGGCGGTATTAGAATGGCAGAGGGTGCTTGCAAATCTTACGGTTACGAAGTTGACCCTGAAATAAGCGAGATTTTTACTAAATACAGAAAGACTCATAATCAGGGCGTATTTGATGCTTATACTCCTGAAATGAAACGTGCAAGACACGCTGCGATTTTAACAGGTTTGCCTGATGCTTACGGAAGAGGTCGTATTATAGGCGACTACAGAAGAATTGCTTTATATGGTATTGACAGACTTGTTTATGACAAGATTGAACAACACAATTCAATTGATGGTGATATGACACCTGAAAAAATTCAATTAAAAGAAGAAATTTCAGAACAAATTCGTGCGTTGTGGGAAATGGCTGAACTTGGTAAAATCTACGGCTATGATATTACCAAACCTGCTCGTAATGCAAAAGAAGCCGTTCAATGGTTATACTTTGGATACTTGTCAGCAGTAAAAGAACAAAACGGCGCTGCAATGAGTATCGGAAGAACATCTACTTTCTTAGATATATTTATTGAAAGAGATTTGCGTGACGGTATTATAACAGAAGAAGAAGCTCAAGAACTTATCGACCACTTTATTATGAAGTTGAGATTAGTAAAGTTTGCGAGAACACCTGAATATAATGCTTTGTTCTCCGGCGATCCTACATGGGTAACGGAATCAATCGGTGGTGTGGGCGTTGATGGCCGCCACATGGTTACAAAGAACTCTTTTAGATATCTTCACACTTTAGAAAACTTAGGTACTGCTCCTGAACCTAACTTAACAGTTTTGTGGTCAAAGAATTTACCGCATAACTTCAAACAGTACGCTGCACATATTTCGATTACAACTTCATCAATTCAGTATGAAAATGATGATTTGATGCGACCTATTCATGGTGATGATTATGCAATTGCATGCTGCGTGTCTTCCATGGTTGTAGGTAAAGAAATGCAGTTCTTTGGTGCAAGAGCAAACCTTGCTAAATGCTTGTTATACGCAATTAACGGTGGTGTTGATGAAAGACTAAAAGAACAAGTCGGACCTAAATACAGACCTATTACATCAGAGTATCTTGACTACAACGAGGTTATGGAAAAATATGAAGATATGATGGAATGGCTTGCCGGCTTGTATGTAAATACGTTGAACGTAATTCACTATATGCACGACAAATACTGTTATGAACGCTCACAAATGGCACTTCATGACAGAGATGTTAAGAGATATTTTGCCACAGGTATTGCAGGTTTATCTGTTGTTGCAGATTCGCTTTCCGCAATCAAGTATGCGAAAGTTAAAACAATTCGTGATGAAAACGGCTTAGTTGTTGATTATGAAGTCGAAGGAGATTACCCTAAATACGGCAACAATGATGATAGAGTTGACGAAATGGCTGTAGATTTGGTTCATAAATTTATGAACATGATTAGAAAACACACGACTTACAGAAACTCGATTCCGACAATGTCAATCTTAACAATTACATCAAACGTAGTTTATGGAAAGAAAACAGGAAATACTCCTGACGGACGTAAAGCCGGAGTTCCACTAGCACCGGGAGCTAATCCAATGCATGGACGTGATTCTAACGGTGCAGTAGCTTCACTTGCGTCAGTTGCAAAACTTCCGTTTAATGATGCACAAGATGGTATTTCAAACACATTCTCAATTATTCCGAATGCTTTGGGTAAAGATGAAGTATTTATGGGTGATTTGGATATTTGTCTTGATTGCGGCTGCTCAACAGGGTTAAATATTGACGGAAACGATTTTTAAATAAAAAAATCGGTCGGATTTACGAATCTGATAAATAAAAGAAAGTAGGTTGGGGTTTCACCCCGACAATAACTAAAAGGAGAAATAAAATGACAACTCAACAAGAAGAAAATTTAATAAATTTGCTAGACGGATACGTTGAAAAAGGCGGGCACCACTTGAATGTAAACGTATTCAACAGAGAAACTTTGCTTGATGCTCAAGCTCATCCTGAAAAATATCCTCAGCTTACAGTTCGTGTTTCAGGGTATGCTGTTAATTTTATAAAATTAACTAAAGAACAACAGGATGATGTTATTTCCCGTACTTTCCACGCTTCACTCGGCGGCGGTATGGATATAACAAAACAACAAACAACAATTGAAAACAAAGTTGAAACTGAAGAATTAATGGAATACACACCTGCTCAGGAAACACAAACAATTCCTAGAACAAGCGTTGGTTCTATGTCTATGCCGTCTGATTTTGCCAGAAAATCAAGAATTGATATTGATACAAAAGAAAAAGTAAAAATATAATAAGGTAATTATATACCACTTACCGCAAAATCAGACTTCAAGAATTGTTATACCGTCATTTTGAGGAACTATGTTCCTAAAAATCCGGCTTTTTATAAAATAACAGTTTTTAATTAGCCTGATTCTTCACCATTACGGGTTCAGAATGACTTTTTGTAGTAACTTGTATATAGCAACCTATAATAATTAATGAAAAAAATTAAAGAGGGGCGAAAGTATTATGCTTCCGCCCCTCTTCTTCTATGGGTTATCACTAAGTTGAAATATCTTAGTTTTATGTATAAGAAAATATTTAAAAAAGTCAAATTTATGCAATAACTGTATCAGCAAATTCAACAAGTTTTGATAAATCTTCTGCTTTCAGCGCTTCATCAAATTTTTCTTTGTATGAAACTGCATCAGTTGTATTAACACTCTCAGGCAATTTTATGTCCGTATTATTTTTTGATTCTACAAAACCCTTATTAATAATCAGAAATTCTTTGTAAGCAGAAAGTATTTTGCTAATCTTGTTTTCAAATTCAAAGTTTTGTCCGAGAAAATATTTCATATCTTTAGGAAACAGTTCCGTAAATCTAATCATAAAATCTGTTTCTAATGTATTTTCTTCTTCATCATATTCTTTTCCATAGCAATGATTATTTAATATCTCCTGTTCATCTTGTGTTTTGATGTATGCAGCCCACATCAAACATCCTACATAAAAGCCGAGATTATTATAAAATACATCAAGTATTTTTTTATAATATTGTCTGAACTTCATCTTCTTTTGAGAAAAATTTCTGAAACGATTAATATCTGCATATAAATATTCTATAGTACCTTGAAATGCCATTACAAAAGGACTAAATCCCGGATCAAATTCTAAACCTGCCATTAAATACCCTCCATTTAATTAATTTAATATTATCATACTAAACCTTTTATAATCAATGATACAGATTAGTATTTCAAATCAAAACCTTATTATACTATGTTAACAAATGTAACGTTTTTAGAAATTCTGTATTATATATTCTAAAGTTTTTTCTAAAAATGCCGTAAAACATGTAGTATTGAACACTGAGGATACAGAAGTGGGCTTTGGCGAATTCTTTTTATCATCAAAAAAAGGTATAGGCATAAATATAGCCAACCTTAAAGATAATATAAAGCGTGAAGATTATTCGGGAAATAGTAAACTTCAGGCAATATTTGACATGTTTGATTTGGATGATAAAAAAGATGGAATATTGTCAGCTTCGAATAAACAGGGTAAAAATGAGATACAGTCAATCTTTGAAAAGCTTGGGAAAGCCGATACAAATACAGACGGTGTAATAGATGATATTGAAGCAAAAAAATTTTTACAGAAGTTTTTACCTAATTCTAATATCACCTCTTCTGAATTATTTACTTTTTTAACTTCTCTTATTGATACAGATAAAATAAAGCCAAATGAAAATTCTCAAACGAGTACTAAAAAGCCTATGACAGAAGCAGAAGTTCAATCAGGAGTGATAGAATCATTACGTGCCGATACAGACGAAACGCTTTCAATTTTGCAGCAAAAAAATAACGGTAAAATTTCAGATATGTACGATTCTATGAAAGAATTTTTTAATTCAGATACATCATCTGCAAAAGTTATGGAAGCTGCCGTAAATCAGGCTCAAGGTGCTAAATCTATGGAAAAAGCCCAAAAAGGTGAGCTTACTAAAGGAGAATATATCAGAGAGAATAAAGCCCGTTTAAAAGAAATGATGAAAAACAGGTTATACAAAAAAGATAAGGATGGTGTAGATTATATAGATAAAAACAGAGCATCACTGAATATGTCCAGAAAAGATTTTGAAGCATTAATGCTTGCAACAATTGAACGTATGACAGAGGATATGGATATTAAAGATGTAAAAGAAAAAATGCGTCAGTTACCTCAAACAACCGAAGCCGGTGACAGATTTTTGATGGATAAAGTAAAAGAAAATGCAGTTGTTTTATATGGAAGATCAAAACAGGCAGGATGTTCAACCATAGATTCTTCAATGAAATATATCACAAATACAAAAAGACCTGCTCTTCCAAGTCCTAGTGATGATAAATTAATGACTTTTGAAGAAGTGTTTTACTATGAACAGGGCATCAATTATTCAAAAGAAGCTTGTGAAGAATATCTTAACGATAAAAACGAACTTAATATGAAACTTGGTGCATATAATAAGTCTTTACAGTTTAAAACAGAATCGGACAATATTCTAAAAGAAAAAGATGTAGAAAAAGCATTAAATAAACTGATAGAATTATTTGAAAACTTTTATAGAAATCCAATAGAACCTGATTTAGCATTTAATAATTTACAGTCAATAATACAAGCGAAAAAACTACCAATACATCTTACTCAGGATGAAAACGGCAAAATAAATATGTCGGTAGAAATAGGTTCCGACGATTTATTAAAGAACTACGTATCAGATATTTTGTCCGCAGAAAGTGATATTCAAAATGATAGAATAAATAAAATTTTTGGAGGAAATGCAGAAGAAAAAATATCAGAATTACAGACAAAAGTCGAGGCTGCTCATGAAAAAGCGTATGGAAACGATTTTTCATCTACTTTGGGTAAGATGATGATGGAGGATAATAAAACCTTTATACAAAGATATTCAGGCTATGCTTCAATGACAGGTATGGGATTAATGCTTGTAGGCGGAGTTTTGTGTGTGACACCGGCAGCGGGTTTGGGAGCCGGTATGGTAGCAGTCGGTCAAACGTTGGCAATGACAGGAATGGCATCAGAAAGTGTATTGGGCTTTGCTGAAGCTGTTACTAGAGAGCATGGTGCAGAAGATGGTGAGTACGAAGAATTAACAAAGAATCTTATTATCAATGCAGGCGGATTTATCATAGGTTATAGAGCAGGTAAAGCTGGAGATTTGGCATTCCAAAAACTTATTGGCAAAAAGCTTTCTGATGTTTTAAAAATAAATATTACACAAAATAATAGAGCTGCCGCATTAAAACAAGTATTTTCAGATAAAGAATTGTTGTTGAATTTTGTGAAAGCAGGCGTTGCAAAAATAAGTTCTGACTTTTTGATTTCATTTACAGGTGACTTAGTAATGATGGGTGTTCTTGATACTGAAGACGATGTTTTATCACTGCTTAAATCAAATTTAATGGGTATAATGGTAGGAACAAGCGGAGACATTGCTTCAACAGCAAAACTGGGTAAAAAAGGAAAGACTTATGAAGCTTTGATAAAGAAAGAAAAAGAAGGTAATTTATCTAAACAAGCAGCAGATGCACTTAATAATCTTCGCCAAGACCCTGATATCCAAAGGGCGTATGACATTAAAACAGGAAACCCTAAAAATTTCAGTAATGTTGATGTAAATAGTAAAGAATTAAAAACTGTAAAAGAGGAATTAAAAATATCAGAAGAGCTTTCTGATGCCTCTGCGCATGAAGTATCTGCAACTGTAGATATATCAAAAATTCAAGACATTCGGAAATTTGGCGAAATTTTTAACAGAATGTTTGTAGGAAAAGATATTACAGCTAAAGTACTTCAAGATGCCGGATTCTCAAATGAAGAAATCGCATCATTGCGTGGACAATATTCAAAATTGGATATTTTGACACCTGTTATACGAGAATTAATAAATATGAACGAGATTTCTTCAAAAGAAGAAATTATGGAATTTATTGAATACAATATTAATAATTCTGAATATCTTGCAATGACACCATATATTAATAATAAGAATATAGAATGGCTTATGCAGGCAGGAAATATGGATAGAGGGGAAGCATTGGAAGTTCTGTCGCAAATTTATGGTGAAAAATCACTTGATATTAACACATTTAAAGACGGAATAATTAGAGCACAAAAAGAAAATATCTCATTCCAGGAAGCTATCAAAAAAAATCATCAAGAAGATCAATTTTTATTAGAGGAATTGACTAATGAAGATTACAATAAAGAAATTGCAGATGAGATAATAAATTTTCAATCAAAATCAGAAGCTTTGGATTGCGAATATGACAACGTTCTTAGCGGTTTAAATGAAAATGGTTTTAAAATGATGAAAATTTTAATGGATGCATCAAAGAAAGGTGATAATGAATTCATACAAAATATTCATAATATCCGAATGATAGTAGATGATTTGCAAAAGTATTTTTCTGTAGATGAAGTAGAGCAAATTATTAATATGAAAAATGACAAAGGTGAACCTATAATTAATAGAAATTCATATGATAAACTTGCAAGGAATAAATTTGATGATATAAATCTTCCGATGACTCCTGAAAAATTAAATAATATCAAAAATCAACTTAGAGAAAGATTTGTAAATATCACTGATAAAGATTTGGCTTCAATATCATCTCAGATAAAAGACAGTAAGTCGGCTACTCTAATCTCAAGATTATTGTCAGAAAAAAATCAAGAAGACAATAAATTCCTATATGATCTTGATATGATAGAAGCCGCTGCAAAATATCTTAATAAATATCCGGATAATAAATATATAATTGAGATGATACATAATAAAACACAAAATATTTCAGACAATAAATTCTTTGATATGGCTTATCCGGAAATAATAAAGATGTTAGAGAATTGTAAATCAGATGGAGATTTTATTATTAATGAGCTATTAAAACCAAAAAGTGAGAATATTCACTGGAGATTAATCGGTTTTGCTTGCCACAGTATCAATAATTGCGGCAATTATAGATTAGCTCAGGATGTTGCAGGCGATCTTTTAACAAGATATTGGGAAAATGATTATAACGCAGGTGTTTTAGCTAAATTTACTGACGAGAAATCTATTTTACTTATTCAAAAAATGGTAGATTTACGTGAAGCAGATAAAAGTCAGACATATACAAATACGGATATAACAAGATTGATGACTAAATACCAGTTAAGTGAAAATAAAGATATCGCTGAACAGTTAGTAAAAACAATTGTTGAAAATAAATTACATATAAATGCCTTTGATACATTGTTAAGTGCACATAATTATGATGCAGAAAATGGAACTCATTGCAAAGATTTTGCTATCAGTATACTTAGTATAAAAGATGAACAGGGTGTGCATAAATATAGCGCAAGAACTATAGAGATGATACTTAGTAATTTGCCACAACCTATAAAAGATAAAAATTTGGAGTATGTAAAAAGTGTAATAATAAAGTATCCGACACTTACAACAAAAGAAATACTGGATATAGTGAAAGGACGCTCTGTAGAAATAGAACCTGTTTATGAATATCCGTTTGGAGAAAATGGAATATTTGCAAAAGAGTACAGTAGAATAACTACAACAGAAGCATATAAAAAGTTGCCACAGGAAATAAAGTCAGAACTTTTTGATTACCTAAATGATTTAGTAAAACAAGATCCAAACAGATTTAAAAGGCTTGTGGATTCAGGCTATTTTGAATTATGTTCGCAAGGTAAATTAGATATTAATGATTTAATTTCAAATATTGGAACAAGAAAATTTTTCTCTAAAAATTTCCTTAATGATGTAAAAAGAATGTCAAGTGGTGAGCCGTTGGTTAAAGAATACCCATCGGGAACTTCTCTATCAAAAATAGCATCTGAAGTTGACATAGGTGAAGTAGCTTCTTTAGATGGCAAGTTATATGTAAATGACAATGGTAAAATAGTTCAATTAAAAATAACGAAAGAAAAATTTGAAGAATTATTCCCATTAGAAAGCCGATTTAATTCAAAACAAGGCTCGTTAGGTGATTGTTGGCTTGTATCTGCGTTAGACGAATTAATGGATGTTCCGAACGGACGAGCAAAATTATATCAATTATTTGAACAGAATGGAAATGACATTACAGTAACCATTCCTTCAAAAGAAAATGTACAAATAACAAACGAACTGGAAGATGGTACTTATGAAATAAGCTGGAAAGAAGAATTTGCCGAACCATATAAAATTACATTTAAAAACGGTATGCCTATTAAGTCGAAAAACGGAAAACAGATTAATGGATGTAAAGGTTTCCAACTTATAGAACAAGCATATTCATATAATCGTGCGGCTGATTTTGATAAGGAAATTACTCTGGATGAAATGGAAGTATTATTTGATGTTGATCAACAAATGAAGCATTTAGCAGGAGGACATTCACGAGAGTTTATATCATCGATTTTAGAATATCGTTTTGAAGAACCAAATCTTTATGATAAAAATAATGAGCTTGTTGGGCAGGGTATGGAACCAAGCAAAAATATTAATGCTACAATCAATCTTATAAAAGCCGTAGCAAATTCAGACAACATATTATTATATGCTTCTACATTGCATAAGGCGGATAATGCATCCAGATTAGAAAAGGATCTCGCTCCTTCTTATGATTTATATAGTAATCACGCATATTCAATTAAAGGTTTTAACGAGGAACGAGGTTTGGTATACTTTACTAATCCATGGAATACTAATACAATAGTAGAAATGGATGTCTATACTTTCTTAGATTATATTGATTATGTAACTTACTTAAAGGTTAACTAATATGCAAGACAAATTAAAAATCGTAAATAGTAAAATAAAAGAAGCAGAGTCAAGAGGCATTATTCCTGTTGAGTTATATAAAGAGCAGTTAAGTATATTGGAGTCGGCTCATAGTGAATTTATTTTAAAGGCTCAAAAAGCTGGATATGACTTAAATAGCAGTGTTGATATATTGGAAGTGGAAGTAAAACAATATTCAGCAATGAAACAAGTTGCAAAAAAAATTGGTATTGACACAAAAAAATATGACAATCTTATAAAAGAAGCAAGAATCAGAGTCCTCGGGGAAGATGCTGTAAGAGAATATTTTTCTAATTAGAAATCATACTAACAATCTTATCAGAAGGAATTTTTAAGCAATCCAAATTTTCACAAGTTGTTTGACGTCTTTCCCACAAGCAGGGATAAAGTTCACAATTACAATTTTGAGCTTTTATCGGTATAACTTTTCCGTTACTCGGAATTAATTTTTTATCATCAGTTGGTCCAAAAATAACATAAGTCTTAACCCCTAATGCAACTCCGACATGGAGTGGAGCGGAATCAGAACATATAAATGTTTCAGCACTTGAGATAAGTTCTGCAAGTTCTTTAAGATTTTTAGTTTTGCCGTACATATTTGTAAACTTTTCTTGAGGGACCTTATCAACAATTGTTTTAATTACTGCTTCATCATCAGGTCCGCCGGCTAATATAACTTGTTTCCCTTTGTCTGCAAGCTTCTCAACAACTTCTGCCCAAATATCAGCAGGTACGGTTTTTATCATACCCTTTTTTACGCTTAATAAACTGACTCCGGGGTGAATTAGAACAGAGTTGAGTATTGTTTCTTTTCTTTCAATATTAATTTGTGGCAATTCTGTATTTATTTTAGTTATCTCTCTGACCAAATCGTGATACATTGATGCAGCATATTGGTTTTTATTAAGAGGAACAGCTTTTGTTAGGAGTATTTCACTCAACTTTCCTGAATTGTATCCGTATCGTTTTTTGATAAAAGTTAAAAATAAAAAAATTGAGATAAATTTATTTGAGCCGGAACAAACAACAATATCGAATTTTTTAAACCAAATTTTGAACAATAGCTTTAGAAGTTCAATATATTTACTGCTGCCTTTAATGTTTGCAAATAATGTTTCGTCAATAATATCTGTTAATGATGTGATGCCTTTGCTTCTTTTTTCCAGAGCCAAAGTGATTTTTGAGTTTGGGAATTCTTTTTTTACTGAAATAATGGACGGTAAAAAAAGAATTTCATCACCTAAGCCGCCAAAATTTATAAATAAAATATTTTTTCGTTTATTTTTAGTCATAATTAAGTTTTAGCGAAAAAATAAAATATGTTCAATATAAAGAAGTTTTTAGTGCATCAAAATATATATTTTGGTGTATAATTTTATCTTTTTATATCCACTTTCTTTGACCGCAAAGAAAGTGGAGAAAGAAACTCTCGGGGTTGTAACTTCATTCGCTAAACAATTGTACGGTTCAGCCCAATCGAGTGAACTCGGAACATTCGGGGTAAATTCTTTCCCTAAAATATTTCTTTCCGACTAAAAATAATCAGCGAATTTACAACCCGCCAGTTCCTCAGACAGCACTCTCTTTGTTGTCGCTTCACCTCCATTGTTTGCTCATTACGTTGAACCCCGAACCCCGAGTATTTTAAAGTAGTAAAAGCTACGCAGTTAGATTTGGCTTTAGCCAAACCAGCCATTTAATCTTTCGCACGAAGTGCGTTGTGGTTATCCATTCAGTCCGGTGTTTCTCTTCTTCTTTTGCTTCGCTTTCTTCTTCTCTTGCTTGGTTGTCGGCATTAAACGTGCCTACGTTGTTTGCTTACGCAAACAAACTT
>CADBUY010000002.1 GCA_902797965.1 uncultured bacterium
TTCTTTGCCGTCCACTTCGGTTTTTGCTTCCTGCTTTAAAGTCCACACTTCCTGTCCGTCATCTTGCATTGTATAACCTAAAATTTCGCAAAAGAATTTAGAGAAAAATTTGCCCTGTAATGATGTTTCCTTTGCTTTGCTTAAATCGTGGTCTTTAAATGCCGTTTGCCACGCTGATATGATTTCATCAATTCTTTGTCTTTTTTCACCATCAGGAAAACTATATTTTTCTACACAACTTTTTAATAATTTCTGATTTATAAGTACCGCCATCCGCAAATTCCCTTAACAAATAACCCCATGTAAATATAATATTACCATAAATGCTAATTTATGTATTTATCTGTTATTATCGTAAATAGTATTTACAAGTTTTATACTTCTTGCATGTGTATTTCCCATCTTGGGAACCCGCACCCTGCCTCATCTACGTATTCAACGCATTCTTTATCCAAAATTCTGAATTCTTCACCTTTTGGATATACAACTTCTTGATTAAATCCTAAATTATAGGCTCTTGAAGTTTCGGATTTTGGGTGAATAATAAATTTAACATTCTGATTAATCATTAAATCGTTATAATCTTCTTCCCCATAAGTTTTGTGAGTTGAACAACAAAGTCTTTTATTTAACCTAAAAATACCGCCGCTTTTTGGAATTTCTTTCATAACAAATTTTTCTGCATCTCCAAAACCTGTCCAATGATAAACAGGTTCTATATCAAAATCTTGTTTGTAATCTTTTTCAGCAATAGTTTCAAAAGTCTTTTTAAATTGTTTAGGATGTTTTGAATTATATCTCCCTCCAAGCTGCATTACAGCTTTTTGAAGTGAATCATCCGAAAATTCAAAACTGCCAAGATGGGCTCTTTGCCAAGCAAGTAATATTTTTGAATCAGGAGACTTTTCATCCAATTTAGGCATTTTAGAAAGTATATTAAGCCTTGCATCTTCTATACGCCGTTTTTCTAATTCGTAAATTGCACTTGCCCTTTCTTCTTGAGTTAGCGGGCGTGGTCTTACAGCTTTATCAGGTTCGTGCTGCAATTTAGATTTAATGATTTTTATTCGTGAAGCTTCAAGCTGTTTTTGCTTGCGTTCACGAATTTTTATAACTCTTGAAAGATAATCTGATATACTTTCATTTTCTTTTTGCGGTGTTTTCTTTGCTATAGCAGAAAGATTAAGAAACATTCGGGTATAGAATTCTTCCATTGCGCACATGTGATTCAAATACCCTCTATCAGCAGATGCATTTATGTTCAAACCATCTTCCGATGTTTCTTGCAAAAATTTTATAATATCATCTCTTGTAATTTGAACTCCTCTTTGCTCAATAGATTTAACTTCGCTTAAAAGATTTTTTGCCAATTTTTTTGAACTGGGCATTCCTGTTGCACCGTCATATTTAATTATTTGATTTAAATTTTCTGATAGTTTTTCTATAAGAGATTCCGGATTAAATAAAATTCCTTCTATTTTTGCTTTTTGACTTAATTCAACGACATCTTCCTGTAAAGAATGGTATTTTAAATTTCCTATATTAATATTTTTAATCGGTTTTGTTTGTAAAATACTTTCTTTACCACTAAATTTAACAAATTGTTTTATAAAATTTACACTTATTCCCATGCAAAAATTTCTCTTAGATTCTTACTTATATATTTTAAGTGTTTTCAAGAAAAAAATTTGCTAAAATATTACAATATATTAAACCTCCTTGACGGGAGTTGAACCCGTGACCTTTGGCTTCGGAGACCAACGCTCTATCCAACTGAGCTACAAGGAGATTTAATTTGCTATATTCACTTATTGTTGGGGGGAGAAACCCCAACCTACAATCTGATTTTGTTAGGTATTGGCTGACCTGCTATTTGCCAAATCGTCGATTTCTGCGCTTATATTCTAATACACACTCAGCAAGTCTTTCTTTATTAAATTCAGGCCAAAATTCAGGAATTACGATAAATTCAGAATACGCAATCTGCCACAACAGATAATTTGAAACTCTCATCTCTCCTCCTGTTCTGATGAGCAAATCAGGATCAGGAATGTTTTTTGTATAAAGATGCTGTGATATTACATCTTCCGTAATATCCGTTATTCCTTCTTCAACTATATTTTTTACTGCATGAACTATTTCATCTCTGGAACCATAGTTAAAAGCTATTTGAAGATTAACACCTGTATTATCTTTTGTTGTTTCAACCGCATTTTTAAGGATTTTTTGCAATTTGTCGCTTAATTTTGTTGTATCACCAATAAATGATATTACAACATTATTCTCATCCATTTCTTTTAATTCATTCTTTAGAGTTTCACCCAATAAATCCATCAAAAAATTAACTTCTTCAGGTTTTCTGTTCCAGTTTTCCGTAGAGAATGCGTATACTGTAAGGTATTTAATACCAAAATCGTCAAAAGCTCTCATTGTCGCTTTGAGTGCATCAACACCTTTTTTGTGTCCAACCATGGACGGCAGGCTTCTTTCCTTTGCCCAGCGTCTGTTTCCATCCATAATTATTGCTATGTGTTTTAAATTACATTCTTCTACAATCTTTTTAATATCTTCCATTTCTATCCTTTAAATTTTTTTGTCGGGATATATTCCCGATTAATATTTCCTATTCGTATTTTTCCAGCATCTCAAATATCTTGAACACAGGTGCTTCTAATTCTTTTATGTCAATTTCTTCATCAAGTTCAAGAGTAATAGTTGGAATAGTTCTTTCAATTCCAGCCCAAGTACCGAAACTTCCGGGCGTTGGGTAACCTATGTTTTCTTCAACAGGGTAACCTATAATTTTTGATATCTTATCTGATATTTCTCTTGCAGGTCCATCATAATTTACAACTTTATATGGAGCATGAAGAGTAAGTATTATTTTGGGTGTATGTTTTTCAATTACATCTATAACAAACTTTGTTTCTTCTTCACTTGCTGGTGAATTTCCTCCAAAGAAGTTATCTTTTTCAGTAAGTTCCCAATTTTTTGTCGGAAAATTCCTGTTTAAATCAACTCCGTTAGAATTTGTTCTGACGTTATGTTCTACTCCATATTCGTTTAAACAAGGAATAAACATAAGTGACGTATCTGTTTTTTTATTCAGATATTTTTCAATTAAGTATTTCCCCTGAGGCTCGTCACCATGGAAGCAACCGATTATAAGCACCGAAGAGTTTAAATTTCCGAAGAGTCTCAGCATACACAACTCCTATTACGGTTTCAGCACAGAAAGTATATAGTCATCAGTAAAGTATTTATTAGCGCAGTCTAAAATATCCTGAGAAGTAACCTGTTTAATTTGTTCAATGACTGTTTCTCTATAGTTAAAAGGTTTACCCATAATTGCGTAATATGCCATAATGTTAGCTTGCTGCGAGTTTGTTTCTGAAAGAAACTGTTGTTTCCCTATAAGATTATTTTTTGCATTTCGCAATTCTTCTTCGCTTACTTCAATGTTTTTAATTTTTTCAATCTCTTCTTTAAAGCCATCTATTGAAGTTTGAATATTCCCAGGTTCTGTTCCAATGTAAATGCTAAATACAGCAGATTTTAAGTGGGTTTCATAAGACGTTCTAACAGTGTATGCAAGTCCTTTTTTCTCTCTGAGTTCAAGGAACAGTCTGGAACTTAGACCGCTTGCTCCAAGTATTATATTCAGAAGCATCAACACTGGGTATTCTTTGTCTGTAATTGTTCCGACAAGCCATCCTTGCAAAATTTGCGCCTGATTAGCATCTTCTTTAATAATTTCCGTATATTCCTGAATAATAGGTTTAGGAATTGTTATGTTTGACGTGCTATTTGCAGAAGCGGGAATTGCTCCTAAATATTTTTCAATAAGTCCGTTTTCTTCAATATCACCAACGAGAGCAACAGCTTTTGCCCCTGTTTCCAAAATCTTTTTATAGATGTTTATAACATCATCTTTTTTTACCTTGTCTATGTTTTCAAGAATTGTTGTGTAACTGTGCCCATAAAAATGATCTTTATATATATTTTTTGTAAATAAGTCTGAAACTTTAACTTTCGCGGAGTCTAATTCTGCATTAAGTTCGCCTATAAGTTTACTTTTTTCTTTATCAAATTCTTCAAAAGTAGAATTTAGAACAATATCGCTTAATAAACTCAGTGCTAATTCAAAATCTTCATTAAGGCAAACAAATCTAAATCTCAAGTAATCAGACTTCATTTCTGTATAAAGCTCAATGGCATTTTCATCCATAATATTTGCAATATCTTCAGATGAATATTTTTTCGTTCCTTTGAGCAATAGTCGATTCATTAAAGAATATTGACCGGCAATTCTCTCATCGTCATTAATTGAAATGTTCAAAGTAAATGCCGTTCTTGGTGTATCTTTATTTTGCTTAATGCAGCAATTAATTCCGTTGTTTAAAATAAATTCTCTCATAGGTTAATTTTATCATAAACTAAAATTTTGGTAAAATAATAATACTTCTAATTTATGACAAAGAAAAAGCCTCTTGGGAAAGAGGCGGGGGAATTTAAGTTAATAGGTATACACTTCACATTTACTACACACTAATAGTTTTTAGAGTAATCTTTTAGGGTTTTTATTCACCCTGTTAACTTAGTCCGAATTTAGGAACAAAGTTTTGAACTTCTTCTTTTAACAGACTTTCGCACGATTCTTTCATTGCTTTTTTCTGTTTTAATTGAGTTTCTATACTATTCATCTCAAGTTCAATTTCTTTTTCAATTTCCGACATAGCATCAATTTCTTGCTGCTTCAAAGCTTTCATTGATTGTTCTCTGAACCTTGCAAATGCACTCATTTCATATTGCATTTGAGTCATTTGATTTCCTGTCCAAGGAACCATACCGCTTGCTTTCATCATTTGAAGCTGCTGCATTGCACTCATTGAACTTGCCTGATTAGAATACTGAGCGAACATTGTTGCTCTTGGTAAAAGTTCAGCCGATATTCCTGAGACATTGCCCATTGTCATTATTGACGAACTACCCAGACGACTTGCGTACTTCTGATAGTTCGACAACCTGGTTCGGACTCGCATCGCTTCCCTTTCCAAGTCATTTATTTCACGTGTTAATTTCTGGACTTGCCAGAGTGCCATTAACATAGTAAACCTACCTAACTGTAAACTAACCTTTTTTAACCTTACATTTATATAAAGTATTTTACTTTTTAAAAATTGCTTTTTTTTTTATAATAATAAAAAAGGAGAATTTGTATGATAAAAGACGATTTAAAAAATGCTCAAATTTATTATGGAATCTCAGAAAATATAAGAGCCGGGTTTGAGTGGATAAAGAATAATGATTTAAAAACAATGAATAATGGAAGGTATGAAATTAGCGATAAAATTTATGCTAATTTACAAAGCTACATAACAAAGGATGATGCACCTTATGAAGCGCACCGAGATTATATTGATATTCAGTATATGGTAATAGGCGAAGAATTATCAGGGGTTACTGATTATTCAAATTGTGCTGTAACAGAAGAATACAACAAAGAAAAAGATATTGAGTTTTTGAAAAATATGTCGGAAGAGCAATTCTATAAAATAAATGAGGGTGAATTTTTTGTGTTCTTCCCGACAGATGCTCATAAGCCGGCAATTAAAGTTGATACAAATAAAAATGTAAAAAAGGTAATTGTTAAGGTAAGAGTTTGATTTTGAGATGAATAAGAAGCGACAATTCTATATTAGAATTGTCGCTTCTTGCTTTTTTAGCAATATACTATAATTTTTATGCTGCAAAGATATTTTTTTTGTTTTGATCTATTTCAAAAACTTCGCCCTGATAAGGATTCTTTTCAGAATCTTCGTTCTCTGTATTTAATACTTTCCATAAATCGCCAAAAGTATATTCTTTTTTTCTGCTATTGGCATGTTTTTGCAAATATTTTAAAGTTTCTTTCAAAGATTGATTTAAAGTAATTTGAGTAGAGGCTAAAAGTATGTATTCCTGAGTAGTCAAGCTTCTTGCATTTGTAATTGAATTTTGCATAATACTTTCCGAAGCTTTTTGTTGCGCTTCTTCATTCCCCTGAACCAAATTTTTTGCAGAATTTTTAATTAATTCCCGATTTTCAAATCCCATTGATGTTGATACACTCATACCCATATCTGATTTTCCTTTTTAATTTTCCGACTTCTGTCGTTTTCCCTTTATACCAGTACTATCGGCATTTTTTTATAAAACTTTAGCTTTATAACTTATTTTTGAAAAAATTGTTACATAACTTAACATTATTACTTAAAAACGGACTTTAGCCTTATTTTATAGTATTATTAGTAAAGAAAGTGGAGGAAGTAATGTCAGTTGTTTTGGAACAAAAACAGGGATTGATTGCCGGTGACGGTTTACTGCCTATTAAGATGGCTCAGTATGCGAAAGAGAATGGTTTTGATGTAGTTGCGATATCTTTATCAGATGATAATTATAAACAATTAAAAAAATATTGTTCAAAGGTTTATTCTTTTTGTCCCGGAGAAGCTTTAAAAATTGAAAAAGTTTTAAAAGATGAAGGAATTAAACAATTAACATTTCTTGGCAAAGTTAGCAAAACTATAATTATTAAACGTCCTAAATTTGATTCCAAAGCTGTTGATTTTATTAAAAAGGCAGTCAGATTAAATGATGATAAAGTTATGCTGATGCTTATTGAAGAGATGGAAAAGATTGGTATTACGATTTTAGACCAAACTTTGTTTATAAAAAATCTTATGATACCATCGGGAGTTTTGGGAAAAGTTCAGCCTACGCAGGAACAAATTGATGATGTTAATTATGGTTATTGGCTTGCAAAAGAAACTGGTAAACTGGATATAGGGCAATCCGTTGTTATAAAAGATAAAATGATTATGGCTGTAGAGGCAATTGAGGGAACAGATAAGTGTATAAAACGAGGATGTAAAATTGCAAAGAAAAATTCCCGTATAATTAAGGTTGCAAAACCTTCTCAGGACAAAAGATTTGATATTCCCGCAATCGGACTCAGAACGTTAAAGACAATGAACCGATATAAAGCAGATTTGATTGCTGTTGAAGCGGGTGAAACGATTATTGTTGATAAAGACGAAGTCATTAAATTCGCAGATAAGCATGGCATTGTCGTAATGGCAGTATAAACATCACTCCCTCACTGGATGGAGAGGGTAATGGAGGAGTGATAATATGAAAAAAGTTTTTATAATTACGGGAGAATATTCTGGTGATATCCATGGCGGAAAAGTTGCTGAACTTTTGAAACAGCAAATTCCTGATATTGAGATTGAAGGTATCGGCGGTGAAAATCTTAAAAATGCCGGCGTGAAACTTTTCTGTGATCATTCAAAAATGTCAGGTTTCGGACTTAGTTTAAAAATGATTATTGATCATTTAGGCCTTGAAAGACGTGTAACTGACTATATTCTAAATGAATATAAACCTGATTTGGTCTTGTGTATTGATTATGGAACTTTTAATCTCAGAGTTGCAAAACGGATTAAAAAAACTGTCGGAGATAAAATAAAGGTTTTCCATTACATTCCGCCTCAGGTTTGGGCAAGCAGAAAATGGCGTATTAAGGGAATAAAAAAATATGTAGATAAGGTTCTTTGTATATTTCCGTTTGAAGTAGAAATGTATAAAGAATATGGTATTGATGTTCATTATTGTGGGCATCCGCTGATTAAACAGTTACCTGAAAAAGCAAATAGAGAAGAGTTTTTTGCTAAGCATGGTTTGGATATAAATAAACCGCTTGTTTCCGTTTTTCCCGGTTCCAGACCTTTAGAATTAAAATATTTGGCAGATACATTAATCGGTGGCGCGAAGATGTTACAAAAAAAACATCCGGAGCTTCAATTTTGTATATCACATGCACCAAGCTTAAAAGATGATATTTTTGATAAGTATGTAAAAGATACGGATTTTAAGGTTATAAAAGGTGAAAATCAGGCGCTTCTGAGCGTTTCAAATTCTCTTATTCTGGCATCCGGAACCGTTGCACTAGAGGCTTCACTTTATCAGGTGCCAATGATTATAGGATATGGCGGACCATGGATTATTTATTTGGCATACCTGATGTTCAGATGTATAAAGAAAGTTTCACTTCCGAATATTGTTACAGGCGAAGATATAGTACCTGAACTTATACAGACAAAATTTAATAAGGAAAATATTTGCTATGAAACAGAGCGTTTGCTTTATGACAAAGAATACAGAGCTGATTTTATAGAAAAACTCGGACATGTAAGAGCAAAACTGTCTGACAAATTTTCAGCACAGGAAGTTGCAAACTGTATAACTGAAACTTTAAAATAAAGAGAACCCCGAGCAATGCGCCCGGGGATTTAAAATTTCTACAACCTTATCTAACCTTACATATATATAAAGTATTTTACTCTGAAGAAATTGCCTAAAACAATACTATTTACACACTTTTAATATATTATGTATATATTATTCAGACAAAATATGTTTTTTAGCACATTTAAACATGCTGTCAACAAGCGTGGAGTTAGAATAAATATTCATACCTGCTGATTCAAGAACTTGCTTCATACGCTTTTCCCATAGGTTGTATAATTCATCAGACGGTATGTTAAGAGTTTTTCCGATAAGTTCCAGTTCTTTGTAGTCGATAGGAGTCGGAAGAGTGCCTCTCAGAATATCAACCATATCCAGTCTTTTTCTGCGCGGGAAAGATTTTAGGAAAGACACAACTGACATGTTATTTTCTTTTATGTAGTTTTTGATAGTTTCGATGCTTTCGTCAATAAGAATAGGTTCTTGTGGGATTTTATATTCCGGAAATTCTTCCGGAGATATGTTCATAACAGTAGCAATGCGTTCTATTGTAGTTCCTCTGGTTGAAAAAGGGACTGTTTCATCTATAAGGTTATATACATAAGACAGTGTTACACCAATCATTTCTGCAAAATCACGCTTATGCAGAGCATTTTTTTCTAAAAATGAAGCTACTTTTTCTGAACTTTTTTGTGGAATTATTTGTTTTGTTTTCATATTAATACCTCTCTTTGTAATTAGGATTTGTACAATTCTAAGTTAATAGATTGTAAGAAAATTCATAACCCCGCCTCATCTAACCAATGGGTTAATTAAAGCAATTTGTAAAATTAAAAAAAAGAGCAAAAAATATTTTTAGGGGTTTTGTGTAATTATAGGAGAAATTTGAATGGTCAAAATCGCTAAAATTACTCAAAATTTATTCCCCAAAGTTAGAAAGTTACAAAATAAATATATTGATGAATCAATGCTTGAACATGCACACGCCGGAATTATTCCTCTTGCAGCCGGAGGTTTACTTGGCATTGGCATGATATCAAACAAATGTAAAAACTTTTTTAAGACACTTGATAATAATTATTTTCAGCTAAAAATAAATCCTGCAACAAATGAACCGTATTCTCCTGATATTTTCCAAAAAACAAGCGCAAATCATTTATTTCTTGGTGATGATGTAATCGTAACTGCTCCTACCGGAACAGGAAAAACTGCAATTGCAGAATATATAATGACAAAAAATTTAAGGGAGGGTAAACGAACTTTTTATACAACACCATTAAAAGCATTGAGTAACGAAAAATTCAGAGATTTTTCAAAAACTTATGGTAAAGAATTAGTCGGATTGCTAACCGGTGATACAAAAATCAATACTAACGCTCCAATTGTTATTATGACAACAGAAGTGTATAGAAATATGGCAACATCAGCTTATTTTGACAATGAAAGACATTTGCCGGAGGATTTAAAAACGGTTATTTTTGATGAATTACAATATTTAGGTGACGTGGATAGAGGCGGTGTATGGGAAACATCATTAATGCTTACTCCAAATGATGTTCAAATATTATCATTATCTGCAACAGCAAAAAATGCAGGTGATATAAATACTTGGGTAGGAAAAATTAGGGGAAGAAAAGGATTTGGAGTCAATATTGATGGGAATTATCATACAAATCCGTCAATTTATCCGAGAAGTGTTTGGGTTGACGTTCCACCAGCTAACAGACATGTGCCTTTGGATATAAAACTTGAACATGTTTCACCTGATGGAAGCAAAAAAACTGCACCAAAGACTAAAAAGAAAAATTCTGAAGATTTTAAAAAGGCTTTGAGTGTAAAAACAAGTTTATCAACTTATAAATATTTGACTAAAAACTTAAGAGATGAGGGGAAATTACCCGCAATTTATTTTATTTTTTCAAAGAAAGACAGTAGAGCACTTTTAAAGTATTTTGAGGAATACGGAGATACTTTGACAACAAAAGAAGAGCAGAAAGAGATACAAGATACAATAGAACGATATAAGAATGAGGATAAGTATCTTGGAGAGAGCTTAAATACGGAAGCAATGATTAAAGGATATGCAACTCATAATGCAGGAATGCTTCCTACGCAAAAAGAATTGATTGAAGAATTATTTCAAAGGAAGCTGTTAAAAGTTGCAATTGCGACAGAGACTTTGTCAGCAGGAATAAATATGCCTGCGAAAACAACTGTTATAACCTCTGTAAGGAAACCGGCTTCAACTTCCGATGAACTTCATGACGGAAAACGTAACTTATCTCCAAATGAGTTCCATCAGATGGCAGGCAGAGCAGGAAGAAGAGGAATAGATAAGCATGGATATTGTATGCCTTTGAGTTGTAATAAAGCTCAAACCGAAATTATAGAGGATTTGATGGCTTCACCATCTAATAATCTTTCAAGTAATTTTAAGTTTGACTTTGCTTTTGTTGCAAATTATATGTCAAAGTTTGATGGTATGGATGAGATTAGAAACTTTATTTCAAAAACATTTTTTGCTCAAGGAAATGAACATAAGGCAAAGGCTTTGTTTAAAGAATTTAAGGTTAAACGTAACATTTTGAGAGAAAATAATTTTATTGATGGCAAAGACTTAACACTTAAAGGTGAACTTTTAAGGCAAATTAATGGTTATGAGCAGGTTCCGGTAATTAACTTTATTGCCGATAAAAAGCTGGAAAACCTTAATATTACGGAGCTTGCAGCAATTGTCAGCGGAATGGCAAACATTGAATATAAGGACGCTTTGAGAAGTAAGGAAACTATTTTCGGCATGGTAAACGAAAGCGAAAATGTCAAAGAAAAAGCAGATGAACTTAATGACGAGATATTGTCCTACTCTGATAGCGTTTCAGAACTTAATCCGGATATAAAAATGGGTGTAAATGATAAAGTTATTAACCACATTTATGAATGGGCAAAACTTAATTCTGAAAATGAAAATAGCAGAGAAAACTGGAAAAAATTGTATACAGGGGACTTGAAAGATACGATAAGAGACGAAGGAACTCTTTTCAAAGAGCTTACTATGACAATTGACCTAATGAAACAAATGATTGGAATTTGTGAAGCAGGTGAAGAATTGAGTTCTGATAAGGCATATTATTCAGAATTAAAAGACAAATTGTATGATGCAATTGCCTTAATTCACAGAGAGCCAGTTCGGCAGGATTCATGTAAAGTTTTGTAACAAAATTTATAAAAAAGCATTTTTTTTCTAAAGTTTTTCAAAAAAATGCCGATAATAAAAATACAGGGTATTTCTGTATACCTATAGAGTATAAAATTAGGATTTATAGGATTTAAGTTGACGAAATGACTTAATGTTTGTGAAGTAACAAATAGTTGAATAGGAATAAGTGTAATCAGAAGGGATTAACGCAAAGTTTCCGGGACAAACATTAAGTTGAGTAGTATGTCGGTATGTATCCGACAAGTCAAACAAAGACCCTCTTTTTAGGGGGTCTTTTCGTTTATACAAAAAGTGAGAATACAACTGATTGGATGAAACCCAACAATAATTGTTTACAAAAAACAGGAAGTGAAAATCATCACTTCCTGTTTTATATTTTTTAACTGTCATTCCGAACTTATTTCGGAATCTGCTATTTACCAAGACTTTGAAACAAGCTTGTAGGTTGAACAAAGTAAATATAAAATATATTTACCCCTAACCTTTCATAGCGTTTTCAACAGCAACGGCTACTGCAACGGTTGCACCTACCATTGGGTTATTGCCCATACCTATTACACCCATCATCTCAACGTGAGCAGGAACAGAAGATGAACCTGCAAATTGAGCATCACCGTGCATTCTGCCCATTGTATCAGTCATACCGTAAGATGCAGGGCCCGCTGCAACGTTATCAGGGTGAAGAGTTCTACCGGTACCACCGCCTGATGCTACTGAGAAGTATTTTCTGCCGTTTTCCCAGCACCATTTTTTATAAGTACCTGCAACAGGGTGTTGGAATCTTGTTGGGTTAGTTGAGTTACCTGTAATAGAAACATCAACACCTTCTTTAATCATAATAGCAACACCTTCGTTAACGTCGTCAGCACCGTAGCATCTAACTTTAGCTCTTTCACCGTCAGAGAAAGCTGTTTCGTTAACGATTTTTAATTCACCAGTTTTATAGTCGTATTCTGTTTCAACAGAAGTAAAGCCGTTGATACGAGCGATTACGTGAGCAGCGTCTTTGCCTAAACCGTTTAAGATAACTCTTAGAGGTTCTTTTCTAACTTTGTTAGCGTTTCTTGCAATACCGATTGCGCCTTCAGCAGCGGCAAATGATTCGTGACCTGCTAAGAAGCAGAAGCATTTTGTTTCTTCTCTTAATAACATAGCGCCCAAGTTACCGTGACCGATACCAACCTGACGTCTGTCACCAACTGAACCAGGTACTGCAAATGCTTGTAAGCCTAAGCCGATAGCTTCAGCTGCTTCAGCTGCAGTTTTAATACCTTTTTTAATAGCGATAGCGCAGCCAAGAGTATATGCCCAAGATGCGTTATCGAAAGCGATAGGCTGAATGCCTTTAACAATAGCATCAACATCGATGCCTTTAGATAGACATAAATCGCGAGCTTCTTCTAAAGATTTGAAACCGTATTCAGGTAAAACTTTAGCAAGTGTAGCTTCACGTCTGTCTTGTCCTTCAAATTTTACTGTCATATCTTTATTTCCTTTACTTTATTATTGTAATTTCACCATTGAGGCGGAGTTAGTAGGAATAATAAAATTTTGTCGTTCCTATTGAAGCCGACCCAATACATTTATCCCTATTCTTCTCTTGGGTCGATGTACTTAACCGCATCTGCAAATCTGCCGTAAGTACCAACATTCTTATCAAATGCTTCTTTTGGATCAATACCTTTCTTGATAGCATCCATAAATTTACCCATGTTGATGAATTGATATCCGATAACTTCATCATTCTTATCTAAACCAAGTTTAAGAATGTAGCCTTCTGTTAATTGAAGATATCTAACACCTTTTTGTTTAGTAGAGTGAATAGTACCACACATAGAGCAAAGTCCCTTACCTAAGTCTTCAAGACCTGCACCAACCGGTAAGCCGTTTTCAGAAAAAGCAGATTGAGTTCTGCCGTAAACGATTTGTAAGAATAATTCTCTCATAGCAACGTTAATAGCGTCACAAACCAAGTCTGTATTTAATGCTTCAAGAATTGTTTTACCCGGAAGAATTTCACCTGCCATAGCAGCAGAGTGAGTCATACCTGAACAACCGATTGTTTCGACTAAAGCTTCTTGTATAACACCTTCTTTAACGTTTAAAGTTAATTTACAAGTACCTTGTTGAGGTGCACAGCATCCGCAGCCATGTGTTAAACCTGAAATATCTTTAATTTCTTTACATTTTGTCCATTCACCCTCTTGAGGGATTGGAGCAGGAGAACCTTTTACACCACGATGAACGCAGCATTTTTCTTCGATTTCCTTAGTAATTTCTATTTTGCCCATTTGACCTCCTTATAATCAAAAATAAAGCTAATATCCTCTTATAAAACTATTATATAATAAACAGAGGTAAAAAAAAGAGGTGCAAAATAAAAATTATAATCTTGATTTTATTGTATCCGTAACAAATTCGGTTAAATCGGTAACAATATTTCTTGCATATTGTCCATAAGATGTTGCAGCAAGTTTTCTTTCAAAATCAAAAAGTCCATTATTTTGAGTTTCCGTTAATGATGGTTTGGAATCAAATAGTGATGGGAAAAAGGTTAAAATTTCAGAGGTTGAAAACTCTTTAGGATTATCAAAACGTTTTAATGCCGAACTTTCTGTTTCATTAATCGGTTTTACACCATTGTCAATACCAAATTGAGGAACATTACCATCAAAATCGCCGATATTAATTCCGGCAGGTATTCCAAGATTACCGATTTGTTCAACATTATTCGAATTATCTTCAATCTTATTAAGTTGTTTTTCCAGCATATTTGCAAAAGTACTATCATTCAAATCTAAATTTGAATCGATACCACCTTCTTTTTTGCCCGATTTTAGTGATGATAATTCACCAATGTAATTTGATACTAAGTCCATATTTGTATTTTACAATATTACTTATTCGGACTCTATCCTACAAAAGGTTGATTAAACGGTTCATATATATTGATGAAGCATACAAATTCTTATATAATAATCAACAGGAGAAGTTTATGAAAAAATTTTTATTATCTTTATGTTTATGTCTTATAGCAGCTTTATCAGCATACTCAAACAACTTTCCGGACACAAAACACAAAAACATAGGAACAAATGATAAAATTTCTTATGATTCAAATACGGACTCATGGTCAAAAAAAATTGACAGAAAGGCTGGAAATTACTTTGTTAAAACAAAAGGTTTCGGTGACTTTTTTGACTATAACGATTCAAATGGAAGTTTTGCATTCTCTACGGAATGCGAATATGAATTTATTCACAACAATAATTTCATCGGATACTCAAACCGAAACATGAAGTTTTACTACATTACATACATAAATGGCGGAGTAAGTAAAAGAGAATTAACAAAGGATGAAGTTGAAAGTCTTTTCCCTGAATACAAAGTAATTGCACTATCAGAATTTAGTGAAGGCACTTCTTCTCTTAAACTAAAAAAACATCTCGGAAATCTAAAAATTTTACTGTTTAATGATACAGATAAAACATTTGATAATTATAAATTTTCCTCAGGAAATGCTGGCTTTGAACAATATGACCTTAGGGGATTTCTCAGTGTATATAAACAAGGGATGATACAATTTTCAGGCGGAGCAACATCAAAACAGAATCCAATGTATGTTTTATTAATTAGATAGAGTAGCAAATTTTTTTTTTACGACTTTTATATATAACAAGATCGTAAGGAGATATTTACCAATGAACACTATTAATTCAACAAACATGACTTTTGGCTCAACTGTTATTCCTGTTAACACAAAGAAGCCAATTATGAACTATTTTAATGCAATAAAAAATTGCAACCTTAAATCTATGCAAAATATGTCTGTAGAAGACTGTTACAGAAAATTGTTCAGTAATGCTAAAGATTTAGAAAAATATGAAGCAGGCATTATGCTTGATAAAGATAAAAACAACAATGTTGTACTAAGAATACTGGGATATTGCAAAGAAAATGACGAGTATATATTCGGACGGCTTAAAAAAGTTGATTCTAACGTCAAATACATTAAAGATATTATAGATGATGGCTACGAACATGGTGCATTTGAAATCTTAGGCTAAATAAAAACTCCTTTTAAAAGGAGTTTTTATTTTTATGCTTCAGTAGATGTTTCAACTTTTTCTGTTGTTTCTGTCGATTCATTCTTAAACGGATTATTCATATTTTCGGGACTGGAAACTTTGTTCTTTTTAATTATCTTTGGAACTTCATTTAGTTCCTTTGCAATTGCATCTGCCTTATCTGCTTCTGTTTTTTCTTCTTCAGTTCTATCATCCTGTTCATCGGTAATTTCAAGAGTTTGCCCTTCAGTTGTTTCATCAGCAATTTCTTCCTCTACATCAACTGTTTTTTCAGTTTTTGCAGCATTTTTTAGGAGTTCTTCTCTTGCTTTGATTGCAGCATCAATTTCTTCTTCATCTTTAGCTCGAATAACAGGAATTGAAAGCATTAAAGCTACCTGCTCACCTTCTTGTTCAAAGTTTAAATCGAGAAGTTCCTTATCTAATTCAACATATCTGGAAAGCAACTCAATAAGTTCACTCCTCATTTGTTCAAGTATTCTTGGAGTTAAATTGGTTCTATCCTGCATTAACACAAGTTTCAATCTATTGGTTGCTACTGATTTAGACGCATCTTCGGTATCTTCCTGTTGTTTAAAAAATTTCGCCAATGTGTTATATAAATCTGAAAAAAGGCTCATAGGCTACACCTTCACTTTCAGTTTTGATATTGTAGAGATTGCTTTTTTAATTTTTGCCATGAATCCTTTTGGTTCATCCAAATCAAGGAACGGAACTTCTTCGCCTAAAATTCTTTGAGCTACATTTCTGTATGCTTTTCCTGCAAGAGCTTCTTCATCATTAACAATAGGTTCACCCTTATTTGTTGATGTAATAATTCCTGTATCTTCAGGAATAATTCCAACAAGAGGAATTTCCAATATACCTACTACATCATCAACACTCATCATCTCATTTGATTTAATTAAATTTGGACGAACTCTATTTAAAAGAAGTTTAACACTTGTAATTTCTTCTTTTGTAGCAAGAAGTCCGATAATTCTATCTGCATCACGTATTGCAGACATCTCAGGTGTTGTAACGACGATTGCTTCAGAAGCACCTGCTACGGCGTTTTGGAATCCTTGTTCAATACCGGCAGGACAGTCCACAAGAACAAAATCATTTTCTTCTTTTAAAATTTCACAAATTTCTTTTAATTGTTCGGCATTAACAGCTGTTTTATCTCTGGTTTGTGCCGCTGCAAGAAGTTGAAGATTAGGATTCTTTTTATCCTTAACCAAAGCTTGTTTCAACTTGCATCTTTCTTCTATTACATCAACAATTGTATACACAATTCTGTTTTCTAGACCGAGAAGTAAGTCAAGGTTTCTTAAACCCAAATCTGTATCAATTAATACAACTTTATATCCCGATTTAGCCAGAGCAGTACCTATGTTAGCGCTGGTAGTCGTTTTACCTACACCGCCTTTTCCTGATGTTATTACTATTACTCGACCAGTCATTAATCTCTCCTTAATTTTTTATAAATTACAATCTTTCCATCTTCAATAAGAGCTTCCTCTGGAGTAAACTCATTTGATTTTTGAACGTAAGGTACATTTAAAGTATCGTTACGTCTTGCATACAAACCAGCTATTCTTAATTGAATTGCATTAAGTTTTAATGCTCTTACTTTTGAAGTTACATTTCCATTACTTCCAGCGTGAGCAATACCGCCAAGTATACCCCAAACAGTTATATCACCACCTGCAACAATTTCGCTGCCAGGGTGAGCATCACCTATAATTAAAATATTTCCGTCATAGTTTACGGTCTGCCCTGAACGTAAAGTTTGGTTTATGTACAAAGTTGGCATTACTTCAGTATTTGTTGAATTTTCTTCTACACCCTCGGGAAGAACATTACCTGTATCAAGCAAGATATACTTACTGTTTTCTTCTTTTGGAAGCAGTCCTTCAATCGCCGCAATAGAATCAAATGTATTTGTTTCATAATTTTCTGACGGAATTACTTCTGAAAGTTCTTGGGTTGAAACTTCATCATATATATCTTCTATACCTTCAGCTGTTTCAATTGAATTGCCTGACATTTCCATCTCAGCATGAACTTCTACTGTTTTACTTTCACTATTCTGATAAATATTCGGCTCTCCTACGGTCTTAATCTGGACAGGCTCTTGTTTTAAGCTCTGTTCAATTACATCAACCTCAGGCTTATGAAGAACAGGCATTTCCTCAGAAACTTTTGAGACTTTAATGCCTAGACTTACAGCCGACGCATCTGTTTGTTCTGATACAGTATCTACAAAAGCTAAATTTGCATCCATAGCTTCTATTAATGCTTTAATACTCAATAGCTGTGACTGTTTTAAATCTAGATTCCCAAGTTTTAAACAAATCATTTTCCCTTTTACATCAGGGTGTTCCATAATCGAACTAAGTTCATACACAAGCTGTGAAGTATTTTGTGCATTACTCAAGTCGATAATAAACCCATTCTCTAAAATACTCTTTTCCATTAACATAATAACTAATTCCCAAATTGATATGTGACAACTTAAAGCATATATTAAATTTAAACCATATTCAATAAAGTGTGACTATTTGTAAAGTTAAATTTTTGTATACTACATCAAAATGTATATCTTGATGTACAAAAGAAAAAGCTATGAACTTTTTATCGTGCATAGCTGTTGATTAGGGATATGTGTATCGTCGTTTTTTAAGGAGTATAGTTATATATTAGCAATGTACTTCATAAATTAAATCATCAATTTAGATGATTTTTGTAATAAATCTTAACATTTCATTTTTCATTTTTTGCACATTTGTTTTAATAATTATTTTAGGCTAGAACAAATATATTAGCCTCTCTTGGCTTTTTTATTATTGAAAAATGTTTATTCTATATTAGAATAGTTTATGTAGGGAATATATTTTCCACTTATAATTTTGAAAAGGGAAGTTTTATGAATTTTGATAAAAGAAAATTTACTATACAATTACTTACACTTATTGGTTTTGCACTCACGATTAAACTTGCAATGATATATTATGCCGCAAATTACGATAAATATGCACTTGCAAGTTTCTGCTCAGTTAACGAATTTATTGACTGTGACGGTGCTGCAAGAACTACAGTTTCTCAATTCTGGGGGATACCGCTTGCATATTGGGGAATGTTATTTTATATAACAGTGTTCTTCCTTACAATTGTAGACAAATTCAAAAACATAAAATTCTTAAAATTTCTTGAAGTTTTCAAAAATCCGATGGCATACATTACATTTTTGGGAACAACAGCTTTTGGTATATCAATGGTTCTTGCATGTTTTAGCATGTTTGTAATAAAAAAATTGTGTATTCTTTGCGTAATCACATATTTCATAGATTTTGCAATTGCTCTTATTTCTGCAAACAGCTTTAAAGAATATTTTACAAGTTTCAAAACAACGTTTTTAGACTTTATTGACGGTGCAAAAAAATATCCAAAAACTCTTGTTATCCTATTAATTTTTGCAACTGCTTTCTTTTGCTATAGCGGAATTACTGACAACTTTGTTCCACACGTTAAAAAGAGCAGAGATTTAAAAAAATACTCAAACATGTTAGAAAATCCATACAGAGCAGAGGGGAATCTGCTTGGGTCAGAAAACGCTGATGTAGTCATAGAACTATACTCTGACTATGTTTGCCCGCTTTGTTATATACATAACATCATGTTGCATAGAATTGTCAAAGAATACTCTAACGTCAAAATTATTCACCACAACCTTCCTTTTGACAAAGAATGTAACTTCGATATCGGAGTGAATGCTCACCCAGGAGCTTGTTATATGGCTCGTGCAGCTCTTGCGGCAGAAAAACAGGGTAACTACTGGGGAATGGCAAGTTTGCTTTACGAAAATGCTCCAATGAATGATGAGCAGCTTCTGCCAATTATCAAGAAACTTAACTTTAATGAACAACAATTCTTTAAAGACATGAATTCTAAAGAAATTGAAAAGAAACTTGCAAGTGAAATATATCAGGCTAATAATGTTTTAGCGATTGAAGGCACACCTACAATGTATGTAAATGGTGATAAAAAATTAGGCGTTATGTCTTATGACGATTTGAAAAAGTATTTGGAAGAACATGGTGCAAAACGCAGATAATAAAATACTTATTCATGCCTGTTGCGGCATTTGTTCCGGATATCCCATCGGACTTTTGAAAGAGATGGGATATATTCCTGTTGTGTATTTTTGCAACCCTAATCTTGATACAAAAGAAGAATTTGAAAGACGTTTGAATGCTCAAAGAACTATATGTAACTATCATGATGTAGAACTGATAATTGAAGACTATGACCATAATTCATTTTTAGAAAAAGTAAAAGGTCTTGAGAGAGAACCGGAAAGAGGTGCGAGATGCGACAAATGTATTGAACAGAGATTAAGTCTTGCCGCAAAAAAAGCGAAAAAAATGGGTATTAATAAATTTACAACTTCACTGGTTATTAGTCCGCATAAAAACTTTGAAAAAATATCCGCAATAGGTAAGAGTGTTTCTGACGGTTTAGAATACATCTCTATAAACTTCAAAAAACAGGATGGATTCTTAAAAACTAACAATCTGTCAAAAGAATTGAATATTTACCGTCAAAATTACTGCGGATGTGAATTCGGGAAAATCGGCTAAACAGCAGCCATAGGAAGTTCAAAAACAAACGCATCACCTGTTTTAGGTTTAATTATCTGTCCCCTATGAGTTTCTATTACTTTTTTGCAAAAGTGAATTCTTATACTTTCGCCAATAGAAGTATAACGCGAATTTAAATTCATGTTTAATGAATATGCATTACTTCCGTCACAACTAACACTCACACGCAACTTATTATCAGTTTGCACGACTTTCACTAAAACCTTGCTTCCGTAGTTTGAATACATTATGGCAGCGAGAAGCAAATTTATAAGTAATTTTTTTATCTCATCTTTGTTTGCATTTATGTATAAATTTTTATTGCTGCACTCTAAAGAGTATGTCAGATTCTTTTCAGCAGCTTCGTCTTTAAGTTCATTAAAACAATAGATTACTAGTTCGTGAACATTAAACCTTTGATAACCGACATTCAAAACATTGTTTTCTATCCTATATATATTGATAAGTAAAGAGATTAAATTCAAGATACATCTTCCTGACTGAACGGTTTGATTCAAAATATCTTTCTGCGCAGGGTTAAGAGTTCCAAGTTGTTCCATCTGAATCAACTCTAACGCTCTTAGCTGAGCCAACACAGGGATTCTTAAATCATGATTAAGAGAATTAACAAAATGTTCTCTCTGCATGTCCATACTTTCTTTGAGCTCTTTTCCAAATAGATATACTTTTTTCTGCAACGATAAAGAATGCAATGCAAAAGCAGAAAAAACAACGAAAAGAATTATAAAGTATTCTGTATTAACACACGCCTGTTTTAACAAAAAACAATAAAATAAAACAAAAATTAAATATTTGAATAGGTTCATCAGCTTATTCCTACATAAGTAATCAGTACTAATATATTACTTAATAAAATCGGTAATATGAATTAGCAAGTAGGGTACATATATAATAGCCGAATTGGGGAATTTATATCATATTAATTAATGCTTTATGCAATTTTACGTTATGTACCCTTAAGTAATCGATACCTTTTTGAATAAGAGGATAAGACACTGCAAGACTCAATTCGTCTTTTAAGAGGTTGTCATTATTATTTACTCCAAGCAAACTCTTTCTTGAAACTCCTACCATAACAGGACATTGGAGAGAATAAAATTCTTCAATTCTGTTTAACAGTTCAAAATTGTCTTCTTTTGTTTTTCCAAACCCAATTCCGGGGTCAACTATTATATCTTTTATCCCTATAGATTTTGCATATGCGATTTTGCTCTTAAGACTCAGATAGATTTCTTCCGTAACATTTGTGTAATGAGGCGCAACCTGCATATTCAGAGGAGTTCCTTTTGAGTGTTGAATAACAACTCCCGCCCTATTTTTTGAAACAACATCCGCAAGTTTTTTATCATAATCAAAACCTGATACGTCATTAATTATTGAAGCGCCGTTATCCAAAGCAAACTCAGCAACATCTGATGAGCGTGTATCAACACTTATCGGAACTTGTATATTTTCTTTTTGAATAAATTTTAGAATTGGAGTAAGCCTTATTATTTGTTCTTCAGAACTTACAGCATCAGAATAAGGTCTTGTACTTTCGGCTCCAATATCAATTAAATCTGCACCATCCTGTATCATTTCCATAAGATGTTTTTGTGCAGATATTTCATCATTATATTTCCCGCCATCAGAAAAAGAATCAGGTGTAACATTCAAGATCCCAACAAGTTTCGTTTTTCTTCCTTGAGGAATTAAATTTTCTTCTATTTTTTCTGCAAGAATTTTTAAAGAAAAAGGCTGATGTTTAAGTTTTTGAGCAATCTTTTTTAACTGAGAAAAACTTCCGCCTAAAATTGCATCAGATTTATCAATTTTTCCCCTAATAACTTCTCTGTGAGTTCCGCAATCCGCACCTACACTCAGCGCAGTTTGTTTAATAATATTTGCTTGTTCAGGAGTTAAGTTAAATATTTTAAAATTCTTATATCTGAACTTTTCGGAAGCAATTCCGGTATAACTTTCATCAAAACCAATTTGTGAAAGTTCTCTTTCAATATCGTTTGTGATAAGTTCTTTAACTAAAAAATCTGCCATAGAAAAATTTTAACATAAATTATTTGCCGCATAAAGTTTTGGAGTAAACACAATAAGATTTTATCCCTATTATATTTACCCCAAAACTTTATACGAGCGTGATTTTGTTTCCTGCCTTGTAAGCAGGTGGGTGAGTGCCTGATTACCTCCGTTTCCGACTGGCGATTTTTTATCGGTCGGTATACTTCATTATAACCGAGAGCTTACTCTCCCTTTTAAAAATAATGTAGGAACAAAATAAACACCCGTATAAAGTAATAATATTATTACATACTTATTTGTTCTTAGCAATAACCTGTGTGTTTAAAACTATGCCCTATAAAAAATTTCTTTTGCTTTATATTTATTCAACAGTTTCTGCTGTTCGCTTTCAGCGTACTTGCTCATTCCTATTGACGACAAAGCTGCAAGTGTAATTGCAGAAGCTGTCTGTACTAAAAATTGTTTAAACCTGCTATCCATATTCTTTGTAAAATATGTTGCTCCCAAAACTCCTGCAAAAATTGAACTAAAAAATACTATATTTGAGTATAAACTCAAATTTTTATCCTTTTGCTGCCACTCAGATGCAAAACGTTTGGCATTCTTTTGAGGAACTTTGTAATACTGCGTATATCCGTTTTTTTCTGAGGCATTAACCTGTACAAAACCGGATTCTAATGGTCTGACTATAGAAGTTGTTAGTGACATACAACACTCCTTTTGCAAACTATAAAACAAGTGAATATTTGAAATTGACTATTTTCAGAAACCCTTGTTACAAAAATTTACGTTTTTTAAATATTCAGCCCTTTTTGTTTTTGATATAATATTTATGGGGATAAGCGAGGATTAAAATCCCTAAGGAGAAGATATGCTAGAATTACTTAAAAAGAGTGCTATGGAACAATCAAAAGCACTTAAAAATAAAGAAGTTTCAGCTGTAGAGCTTACTAAAGCTTCTATTGAAAGAATTAAATCAGTAGATGAAAAATTAGGAGCATTTAACTCTTTAACAGAAGATACAGCGCTTGAAACAGCTAAAAAAGTTGATGAAAAAATTGCTGCGGGAGAAGAATTACCGCTTCTTGCAGGAGTTCCTCTTGCACTAAAAGATAACATGAACCTTATTGGATCAAAAACAACAGCATCAAGCAAGATATTGGAAAACTTTATTTCACCATATAATGCTACTGCTACACAAAAACTATTGGATAACTTAATTCCGATAGTTGGTAAAGCTAACTTAGACGAATTTGCAATGGGCTCTTCTAACGAAAACTCAGCATTCAAAAAAGTTCACAACCCTTGGAATTTAAATAAAGTTCCCGGTGGTTCATCAGGCGGTTCGGCAGCTTCTGTTGCATCATGCGAAGCAACTTTGGCTCTTGGTTCTGACACCGGCGGAAGTATTCGTCTTCCTGCAAGTTTCTGCGGTATAGTAGGTATGAAACCAACTTATGGCAAAGTTTCAAGATACGGTCTTATTGCTTTTGCATCATCACTTGACCAAATCGGACCTTTTGCAAGAACAGTTGAAGATGCAGCCGCTCTATTAGAAGTAATATCAGGATATGATTACCATGATTCCACATCTCTTAATCTTCCTGTTGAAAATTACAGAGATTCTTTAAACAACGATATTAAAGGCCTAAAAGTGGGTGTTGTAAAAGAACTTACTGGTGAAGGTTTATCAGAAGATGTTTCAAAAGCTATTCAAAATGCCATTGATACATATAAATCACAGGGTGCTGAAGTTGTTGAAATATCACTTCCAAACATAAAACATTCTATCGGTATTTACTACATTTTAGCAACTGCTGAATGCAGTTCAAATCTTGCAAGATTTGACGGTGTAAGATATGGTCACAGAACCGCAGATGCAAAAAACTTATTAGAAATGTATTGCAAATCTCGTGCAGAGGGTTTCGGACCTGAAGTTAAGCGTCGTATAATGCTTGGCACTTACGCATTGAGCTCCGGATATTATGACGCTTATTACAAAAAAGCTCTTCAAATGAGAAGAGTTGTTCATGAAGACTTCTTAAACGCATTTAAAAATGTTGATGTATTAATTGCACCAACTTGTCCTAATACAGCATTTGATTTAGGAGCTAAAACGGAAGATCCGTTATCTATGTATTTGACTGATATTGCAACAATAGGTGCTAACTTATCAGGAATCCCTGCAATATCAATTCCTGCCGGTTTTGATAGAGATGGTATGCCAATCGGGTTACAAATCATGGCTCCTCAGCTTGCTGAAGCTAAGTTATTTAACTTTGCTTACAAATTTGAGCAAGCTCATGATTATTATAAACAGTTAGCCAACATATAATTAATTTCTTTTAAAAAGTTCGGACAGAGGTTACTCTCTCTGTCCGAACTTTTTTGTAGCAAATTTTATTTTTATGAGTTTTTTGTTATTATGATTTATTCAATAAAACAACATAAAGAGATTCCTGTAAATGTTCAAAAAGATGTATATAAAACATTTACCAGATATATAGTTAAAGATAAAGCAAATTCTTCTCAAAATATAGGATATGTTGATTTAAAAGATTCAAAAAATGGTGCTATGGTCTTGTATATTGAAAATCAGCAACCTAAATCATACAAACAATTCGGTAAAATTGCAGACCAGATAGAACTGGAACATTGCCTAAATCGAGGAATAGAAAAGCCTTATATTCAATCAGAAGCTGCATCAGGAACACTATTGCAACATTTTAAGCGCGGCAAACGGTACACTGATGAGAGTATTAATATATATTTAAGTTATCTTTGTGAAACATTGCAAAAAGGAGAACGTGTTTATACAAGCTTTTTAAGGAGTCAAAAAATGTATATGCCAATAAACATGATTAATGAACTTAAAGAAAAAATAAAATCAAATCCGCTTTTAAAAGGAATAAAATAATTAGTAAGTGAAATATTTATCAAAATCTACGTCTTCAAAATTGCAAAGAAGATGAAATATATCGTCATCGTCATCAAGACGTTGGAAGTTATAATCATCAAAAAGCCAATATTTGGGATTTATACCTTTAACTCTTACAATATCCTTTTCTTTTAAAATATTAAGTTTCTTTTTAACTGTTTCTACAGGAAGATTAACAAGTTTAGCCAGCTCAACAGCAGTAATGCCGTTTTCATTACTGTATTTTTCAGGAGTAAGAAACATAAGTTCCAGCCCTACCATCTTTAAACAAATATCTTCTTCCAAATCATTAGCCATACTTATATTATAACTCGTTGTTTATATTTATGGAAGATTAAGCATTTTTTTGATACTATTTTTTTATGAAAATAGGTTTTTGGGGATATCCTCCACCAGAGATAATTGAAGAAACAAAAGCAAAATATCCAAATGCGGAATGGATTGATTTGGATATTGATTTTAATTACCCAAGAGCAAGTTTGCTTCCTGATGCTTGCTGCAAAATCATAAGAAATATTATTGATAACGCTCTGTTTATTAAACCAGATTTAATACTCGCACCAATTGGCAAAGACAAGTGTGATAGCGGCTGGTTCGCTTCTAAAATTTTAAAAGATCAAGGTTTTAATGTTATACAAACTAAGTTTGAAGAACTTAATGACAAACGTGAAATCATAATTTGTAAAAGTAATTTACCGCTAATAGATAAAGTTTCTATAATTACTGCAAATATTATAAACCCAATTATTGAAACTTATCATCAAACAATCGTGCCTGAAAAAGAAAAAAACACTTCTTCAAATCCTCAATTTACCCCCGGTTTTTGGGGAGTTCCGCCAAATGATTTGAGTATACTTAAACTATTTCCTGACACTACCCATGTTTACGGATGGATAAGATGCGTTGAAGCAGGTACTCCTGCTGACATTGATTTAGAGATGTACGTTAATCCCGATGTGCCAACTGTATTTTATGCTCAGGCTTTCTGCGCAAAATCACAACTTGCAAAATATCTGGCAAACAAATATAACGGACTTTATATCGATATCAACGATTATGCAACAACATCAGTTAAAGCTAAAATTGAAGCGTTTTTAAGGTTGAATTAAACCTTTTGATTTACAACTGCATCAATCAAGCCTTTAAACAACGGATGCGGTCTTTCCGGTCTAGATTTAAATTCAGGGTGGAACTGACATGCAACAAACCAGTCAAGTTGCGGAAGTTCAACTATTTCAGAAAGCATTCCGTCTGGTGACATTCCCGAGAATACCAAACCTGCATTTTTTAATTGGTCGATGTAATCTGTATTAACTTCATATCTGTGTCTGTGACGTTCGGATATTTTTGTTGAAGCATAAACTTCATACGCTCTTGTTCCTTTTTTTACATGACAGTCATAAGCACCAAGTCTCATCGTGGCTCCATAACCTTTAACATTCTTTTGCTCTAGCATCAAATCGATTACAGGGTTTTGAGCATTTTCATCAAATTCTGTTGAATTTGCTCCAGCAATTTTAGCAACATTTCTTGCGTATTCTATTACCGCGCATTGCATACCTAAACAAATTCCCAAGAACGGAACATTGTTTTCTCTTACGTATCTGATTACATTAAGTTTTCCCTCAATGCCTCTTACGCCAAATCCCCCCGGTACAATAACACCGTCAACATCCTGCATAAATTCTTTACAGTTATCATAATCAATGCAATCTTCCGAATTTATCCATTTTATCTCGGTTTTAACTTCATTTGCATACCCCGCATGTTTAATTGATTCAACTACAGAGATATAGGCATCTGAAAGTTTGGTATACTTGCCTGCTATTGCAATCTTAATTGTAGATTTCGGATGATTAATTCTTTCAACCAAATTTGTCCAAGCCGTTAAATCAGCTTTTTGTTCTGATGTCTGAAGAAGCTTAAGAACGACATTTGCAAAGTTTTGCTCTTCCAAAGCCAGTGGAACTTCGTAAATACTCTTCATATCACGACATTCAATAACTGCTTCTTTAGCGACTGAACAAAATAATGCCAATTTTTCTTTTTCAGTTTTTGGTATGGCTTTAGAAGTACGGCAGACTAAAATTTCAGGCTGTAAACCATAGCTTCTTAAAACTGAAACACTATGTTGAGAAGGTTTTGTTTTAAGTTCCCCTGAAGTCTGTAAATATGGAAGCAAAGTACAGTGAATATTTATAGCATTCCCAATGCCTTGCTCTGTCTTAAATTGTCTTATAGCTTCAATGAATGGTAACCCCTCAATGTCACCAATCGTACCACCAATTTCGATAATCTGGAAATCGGGTTTAAATTGTTTTTGAGCTTTTACAATTCTTGATTTTATCTCATTTGTAATATGCGGAATAACCTGAACTGTAGCGCCAAGGTAGTCGCCTCGTCTTTCTTTATTTATAACAGTCTGATAAACGCTTCCTGAAGTTACACTGCTAAGTTGTGAAAAGTTTGAATCAATAAATCTTTCATAGTGACCTAAGTCTAAATCTGTTTCCGCACCATCATCAGTTACAAAAACTTCACCATGTTGGAACGGACTCATTGTTCCCGGGTCAACGTTTATATAAGGATCAAACTTCTGTATAGCTACAGAAAAGCCTCTTGCTCTTAATAGTTTCCCAAGAGACGCACCAATAATACCTTTACCTAAGGAACTTACAACACCACCTGTTATAAAAATATATTTTGTCATAGAAGAATCTCCATATACACAACTTTACCCGTATCCGAGCCAGCATCAAAACGAATAGACGGAAATATTTACAGTTTTATCCCAGAACTTTACCACTATCACTAATTAATTTTAGGTACTCTAAAGAAACCGTTTTCTTCATCCGGAGCATTCTTCATAAGTTCTTCTTTTGTTTGTTCGTAATAAACTTTATCTTCTCTCATTACGTTTACAAAATCAATCGCATGAGCCATTGGTTCAATATTTGAAGTGTCAACTTCATTCATTGCGTCAACATGCTTCAAAACATCACCTAATTGTTTTGTAAATTTTTCTTTTTCTTCTTCTGTTAATTCCAAACGTGCCAATTTTGCAACGTGTTCTACATCTTTTATTGTTATCATAATATCCTATACTCCAATAGAACTATGGTAACATAAAAATAGCAAAAATTATACTATACATCCATAACAAACATTAAAAGAGATTCTCTGCTCTTTTGGCTTGTAAAATTTGAAACCAAATCATATCTAAGCCTATGAATTTTTTCTTCAAGAGTTTTTGATTCGTTTACTTCTTGTTTTTTGTCAATATTTGTTTGCATTTTATCCTCTTCTCTTTTCTCTCGATTATGATGCTATTCCAATATATTCTTGCCTTAAAACAGTTCCGTTATCACAGAATTCAATATCAACAAGCAACGGAGAGTCATTATCTCTGTCCTGCATTCTTACAAATTTTGCCGTATCCTGCTGCCATTTGTAAAATTTACAATGAAAATCCATAAAATATCCGGTTTCAATCGGTGTTGACAAAAAGTTCTTTAATGAGGCAACCATATCCCTTGAATTACCGCTGTATCCGGAATATTTATATTTTTTCTTATATTCTCTTTTTAAACCGATTAATTCAGCGGCATAATGTTTATTTTTAATAACATTATCATTATTATCCAAAACCTGAACTGATAAAACATTGCCATTTTTATCAAATGACTTTAATACCTTTAAAGAATGCTCATTTTTCTTTTCTTCCAGTATATAGCTACCATCAGCTTTTACATTTTTTATTGTTCTGTCATAAATAAAATTACCGTTTACAACTCTGTAGTAGTTGCCGTTTTTATCACATTTGATATCAGGATTTGAAGTATCTGCATATTTAACTTCATCAATTTTGGATTGAGATGTTTGCATTATCTGATTAAGCATATAATATTTTAACAGCAGATTAATATCCAAATCCTGTGATTTATTTTGTTTAGCATTTAGCATACTAAACAAATCATCTTCTTTTTGTAAAGAATTTCTTAAATCATTCTGTAAATCTGATATAAAATCATTTTTATAATCAGCATTCATTTTTGCGTTCAACATTTTGAAATAACTGTTCGCCATACTATTATTTATACTTTCCTCTTTTATATCCTCTGTATATATAAAGTATATTAGCAAGCCGAAATTGCCAAATTTATTTTATTTGTAAAGTTTTGTTAAGATAAATTTTATTGTGCGTGTTTTTTTGCAGCTCTATTTGTAAAATAGTCAGTAATTTTACCCATTATGAAGCCTCCTAAAGCTCCTGCGGCAGTAGTTATTGTTACAACTAAAGCACCTGCTCCTGTTGTTACAAACTTATCTTTTCCTCTCGCAGCACCAAGAAGAGCCCAAACAACACCAGGGAAAAATCCTGCAAGCGCACCGCTTAGAGCACCAATAATAGTACCATATTTTCCGCCGTCTTTTGATTTATAATACGGTTTATTATCATCAGTTAAATCAATATCATCTCTTGTAGCAAGTGCATTTCTTAGTCCTACCTGTCTTATATAATCTGCTGCTTCTGCTGCATGTTTATTACGCTTATGATCAATATATGCACCTATTAAACAATCAATTCCAAGTCCAGCCAATGCTACAGCTTTTGACTCCCCGGGTAAAAAACTTGATAACACACCAAGAGCACCGCAAGTTCCGTATGTTTTTAGCCCATTATTTGTTTTGTAATACGGAGTACCATTATCCGTCAATACCATACTACCTTTAAAACTTTGATTTACAGAACATGTATTTAGTTGCATAAAATGCCTCACACATTTTTACCTTCCATAGATATAAAGTAAGATAAAATAATAAATTGCCTGTTTTAAAGTTTTAATTTAACAAATTGTTACAATTAGAGTGTGCGGAAAAAGTCGAAAAATGACAATTTTTCGAACTTTTTCAAACACGACCTAAAGTGTGTGAAATGCGGGTCGTGTGCGGGATAGCATTGAAACCGTTCTATGGAGCTTGCGAGAAAAATTTTAATTTTTCCGCAAGCTCATTATTGAATTTCAGCATATCCGGGGTTAAAACTACAGTTTGTAATGAGTTAAAATCACCTTTTTCAAGAAGAACATTCAGGTAGTTTCTTGTTACACCTTTATATTTGCCTGTTTTTTTATCAAGTTTCTTCTCAATAAGAACTTCCTGAGTTGAACCGATATTACTATTCACAAATTCAGTATATTTATCTTTTGAAATTTGTTTAAGAACATTTGCACGCTCATCCTTGATTTTGTCAGACAAATGACCATCCATTTTTTCTGCAGCTGTTCCTTGTCTGATTGAATAAGGAAAAACATGTATTTGGGAAAGTTTTGATTTTTTTAGATTTTCTACTGTTATATTAAAATCATCTTCCGTTTCACCAACAAAACCTGCAATAATATCGCTTCCCAAAAACGGTTTATCAAATCTGGAAACTATATCTTCTATTTGGTCTAAATAGTATTCAACCGTATAATGCCTATTCATTTTTTTTAGAGTTGAATTACATGCAGATTGCAAAGATAAATGGAAATGAGGGCAGAATTTTTCACTCACTTGAAGAAAATCCAAAAGCTCTTTTGTAATCTCATGCGGATTAAGAGAACCAAGGCGGTATCTGTGAATATTAGTTTTAACTTCAATCTGCTTTAATAAATCAAGTAGGCTGGAGCTTGCTCCGGCAATTTTTAAATCTTTGCCCCATAAACCTATGTGTATACCTGTTAAAACAACTTCTTTATACCCGTTTTCAGCATAACGGTTAATCTCGTTTATTATAAAATCAGGTTTTGCACTTCTTGACTTTCCTCTGCCAAACGGAATTATGCAGTATGAACATCTGTTGTCACATCCGTCTTGAATTTTTAAGCTAATACGAGTTTTTGTTGTATCGTTCAAGATAACAGGACAAAATTCTGTTTCAACCATAAGATTTTTAACCACATAATTTTGGTTATTATCTAAATATTCTGCAAGTTTAAATTTGTCTTCATTACCAAAAACATAATCTATGAATTCTTCTTCAAGTAATTTATCACTTTCAATTTGAGCAATACACCCTGTTAGAATGGTTTTCAATCCTAACGAATGGGCATGGCGAAGAAGATACATAGCTTCATTATCACTTTTATGCGTTACAGAGCAAGAGTTTAAGATATAATAATCTGCATCTTCAAGTTTTTGGACTTGCTCATATCCTGCTTCCACCAATTTTTCGGTAACAATTTGCCCTTCAAACTGGTTTGATTTACACCCCATAGATTTAAGATAAAATTTTTTCATATATAAATCTTAACATAATAAAAGATTCTTCGTACTATATTGCGAAGAACCTTTTATTTGTCATTTTTAGCCAATTCTCTTTAGAATAATGAAGCTATTTGGTGCAAGCGAAAGATGTTGATTTTCTCTTGTTATATCTGACCTATGACTATTTGTAAATCCCATTCCACCATATTTTTTGTCATCACTGGAGAAAATCTCTACCCACTTTGTTCCGTTATTCGGGAATCCATCATAACCATATTCATTATTGTGGAATCCCCAGCCAAAGTTTTTTATCACAAGAACTTCGGCTTCACCGTCTTTAATATGATGAATATGAACATTATGATTATTATCCTTATAGGTTGCAATAATTTTTCCGCTTTTTATTTCAGGATTATTATCAAGAACTGCGCGCAAATCTGTTGTATATGTCTGCATATTCTTCTTTAAATCTTTAAACATTCCTTTCGGCGTAACTCTTCCTATAACAGAATCAGGTCTTGCAATTTCTTCAAGATAGTCGTACCCGTATTTTTGCAGTGCATTTTGCTCTATTGACGGATCTTCTGCTCTGTGTTTCTTTTCGTGAGAAAATTCTCTGAAGAACTTGAAATGAGATAAATCAGCAACGTCATCCCCTTGGAAAAACATTTTCGGTCCCGGAGTTGTATAGATTGTACCTAATATTAATCTTTGTTTTGCAATGGCAGTATTAAATGCATCCATTAAATTACCCTTAGATACATTCGTATGCAAACCAAATTCTTTTTCTTTTTCATTAAGTTCTTCATCTGTCATATTACCGAAATCTTTTGACACAACAAGTTCCGCGAGTTTTTGCGCAGCCTGAGCAGCTCTTTGCCCTTTATCCTGATCACCATTTCCGTTTATTTTGTTAAATAAATCTAAATGTGCTACCAAATACTTTGGAATAAATCTTGTACCGTCCCAATTTCCTATTTCATCATGACTGTACGCATAATGAACTCTGTAATGTGTTGTAGGCAAATACTGATCAATCTCATCGAGCAAGGTATTATTTGGAGTAAGAGCCATTTTGCTTACTGCATCTTTATATTGAGAATCCCATTCACTATCAAATCCTATACTCCAAGGTACTACAGGCTGAAACCCTTTGCGATTATTTTCTATAGACGTATCTATAAAATTAACGTTATCGTCATGTGATATTTTATCATTGTTCCAATAACTTGTAATTGAATGACGTTTCTTTTGATGATCTTCTGCTATTAAAAATACATCAGGATTATGATGATTTAACTCTATGACAATTTGTCTTAAAAGCCAATCAGATTCAGTATCACTCGTCAAATCAAATCTGATACCGTCTACCTTAAATTCGTTTGCCCACCACAAAGCAGCATTGACCATCCAATCCCTTACATATTTACTATTTTCGCCCTCATAATTAGGTATATCACCAAATTTTGCTGCTCGTTTCTTATATGGACCTGTTTTTGATAAATAGTTACCTTCCGGTCCTATATGATTTGGAACCATATCCATAATAACATTTATACCTTTTCCGTGAGCATAATCTACAAGTTCTTTTAATCCAACTGCACCGCCTAATTTTTCATTAACGGCAAATTTGTCAACACCATCGTATCCCCATTGTTTTGAAAACGTATTCTCAACAGGCATTATTTCTATTGCAGTTGCATTCTTATTCTTTGCAATTTTATCTATCTGAGACTTTGCACTTTGGAATGTACCATCCAGAGTAAGAGTAGGAATGTTAACCTCGTTTATAATGAGGTTATCTAATCCTCTAAGCGCCGCTTCTGGGTCACGTTTTATTCTCCTTGGATCTTTTCCCTCTAACCAAGCAGTATTTTTCCATTCATAATTATCCGGATCATATACAGTACTCCAGCCATGAATATTTTCCTGTTTTTTTGAATAAGGATCTTTTACTGTGTTTAAAGTTCCATCCTTTTGAACTACAACAAATCTATATCCGTCACCGGGTTGGACATCAACATCATTAATCTCATATATGCCTTCTCCTTTATGCTCCATCGGAAACATTTTTGAATTTTCATCAAGAGGAGATATTGCGGCTATTGCAGCAGCAGTTGACATTGATGCAAGCTTTTCCGGTTCTTTTATATTAACTTTATGATTCCACCAGTCTGAAATCTTTAATTTCGTATTCTTTGTTATCTCAAGAATAACTGCCTTTGCATCTGGAAATGAAAACAGCTTGAAGTTTGTCAGATTTTTTTCTTTTTTAAAATTGGCACCCCAACTCTTATGTATAGCAGGTTCCCAACCAAAAACAAGCTGGTTTCGATTTGATTTATTCAATGAATTAAATCTGTAATCACTTCCTATACTCTGAATTTTCATAATACACACTCCTACTTTTATCGAAACTTCTAATTTATTTTTTTTTGCTAGCTCTTTAGAACTATATTATCAACTATCCTGAGATACATATCCGAAACTTTTCAGGATATTATCTTTTTTTCGCCAATCCTTTTCTACTTTTACTTCTAAACCTAAAAATACTTTTTTTTCTACTATTTTTTCTAACTCTTCTCTGGCTTCGGTTCCTACTTTTTTTAAAAGTCCTCCGCCTTTACCAATTAGAATACCCTTTTGACTTTTTTGTTCACAAAAGATTGTTGCATATATTCTGTCTATTTCATCACTTTCTTCATACTTATCTATCTTTATTGCAACAGAATGAGGTATTTCGTCCTGAGTATTCAACAGAATCTTCTCTCTTATTATTTCTTCCGTTACTGAGCGCATGCTTTCTTCTGTCACTACATCATCAGGATACAATAACTCTCCCTCCGGCAATTTTTTAAATATGTTTGATAAAAGTGTATCTTTGTTTCGTCCGGTTTTTGCAGATATTCTTACTAACGGAATATTTTCATTAAAAAGAGTTTTATAACTCATAAGATTTTCTTCGATTTTCTGCATATTCTTAATTTTATCTAACTTATTCATAACCAAGATTATTGGAATATTTACCCCTTTCAAAATATTTTCTACAATCCACTTATCACCTTTTCCTGCCGGTTCGGTACCGTCTACAATAAACAAAACCAAATCAGCATCAGGAACAGCTACTTTAGCTTCATCTAACAAAAACTCTCCAAGTTTATTCAAAGGTCTGTGAACCCCCGGGGTATCAACAAATATAATTTGTCCGTCCTCAGTTGTCAGAATCCCTTTTATCCGTTTTCTAGTAGTCTGCGCCTTGTCAGTTGTAATTACGATTTTCTGCCCTAAGATTTGATTTAGCAGAGTCGATTTTCCAACATTAGGACGACCTAATATTGCCACAAATCCACACTTCATACACAAATTATATCAAAAAAATCAGTTGTGCACATGACAAAATGTTTCTATGTAAAGATTTATTAAGGAAAGACAATTTCTAACTGATTATAAACTTTATATATTTAGGGAATAATTAATCGGGATTTAAGATGGCAATAGAACAAGTAAGCACCTATCCGTTTTACGGACGGCTTCAAGCAGGCGGAACTAACGGCAGTGCTGACAAAAGTAAAAAACAAAATGACGAGCTGGCCAACGAACTGTCACAGCTTGAAAAAAGCGCAAAAGCTGCACAGGAAGCATTTCTAAAAAAGATTGAACTTGTCACTTTAAAAGCTACAAACAAAGCTGTTATTGAAAATTTAAGAACACAGGAAGAAGATGCAGAGAGAGCATACAGACAATTTGAAAAGACAAAAAGCTCAAAAGGTACTGCTACCGTTGATTCAGGGGAAAGCGGTGCTTTGAGATGGCTGTCTAATGCCGGAACTGCACTTGTGAATATGGGCAAAAGCATAATCGGTTATGATAAAAATGGGAATTGGGATCCTGTAAAATGCGTTACAAATATTGGTATAACCGCTGCTGCTATTGGTGCCACATTTATTCCTTATGTAGGACCTGTTATAGGATACGGGCTTCTTACGACAGGTGTAATAGGAGGTGCAATAGGAGTTGCCAAAGGAATTAATAAATTAGACAAAGCTGAAAAAAGCGGCGACCAAAGAAAAATAGATGAAGCTCAACAAGACATTTGCGGAAATGCGTTCATAGGAATTACTTCAGCACTTGGTTTAAGAGGCATTGGTAAAGCATTCAGAACATCCTCTTCTACAGCTGAGATGGCAAGTTCTGCAACAGCCAGAAATCATATTGGGGGAAAATGTATAGAATCTGTATCTAACTTTGGAAGAGATATAACAGTTAACGCATTCCGTTCTACAAAATATTCCGCATCTCAGGGTTTAACACCATCATTGGGTGGTTTTAAAAGTTGGACTAAACAATACAAAGCACAATATAAAAAGATATCAGAAAGTTATACTCAAAAAATTGCTGAACTTGAGAGTAAAATTCTTGCAGAAACAAATCCTGCTAAGAAAGTTTTACTTCAGGAACAAAAACAATTACTTGAAGCAAATTTGGCAGAATTTCATACAATCGGAAGAACAGTTAAAACAAAAGCCGATTTTGATAAACTTGCTAAAGACAATATGGCTAAATTTAATGAAGAATACGTTCAATCAACATACACAAAAACTACTGCCGGTGAATATGACATTAACGGAATACTGGTAAAAGAGCAGGAATTTATGAATTTCCAGAACAGTATTATCCGTCAGCAAAGAGCTTTAGGAAAAGAATTACAAAAACTGATTAAAACAAAAGAAAACATGATGAGAACTTTTGCAAAACATCCTGAAAAACACAGAGCTGCTCTTGATGAATATGTATCAACAACGGACGTAAAACGTTCATGGTACAAACCGTCAGATTGGTTAAAAACAAAAGAATTAATTGCAATCGGAGGGAAAAATCCGGGGTATGCACTCAGAATATTTAATTCTGCATTAACCCACCCTGCATCCAATGTTGCAAAATTTTCAGGAGCATGGGTTACCCCTATACATTCAGGAGCAATGTTATTAACTTCAGAATTAACACCGGAAGAAACTCAGGCTCAACTTGAAACTATGCGTAATGCAATTGATAGCATATCAGCCCTTAGAGAAAAAATGGAAAAAGCACAAACTGTCGAAGAATTTAATGAAGCTATAACGGAATATAATAACTTGGTTGCAGCTGCAAACGGTGAACAACCAAGCCAAGAAACAAAAGAAGAAACATCACAAGAGTAATTACTGGGACATTACCGCCATTTCACAGTTTTTACAGTCAAACACTAGCGGATACTTTACCCCCTTTTCATCTTCCAGAAACAGTTTCTGAGAGGATTTACACATGTTTAAAGCATACTTAATACAGTGCTTCGTTCTCATTAATTCAATTTGCCTTTCAGGTTGTTTCGTTTCCAAAGCGTATTCTTTTGGTTCAGCCTTGCATTTTCTATAAAATTCTTCCGCAGATTTATTACTTATATTAGCTCTGTAATCAAGCTCTTTTTTATAAAACTCGGCATATTTTAATGGCTTTTGAATTCCTCTTTTATACGAAGATACTCTTTTTTGCATAAGTTCTTCAAACGCATTACGTCTTAACTTATTAATTTCACTTACAGGCATAAACGGAACCTCTGAATTAATCTTTATATCAATTATGTAAAAATCGCTTTCTCCTGTTTTAGAAAACTGTTTCACAAAAGTTTCATTCATTTTGTCCTGATTTTTTGCTTTTTCTTTTGACACAATATCTGCGGTAATCGAAACGCCGTCTTCGTCTTCTATATAAATTATATTATTATTTACTTCAACTTTTATACCAATTTGCCTTTTAACAGGCTGTAGAAGCTGTTTTTCAAATTCTATATCTGCATTTCTGTATATTTTCGTTCCCTTTTGTATACTAATTTTTCTGTTTGGATGAACAAGAACACCTTTATTTATTTTTTCTGCGTTATTAACTAAAAATCCAACCATTTCACCATTAGATAAGTAGCATAAACCATCTTGAGGTGATATTTCCATGCCGGTTTCTACCAAAATGCGTTCTTTAGTCACTTGTTTTACACAACCTATAAACTTACCCCTTGATTTTGGTGAAACAAAGTTAAAACAATCAGTTCTTCCGTTTAAGAAATAATCCGTAAATCCCCGATTAAAACTTCTTTCTACATCAGGAATATAGGGATAAGTACTTTTACCTGACGAACATTTTTCCGAATACTTGTCCAATAGTTGTCTATAATAAGAAACAACATTTTTTACATATCCGACATCTTTTAACCTGCCCTCTATTTTGAAAGAATATACTCCTGCCTCTATCATTTGTTTAACATTTTCAGAAGCATTAAAATCTTTTAGGCAAAGTGCATAAATATCTTTTGCTACATACTCTTTTTTATCTTTCAGAACAGAATATTTTTTTCTGCAAGGCTGCGCACATTCACCTCTGTTTGCGGAGCGTCCGCCTATATATTGACTTAAGTAACATTGTCCGCTATATGATACACAAAGCGCACCATGAATAAATGCTTCTAATTCTATATCAGGATTTTCTTTATGAACATTTTTAATCTGCTCTAAAGATAATTCTCTTGCCAAAACAACTCTTGATAACCCAATCTCTCTAAAAAACTTTATTTTTTCAGGTTCTCTATTGTCGCACTGAGTACTAGCATGAATAGGCAGGGATAAATTTAGTTCTATCAGCTTTTCCAGCAACCCCATGTCCTGTATAAGTACTGCATCAACACCAATACTATCCAGAGTTTTTACAAGATCGACAGCTTCTTCTAACTCTTCATCTTTCAGAATAGTATTAACAGTTACAAAAACTTTTGCCCAAAATTTATGAGCGTATTCAACAACTTCTTTAATATCCTCAATAGAATTTGTTGCATTTTTTCTCGCTCCAAAAGAGGATGCTCCAATATAAACTGCATCAGCTCCGCAATCAATAGCAGCAAACGCCGTTTCTTTATCCTTAGCAGGTGCAAGAAGTTCTGTCTTCAACTTTGAACTCCTATCTCATTCTTCTTCCAAAAATACCTTTAAACAAAGATAAAAGACCTCCGTCACCCATGCCGCCACCATTTTGTAAACGTTCATAATTCTTAGCAACATATTCATTTCTGGGGTCTATAGCTTTTAATCTTTCCAGATAATCTAAAGCACCACCGTTATCACCGATTGATTCTCTAAACTCTGCCAGTTTTTGGAGAGCATTTGTATTCTTAGGGTCAATATCTGTCAGTCTTTCATAAAATTCACTTGCTTTTGTTTTATCACCATCTGTTTCAAGCATAACAGCGATAGTTTCAACCAAATCAGCATCACTGTTATTAAATCTGTATGCTGTCATATATTCATTCAGAGCAACATCTTTATCATTTCTCAAAACATTATATTTACCCCAGTTCAAATGTTCATTAAAGGAGTCATTCTTTTGTTCATAAATTAATGCTCTCATTTGATAAATCAATGGTGAATTTGGAGCAAGTTCCTCAAACTTTTTAATTGCATCAAAAGACTCATCATACATTTCTTTTTGGAAATAATACTGAGCTAATAACGAATAGAACGTAGGATTTTTTTCATAAGCACCTTTAGCGTTCATAAGAACTTCATATCCTTTTTCGTTATCACCCATATCAAATAATGCTCTTGCTTTCGTAAGTTCATTTTTTGTAATAGCCAAAGCCTTATCAGGCTGAGAATTTTTTATATAATATCCTGCAAGAACTTCATCATACTCGGTAAATCCGTTTTCTTTTTTACCTCTTTCCAAGGTTTGGATTGCTGATATTATACCCTCTGTTTTTTCATAAAGTTCTGCAAGTTTAAGAAACACCATAGGATTTTTGTCATCAAAGTCTGCAATTCTTAAATACTCATCAATTGCTTCCTGATACTTTTCCTGACCTTCACACAAGCCTGCATGAAGATATCTTGCAGGAAGAGCTTCCTGAGCGTCTTTTGCGTGGCTGATAGCTTTTTTGTAATCACTATTTGCGTAACTCATTTGCTGCTGAAGCGCATGCATATTTCCTCTGAGTAAATAATATTTGAATTTATCCTCGTTAACAAATAAGTCTAAGAGTTGTTCATGCGCCATTATATTTGATGGGTCAACCTCAAGTATTTTTGCATAATACTGTTTTGCTTCCGTTTTATTATCCAATATCAAAGCAACGTGAGCAATACGTGTCAAAACATCCACATCATCAGGTTTGTGCATTAATATTTTTTTATATTCCGCATAAGCTTCTTCGTATTTTTCACTTTGCTCAAGTTGTTCCGCTGTATTCATTGTTGACTCCTTTTGATATTGTATTTGTGTTTTTCTTGCATCCGTATATTTTATTATTACCCCTTTACCTCTTTACCCCTTTGCCAATTTACCCCTAGTTGTACTTATTTTGTGCAGCTTGCATTCCATTAGTAAAATAGCATGCAATACCTTCTTTTGCAATTGATAACGTTTCTTTCAACTTTTCTAATTCTTCTTTTGAAAAGTTTTGAAGAACAAAAACTTCTGACGGAATTGACGGCTGAGGTCCTATACCGATTTTCAATCTTGCAACATCTTTTGTTCCAAGATGCTGAATAACTGACTTTATGCCATTATGACCGCCATCAGAGCCGTTTGCTCTGAATCGTATTTTACCAAGTTCTAATGACAAATCATCAAACACGACCAATATATCATTTACCCCTATTTTATAATAATCAGCTACGGCTCGTACGGCTTCGCCTGACAAATTCATAAATGTAGTCGGCTTAATAAGTAAATAATCTTCGCCGTTATTATTAAACTTTGTAATAAAACATTTCAGTCTGGAATTTTCTCTCATATCAAGACCCGCATTCAAGGCAATACTGTCTACAAGCATAAACCCTGCATTATGCCTTGTAAAAGTGTATTTTGGTCCTATATTTCCGAGTCCTGCAATTAATTTCATTTTTCTCCTGTTTTATTTGAATAGAATCCACAACCTGCGTTCTTTTTTATTGGTTTAATAAACCACCCGCAGCCTTGTTATCCCTATTTGAACCTTCTCATATTTTTCATCATTTGGTGCATAGAAAGTTTACCACCCATGTTTGGTCCTAATTTACCCATCATTTTACCCATATTTTTCTTAACATCAGAAAAACCTTTCATCATGGAACGCATTTGTTCAAATTGAGTTATAAACAAATTTACATCATGAATAGGTATCCCTGAACCTGCTGCAATTCTTTTCTTTCTCGAAGTATTCATAAGTTCGGGATGTTCTCTTTCTTCAGGCGTCATGCTTTGAATAAAAACTTCTATTCTCTTAAACTGTTTTTCTCCTTCGTGAGAGATTTTTTGTCTGTCGTCTTTTGATAAGCCCAACCCCGGTATCATTCCAAGAAGGTTATCCATTGAACCAAACATTTTCATCTGTTTTTGCATCTTTAAAAAGTTGTTGAAAGAAAATTCCGCTTTTGACATTTTTTCTTCCATCTCACGAGCGGATTTTTCATCAAAAACTTCTTGCGCACGCTCAACAAGCGATACAATATCACCCATACCAAGAATTCTTGTAGCCATTCTTTCCGGATAAAAGTCCTCGAGAGCGTTAAGTTTTTCACCTGTACCTGTTAACTTAATCGGTTTCTGAGTACAGTAAACAACGCTAAGCGCTGCACCACCTCTGGAGTCACCATCTAACTTTGTTAATACAAGCCCTGTAACCCCAAGCTGCGCATCAAAATTTTCTGCAACATTTACGGCTTCTTGACCTGTCATAGAGTCAATAACCAGTAATTTTTCAGCAGGATGGAATACTCTGTCAATTAATAACAATTCTGCCATCATATCAGTATCAATCTGTAAACGACCCGCTGTATCAAGAATAAGAGTATTAAAACCATTCTCTTTAGCATAGTTTATTGCATTATTAATAATACTTTGAACATCCTGCCCGTCTTCAGAATAAACATTTACTCCAATTTGTTCGCCCAGTGATTTTAACTGAGTAATTGCAGCAGGTCTGTATACGTCACAAGCTACCAGTAAAGGATTTCTACCCTCTTTTTTTAATTTAACCGCTAATTTTGCAGAAGATGTAGTTTTACCGCTGCCTTGAAGTCCTAGCATCATTATTAAATTCGGATGACCTGAAAAATCAAGCGGTTTAACTTCTTTACCCAGAAGTTCAATCAATTCGTCATGAACAATCTTTACCAATTGTTGTGAGGGATTAATTCCTGAAAGAACATTTTCACCCTCCGCCTTATCTTTTATATTAGAGATAAAAGCTTTTACAACACGCAAATTAACATCAGCTTCAAGAAGAGCGCGTCTTATTTCCCTCAGAGCATCTTGCATATTATCCTGAGTAAGTTCTTTTTGCCCAGCAGTGCGTTTTATTATATCTTGTAATTTATCAGATAGTGAATCAAACATTTTGTGATATCCTTTTTTTAAAAGACAAATACCATTAAAACATAATATTTATCCCTATACTCCAATACTTATAGAATATCACAAACAAACCCAAAATTAAGACCAGAGCGAGAATGTTCTGTCAATATTGTCGTTTTTAACCTTGTCAATGCTTTCCAACATCTTTGTTATAGCTGACTGTTCTGTTTCAAGGTTTTTCATTCTCTGATCAATTCTGCTTTCTTTTTCATTTATTTGTGCTTTATCAGCTTCATATTTTACAAGAGCTTCAGCATGAGCATCACTATCATTTACCTTGAAAATATTCGGATCATTTTCTGCAAATTCTGTATCATAATAAAATTTATAATTTCTGTTATCTATTTCCTTTGAAGCATCAAAACTTTTGTTTTCAGTCATGGTAGTAATATAATAGCTGTTATTTTGAAGCATTTGGTTCAAATAATCCGTATCAGTAATTGAATTATCTTCTTCCCAGCCCATATCCGCTATACCTTGGAATAATTGGTCATAGAACTCAATTTGTTTCATCTGAGGAGCAGTTAATACTTTACCCTTTGCACTCACTGCTGATTGGTATGCTTCCTGAGCCGATTTATATACTGCGTCTGCTGCTTCATAGTCAGCCTGAGTACCTTTTTTGTCATGGTCGTAATCGATTCTGAGTGTAATTTCAGCGCTATTATTAAAAGCCGCTTTTATAGCTGTTGCCAAACTGTTTATAAAATCTCCTGCTGTTGCATCTTTATATGATTCACTCTCAGGATCATTTTTATAAGCATTAAGAGTTTGGTCTAGACAATATTTTATACCCTTAGCTCCATCTTCTACATCAGCAGAAAAGTATCCTTTTCCGCATAGAGCATTCTGAACACTTGATTTTAACTGTTCAGCTAAGTCCGGTGTTAATTTTTCTGACTTAGTATAATTCAGCAAACTTGGACTTAAAAGTTTTGAAACAAGTTCATCTGTGGTAAAATGTTTGCTAGGTACATTATCCCTATTATCCAAAGCCTCAGTTAAAGCAGCATTTTTATCCTCAACATCTTTTGATGTGCTGTCATAATTTTTTAAAGTATCTACAGGAATTCCGGTTAGACCTGATAATATGTTATATCTTGTATCTCCGTCATACTTACCACCATTATCTGAAAGCATTTTTGCATATTGAGCATATTTTTCACCCAGAACAACTTTACCACTTTCATTTGTTATTAAGAATGGTGAATTATTTGGAGTTCCACCCGGGCTCATTAATGTAGAGTAATTTAAATCAGTATATGTTACACCGCTATTTCCTGACCATTTTAAGGTCTTCATACTGAGTGCATTTTTATAATCTCTTGTAACCTTTTGCATATCACGAGCAAGCGCTTCTTTCGTTCCCGAAAGTTTTTGCAGCTCAAAGCTGATATCGCTTTTGCGAGATGTCAGAGCTAAGAAATTCCATTGTGATGCTGCCATACCCATGATTAATCGCTTTTCCTTTTGTTTTTTGTAGTCCCTTTTGTTATACTTATCGGCAGATTTAATCAAAAACTTTAATAAATAGCGAAAATTGTTACAAAAATTTACAAAACTCGTTACATTTATTTACACTTTCAAAAATTTACAAACAAAAAATCACACCTTTGTAAGATGTGATTTCTTATTTTTATTTCGTTTTTTATTATTTTATTCTGAATGTTACATTTGCAACTGCCGTTACTTTTTTATCTATTGTAGAAGTATCATTTATTCCCATATCTGAAACATTTGTTGAATCTACAGGAGTTATTTGATAAACACCCATTCTTACGGCTGATATTTTACCAACTTTGTTGTGAGAAGGTTTTAGCATCGACTCAGCTCTGTTTCTTGCATCTGTTGATGCCTTTTCCAGTAAAGATACTTTTAACTCAGGTAATTTTGAATAATCATAAGACGGTGTATCAACACTTATTACAATTCCTTTATTAATTAAACTTGTAATATCTGTTGAAATTTCTTTAATAAGTTCTACATCATCAGCTGCAATTGATACGGACTGAGTATAATTGTAGTGATCAACCTCATTTGTTGAATATCCTCTGGAATCGTTTTTATAAATAGGATATGAATGAGGAGTCTTTACTTCTATTTTTGTTATTTTTTTATCTTTTAAATACTCTTCCACAGTTTTCAAATTTTCTTGTGCAGCTTTGTAAGCCTCTTGTCTTGTCGTTTTTTTAACCTCTATATCAAAATTTAAAGTTCCCTTATCAGATTTAACTATCTCATAAGCCGAACCCGTAACCGATATTTCATTTTTTTGAATAGTAGAAGCTACCATTTTTGTTGAAACAACAAGTGCCAAACCTACCAAAATTCCTAATGAAACGACCTGCAATTTTTCAATTCGTTCTAACATAATATTTTCCTTTCTGATTTGCAAACCGATTATATCACCTCAAGGGGTATAATCACATATTATATACTATACATTTCCTGTTGAACTATTTCTGTCATCTTCAAGCTGTTTAAGTTGACGAGCATCAACTTTTTCATCAGTGTCATTGTATGTGTTGTTAATGCGATTAACTTCAATATCTACGTTTACATCTGCGTCAACCATTTCTAAATCTTCTTTTGTAAATTCTTTGATTTTGCCATCTTCAAATTTTACGGCAACAGAATTGTTAAGGAATTGAATAAAACAAACTTTTCCAAGTCCTACCGGAGTCATTACCGTAGAACCGACAGGCGGCATTCCCTTTGCTGCTTCTATATAATTATCATATTCATAAGTTAAGCAACATAATAAGCGGCCGCACGTTCCTGAGATTTTAGACGGTGTAATCGGCATCCCCTGATCTTTTGCTAATTTAACATTTATTGATTCAAATTTTCTTAGATAAGAAGAGCAACAGAAAGGCTTACCGCAAATACCGGTACCATCCATTATAGATGATTCATCTCGTACACCAATGTGCCTTAAGTCTATCCTCATACGCTTGAAAACCTGTGTTAAATCTTTAAGAAGCTCTCTGAAGTCAACTCTTTCCGGAGCCGTATAGTAAAAAGAGATTTTTCTTCTGTCAAAAGTTATACGGCACTGAACCAAATTCATAACAAGTTTATGCTTCTGAACAAGTTCTTTACACTTAAAGAAAGAGGTAACTTCCTCTTTTTTAAGCTCTTCATAAATCATCATATCTTCCTGTGTCATAACTCGAAGAAATTCAAATGCTTCAGGAGTTTTTTCCATCTTTTCAAATAACGCTGCAATTTCTTGATTTACAAGAAATGCTTTCATTACTTCTTCACCTTTTTCAGTGCGGGCTAAGATAAGTTTGCCGTCAATATCTTCCTTAATATCACCCTGACCGTCTTTTATTAACGGATGAAAAGTATTTTTAAGATATTTAACTGCGTACTTTATCATAGCACTCTTCCTTTTTGAGTTTTCTGTTCATAAGTTTCGACAGAACTTCTTGTGGAGTAATATCAGTATATACAGCTTCATATATTGCACTTGAAACAGGCACTTCAATCCCCATTTTTTGAGCCAAATCACAAACGGCTTTTGATGTTTTGACACCCTCTGCAACAGAACCTAATGTTGCCAAAATATCATCAATTTTCTTACCTTGTCCCAGCATTGAACCAACAGTATAGTTTCTTGACATTGGACTTGAGCAAGTTGCAATCAAATCACCCATGCCGGACAAACCGTAAAGGGTTGACGGATTAGCGCCCAATTTTACAGATAATCTAACAATTTCAGCCATACCTCTTGTAAGGAGAGTTCCCATACAATTATCACCCAAATCCATAGAATGAGCAAAACCTGAAGCAATTGCTATAACGTTTTTTAAACTGCCGCCCAATTCAACTCCAATTACATCTGTATTAGTATATAGTCTGAACTTTAAGGGAACATTGAGTGCCTTTTGAACAAATTCCGCAACTTCTATATCTTCACAGGCAACTGATGCCGCAGTAGGTTTTCCCATTAAAACTTCTTTTGCCAGAGTTGGACCGGAAAGAATTACAACTTTTTGATTCGGAAGAACATCTTTTATAACCTCGGACATTCTCATCAAAGAATTCAGTTCTAAGCCTTTTGAAGCATTTACAAGAGGCGTATTAGGATTAATACCGGCTTCTTTTAGCTGCTCGCAGACAGGGCGTACACCGCCTGTCGCTACAACAGTCAATATAATATCAGCATCTTTAATTGCTTCTTTTAAATCAGATGTAAATTCAACTTTTTTATCAAGCTGAACTTCAAGAGGTTTTGAACAATGTTTATTTTTTACCAAATCTTCGTTTAAATCACACTCTCTACCCCAGACTGTAACATTTTCGAAGTTATCAGTCAATAACCATGCCAGTGTAAGTCCCCAACATCCGGGTCCCAAAACCGTTAATTTTTTCAGCCCCATAAAATACTCCTTATCAATACATAAATTATACTATAATAATAGGGAGTTACATAAATTTTGTACTAAATGTGAACTTTTGTTAATTTCATATTGAGAGAAAAGCAATTATTTTAAACGAATGTACTTTATTTAAATAGAGTATAAAAAGAGATAATAGTATGACAATAAGATTTACAAAACAATCAAGTGAAAATACAATTAAGCTTACAACAAAGAGCGTTTTTGGGAATTGGGATCCAAAAAAGGACAAAGACAAGCCGATTTTTAGTTTCAATTCCGGTTCAACAGGTCAAATATCATTAGGTAAAGTTCAGGAAAAACTTTTATTTGCGCTCGCCGGCGGGCATAATTGCGAAGGGTGTGGAGATCCTGACGACTTATTTACGTTAACTGAAAGAGATTTAAAAGAGGCTAATCAACGATTTAAAAACGGTGATTACTATTTATTTGGTGATGTTAAAGTTAAAGAATTCAGATATGATGAAAAAGCCGGTGTTGCAAATATAACAACACAAAAAGGAGAAGTTTTAAGAGTTGACTTACTTACAGAAGCAGAAAAAAAGGATGATGTCGACAGCACTAAAAATATTTCACAAACATCTCAAAGGAGTGTTTCTACAGCAACAAAACCGGCAACAAAACCGACAACAACGATTTCAACTCCAAATAAAAAATCAAAAATTGCCAACAATAAAACATCTAGCAGAAAGAAAGATGTTAAAAACTTTTTAATAGCACTTGCTAATCGAGAATCAAGCGGAAAACATGCAATAATGAACAAGGCCGGATATGTAGGGCTTTATCAAGTAGGAGAGGAAGCTCTTGCTGATGTTGGAGTATATTACGAAACAAAAAATGTAAATTATAAAAAAAATGACTGGAGTGGGTACATTAAAGGCGGAAATAAGTATGGAATATCATGTTTATGGGATTTCATGCATAGTCCTGATAAACAAAAAGCTGTACAAATTGATTTTAAGAAAAAACATTGGCAATATTTAGAGAATTTAAATCTGACACAATATGTTGGAAAAACAATAAAAGGAATTTACATAACACAATCAGGATTACTAGCAGGAGCACATCTGGTTGGTCCAGGCGGTGTGAGAGATTTCTTACGTTCTCACGGTAAAAATGATGTTAAAGATGCAAACGGCACACCTGTTTCATCATACATTAAAAAATTTGGAGGATATGATATCAAAGAGATTACATCTTAATCATTAAACTCCTGCCAAGCTTTTAAGTGTTCTTCTTAATACACCGCAATTACGTCTTAAAGCCTCATTTGCTTCATCTTTTGTAAGTTTACATTTCAGCATTGTAATAGCAGTTTTAACTTTCCAATCAGCTTCCATTAATGTTTCTAATGCAGCAGAAACATTTACCCCTGCTATTTCAGACACAATTCTTATTGCTCTGTCTTTTAGTTTTTCATTTGTCGGCATCAAATCTATCATAAAGTTTTCATAAGTTTTGCCAATCTTAATCATTGCACCGGTAGTAAGCATATTTAAGACCATTTTTTGAGCAGTTCCTGCTTTCATTCTGCTTGAACCGGCAATTACCTCAGGACCTACCTCAACACAAATTCCATGTCCTGCTTCCTCAAGAATTGCTGCCTTATGGTTACAAGTGAGGGCAATTGTTTTACACCCGTTTTCTTCAGCTTTTTGTAAAACACCAAGCAAATATTTTGGATTTCCGCTTGCGGATATTGCTACACAAACATCATTATCAGTAAGCACCTCAGCATCTTTTCTGCCCAATTCAAAGTTATCTTCAGCACCCTCTACTGCAAGTTTAAAGGCTTTGTCACCACCTGCCATAATTCCCTGAACCATATCAGGCGAAACACCAAATGTCGGAGGACATTCTGAAGCATCTAATATACCCAGTCTTCCTGATGTTCCTGCTCCGTAATAATATAATTTTCCGCCTTTTAAAAACTGTTTAGCAATAATATCCACTGCTTTTGCAATATTAGGTGTCTCATCTTCTATTGCTAGTGCTACAAGCTTATCTTCTTCATTAATTTTTCTTACAATATCAATTGTTGACAACAAATCAATATTTTTCGTATTTTCATTTCTGTACTCTGTAATAATTTCACTCATAGACACACTCCTTTCGGGTTTTTGCGGATGATTATAACTAATACCTGCGACGTTTTTTCTGCCGCCATAAAAAGACCTGTTTACACTATATTGATTTTTTAAACTTGTGATGGGATATACTAACATTTCTAGCCAATTTTTTTGATAAGACTTACCATTTCAATTGCGGATTTTGCCGCATCAGAACCCTTATTACCAGCCTTTGTACCTGCTCTTTCTATAGCTTGTTCGATATTATCAGTTGTTAACACACCAAAAATAACAGGAACTCCTGTTTCAAGACCTACGGATGCAACACCCTTAGACACCTCTGCACACACATAATCATAATGAGAAGTTGAACCTTTAATTACCGCTCCAAGAGTTATAACTGAAGAATACTTGCCTGTTTTTGCACATTTTTTTGCTACAAGCGGTATCTCAAACGCCCCAGGGCACCACACAACATCAATATTTGCATCATTCACACCATGTCTTTTGAGTTCATCAATTGCTCCTGAAAGCAATTTGTTAGTAATAAACTCATTAAAACGCGACACTACAATACAAAATTTTTCATCTGTGACAGTCAGTAATCCTTCTATTACACTCACTTGGTTTCTCCTTAATCTACAAACTCATTATACAATAATTTACAATAAAAATCCCTATTTCGGTGTTACAATATGTAACAATTTTCACATTATAATATGATTTAGACAAAAAAAGGATATTCACTATGAACATCCTTTTTATACTTAATAATATTTATAAATTATTAAACACTAACTTTCATTGTGTTAGCAATAATTTCATTGAAGCTGTCAGCTTTAAGACTTGCACCGCCAACTAAAGCACCATCAATATCAGATTGAGACATTTGTTCTTCAATTGTAGATGGTTTTACAGAACCGCCATAAAGAATTCTAATAGAATCAGCAGCTTGTGAACCTGCAACTTCAGAAACAACGCTTCTAATCATTTTGATAACTCTGTTTGCTTCAACGCTGTCACAAGTTTTACCAGTTCCGATTGCCCAAATTGGTTCGTAAGCGATTACTGATTTTGCGATATCTTCAGATGAGATACCTGATAAAGCTGCTCTGATTTGCGAAGCAATATGAACATCTGTAGAACCTGCTTCTCTTTGTTCAAGAGTTTCACCGCAGCAGATAATAGGAATAAGTCCGCCTGCTAAAATAGCTTTAGCTTTTTTATTAATCATTTCATCTGTTTCTGAGAAATATTGTCTTCTTTCAGAGTGACCGATAATTACATATTCACATCCTGCATCTTTAAGCATTTCTACAGAGATTTCACCTGTGTAAGCACCAGATGATTCCCAGTGACAGTTTTGACCGGCAACAGAAAGTTTGTTACCACCGCAGCCACAGTTGCAAGCTATTGAGTGAACTTGATTTATAGAAGTAAATACAGGTGCTATAACAACTGTAGGTAATTGAACAGCTGTATAGTTTTCTAAATATGAACTAATACCATCGAATAATGCTTTTGCATCTGATTGAAGTAAATTCATTTTCCAGTTTCCTGCAATAATAGGTTTTCTTGACATAATTTTTCTCCCTTTTTTGTAACTACACTTGAATTTTAGTACGAAAGGGGGTAAATATCAAGGGATAAGTAAAAAGAGTATTATTAAACTTAAATATAAAAAAGAGAAATTTATTAATAATAAACTTCTCTTTTATTTATTTTGAATATGAATATAATTATAAAATATTTATCGCAATATTAGGAGCTTGTCCCGCCATTCCGTCCAATGTAATAGACGCCTGCTGGGTCATTTTACCAACAAGAGAATTAGAACCCTCAGTTAATTCAATACCATCACCTGATGTCTTTTTATCCATTACATTAAATATTTGTTCCATTAACGCATCAAGGAAGTTTTGAGCATCACCCAGTTCGCCTTGTTGAACACCGAGCATTGATAAGAAATTGTTAATCATATCAAACGCTTCATCGGAAGTCACACCTTTATCAAGCAAGCCTGACAAATCATAATCCATGCTTGCATCAACATTAATCTGCAAAGCACCATCATCTGTGTAGCCAATCTCTATTTTTGCAGAACCGCCAATACTAAAACCATCGCCCGATATACTCATATCTATATCAAAAGAAGCAAGCATATTTGTAATTTCAGTATTTGCTTCTTCCTTATCCTGAGCACCCATAAGACCTAAAATATCAGGAATATCCAGAGAAAATTTTCCGTCAAACGGATTAACACCATTAAAGTTTGCACCATCTCTTATGCTTTTTATATCAGCAAGTCTTGAATCAACTTCTGCTTGAATTTTATCCAATAATTCAGGAGTAACACCTTCTTCTCTTGCTTGAGCAATCAAATCTCTAATTCCTTCGCCTTGCTCTCGCATTTGGGATAAACCGCCCTGAGCTACTGAAATTAAATCTTTAAATGCTGCAACATTGTTCATTATCATATCAAATCCTGAGCCGCTGGAAAGCATTTCCGGAACAGAAGCTGCAATGTCATTCATATTTTGTTCATATACTTTTGAATTATTTACAGCAGTAGGCTGAAAACTTATCATTGGGAAATTTGGTGTTGCATGATTAACCATTGATGCTAAATTTGCGTTGATGGAATCCATAAACTATCCTTTCATAATTTTGTTAACAAAAATCATCACATTTTTATATTTCGTACACATTCCTGTGATAAATCAGTAATCCTTTACTTATTTTATCAGATAACATATACTTCCACATGTTTGGACTTATATAACATATAATATCAGATTTTGTTACAAATATTAATACAGAATACGCATTATTTTTAATTTTCAATAGATAAATTCATAAATTCTATATCATCATAATCTATATACGCCCTTTGAGAAAGATTTCTGCCGGTTTTAATCGTTACTTCATTAACACCTCTTTTAACAAGATTACGTGGAAGCTTAATTTTTTGACCGTCACCGTTAATTTGTATTTCAGAAACTTTATTTCCGTTAAAATAAACTTCAGGAGGTGATGCGTACGCATTCGGTCTTAGATTTTGTCCCATAGAACGAGCCATGATTGTATCTATACCGATTATTGAACCTATAACAAGATAAATAGGTGAAGATAAATTTAAATGTTTTAGGTTAAATCTCTTTGTATAAAATGGTCCTACAGCATTAGATTGGAATTCTCCTGCATTTGCAGAATTTTCGGAAAAGCTGCCATCACCGAGATGATACATATTTGCATCAATTGAGATATCATGTGCATTAGATTTTTCTATGCTGACTTCAATTGGAGTGTCAAAAGTTTTTTGGGTAACAGTCATAGAAAAAGGTTTATATTTATCTTTTTGAACAGATAAAATACTTGTTCCGTCAATTGCTGTATCAAGTTCAAAATACCCATCTTTATTTGTTTTAGTAGAATAATTTTCTTTAGGCAAAGTTATTTTTGCACCACCAATGCCCTGTCCTGTTGCTTTATCAATGATTCTATTAGAACGTAGTCCCTTTTCTGAAACAGATCCTTCATAAGTTTTGGCATAGATTGGAAGTATCAAATTAAGTAAGATAAAAAAAGACAAAATTTTCTTCATAAAATTATTATTCAAAGAATTGAGAAAGGATATAATTCGCCAATTGGACAAAATTTATAAAACATTTGAAAAATTTTTATTTTTTTGTTTAAATGATTTTATTGACAATTAAACATGCCGATGTGATGGCTGACCGAAGCGGTAAAATTCACAATGATGTGGTGAGATTAATGTCTGGATAGCGAAGAAGTATAGACAACCAATTCCATCACATGCAACTAAAAATTAAACTTTTTGACAATTAAACATGCCGATGTGATGGAATTGGTAGACGTGCCAGACTCAAAATCTGGTGTAGGCAACTACGTGTCGGTTCGACCCCGACCATCGGCAAATAAAAACAGTCCTTGAAAAAGGACTGTTTTTATTTGGGTTTGGGTCGATGGGGAGAACCGACTTTTATCGGTTCGGCGCGGACGAGCGGAGGCTGTAGAGCTTTTGCAAAATTGTGATAACAATTGATGCAAAACTCGACACTTCTGCACACTAATCTTAATAATTGTAAATTCTTGATACCAAATTTTATTTCTGTTAGAATGAAGAAAATTTAACTTAACAAAAATTTACTTAACATTTCTTTACAAAAGAACAAAATTTAGTTAAATTTTTGTGTGTATTCGTTTTTATATATATAGAAGAAATTATGTGTGCAAGGAGTTAATTATGCGAATTAATACAATCGGGACTGATTATTCCTCTGTAAGGTTGAGAGAAAAGACTAATCCAGACATCAACAATACGAACGCTGTCGGACTTGAAACAAAACAGTTAAATAACGGAATGTCAATGATATCATTTAAGAGTGGTAATCCAAGACACATTGCTCACGTTGTAGCAGAAGAACCATTATTTGGAATGAAAAATGGCGGTGTAGGAACAGTCTCTCACGACTATAACTTTTTAGACAGGAATGTCGACAAGATTGTAAAATTCATTCCGCTATACAATCAGGAAGTTGTTTACAAAAAAGATGTTGACCCAAATACAGGTGAACTTAAAGGCACTCTGGCACAAGATGTAAAAGTAAGATATATTCCTAATAATTTACCGGCAGATCATCCTTTCAAAGGAAAAGAAGGAATGCCGTTTATTACTAAGCATACAATCGGAGTTAAAGACGATTTAGCAAAAATTTTAAAAGACAATGAAAAAGACATATTCTTACTGGAAGAAATTTCATCTTCTAAAATGGATTGGGGAACAGAAAAGAATGTTCCGATTAAGTTGTTTAGAGCATGTAAAGACGGCTCATTAGAAAAGGCTATGAACAAAAGTCAAATGAGCAAGGAGTTACAAAACAAACTAGAATTTGTTTTTGTATATGTAGATTCAACCGCCAGCATGCCAAAACCCTACGGTGACGGAAGTTATGCTACTGTTACGGGAGATGATTTGGCAAAAAGATTTGCATCCGGCTGGAAAGGTCAGGAATATGCTAAATTTAACAAAGCATTGGTTGAGCAATTACCGGCTTTTTCACAAAAAACAAACATTGACCCAAGATACTTGTTATGTTCAGACGGTCAGTCAATGTTTACAATGCACTATGCAGCAATGAAAAACGCAGCAGGCGATTCATACTTCCAAGATAAATTCTTAGGTGGTGTCGGTCACAACATGAACAGAGGATATATTCAAGAAATGGGAGCAAGGCAGGCTATCGTTAACCTCGGTGCAACAAAAGAAGATATCGAAAAAATTATTAACAGTAAAAAATATATAGAAGCATTAAAACTCGGTGAAGAAGAAAAATTCTTAAGAGAAACCGTACTAAAGAATTTCTATGATGCAAAAGGCGGCATGTCAGCGTATAACATTCCTATCCACTATGCAAAAGCAGGATATGTTCCAATGCTAACAACCGTTTCTGAGGGATACCACGATTCAATCATCACCAATGAGCTTGTATCACCTCTTTATGAAAGTTTGAAAGAGCTGGATACATTAGGCAGATTTAAAGGTTTAACCAATGTAATGATGGATCCTACTGTTTCAGGTTTTACAGAAGACGGCTTACAGGATGGATTCAAAAAAGATGTAAAACTAAAATTAGCAGACGGTACAGAGAAAAATATTAACAAGTTCAGAATTTTTGACACTAGCCAAAAATATGATTTATCACACATAAGAGATGTTAAAAAATTCAACAAAATAAATTTACTTGAGAGATTTAACCCAGAACTGGCTGGAGCTCAATTCTGGGATGCTAAAAAAGGTGAATGGGGAAAAGCTGGCAGTGGACAAATGGCAATCCTTACAGGTGCTCCAAATAGAGAAGCAAAAATCTACGGTGGAATTAGTAAAGACTATATTAATAAATTAAATAATGGCGAAGATATTAAATTAATAATAAGCTGGGGAAGAGGCGACTTCCAAAAAGGTATGGATACAGTAATTGATTCTTTCCAAAAATATGCAGACAAAGATCCTGATGCAGTTTTGATTTTTGGTGGCGAAATGCAATATGAAAAATCTACTGTAGAAAAATTTAAATCTTTAATGAATGATCCGTTATTAAAAGGAAGAATGGTATTAATGGACGGTTTTGCACCGGGTAAAGATTTTGCTTGTGCAGCAGATGTTGCATTATTACCTTCAAGATTTGCACCTTGTGAATTAACAGACCTTGAAGCAAAAAAATACTTATGTACTCCTGTAGTACCTAACGTTCAAGGTATGGCTCAAAAGAACTTCGATCCTGAAGTTGAAGCCGATGTTAAACTAATGGATGCTTATAAAGGCAAACATGAATACTTTATGACAGAAGAAGAAGCACTAAATGCTGCTAACGAAAAAGCAAAAACAGAATTTACACAAGCAAAAGAAAAAATCAGTAAAGAAATAAGCAAAAAATTCACTCTTCAAACAGGAGAGGAAATTCCAGCAGATTACCTGAAAAAATGTATTGAAGGAAATGATAAATATAATGATGCATTGAAGAATTTAAGAGATTCCGTAATCTCTGATGAAATGGCAGAATGCTTAGAAAGAGCATTAATCAAAGACAGAAATACAGATATTGCAAAACAAATCTTAAAAAATCAGGTAGATGCTGATACAACATGGTTTGGTAACGGATGGCTAAGTAAGACAGGCAAATCATCAGGCGAACTTTACTGGGATTGGCACTTCAACAGCAAAAACGGTAAAAATATAAGCGATAAAGATGTAATAAAGCTTGATTTATCAGACTTAGGTGAACAAGTAAATAATGGTCGCGGAACAAAAACAACAAAATCATTTATGGAAAAGCTATCTAAATGGGCAAAATCTAAATCCGGTAAATGGACTCTTGGAATAGTCAGCGGTGCGGCAATTGTTTCAGGACTCGGATATGTAGGATACAAAACAGGATGGTTAAACCCGAAATTTGTTGAAGAGAAAAAGCCTGGAGAACTTTCTTGCATAGGATAAAATAATTAAAAAATGAGTCTTGATATCAAGACTCATTTTTTTTGATATAATTTTGTTATGATTATTAAAACTTTTAAAGAACCGCCGATTGAGAATAATAATTACCTTATTATAGATGATGAAACAAAAGAAGCCGCACTAATTGACTGTTCTTTTGTTGATTCTAATGTCACAAAAACTATTGAAGAACACGGCGCAAAACTAAAATACATTTTGCTGACTCATGGACACTTTGACCATATTGCAGGAATAAGACAAGGTGAAGCAAAAGTTGTTATGCATGAAAACGATTTGGGTATTCTAAAACAGGCAAATAATTATTTACCAATGTTTGGCATCCCAGAAATTACAACCCCTCAAATTGATATTTTCATAAAAGACGGTGATGTTATAAAACTGGGAAACATTGATATTAAAGTCATACACACTCCGGGACACACTCAAGGAGGAGTTTGTTATCTCATTAACGATGTGCTGTTTTCCGGTGACACAATTTTCAGAGAATCAGTAGGAAGATGTGACATGGAAGGCGGAGATTTTGACCAGATAGTTGAAAGTATACAGTCCAAAATATTTACTCTGCCTGATAATATTACAATTTACCCCGGTCATGGACCATCTACAAATGTTAAATGGGAAAGAGAACACAACAGATTTTTATAAATTCTGATGGGCAGAATTTACAACTCCTTCAATATCAACATCTTCCACTTCGCCATTAGTACCAAACCAAACAAGATACTCTATATTACCGGCAGGACCTTTTATTGAAGAATAGGTCAATCCCTTAATGTTATAATCTAATGACTTTATACAATTTAAAACATTTTCAATAACAACTTTATGTGTATTTTTGTCTTTTACAACACCGCCTTTTTCAACAAGTTCTTTTCCTGCTTCAAACTGAGGTTTTATAAGGCAAATCATTTCGTGCCCATCTTTAGACATCAGGTTCTTTAAATTTGGTAAAACTTTGGTTAAAGATATAAATGACAAGTCAGAAACAAGCAAATCTGCAACAGGCTCATTTTCTGCATATATATCTTCAAACGAACAAATTTTCAGATTAGTTTTTTCTATAGTTTTAACCTGTTCTGAACTTCTGATTTTCCAATCTAATTGTCCGTATCCGACATCAACCGCATAAACGAATTTTGCACCATTCTGAAGCAGACAATCAGTAAAGCCTCCCGTTGAAGCTCCTGCATCAAAACAAATTCTGTCTTTTGGCGAAAAATCAAACGCATCAAGAGCTTTTTTTAGTTTAAAACCGCCTCTTGATACATAAGGCATTGTTTTAACTTTAAAATCATAGTCTTTTGATGGGTCTATCTGAAAACCTGCTTTTGTAATAACTTCTGTTCCTATCATTACATTTCCTGCTAGAATTGCAGCGGAAGCCTTACTTTTGTTTTCAAAATAACCTAAATCTACCAAAATTTTATCTAAGCGTTCTTTTTTCAAATTCCAAAAAACCTTTCTGCATTTGTTGTCGTTATATCTACAATTTCTTCATAAGACATTTCTCTAATCTTTGCAATTTCTTCTGCTACATATTTTACATAAGCCGGCTTATTCGGTTTACCCCTGAAAGGAACAGGTGTTAAATATGGTGAATCCGTTTCTAAAACAAGTCTGTCTAAAGGAACTTCACGAGCAACATCTTTCATCTTAACAGCATTTTTAAAAGTAACAACTCCACCAATAGCAATATACCAACCTTGTTTTACGCACTCTTTCATAAATTCCACACTGCCTGAAAAACAATGAAACAGAACATTCTCCGCTTTTTCTTCTTTCAAAATATCAAAACAATCTTTATGTGCTTCTCTATCGTGAACAACTATAGGTAAATTCAGGCGTTTTGCCATTTTAATCTGTTTTATAAAAACCTCTTTTTGCAAATCTATAAAAGATTTATCCCAGTAATAATCAAGTCCAATTTCACCGACTGCAACGATTTTAGAATTATTGTGTGCAATAAATTCCATCTTTTGCTCAAATTCTTCTGTATAAGTTTTTGCCTCGCTTGGAAATAATCCGACCATTCCAAAAATATTTTCGTCAGAGTTAGCTAATTCTACCACTTTGTCCAGAGTTGCAATCTCAACAGACGGTATTATGGCTTTTTTAACGCCATTATCATTCATCTCGCGAATAATATCGTTAAGTGCTATGTCTTCATTTACCAACATATCAATATGGGCATGTGTATCAATTAAATAATCTTTCATCAATCTATTAAATCCCTTATAACTTCACCTGCAATAATCAAACCAACGGCTGACGGAACAAAAGCGTTACTCCCCGGAATAAAGCGTTTATGAGATTCTTCATCAATTTCTGTTTTTGGTTTTACAGGTATTTCTTTTGAATAAACAACTTTTACTTTTTTTATTCTGCGTTTTTTTAGTTCCTGTCGTATAACTTTTGCAAGAGGACAAACAGAAGTTTTTGAAATATCAGCAACTTCAAACATTTCCGGGTGCATCTTATTCCCTGCACCCATTGAAGATATTACAGGAACATTTGCACGTTTTGCGCGTTCAATAATTTCCAGCTTTCCAACTACAGTATCAATTGCATCTACTACATAATCATACTGAGTAAAATCAATATTGTCAGCGTTTTCAGGAGTATAAAACAAATTATATTTCCTTACTTTTACCTCCGGATTAATGTCCTTAATTCTTTCTTCCGCAACGTCAACTTTATATTGTCCTATTGTTTTATGCGTTGCAATAATTTGTCTGTTTAGGTTTGTAAGTGCAACTTTATCATTATCAATTAAATCAATAGAACCTAGTCCACTTCTAACCAGAGCTTCTACTACATATCCGCCGACTCCGCCTATTCCAAAGACAGCAACTCTTGAATTAGAAAGCTTTTCTAATCCTTCTTTACCAATTAACAACTCTGTTCTTGAAAATTGATTTAACATATTCGTATTTAAACTTTTCCCAGAAACTTAATATCACATTCAGAAACAAGTTCTTCATGCGCTAATACTGTTAAATTAGGAACAAATTCACTTAATATTACAAAAATCATATGTCTTAAATCCATCGGAACCACAATAATAGGGCTTGATATTTTCTTGGATTTTGCAAACTTTGTAAGTTTTGCGGCAATATCTTCAACATCCTTTGCATCAATTCTTACAATATTTTCATCTTCTTCATCTTCTCCGCCAAAGAAACCGTATACTTTATCCAAAGTTTCGTCAGAAAACTCTATGACTTTGAGTTCACCATCAATAGCTAAATCTTTGATTATATGTTTAGATAATGCCAATCTTACTTTGTCTAATAAATCTTCCTTTGTCGGCTCACCGGCATAATCATTAATTTTTTCAAAAATATAAACAATATTTTTAACAGAAACATGTTCTCTGATTAAGCAGGTTAACAGATATTTTAAATCAGAAGCTGTCATAAAATCCGGCAAAATATTATCAACCAAGAAAGAATTTGTTTCCATAACTTTTTCGACATACTTGTTAACATCATTGTAGTCCATTATGTCCGAAACTTCTTCTATCGCGATTGTTTCAATAGCTTTACCTATATATTCAACAGCAGACATACCTTTTGCCCAGAAATCTTTAACTTTAAGCTGAGGTATCCAGATTAATTTTTTACCTGTAATTTCATCTGTTATAACAATATCATCCTCTGTTGTTTTATATCCCTTTAATTCATCTTTATAAAAAGCATAGTATCCGGGGAAAACGACTGTTCTAAATAATTCGATATCATGAATTTTTATACTGAATTCATTTTGATTTAATTCATCACTGTTATGAAAATGGATATGCGGAATTACATACCCTAATGTGTCCGCAAGTTTTTGTCTTATCTTAACAGTTTCTGCAAGAAGATTGTCATTAGCTTCCATTGAAATCACTTCTAAAATCTCTTCAGAAAGATTTACAACAAACTTTTCTTCTTTAATCGTTGAGAACATTGCATCAGGTGAAATCTCATTAACAAGCGACTGCTTCAAACCGTCTAATTGTCTGAGTTCGTCTGACATCTGATTGTTTAGTCTGTTTTTTTCGTCAGGCGAAAGATTATCACTCTCTAACTGAGACTTAATCTTTTTAATTCTTTCTTTTTGATTTGATATTTTTAGCTGAATCTCTTTACAAGAAGCATAAGGACTTGATGGCGCAGCAAGCATTTTTTCCATACGGTACTTGAAACTTGTGATATTTACAATGTCATCCAAATCAGTCTTTTCTTCTTCCTGACGCTGACGCATAAAAATACAGTTAAAATCAAAAGAGGAATCCGTCTCAACTTCGTGCATTGTATACAAATCCCAACCTTCTTCTGACATCTGGTTTAACAAATCTTCCAAAGCCTGCTTATCATCTGTCGGTACTGACTTTATAACGTACTGCATTTTTCTGTTGTACATAACATTCCTCTATTCAATATTAAAATATTTTTAACTTACTTTACAACTTTTAATTTTTGTATAACGTTTTGAGTGATATCAATACCACCTACAAACACACCTCTTACATCCATAACAGCATCGAGTTTTTGTTCAACCATTACTGCCTTTGCTGCATCCTGAACTTTGCTAAAAACTTCTTTTTCTCTTTTTTCTCTTAAAGCAACGTAAGCAGCTTCTTTTGCCTTAAATTCCTGAGAAACTCTTTCTTCAAAAGTTTGTTTTTTAAGAGGTGTATCGAGATTTTTGTACTCTTTTTCTTTATCTACAAGAAATTGCTGCATTTCCAAACCCTTTGCATCAACCTCTTTTGTTACTTGTTTTGCATAATCATAATTATCAATTACTTTCGCATAATCAATGTAACCAACACCAGACGCATTTACAACACTTGTCATCGCCATAATTGCCAAAGCTGCAATTCCTAATTTTAATCCTTTCATATTAACTCCTTTCGTTTTTTATTTTATTTTTACTCAAATAGTATTTATATCTTATTTTACCTTTTAATACATCATGTCACCAACACCGAATGTAAAGTAGCCATGTCTATTTCCGTTAGGACCTGGATTCGTTAGCGGGAAGCCGTAGTCAATTGCAAGAGGTCCTACACCGGGCATATTTATCTTCAAGCCGACACCTGCTGTAATCGCATGCATTGGTCTGTCATACAAAGTACTTGCAATTGTAGGATTAAATACGGTACCTGCATCAACCCAGAATGTTATTCTCAAATTCTGCAAGAAGTTTACTTTCAATCTGTCTACAAACGGAATTGGAGTTGCTAACTCAGCAGAACCCATTATAAACGAAGTACCGGTACCTACACCGTTAACTTTATAACCTCTTACAGTATACGGACCACCTAAACGATAAGCCATGTATTCAGGCATATTTGAACCATGAATCTTCATGCCGCCTCGTCCGGTTAAAGAGAATGAAGATTTTTTACCTATCGGTATATATCTTTTAGCCATACCTGATAAACGACCTGTTGTTTTATTAAATCCGTCCAGTCCAAATGCTTCTTCATACCTGATTGATGCAATTACACCGTTTCGAGGGTTCATAGCAGAATCTCTTGAATCATAAGATAACCCAGGTGCTATTTTTAAGAAGTATCCTCCTTGTAATTCCTTAGCACGATTTGATATATCTAAGTTATGAGAACGATACATACCTGCAATTCTGTTGTAATCGCCCTCTTTCATATTAACGTATTCTCCACCTACAGTAAGAGTTGATGATAAGCGAGGATTTGATTTCAGTCTGTGTGCTAGAGTTCCCTCTATCCCAATTCTACGTTCCAAAGCAAGAGGAACCTGATAACTGCCCAAATCTCTAAAATATATTTTACTCATTAAAGAGTTATCCGCATTAAGAAAATGCGGTTCAAAGAAACTAATTTCTGCCTGATAGTTAACATGGTTCTTAATAGATGAGTCACTCATCAGGACACCTGAACCAACCATACCTGAAACTGAAACTCTTTGATTTCTTCCTCTGAAGTTATTGTCTGATATACCGACAGAACCAAATACACCGGTTGCGGAATCCAGACCACCACCTAAAGAAACAGATGCAGTTCTTTGTTCTTTAAGTTCAATCGTAATATCAAATTTATCAGGATCCTCAGGTGATGCTTCTATTGTCCTGTTTACATCCTTAAACGCCTGAGTTGAATATAATCTGACCAAATCCTGTTTCATTTGGTTTTCGTTATATACAGAACCAGGTTCTGTCATGATGTTACGTTCTATAACATATTCTTTTGTTTTTTCATTACCTTTTATTGATATTGAATTAATTTTACCCTCTGTAATACTTAAATTCAGAGTTCCATCTGGGTCATCATATATGGAGTCAATTTTTGATAAAATATAACCTTTATTGTAATAGCATTGGTTAATATTTTCCATTGCCTGATTTATAGCTGCGATATTCTGAGGCTTACCTTTTAAAGGTAGCAAATACTGCATAATCTCTTCAGAAGAAACTACAGTATTACCCTCAATTGTGAAGTCAGTTACAGGAATATTTTCTTCTACAATAATTTTTAAAGATATTGTACCGTTAGAATTCTTTGCAGGAACAGCTTTCATTCTTTCCGTAAAATATCCCAATTTATATATGGTTTTGAGGTCTTGCTGCATTTTATCTTTGTCATATAAGTCACCTTTTTTTAGTGACATCTTTGACAAAATAAATTCAGGTTTAATAATATTTGACCCCAAAATCTCTATATCATTGATATAAGCGGTACTTGAATCATAATTAGATTCTTCAATGTAATCCTCTTCCTGTGTGTTGGTTATCGTTTCTGCGGAGCAAAACAAACATGGCACAGTTAGGGCAGACAGTACCAATCCTGATATTATTAAATTTTTATATATCATTGAAAGATTTTTCAAGTTTGACTCCACATCAATGTATATAAACATATTATCACAAATATACAAATGAGGTAGGAAAAAAACAACAGTATACAAAAAATAATGATATATACGCGTGAAATACCCAATAAAGCATAAATCACTTATTCATAAAAATTATTGTTATGTAAATTTTTGTAACAAAAAACAATTTTTACTAAAGTTTTTACAATTTATGCCGATATATAAAAAGTAAATTTTTAAAAGTAAGTTTTAACTAAAGAAAGGATGGCAGCATGGTAAACGGACCGGCATCAGGCGGAGAAAATCCACTTGGTAAAGAATATTGGGAAAGACAAGCCGAGGATAAAGGATATGAATATGATCCAAACAAAAATGTTCCTAAAAAAACAATAAAGGTTCCTGTCGGACAAACCCAACAAGGTGAAGCAGCTAAGAAAATTGAACAAAAATTTTCTGCAAAAGATATTGCAAAACTTATAAAAAAATACGAAATTGATCAAAAAAATATTGATGCAATATTGGCAAAGAACGGTGAGTCTGAAAAACAAATCAATACGGGCACAGATTCTTTGGAAAGAATAGTTCTAAAAGGACCCAAAGCGAAAGATATTTTAGCAAAAATGATAAGCTCTATTCCTGCTGAAGACGCGGAAAAACTAACAACAAAAGAGGATATTATTAAATATTTAAAAGAGCATCCTGAATTAAAGCAAAATCTTGAATTATCAGCAAAACCGGAAGAAACAAAACCTCAGGTTGCAGAAAAATTACCTGATTTAACAACTCAAGTTGAAGAAGATGGAACGACTCACTATTACAAAAAAGATCCATCTCAAGGTGAAGCAGGCTATGCTGAAATTACTCAAGAGGAATACAATTATATCCGCTCAAAATGGAATAGCGAAGAGTAAGCTAAACATTTTATAATGTAAATAAAAAAAGGTGACAATTGTCACCTTTTTTGTTTATTTGAATTATAATATTATCTAGGAAGAGGAGTAAATCATAATTATGATTTTTAAAATTTTTGAGTTATTAATAACTGCTATCGCTGCGTATCTGATTGGTTCTATTTCAACAGGATATTTGATTGTTAAAGCAAAAACAGGAGAGGATATCAGAACAATAGGTTCAGGTTCTACTGGCGCCACAAACGTAAAAAGAGTTTTAGGTAAAAAGTGGTTTTTCATAGTTTTGCTTCTTGATGCTTTTAAAGGTGCTTTACCGGTTATCTTAGCAAAATTATTTATTTCTGCCGGAGCAAAATACGGTTTAGCTCCAGTTATAGCTTCTGTTGCAGTAATTATCGGTCACAGCAAATCTATATTTTTGCAATTTAAAGGCGGAAAATCAGTCGCTTCAGGAGTTGGAACAATATTAGCTCTTAATTGGATTGTCGGCTTAATTATTGCTGCAGTCTGGGGAACAATAACATATACAACAAAATACGTTTCAGTAGGTTCTATAATCGCATTATTATTATCACCTTTTATTATGTATTTTGCGAAAGCTCCTATTGCATACATTTGCTATTGTGTACTAGGTGCAATTTACATAGTATATTTACACAGAGAAAATATAAAGCGTCTTATTGACGGCTGCGAAAACAAAGTCAGATAGAAGAAAACGACTTCCTCCCTTGGGGGAGGGGTGGGGAGAGGGTAAAAGTTTTTATGTTTGAGAATTTTAATGAAGTTGTTTGTTTGGGAATGGGCGGTTCTTATTCGGAAATTGCAAAAGATAAGCTATTCAAAGCCTATAATTTATTCCTGTACCAATTATCTCTGAACGCAATAAAAGATTGCATAGATTATGTTGACGAACATTCTAACGCAATTGCAATTCTTCCTGTTGAAACAACATACAAGGGAATTATAAGGGAAACCATAGACAATCTCATTGTCACAAAAAATCAAAACATACAAATTCTTGCTGAAACAATTATTCCGGTTAATGACTGTATTCTCTCAAAGACTACGGAATTTTACAGCGTAACAGGACTTATTGCAAACCCGAATGCCCTAGCAAAATGTAAAAAATTTATTAAAGAGGAAATGCCAAGACAGCTTAATGTAATAATTGCTGAAAGCATGGATGAGTCTGCGAGAATGCTTAACAATTACAATTTGACCTATTCGATTATCGGAACTCCAAAAACGGCTGAATTATATAACCTTAACATACTAAAAGAACACGTTGAAGATTTTAAAATAAATAACAGAAGATTTATTGTTATAGGTGATGCGGAAACAAAACCGACAGGACATGATAAAACAAGTATTGTATTATTTCTTGATGACCATCAGGGAGCTCTTTTGGATATTGTTCAGGTTTTTGTTAAATATCACATTAATATAACACAAATTAATTCAAAAATGGTTAATAATAATGCCTCAGAGCAAGCTGTATTTATTGATTTTGATGGGCATAAAGAAGACGAAATCATTCAACAATTGTTTAAAGACTTAGCACATCAATCAAAAGGAATGAGAGTTATCGGTTCTTATGCCGCATTTTAATATTTTATCTATACCTTTATACCTTTATATTAATTTTTGTAACATTTTCTCTTTTCTATAACAAATATAATCCTTGAGAAGTTTTAGAAAAAATATCAACAATATTGAACAGGAGATTGTGTGTATGAAAAATTTAAAGAATTTAACTTCTTGCGTATTATGTACAGTATTTATGAGTATGCAAGTATCTTATGCCGCTATTGATACCGGTTTAGGACAGGGCATTGGCGGTGCGGAGATTAATAACGTACAAGGCGGTTTTGCAGGACTGGATAAAGGTGTAAATTCAGCAAACTTGAACTTTGATGGGAATTCAATTGTTAATTGGAATAAACTAAATGTTAATAAAAATGAAACACTTAACTTTAATGCCGTAAATGGAGCTAAAGATCTTACCGTTTTAAACACAGTTAATCAGGGCATGACAAAAGTTTATGGTGCAATTAACGCTAACAACGGTATTAGTAATTTAATCATTTCAAACCCAAACGGGGTTCTGTTTGACGGTTCACGCTTTACTGCAGCAGGTGATGTAACAATATCCACACAAAATATGTCAAACGTAACTCTAAAAGATTTACAAAATAATGATTTTTCAAAAGCTCAATTTACTAAGGTATATGACCAATACGGAAAACAGGTTGGTATTGAAATGAAAGATGCAACTATTCAAGTTGCAGGAAAATATAACATTGTAACTCCGGGAATGAAAATTTCTATCGGAAGCGAACAAAAACTTGTTACGGATAACGGACAAGACTATTTGGAATTTCATGGCAACCATTGCTGCCATAACAGACATGCGGTTGAAAACAACGGTAGTATAGTTATTGTTGATGGCGACGGACAAAATATCTCCAGCCATAATCATAATGGGCATCACCCGCACCACGGTAACAACGGGCATGGTGACTTCCACAACCATTACGGACAAAACAACCATCAAATAAGCAATAACCATTCATATAATAACAACGGTCACAGAGAATTCAATCATAATCATGCAAACGACCATGGACATGGTAATAATAATTACAACAATAATTTTAATCATAATAACAACCACATAGCAAACCATAACCACGACAGACACAATAACTATAACAACAATCATAACTTTAATCATAATAACGGATACAATCACAGAAACAGTGATATTGTTGTAAAAAAAGACTACTTTGATAAAAGCGATTTTGAAAACAAACCTATTAACCACGGACATGGATATTACAATCAGAACAACCACATAAGTGACAATCACGCTCACGGCAACAATAATTATCACAACCACGATAATTTCAACAACAATCACAACAACCACTTAAGTGACAATCACGCTCACGGCAACAACAATTATCACAACCACGATAATTTCAACAACAATCACAACAACCACTTAAGTGACAATCACGCTCACGGCAACAATAATTATCACAACCACGATAACTTCAACAACAATCACAACAACCACTTAAGTGATAATCACGCTCACGGCGACAACAATTATCATAATCACGATAATTTCAACAACAATCACAACAACCACTTAAGTGATAATCACGCTCACGGCAACAACAATTATCACAACCACGATAATTTCAACAACAATCATCACTTTAACGGACATGATAATTGCAACAATAATCCGGTTGTTAACACAAAAGACAACTTGAAATTATCTGAAAAATACTACGTTAGAGCATTACAAAAATACATGATGGGTGACTTGGAAGGCAGTAAAGCTGATTTAAGCAAATCTATTCAAAACAATGTAGAAAATGCTGATGCATACTACTATAGAGCAGCTATTAACAAACAGCTTGGTAACATGAATGATTTTGAAGCAGATTACACAAAAGCTGTAAGCCTAAATCCTTATTTTATTAATTCAAAATTCAGTAACTATGTAGCAAATGCTCACTAATTAATATAAAATAATAAAAAATATTCTGCACTGTTTAAAAAACTTTGCAGAATATTTTTGTACTAAAAACCGATAACAACTAAATTTCTCTCATAAATTTCTTCAAGAGGGAGATTGTATTTGATTACATCAATAATTTTAGCTCTATATTTAAGAAGAATTTTTTTGGCACCATCTATTTCTTCAACAACTTTTCGTGACTTATAAGCAACAAAAAAACCGTCTGCTTTTAAAAGAGGTAGTGCATATTCTGATATTTTAGCCAAATCTGCAACAGCCCTGCTTGTTATAATATCAAATTTTTTGTCTTTTAAGTTTTCTACTCTATCACAAACAGTCGACAGGTTTTTTAATTCCAAAGCATATTTTATATTATTAATAGCATTTATTTTTTTTCTTATACTATCTATTCCAATAATATTTACCTCAGGATATTCTATCGCCAGAGGTACACAAGGGAAACCACCTCCGCAACCAATATCAAGTAAATTCTGACCGTCTTGCAAAAGACCTGTCATCTTTATCGAAAGAGAATCATAAATATGCTTTTCATACAAAAATTTCTCATCACTTTTAGAAATCAAATTTAGTTTAGAGTTTTCTTCCAAAAAGACTTTTTGATATTCGGTAAAATCACTTTCTATTTCAAATTCATTAGCCATAAGTATCTTCTAGTTTTTGATAATCATTTCTGTCCATACGCTGTTTCATATCATTTATACGTTCTTCAATTTTTGCTATATCAACCATATTACCATAATTTCTTGCTATTTTACGAGCGTTAAAATATTCTGTAAGAGCCTTTTTACTCATATCCGGATGATCATAATAATAATCCCCCAAAGCAACAGTTGCTTCGAGAATATAAAAATCTTCATTTATAAATTCTGCACTTTGCTTTGCCTCTATTAAAAAGTCCAGAACTTTTGAAGGATTTGTTTTTAAATATATTTTTGCTAAATAAGAAGCTGTATAATAAATTCCTTCATAGTTATTATTTGTTTTTTCTATTTTATAAGATTTTATAAAACAATCTTCCGCATCAGACAAATTACCATTTTCATAATAACAAGAGCCTATATTTGAATAAGCAAGAGGTCTATACTGACTGTCATCATTCATTGAAATACATTTGTTATAATATTCAAAAGCTAAATTTGTATCACCGTTTTCATCACACATAAGAGCATACTTAAAATACAATTCTGATACACTTTTGCCCTGTATATTTTCATCTATTGACTCTAGGGCTTTTTGATAATATTTTGACGCCTCATCATAATTTTTTATTTCGCTGTATATATTCCCAAGAAGCGTGCATGAATCTACCAGCAAAGATTGAGGAGTGTCAACAGAATAAATAACTTTTTTAATTGTTTCAATAGCCCGCTCTATTTTATACATATCAAAATAAAGACCTGTTAAATCATAGTAAAGATAGTTTAAGCTTATGTATTCTTCTTTATTTTTATAATATTTTTCTGCAACTTCATAATAATGTTGTGACTTATCATACTCATTAACAATGTGGTACAATTTTCCCAATTCTACCCTTATTTCAGCCAAAGTATCGTCATTAGGTTCATCATCATCAATTATTTTTAGATATTTTTCGATTGCCTCAGTGTATTTTTTTGCATCAGTTAACTTTTTACAAGTCCGCATCTTATATGTTATATCATTTTCTTCCACACTTAATAACTCAGGAATTTCTGTATTTGAAGTTTTCTTTGAATCATTTTGTTTCTTTGCAGCTACCTCAGATGGGTTTTCAAGTTCATATATAACCTGTTTATGATACTCAATTTCTGCCCTCAAAGCCTGTCTTGAGATCAAAATGGCACGAGTTTGCAAGGATTCCTTTAACTCTTTTTCATACAGATTAATTATATATTTGTGCAGCTTGATGTCAGTTTTTACAGGAATTGATATATCTATGTCCTGCTGAAAATAATCTTGTACATATATTAGTTCGCCTGTTTGAAAAATCATTAAATTATTTTTTAAATAACCTATTGAAAAATCATCATATAAACCTAGCACAGCGAGAGCATTAACACTTATTCCATGTCTTATAGTACGAATAAACCAGAAAAAGTTTTTTATTGTATTAGGAATAAGGTTTATATAAGTTGCACCCAAATACGAATCAAAAGACATTCCTGAAAGTTTAAACTTTGATAAGAAATCGTTAAGATGCAGCTTCATTGCAAGCATAATCTTGATTGACAAAATTGTATAATAATAATATCCTCGTGAATACTTATAAAATTCATCAAATGCTTCGTCTGTACCGGTTATTTTATGAGTCGTAATAAATTCATTAAATAAATCTTTTGAAAATGCTTTTAAAAATATTTTCTTACTTACTTTTACATCTCCAAAAACATTCTGCAGCATTGCTCTTGTCGAAAAAATAAGTTTTACATTATCATTTTTTTGCAAGAGTGAAGTCATACAATCAGACACAAGAGATATGTTTTCTTTTGTTATGTCATCATACGCATGTAAAATAAGCACAAAAGGTTTCTTTATAGATGAAACATATTGCTGAAACTTTACTGCAAGTGTTGTTACTTTTGCAGTATGACTTACTGCTTTAGCCAGTGAATTTTTTTCTATAACATCAATAAAGGACAATAAAATATCGTCACAAACAGTTGACGGTTTGCAGTAATATTCCAAAACAATTACATCTTTACTGAGAAACTCAGTTACATAATTTATAAACTGGCGTTTTCCGGTTCCTAAAAAACCATGAATATACAATAAATTTCCGTCAGACTTTATAAAGTCTATTGCTTTCATTACATCTGAATAATGATTTTTCAGCAAAAATCTGTCTATTCTGTCTGAAGCAGGCAGAATCAAGTCATCTTTATTATATAAACTGTCCAGATATTTGTATTCCATAATTTTGATTTTAGATTATATTGACGGTTTTTGCAAACCGATTCTTTAATCAACACCTGATATAGATTTTACTAGCCTGTCCAATGTGTTATCTATAGAATCTTTATCAAGCAAAATTGTTTGAACAGACGTATTTACCTGAGTATTGATATCCTTTTGATTTCTTCGCTGTTTCAATTGAGGATAAATATGATTTAACTGCTTTGCACTAATTGAACGGGCTTTTGACATCAAATCAGAATTATCATTATAAAATTTATTACTTAAAGCCTCTGAATTTGTTGCAATAATATTAGTCATTTGAGCAAGTTCGAGTTGATTTTTAGCATTTGTTAAATACAGACAAAACTCTAATGCTTCTTTCTTCATTTTTGCACGCTTTGGTATAACGAAGTTCATAACAGATATATCATTCTGCCCAACAGGGCCTTTTAACTGCTCTGTTACGTCAGTTTGTTCATATATTGATGGAGCATTTTCTTTTATCATATTAAGAAAATTTGACCCGCCCTGATAGAAAACTATTTTCCCGGCCATATATTGTTCGAGAGCTTCTCTATGAGTCATAGTTATTGTTTCAGGAGGAATAAGATCTTGTTTATATAAGTTTTTAAACATTTCAAAAACTTTCTTAGAAGTATCTGAATTAAAGTCCTCAAGTTCACTTACTCCATACTTATTTAAAATTTTCATCATTGTATCGTTTTCTGAAATTGTTGGCAAAAATGCGTACGCTTCAGAGCCTGTTTTAATTTTCTCAGCAACTGAAGCCATTTCTTTATAAGTTTTTGGAAGTCTTATTATACCTGATTTTGCAAACAAATCTTTATTATAAATTGTGATTGCGCTTGTTGCATACCAAGGAATTGAATAAAGTTTATCATTATATGTTAATGCTTTTACTACTTCTTGATTAAAATCTGATAAATATATTGGTTCAATTTCTTCAAGGGTTCCTTTTTGAGCAAGAAGAGCAGAAAAATCAGGATTAAGATTTATTAAATCAGGAGGATTATTTGTCATGACGGCTGCAAGAGTTCTTTTTTCACCTTCAGAAAACGGAACATCAACCCATTTTATATGAAGATTTGGATGTTCATTTTCATACGCCCTTATTACCTTATACATATAATCAGCAAAGTCCCCCATTTGTAAAGTCCAGACAGTAATTTCTTTTTGAGCATTTTCCTGTCTTACTGAACAAGCAGTTAACCCAACAATAAAGATTGTTGTGACTAAAAATAATGTAATAAGTTTTTTCATACCTAATCCTCTTACAAACACTTAAAATTATATCCCAGACATACGTCCACACCTAAACATTGTCACCTATACTATATTTTTGCAGTTAAATTCAAATCAATATATTTGAAAGTATTTGTTATAATTCCCGGTGGAAAGTTATAAATGTTGTTACAAGGCGTAATTTTAAGGATTGCATTTGATTTATCGACCTTAGCAATTGAAGCCAGATATTTGTTTTTGTTTGCAGAAAAAATTATATAACCGTTTGCACTCTGAATCTCATCAATATTAAATCTGTTCGCCGATATTGATGCTAAAGTCAAATAAAACAGCTTTTCCTGATTAACACTAAAAATTTTAGTGCAATTTTCAAACATAATATTTTGGGCTACAGTAAGCGGATTAACCGCTGATGTTGCTTGAACTACCTGAGCAGCCTGTCCTGTAGTTTCATCCGCAAAAGATAACGTAGGCACTAATAACAACAATCCTGATATTATTAAAAATTTTTTCATAGTCACATTTCTCCATCTATAGAATAACACATCTTTTATTGTTGTTTATCCTTTAATTACATTATTTACATCATGTACCAAGGGTGAATAATATGATATAATAACTTCATTATATAAGTACTATGGGAGAGATTATGTTACAAGAAGCAACAAGAGCGATTAATTCCGCATTCAATAACAGCTTTATTAAAAAGCTGAGCCAATATTTACATGATTGCGTAAGAGAAGAAGTAAAAAGTTCAACTTTCAGAAACCTTAAGGCTGATAAAGATAACAAATGGATATTCTTAAATGAAGATGATACTTTATTCACACAAGGACTTGAATATTTAAAGTTAGAGGGTTCTGATCCTAAGATTACAGAACTTATGATTCAGGCAGATACCAGTCAAAAAGATAAATACCTTATATACGGATATTTATTCTTAACTGGGAAAAGCAAATCCGGCAGAAAAAATGAGTTTTTAACACCACTTTTGTATGCACCTTGTCATCTTGAACGAAACGGCGTAAACATAAATTGCATGCTTACTGACGAATTCATTTCTCTTAATACCGGCGCATTAACTGCTTTAATGAAAAAATCTGATGACGAAGATGAAACAGAATCACTTCTTGAAGGTTTATTGGATGTCGTTCCGTCAGTTCCTATTACTCAAGAAAAATTAGACATTTTCTTAACAACACTAAAATCAATTGTTCCTGATATTGATATATCTCTTGATGCAGGCGGAAAAATTGACGAAGACAATATTACAAAAGATATATATAATGAAAAAATCGATTCAGAAAATATCGACGAAATTATTGAAGCGGAGGAAGCTGCAAGCAAGAAAGCGATAAAATTAGACAAAATAAATATTACAAACCAATGTGCAATTATTTTAACAAAGCGTCCTTCTGCAACAGCCGGTGTTTTGCACGAATTAACTCAAATTGCAGAAAAACCGAGCGGAATATATAGGGAAACCGTACTAAATTTAATAAATGAAGAGTACACACAATCAAAACCTGTTGATACACAGCAAAAGACACTTGAAAATTTCTTTCCTGTGACACCGTTGTCACTTTCTGATGCACAATTAAACGTAATTAAAAACATTGAGAATTCAAGACTTGTTTCAGTATTCGGACCTCCCGGAACAGGTAAATCACAGACAATAGTTAACCTTGCAGCACACTTGATTGCAAACGGCAAAACAGTACTTATTGCATCTCGTATGGATAAAGCTGTTGATGTTGTTGCAGAAAGGCTAAATGACCTTGGTGCACCATTTTTAGCACTAAGAGCCGGCAGATTAAACTACCAAAGAGATTTATCAATGCAGCTTCAAGACTTACTTGCCGAGAAAATTGATTTGAATGAAGGAAGTGAAAACACTATTCTTTGTGACGTTTCTGATATGGAAGAGCTTTTGAAAGCAATATCCGACTTAGAAAAGAAATCTGAAAGAATTATTAAACTCGAAGAAGAATGGAACAGGGTAAATGAAAGAATTAAAATGGAAGAACCCCAACATAAAAATCACTTCTTTATAACAAGAGTTTTAAAAGGAGATGAAATTCAAACAATTGAATCGACAATACTAACTCTTTCTGCTAATCAGGAAAAATCCGGTTTCTGGGCAGGTATAAAAAATCATTCTTCTCTTAATAACCTGAAAAAAATTCTTAACATTAAGAATTTTAATGTAAACAACGAAAATCTTTCAATTCTTCAAACAGAATTAGAATATGCAAAATTAATATATGAAGCAAGAAAGATTGAAACAGAAATTCAAAAAACAGGAAACATTCATGTACTTTCCGAGCAGATAAGAAACCTGAAGAAGAAACAAAAACGTCTTGCAATCGATATTTTAAAAAACAAGAGAAGAGAAGCATTAAAAGGATTAATGCAAGACCCTGTAAAACGTCAAAGACTTTTTGTTCACTCAAAATCTTTAACAGAGAGAAAGAAAAATCTTCAAAACAGACTTCTTGAACAAGAAGATTTCAGACCACTTCTTGAAGCATTCCCATGTTGGTGTGTTACAACGTATGCAGCATCAGGTTCTCTACCTCTTAAACCCGGATTATTTGACGTTGCAATCATTGATGAAGCGTCTCAATGCGATATTGCCAGCTGCTTCCCGATTTTATTCAGAGCAAAAAGAGCAGTTGTAGTAGGTGATGACAAACAATTGCCGCACTTATCATTCTTAGAAAAAGCAAAAGAACAATCATTTATGTCACAATACGGAATTGGTGACAGATATCAGTTAATGTGGAGATTCCGAACTAACTCCATGTTTGATTTAGCTAACTACTATTCTATGCACCCTGTCCTTTTAGACGAACATTTCAGAAGTTTACCGCCTATTATTAACTATTCTAATAAAGAATTTTACGGTGGAAGAATTAAGGTTATGCGCAGAAATGACAATTCAAAAAAAGTTCTTGAAACAGTTGTTGTTCCTGACGGAAAAGTAGATTTTGATGCAACAAGAAACTTACCTGAAATAGAAGCTCTTGTTAAACGGCTGCACGACATTGTTGTAGAAGATGAAAGAAAAAATCCGGAACATCCTGTTTCGATAGGTATAATATCACCATTCAGAGCACAGGTGGAGCAGTTAAAAATCTCTGTTTCTAAAGTCTTAACTGAACACATGATGGAAAAACATCAGATAGAAATCGGTACTGCTCATACTTTCCAAGGTGATGAAAGAGATATTATACTTATATCCTGGGCTTATGCGAATAATAGTTTTCCGCAGAGTTTAATATTCTTACAAAAGCCAAATCTCTTTAACGTAGCAATTACAAGAGCTCGTTATCAAATGATTAACTTTATATCAAAAGACCCCAGAGAACTACCGGAGGGAATTTTGAGAAGCTACTTAGGCTTCTGCTCAGAGTATGAAAACAGATATGCACTTGCTCAATCTGATGAATTTGATGAAAACATATATAAAAATTCTTTTGAAAAAGAAGTTGCAGAAGCGTTTCGTTCTCTTGGACACAAAGTTATCTGCGGAACGGAGATTGCCGGACTGAGCGCAGATCTGCTTGTAGATGATAAATATGTTATTGAATGTGATGGCGTTGAAGATAAAACAATTTGTAGAGTTTCCAACATGAAAAAACAAACGATAATTGAGCGTTCAGGATTGAAAGTTTCAAGAATCTCTGCAAGAGAATGGCAATATTCACCAAAAGCCTGCATAGACAGAATTATTAACAGTAATTTGTAGTACAAACAGGTAATAAAGAACCCTCCTGTCAGGTAATGTAAAACAAAAAATAAATATCATAATTAATATGAAAGGACATTTTGTTTTCTGATTGCCTAAAGTATGGAAAGGAGGTGAATTATGCATATAGTACGAATGATCGCATACGCACTTGTAATTACCGGTGCAATCGTATGGGGTATAGTTGGCTTTTTTAATTACAACATCGTAGCTGCCCTATTTGGAGATGCAACGCTTATGTCCAGAATTGTATATTCTCTTGTTGGTATAAGCGGTATATTTCTTCTTGCAACAACAGAAGCAGAAGCTTGTTACTGCGATTGTTCTGATGAAAGCCACTTTAACTAAAGCAAAAAAAGGGTGTATTAATACACCCTTTTTTAATTATTATTGATTATTGCTTCAGAAGCTACAAATGCAGTTGACCATGCATTTTGCAAATTATATCCTCCGCAGAAACCGTCTATATCAAGTGCTTCACCAAGTACATAAAGATTAGGATAAATTTTTGATTCCATGGTTTTCGAATTAAACTCATTTAAATCAAATCCACCTGCTGTTACCGTTTCCTCTCCTTTATCAAATCCGTTAATTTCCAGTTTAAAATTATGGATATTATCTAATATTTTGTCACGAGTTTTTCCGTCTATATTATACCCTTTTACTTCTGCATATTTTCCTGACAAAAACTCTGCAAAACGATGGGGGAAAATAACACCCAAAATGTTCTTTAAGTTTTTCTGAGAATTTTTGTTTAACATTGACTGGAAATCAAATTCTTGCGGATGCAAGTCAAATGTAAGAATATAAGGAATTTTCTCTTTTGTCTTAAATGAAGATATTTTATATGTTAGCGGTCCTGATATACCAAAATGCGTAAATAATAAATCATCAGCAATTTTACAGTCTTTTGAATAAACATTTTTTAGAACAACTCCGCTGAGATTCGTAACTTCAGTTTGTAATCCTACAAGCGCAGGCGTATAAGGAATTATATTGTGATTTAAACCGTTTATCTTTTTAGCCTTTAATCCTCCTCCGTTTGAGATTACAACATGCGAAAAATAATACTCAGATTTATTTGTTTTAACTTTATATCCGTTTTCAATCCGATTAACCTCACTTACGCATTCATTTACAAAATTTGCTGATTTAATTTGTGATAATATTGCATCTTGAACATCTTTAGAATTATTTGAAACAGGAAAAATTCTGCCATCATCCTGCATATATGTCTCAATTCCCAGTTCTTCAAAAAGCAAAAGTGTATCGCTCGTTGAAAATCTTGAAAGAACAGAATACAAAAATTTTTCACCCCTTGGATAATTTTTTGCAAGCTCTTTAAAATCATATTCCGCATGAGCTAAATTACACCTGCCTCCACCTGTTGGAAGCAATGTCCTTAGTGGTTTCCCATAATCAAAAAGAGTAACATCTACACCTTCTTTTAAGAGAAAATATGCGCATAAACAACCTGAAGCTCCTGCACCGACAATTCCTACCTGCATCATCCTACATCCTTGTTCCGTAAAGAACTACCTGTTCCGGATCATCTAACTCATCATATAAATCAGAGACAGATTTTCTTAACAGAGGATGAACAAAATCCTGAGCAATCTCAAGCATCGGAACTAACATACAAGCACGCCTGTGAAAAAATCTGTGAGGGATTACTAAGTCTGCCGTGTTAATAATTTTATCGTCATAAAACAATATATCTATATCAATTGTTCTGTCAGTATATGGTCTTACACCGCTTTGTTCTCTGCCTAATTGTCCTTCAATTCTTTTAATAACTATTAATAATTCTTCAGGAGTTAATGATGTCGATATTTGTACAATAGCATTTACAAACCAGTTTGGAGAATCCATCTGCCAAGGTTCTGTTTCATAAAATGATGAAGTAGATACAATCTGGATATCATTTGTCGTACCAATAATACTTGCAGCCTGCTGAACATAGCCGAGTCTGTCACCTAAATTTGAACCTAATGATAAATAAACTATTGCCATAAGTTAATTTTACATTTTAATAACAAATTTTGTCAATGTAACAAAAAAAACTTTATAAACATTAGCATATAACATTTAATGTAAATTTTTGTAAATTTTCATACGATTATATTAAAGTTTTTTTAAATGTACCGTATAGATTACTATTAATATTAATTAGGCTAATTGTACCCAATCCGGTGGAAAGCCATAGAATGCAAACATTTGAGGAATTATAGATAAGTAATATCGAGAAAAACATAGAAGAATAGGCAGCATAGCCTCATATTAGAATTTAATTAAAGCTGAAACAGATAAGGAGTTTTACATGGCAAATGTAAACAAAACAGGTGGACAACCAAGAGTACAGCAAACTCAAGCTCAACAAAAAATCCAAAATACAAAAAAGCAAATAGGTCAAATTACACATACAATTCTGCAGCTTGTTCCTAATGACTCTTCAACAAAGACTAAAATCACACGCATTGCACAAGAATTATACGATTATGCTGACAGTCATAATGGTGCGATTGGTCAAGAAGGTTTTTCTAAACTCATGAAAGAGATTACATCACTAAATGTAGTCGGTGTAATATTAAAGTACAATGAGCTATACAATAGCAGTACTTCAAGCTTTGCAGATAATGAAACTCTTGTAGAAACAATCCTTGATGAAACAAGCAGCTCACGAGAGGATATAAGAGAAGCACTATTAGGAGATGGCAAAGGTAAAAACAAAATCCGCGGTTTGTTTACATTACTCTTAGACAGAGTAAAAGAAGTTGGTATGGATGATAATACAATCCAGTCATACAGGAAACAATTTGAAACTAAATTAAATAAAGAACTTAACGGAGGCGCAGCTTTTCGCTCATCTGCTAGTATGGATGAGATTATTAATACAGTAATTCAGTCAATTAGAAACCATATTGAAGAGAATAATAAGGCTGCTAAAGCTAACGGTTCTCAAAAAACGGTTCCTGCAAAGGCTCACGAAACAAAAGCTACGAACACTATTGTTGCAAGATATAATAAGGCATTAAAAGACTTTAACAAACAACTAAAAGCAGATGGTTGGGCAGAAGATATTGCTGATGCAATGGGAAGATTGTGGGGTAAGAATTACGCTGATGCTGTTAGAAAAGATTTAAGAGCCGCAAGAAAAGATATTGACAGATTAAAAGCTGCTCTGGCAAAAGGTGATGAAGCATTCAGAACTGAATTTTTAAATATTTTTGGTATTGCTTATGACCCTGCAAATATTACTGCATATAAAAATGCTGAAAATGCTTATACTACGGCTTTGAAAGCTAAATCTAATGAAGATAGCTTTAATCAGGCGTTTAACGTACTCCTTAAAAATGGTGAGTTGAAAGCAGAATACGAAACACTTACTTATCCTGATACAGGTGTAAGAACTACTGCTACTAAAGAGCAAGTCTACCAGAGAGAATTTAAAAAAGTAACAGAACTTTTTGAGGCTACAGTAAAAAATGATAAATCAGGTCAATTTGCAGCACTTGGAGTCACTGACGGCAAAAGTTATGTAGAAAAAGCTATCGAATCTGCCGGAGCAAAAGGCAAGTCTATTGATGAAAAATACAAAGTTCTTCAAAATATCGTAGGCAAGATTAGTCAATCATTGGCACAAGAAACAAAGAAAGCCTGCGGCGGAAGAAGTTTTTCTTCTATTAAAACACAGTATGAAAATTGTTACAAAGCAGCTTATGGTTTAGAAAATGATATTTTAAAACGTGTAACAGATTATAATATATCTCAACAAAAAGGCGGCGGTGCTGTAAAAGGAGCTGTAGTAGCTATTGCAGCTATCGGTCTTGGAATACTAACAGCCGGAGGAGGAACTGCAGCTGTAGCCGGAGGGACAGGTGCCGCAACAACAGCCGGAACTGCTGGCGGAACAATGGCGGCAGGAGCAATAAAAGGTGCTGCTACAGTATCAGCACTTACCGCAATAACGGAATTATCCGATAAGCTTACTTCTAAAAACGGACTAAGACCTGAAGATATAGGACAAATTGCTCAAGCAAGTTTGGTTTCTGGGACAATGTGCCTGATGTTTGCAGGGCAATCTTATGCAATTACAAACCTTACGCTTAAAGCTGCAACTGCGGCGGGTATGGGAGCTGAAGCCGCAGGATATACAGCTGCCACACTAAGTACAGCAGGTTTTGTCGGAACCGGTCTTGGAACAGAATACATATTCCAAGGTGAAATTTCTGTTGAGGGTAGTACTTTTACAGTAATAATGGCATTAGTATCAGGGGTAATGCAAGTTAAACAGGTTTACCAAAATGCTAGAACTGTAGAAGCACAAATAAAAGAACAAACTATGCAAAGTATAGCAGATGCAAGAAAACAATTAGGTTTTGCTGATGATGAAATTATTAATCTTGATAAAGCAGAAAAAGCATACAAAGAAATTGCTAAAAAACATCACCCTAACAGTTCAGCCAGAACAGGTGATGGTGCTATGCATGATGCAATATTTGCAGCAGCTCAAAACGCAATTGAAGTTTTGAGAAAGAATGCTATGGATATAAATGCTACCGTTATTAAGCAAGTAACAAATCCTCAAACATCTCAGCCTGCACAACCGAAAGCAAACCCACCTCATATACCAACACCTAAAGATGGTGCAATAGTTCCTGCAAGTCATTATCAAGCTCAGCCTTTTACAAATACAGGTGTAGTTCCTATAACCGTCAACGGCGTTAATCTTAATAGAACAATAACTAATGCAAACAATGCAGTTGTTACATCTGAAACCGAAATAGTTGGAGAATCTACTATAACAAACGGAAAAGATGCAAACGGTAATATTATCACTTCAACTGTTGATAACGGAACCATAAAGTCTATTCAATATATAGATGGCAATAATACTGTATCTCAAATTGTTGTAAAAGATGCAGTTGTTGCGAATTATGTAGTAAATGCTAACGGTAATGGAGTTTATACCGATGTTACTGGACAAGTTATATCCGAATCAAAATACAACAGATTAGTAAATGATGCTATAAGCGGGCAAACAGACCCTGTAAACATGCCGCCTGCACCTGCTCAAAATAACGAAACTGCAACAGTTGTAGAACTAAATCCTCAAGTTAGCGCCGTAGCTGCATCAGGTTCAGGTCCTGTTGCTAACCCATCAGCAGTACCATCTCAAGTAACAGGAGGTGCAGCTCCTGCAAAAAATGTATATGAACCTGTTGAAAATATATCTCAAACTTTTGCTGAAAATAAGCCTAGAGAACTCAAACTTCCACGAGTATCAGGCGGTGCGCAAGCTGATATAGTTGAAGGCTGGAGAGATTTTGTCAGAGAATCTAAAGATGTAATAAACAGTGCTACAAGCATTGATGAACTGCGTACATTAAGAAATCAAATTAAAAACGTAGAAAATAAGCAAGCAGCTCAAGAATTAAGAGAAGCTTATGTTCAGAAAGAACAACAACTTCGTGCCGCACTACCTGAGTCAACAAAAGCTGTTGAAAATATGTACAGGCCGACTGACTCGAATCAATCAACATCATCAGTATCAAGTAGTAGTGTTTATCAGCAATTGCAAAAAGAACCATTAATATTGCCCGGAGAAGATAATAGCACAAGAGTATACAGTCCGGCAGCACGTTCTGAGGTTATACATACTCCAACAACAGGTTTTAAAGGCAAACGTTTACAGATTCCTAAACATTACGTGGTTGATAGCCAAGCACATTTTAGATTAGATGGTTGGTTTGAACTACAATTGAATTCTCCTGAGATTAAAAATATCTTAGATGGACTAAATCCTGGAGAAGAAATAACTGTTGGTAAACAAGGTCATATAAAAAATGAAAATTTATATACTAAAAAACATCTAACAATAAAAAAACTGTCTGATAATCAATTTGAAATTACCCCTTTAGGAATAAATGGTACTGAGATTAGCACAGAAACTATTGTAACAGATGCTAAAGCAAAAATAAGTGGTACAAATAATAAAAAATCTTATGAAAAACCACAAACAACCGTAATGTCGTATTCTATGGAAAGCGATTTGATGGCATCAGATGTACAGACTGTAAAATACAATTCTAATCAAGAACGTATTCTTGCAGAAGCCGGTTTCAGCGATGGTGTTATAGATGATATTATTGCAAACGGTCCTTGGGGTAATCCAAAAGTTGATGCGGCTCTTGTTGAAGAAGTTAAAAACATGATTATCTGGATGGAGGGTGAAATTGCAAACGGTGCAACAGTAAACAGAACACTTATTGAAACTGCAATAAACACTTTCTCACCAGGTGCTTCCGGCGCTTCCGCAGCTTGTCAAAGAAGTATCTTAGCTAACTACTGGAATAGAGGAACAGAAGTATATAATGCTTACGGACAAAAAGCACCTGGGCAAAGTACGTTCTCTTGGGGCAATCTAAAGGCTAAGTGGAACTTGTTTAAAAATAGCGTTAAAGATTTTTATGATTACAAAAAATGGGAATACGGCTTTGGTACGGATACTTCAAATAATTCGGGTTCAACAGGAAGTGCCGCACCAACGCAAAGCACCCCATCCCAACCTTCCCCATCCGGGGCAGGGGTAAATACAGGGGTAAATACTGGGGTCGGAACAGTTCAAACATCGTTTGTACCTCAGACTGCACAAGATGTTCACGCTAAAATAGTTAACGGTGATTTTGGAGCTTTCGGAAGCAAGTCTGCTAAAACAGTCGGTTCTGAACTAAAGGCTTATGCAGAAAAAAACGGACTCAAATTCATTGAAAGAGGTTCTGAATTTGAACTTCAAGATGCTAACGGAAATGTTCTCAGAGAAGCACATGAAGGTTTCTTTGACGGTCAATGGTATGACCATCATCAAACATTTAATGCTGATAATAAAATAACAAACAGATTTGTCGTTGACCACAACGGAAAACTTCAATCTACAGTTGAATACTTCTATGATGAAAACGGAAATCAAACAATGAGCGTTGGTTATGGCGGAAAAGCCGGAACTGATGTAATGGTATTTGAAGGTTCTAACCGTTCACAATTAACAATTCAACAATTCATTGAAAAATACGGATTTGAACCTACATACTATAGAGAAATTAATCCAACAGTAGAATTCAAATCACCTATTCAAACAGGTGGTGTAACATCTGTTTCATCAGTTGCTGAGATGGAAGCAAGTATTAAAGCAAATATTACTCCTATGGAAGCTGATACCGGTATTAAACCGTTTGGAGAAATCAATGAACTTGAAGGGAAAGAGCTTCTTGATGAACCACAGCAGTCATCTGTTCCGGTAGATCAAACTTCATCTAAAGAAACAACAGAAGTAACAGACAAAAAACGTATGTAGCTCCTAAAATAACAGAAACTTCTGCTGTACCACAAGAAGACGTTTTAGCATCAAATGGCACATCATCTTCAGGACTTTGGAATAGATTTAAAAAAGCAGTTGGTCTAAGCTCTGAAAAAACTCTTGATGATGTTCTTGAATCGGCAAGAAAAGAAGGTGCAAAAGTAGAAGATTTGGGTAATGGCGAATATCGAGTTACTCAAAGATATCAATTTGATAAAGGTGAGCTAAAAGTAAATGGTGCTGATTCTGAAGAATACAGTACAGAAAAAGTACTTACGTATAAAGATGGTAATCCGGAACCTATTGATGAAATTAGATATAAGCACGACAATTGGTCTAATCATACATTACCTGTTGTACAAAGAACAATGAGAGATGAAAACGGAGTTACACATTATATTTTAGATAGAAGTACCGAATATGGTGTAGAATACTCAGGATATGATTCAAAAGGCAACAAAGTCCCCGGGAAAGACCAAATAGTAAGAGTTATTGGTAAAGACAATAAAGTTCTTGCAGAATATTCCGGTGAAGATATTGAGAATGCTCTTTTGGCTCCGGTGCATAATGAAACAGACCGATATTCTCAACCATTATAAAATGTTAAAACCGCATTAAGCAAAAACGGTGTATCACAAAATATCGTAGAATGGCAGGCTACTGATGGTACCAGATATCTGATATCAAGTGGTCAAAGATTCAAGCCAGAAAATTTTGTAAAACCGGTAACAGATGAAAGTATTCGAGAATATACTGATGTTACATTAGAAACTCCTGCATTTAGTGAAAAATCTGCAGAATATAATGAATTTGCAAGAAAGAGAAACCTTACTATAACAGAGGGTATAACCGATTACGGGAAAAATATACAATTTAAAGATGCAAATGGACATGTTGTAAGAAGCATCACTGCTGCCAAAAATGGAACTGGTATCTCAACAGATGAGTTCTTTGAATTGAACCGCGACGGTGATATTGTTCAATCCGCAACTCGAGATGGCAGCGGTAAAATTATAAGCCGTACTGTTAATGAATACAGGGATTTTTGGGGTAAAGCATGCACAGTGACCCTTGACTATATAAAAGGCGAAGCTCATACAGGTTTGTGGTTAAACGGAAATCTTACGAACCAGCAAACGGTATATTTAGAAAACGGTATAGCACTCTTTGGAAATTATGCCGGCAGATAATAAAACAAGAACCCTCAAATCTATTGAAAGAATTAGAGGGTTCTTTCTTTTATAAAATGTATATTTGTAAAAGAATGTAACAATTATTAAAAAATCATATAAATTTATTAAAGTTTCACAAAAAAATGCCGTTAATATTAATATCTGATAAGTTTACTGCATTCAGATAACGTTGATTAGTATTACACATAGGATAAGATACAGTGCTTCACTGTGTTGAGGAGTTTTCGCATGACAGATTCGGTAGAGTCCAAGTCCGAAAAAGTTAATAATGAGATTTTATCAAGATTAGCAAATGATGATTATCTTCTAAGCAAGATAGTTTCGATGAGACAGTATAGAAAACTGACTAAAGAAGATATTAATTACATCATAAGAAATGCTGAAGCTAAAACGATTGCGGCTGATACAACAGAAGTTGACAGTATAATCAAAGATGCTGTAAAAAATGTAATTATTAACAGTGAAAAATGCATTGAAAAAAGTATTACCACAGACACAGACTTCACATCAATAATTTTGAACGCAAATCTGACTTTAGAGAACTTTGAAGATATATTTTGTTTAAGAGAACTTAAAGCAATAGAGCTTCCAACTTCAAGCGACGAAGCAATGCGCAGTATCAGATACAAAGATAATGACGGAATTACACTTGCAATAGTACAAATCAATACAGATTGTAATAAAATCAGATTACAATCATTTGGCGACGTGCTTCCCAAACAAAAATTTATTAATCCTCAGCAAGTAAATTACAGAGTTATGAGCAAATCAAAATCCAACAACTGGACTACTGAATATGGCGGAGTTAATCAGTTTGACGGAAGCATTGAAATAAGATACAAAGATGAAAACGAAAATGTTATGGCTGCGGTAATTTTTAAGTCTGATGGTAATGTTGATACTGTAGTTGAATACGAATACGAAGACGGTAAAAAGACACAAATGTTCCATACCAGTCAATACGGACACTCAAAAACAGTTTATGACACAGTGACCGACTCAACAAGATTAATACTTGATATCGATACAGATGGCAATATTTGCTCTATTACAAGAGGTTTTAAGAATTAATTTTTAATTTTGGTAAAATTATGTTAATAAAATTAAGTTAACTAGCAAAAAAAAATATTTAACTGTTTTCTTTAAACTATAAAGAAAGCAGGAGTTAATCATGAACATAATACCAATTAGTATTAATCAACCAAACAACTTAAATTTCAAAGCTAAATGTAACGACTACATGACAAAAATGGTAATTGAACCAAATAAAAATAAAATAACTGATTTAAAAAAACTTGAAACATCAGCAATTACAACAGCCGCAACCGCTGTTTCAGCTTTAAGTATTGATGAAATTTTAAAATCGAAAGGAGTTTATTTTTGCAAAACAGATGATAATTTAATCAATGTATCAGGCGGATACAATGGCGGCTTTTACAAAATAAAAACCCGTGCTATATCGTCAGAACCCGCAGCCAAAGATTACATCTTTCGAGCAATAAATGGCAGCGATGCCCTTGCAGGAGGATTGGCTAATTATATGGATATGGTAAAAGACATTAAACGTCAGGACATCATTAAGAAAGGTCTTAAAATTCACACATACGAACTTGACAATAATGTGCCGGATAAAAACAAAAAAACTGCTGCATATATATTATCAAAACAATTAAAATACAATATTAGACCGACAGACTTGTTTTTTGTTAACGGAGAAGCATTTTGTTATAACAAATACGGCAAAATTGCATATGGTTTAAACCTAAATGCAATGAAAACAAATACGAATCCTGTTATAAGAGTTTGCAAATTTAAAACTGATAAAAGAGGAAATGCAATTGGTTTTAACACAAAAGATTGGGACACATATCAATGGCAAGTTCGTGAAATAGAATATTCTGAACAAACACAACCTAGTACCAATTTACCTCGTATAGCTAATTCTGAAAACAATAGACTTTTCGCTGAAGCATTTAGATTCGGGAATTCAACAATACAAGACAACTATCGACTAAAAATAAGTACTCCCACTGTCCTTGAACATTTATCAAAAAAAGTAGGTATTGTTGGTGCTGATATAAACGATTTGCAATTTATCCGATACTATGACGAAAACAATAAAATTCAATCAAGAATAGGCTTTTTTGATACTGCAACAGGACGTTCTTTAATTTACGATAGAAATGGTCAGTATATGTATCAAATGCAATATAACAGAGATAACAATGGTAATATTACCGCTTGCTGTCGTTTTTAGAGCATTAAATCCATTGTCATAAATTTATTTTTATACTCATTAATTTTATTCATCATTTCGACAAATTCCGAATACTTTTCTGTGTGTAAAATTTTTGAAAGCTCAACAGAATTAATAAATTCTATAGAAAAAGCATTGTCATCTCTTTCTGCAATTTTTATCATCTGCACATCTTCAAACATTTCTAAAAGAGTTTCTATTACTTGATTTGTAACTCCAAGAGCAGAAGCGGCACGAGTCAAATTAAATAATCCGTCTAAGTTATTACAGGTATACTTAATCATACCTGAAAATGTCTTTAGGATAGTTTCTTCACTGTGATTTTTTTGATTATAATTCATATAATGAACCACATCAGGTGCAACTGTCTGCATAACAGATTGCATAATATCATCCTCTGCCGGATAGTCAAAAAACATTAACGCATTACTTTTATGTGCATTAACCCTGTTTACAATCGAAGCAGATATGTTTTTATATGGTTTCAGAGCTTCTATTATATCTCTGTTTTCTGCAAAAACTACTATATCTCTGCCTGACATATAATCATCAACTTGTGCTAAAATATTTGTTTTCTTTCTGTGATCCAGCACCTTTTGTTTTAACTCAGGTTCTTCATCCTGTAAACCATCTGCGTGAACATCTTTTAACAAGAGCTGAATGCTTGTTATTCCATTAAACACATTTATTTGAGGTGCAAATGCAATATCCAGTTTATCTCCTGCTATCAAAGGAATATCACCTCTTGACCACCAGACACAATCAATAGTTCCATTTGGTGTTTCAACAATAAGTTTTAAATGTTCTTTTGTTGAACCCATAAGCTTTTTCTGTTTTAATGTCAGGTTATTTACAACAAAAGTCGGTGACGGATTAGACATCCCAAAAGGTTCTAATTTAGATATTTCTTCCACCAAAGAAATATCAACATCATCTATAGAAAGTTCCAAATCAACATCAAGTGAAGGCGACATTTTTTTACCGTTTAACATCTCATCTACAGTTTGATTTAAAGCTTTCTTTACATCCTCAAAACTTGCCTTTTCTGCCGTGAAAGTAAACCCGCCTGCAAGTTGGTGACCGCCAAAACCATCTAATTTATCAGAAATATTTGTTATTATATCATACAGATTAAGTTCCTTAACTCCTCTTGCTGAGCACCTGTAAGTTTTTGTTTCTTCTGAATAAGTCATTATAAAAGTCGGTTTATAATATTTTTCCACAAACTTTGACGCAACAATTCCTATTATTCCAACATGCCAATTAGGATTTGCCAAAACGATTGCATTATCTCTGCTTCTAGAGTTTTTCCATATCTCATCAGCTTCTTCAAAAGTTTGAGAAACCATTTGCTGACGCAATTTATTAAGGTTTTCAAGCTGCATTATACTTAGTTCAATTTCCTGTTTATTATCAGAAATCAAAAGTTTTACGGCAGGATCTACCGATTCAATTCTGCCTGATGCATTTATTCTTGGTGCAACAGTAAACGCAATCTGTTCTGATGTTAAGCCGTTATCAATATTGACTCCTGCTGAGTCCAGCAGTCTTTTCAAACCATAATGTTTACCTTTTGCTATAAGCTCCAAACCCTTTGTTACAAAGTATCTGTTTTCACCAATCAAAGGAACTAAATCAGCAATCGTACCAACGGTAACAAACGGCAAAATTTCATAACTGAAAGCAAGTTTGTCATATTTTTCCAAAACTGCCTGAGCAAGTTTAAATGCAACGCCGACTCCTGCAAGAGATGTTAAATATTCAATTTGAAGAGTGGTTAATTTTTCATCAAGCGCATTCAGGGCTTTAGGGTTAATAATCGCATAAGCAGGCGGTACTATTTCAGGAGCTTCATGGTGATCTGTTATAATTACATCTCTTCCAAAGCTATTGATAAACTTTACTTCTTCAACACTACTAATACCATTATCAACAGTAATTATTAGTTTTGGTTTCTTTTGACTCAGAAGTTTTACCAAAGCTTTTGAATTAAGTCCATGTCCCTCGGCATCTCTGTCAGGAATATAATAATCAACCTGACCGCCCAAATATGCAAATGTCTTTACCAAAACTGAAGTCGAGGTAACGCCGTCAGCATCAAAGTCCCCATAGATTAAAATATTTTCTTTTTCATCTATAGCCCTGCATATTCTTTCGACTGCTTTTTGCATATCACAAAAAGCATTAGGGTGCATTAACGTTATCTCAAGAGGATTTAAAAACTCTCGTTTTGCCTCATCTGACGTTATGCCCCTAATCTCTAATAATCTGTCTATAATCGGTTTGGTCTTTACTTGGCTTCCGCTTTCACTTCCGCTTTTTGAGCCTCCCCTAACGTTCCATTCTTTTCTCCAAGACATGTCATTTCTTTCAGTAATTCTATTGCTTTTTTCAACTGAACATCATCTTTTGCATCAGCGTTCTCTTTCTTCAATTCTACCACAACATCAGGAGTTATACCTTTTTTATGAATATCACTTCCAGAGGGAGTTAAATATCTTTGAATAGTGATATTAACGCCTGCTTCATCAGGAAGTTTATTAATTTCCTGAACCAAGCCTTTTCCAAAAGATTGTTCACCAACAATTGTCGCCCTATGATTATCTTTTAATGCTCCGCTCAAGATTTCGCTGGCTGACGCTGAACCTTTGTTAATAAGAATCACAATCGGCTTATCGGTAACCTGATGTCTTCTGGCTCTTGTAGTTGATTTATAGCTGTCTCTGTCAACAGTACTTACAATAACACCGCCATTCAAAAGCATATCTGATATATAAATAGCATTTGTTAACAAACCGCCCGGATTTGAACGTAAGTCAATAATATATCCTTTTGCTTCGGAAGAGCTGTTCAGAATTGTTTCAATCTCACCTGCAGCATTTTTGCTTATAAATGAACTTAATCTGATATACTGAATATCTTTTGGAATTTCAGTTTCAAAAGGAGGTTTTGTTGAAACAGACTTTATTTCAATCTCATCTCTTACAATACTATATAACTTATTCGGAACATCTTTTCTCTTAATCATAAGAGTAACTGTTGTACCTTTTTCACCTCTGATTTTATCCGCAGCGACATCTACACTTATACCTTTAGTGCTTTCACCATTAATTTCCAGAATTGCGTCATCAGCCTGAAGGCCTGCCCTTTCTGCAGGAGAATCTTCAAGCGGCGCAATAATTACCAATTGACCGTCACGAACACCTATTTGAGTACCAATACCTTTCAAAGAACCTTTTATTGACTGATTCTCTTCAGAAAATTCTTTTGGGTCCAAAAATCTTGTATATGGGTCATTAAGACTTGCAAGCATGGTTTCTATGGCGACATAAGCATCTTCTTTCGTTTTGAGCTTATGTTCATAACGATTCCGCCATCTGTCCCAGTCCTGACTATTATCTGTTGGATCATAATACTTTTTGTTAATTAGCATCCAGACATTTTCATACAATTCATCAGGGGTTGCAGAGTACACATTCCCGACAGTTGTTAGTAATGCTGTCATTAATATTAAACTTGAGGTTATAAATTTTTTCTTCATTAATGTTTTACACTCCTATTTCTTAGATAAAAAGCGCTCTTTATATTATACTACACAATTATTTTATATTTTTCAAATTTGGAGCAAATATAGGTAGTATGATGGAGTGTTTTTCACTACACAACAAGACTCTTATACATCTCTAAATACTTTTTAGCGCTTTCTTTCCAAGAGAAATCAGCCTCCATAGCAGATTTACGCATAGCATTAAATGTGTATTTGTCTTTATAAACATATAAAGCACAGTTTATGGCATCCTTCATAGCACCACCGTCATAACCCCAGAACTTAAATCCGTTTGAGTTGTCTAAAGGATAACCCGTAACAGTATCTTCCAGACCTCCTGTAGCTCTGACAATCGGAAGTGAACCAAACCTCATTGCAATTAGCTGTGATAATCCGCAAGGTTCAAATTTACTCGGCATAAGGAAGAAATCACTACCCGCATAAATTTGATTAGCCAAATCTCCTCTGTACCCAACGTACGCTCTTATATTAGGCGTATTATTTGATAACCAAATAAACAGATTTTCATAAGACTTATCTCCTGTTCCCAAGAAAATAAAGTCAGCATTCATATATTTTAAATCATTCTCTACCTGTCTGATTAAGTCCAGACCTTTTTGTTCAACAAGACGTGAAATCAATGCTATTAAAGGTCTTTTAGGATTGTATTTAAGCCCGAAGTATTCCAGAATTTTCTTTTTGTTTTCTTCTTTCTTTTCAAGCGAGTTAACATCATAGTTTTCTTCCAATGTTTTATCAGTTTTTGGATTAAATACTGTATAATCAATACCGTTAACTATACCGACAAGTGTATCCGTATGCCCTCTAAGAGTATAATCCATTCCCTCACCATATTCACCTGTCAAAATTTCTCTTGCATAAGTAGGTGAAACCGCAACAATTCTGTCCGAATAATTTATTGCACCTTTCATCCAGTTAACTCTTCCATAGTGTTCACATCCCCATTCGTTGAACACTATATCTTTCCTCATATTTGCAAAGTCCAATATATCTTCAAACCAAACACCCTGATAAGCTAAGTTATGAATTTCAAATACGTTTTTAGTCTTGCACCAAAATTCATCAAACTTATAATTAGCCTTTATATACAAAGGTATCATAGCAGTATGCCAGTCATTTGAATGTATAACATCAGCTCTGAAGTTTAAATCTTTTGCGTACTCTAAAGTCGCAAGAGAAAATGCAATGTATCTTTCGTGTTCATATCTCGAATCCAGCCATCTCGGATAAACTTCTTTAAACGGAGTAAAATACCAGTCATTCTGAACAAAAAACACATTAATATTTGTATCGGGAAGTTTTGTCATATGAAGTTTAAACTTTTGCGGAGAAGAACCAAATGTTATCCATTTTTCTGAATTTTCAAGTTCTTTTAATCCCCATCGGTTATAGTCTATACAGCCATGCAAAGGTGTAAATATTGCAATCTCAGCATCTTTTTCTAATGCTTTTGGTAAACTTCCGACAACATCAGATAACCCGCCCGCTTTTGAAAAAGGTGCAACCTCGGCTGCCACAAACAATATTTTCATATATTTACTCCTTAGAATTGTGTATAACTCTCTTCTTGACAAGAAAATTATAAAACGAGTTAAGTTCTTTTTCAATGAATTCAATGCGGGTTGTGTGCTATCCCGCACACGACCCGCATTTCACACTCTTTAGGTCGTGTTTGAAAAAGTTCGAGAAATTGTCATTTTTCGACTTTTTCCGCACACTCTATTTCTAAAGTTTTGTAACAAAATGTACTTAAAAACTAAAGTTTTCATTATTCCTGCCGATACAAAAAGTGTAAGTTGTAAAGGGATTATTGCATGCAGCCATTTTCACCTAAAATGAATAAAACCAAATATATTTACGGAATGTTTTTATTCCTGCATCCGGAATACCGGCTTATGCAAAGAGAAAAGCTGGTTAGCATAATGCTTGAGCAAAAAATTATTACAAAATCACAAGCGGACTATCTTAACGGAAAGATTAAAATTCCGAACATTAAAAATTTCATTAATAAAGATAATTTTAAAATGTCTGATTTGTTTGATGCCCAATTTTCCAATATTGATTCAAAATCATCTGTAGGAATTATAAAAAAGCCTGAATTTCATAAATTATTCAAAGACTTAATCGTTAAACCAAACGGTCAGATTGATATGGCTCAATTTGACATTAATAACCTTAAAAACCGATTCAAATCTGATATATATGATGTTAGGATTATCTCGGGGAAACCTTTAATGATAGGAGTCGGAAACAAAAAAACAAGAAAACCCGTATTAAGCATTACTTTTGATGAGAAAAATCCAAATACTTTATACTGTGAATATATAACTGAAAAAGGTAACTCGAGGTACTATTCTGTTGAAAACGGTAAAGTTACTCGATTTACAATAAAAGCAGGAGAATACACAAAATCCACATTCTATGACAAAAATGGCAAAATAAGCAGAATTCAGGCTCATAACGGCACAAAAGACAGTCTGAAATTTACTGAATATGACAATGGCTACCCATACATAGAAGAGTCTAACAATAAAAGACGTAACCTGCTTGTTGAAGACTTACACAATGATATAACCGCAAAAAACAAAGCGGGATTACCAACAACAAGACCATCTATAAGCTGCTCAAAAAGAAAACAATATGGAATCTGCAAATATAAAACCTTTTATCATAAGAATTTCAAAAGCTGACTTAGAAGCAATGAATCCTGCAATTAATATAGCTAAAATACCAAACTAAAAATTGGTAAACACTAAATATTAAAACTCTTTCTTGAGCCTTCTTCGTGATATAAGCCGCCACCACATACAGTTTCTATAATCTTCAATACAAATTCCCTTGAAGCATCAGAACTGTTTAAGAAAAATTCTCTGTTTGCAAGGTGTTTAATCTTAAATATAGAATTCTGAGACTTATCAGCAGGAACATACAGAGATGCAACTTCTTTTTCAAGAAGAATTTCCATCATCTCGCTTCTGTTATGTTTACCTTCCATCAATTCATTATAATTACCGTTAATAGCCATTATACGACCTGAGAACATTGGAGAAGCACCTTCTCTAAATAATGCCTGAGGCTCAAAATTACACCTTGTCGTAAGGCTTATTGTATGCCAAAGAATATTAATAACAACAACACTTTTATCTTTGTCATGCTCAACATATATATTTTCGGTTGTAATTCCTCTTGCCGCAAAGGATTGTTTTAAAGTTTCAGCAATAGCTTTAAGATTATCAATCATCTCTGCAAATATCTCTGTCGTATTCATAGTTGCATGCTGATAATCCAAAAATTGCTTATACATGTGAGAAGAAACAAGCCCTATTCTCTCCTGTATTAGTGTTGACTTCCTGAATGAAGTTTCCATATTATTAAAGTTTTCGTAACCCTGACTCAATTAAAGCCTCCTAACATGATTCTACACTAAATGTTTGTAAAGTTAACATGAATTATTAAGTTTTGTAAAGAATATCACGTTACATGTTACATATACCTTGGATTGTGGAATTTAAGACATGTAGGGAAACATTTTTGCATGGATTTATGCACAAATGATTTCCACTCAGGAAAGGAGTATTAAATATGGAAATTTTAAATCTAGTTTTATTCGGATGTGTATTCTACCTTGCACTTATAGGTATTCCTACTTTGTGTGAAAAAAGAGGCAAATAACTGTCTGTTTATTGAAAATTCCATCCGTATTATGGACAAGGAATTTACTCAATAAAAAACATTTTGAGGTGTATCACTACTATTATTGGAGGTACACCTATTGTTTATAATTCGGCTTATTTATGAGTTTCAGTACCTAAATCATTATCATCTTCAAAACTGTCTGCAAGCTCTGCCAAATCATCATTATTAGGTTCTACATTTGCATTAGGTTCGTAAGAATCCATATTATCTTCCGATATAAATTCTTCTTGCTGCATTTCAGAAAAATCCGAACTTCTTATAATACGTTCCAGTTCACCATTTGGAGAAATCTGCAGCAATCTTTGAATCTCTGAATTGAGATTTATTGATGGCAAATTTTGCTGTTCTGCAACTTCAATAAACAAACGTTCAAACATTGCATAGAACACCTGAGGCTCATTATTGCGTTTTTGGATATCTGCCAATGTATCATTTATAATAAGTAAAGCCGCATCAACATCTCCTATATTAAGTTTATGTTTTGCTATTATATATCTTGTAATTACTACTATATTAAAAATTGCAGAAGCTTCAGCCTGTTCTAAAACATCGCTTAATATTTTATCTGCTTTTACTAAAATACCACTCTGAGCATAGGCGTGTCCTATTAATACGTCACAAAGAAGCTCTAACTGTTTTTGGTTTAAATCAGCAGCCAGAAGTTTTGCCTGATAAATATTTTGCGCAAACGACTTAAAGTTGCCATTTAATAGTGACATTTCTTGAAGAATCAAATAAATAATTTTAGAGAATGGAGGCGTATTTTCAGTATTTGACGGGGTAAACTCTTTTCCTGATAAATATTCTCTTATTGCAAACAAACTACCCTTATCCGGAAGTTCATCATTTAAAGAATTAAATATTTTCGTGCAGAATTCTTCCAAATCATTGTCGTTTGCAAGCAGTTTAGCAAAAGCGGCAAGCCTAAAAGTATCCATCAGGTGAGTTACAAACAGATTTACAGAAAATCCTGCGGGTTTAATTTTCTCAATAATATTAGGCTTGATAACATTAAGCAGCTCTTCTGCAAGCTCTATACAACTTCTGTAATCACCAATATTAAATAAAATTTCAATATTAACAAGAGAAAGCAGTAAAAAGCGTGTATTTACAGAACCATTCACAATCAGAGACGGCTCGGGCATTCTGGTAAGGATGTTATGAAGCAATGCAGATGCTTCTGTATAATTAGATGTTATCAAAGCACCCTGCAGCATAAGATTTGATAGTTTAACTATCTTTTCATTATCACCTTGCTGCATGGCATCCATAAGCAATATATTTTCTATAGAATATATCTTTGATGGCGAATACGCATATAAACTCATCAATATATTTTGGAAAATTTCTTTTTTATTATTTTCTATGCTTTCTTCCGATATATTGTCACCGATGCTATCTATTAAAGACAAATACCCTAGACAGCTTTTCAAATATGCATCATAATCACCGGTTGCAATTGCAATCTGAGAATTTTTCCAAAGAAGCATATATTCCTCTTTTTGCATTGAAATAATTCTCATAAGAAGCATTATTGTCGTATTATCCAGATACTTATTTAAATTCGCAAGTATTGTCTTAACTAAAAATTCCTGAACTTCTTTTTTCAGCGAAGCCTGAATTATTTGCCGCACATAAGCATAGTTATTAATGAATACAGCATTATCCAGCGTAAATGTAAATCCTGTACTTTCCAGAAACTGTGCATTTTCTTCAACATTTTTAATACCCAATGATTTTAGCAGCTCAAAATCCAATCTTTCACCAAGAAATACTGAATATGCCAAAATCATTGAAGCATCCTGCATTTTACCATATGACTTTAATCTTGCCCTGATAAGTGACGGAAGGTCTTTTGGCAGCATACAAGAGCGATTTGTTTTTATCAGCAACTTATTCTCAAAGCTCGCTACAATATCTTTATCAGCCAAATATTGAAGAGCATTATCAAAGTATAATTTTGAACCATTGAAGTTTTCCTTTATCCGTTCATAATAGAATGATGAAATAAAATCAGATGCATCTTCTTTAAGGTCAGACAGTATATCATCAAGTTTGCTGGGGATTATTGTAAGTTCTTTGTACAAAGTTGTTTGCAAAAGTCCCTTAATTTTGGAATGAACTGGCGTATCCATATCGGTTATAAATATAAAATTCGTAAACACTTTCATAAACTTGTCGAAGTAAAGTTCTAATGCCTGAAGTGAAGTATCATCAATATTTTCGAATCCATCTACAATAATAATATGCTCTTTAAGCATCGATATAAAATTAATAAATTGATCTAAGAATGCAAATCTTGCATCTTCGGGTGTAGCTGCTGCAGGGATTTCACCCATAATATATCGTTTAAAGAATTCAAACTGTCCTGCATTAAAGGATTTGTCAATTAAGCCTGACGCCACAGACTGTTTATAATATTGTTTAAACAGTTTTTCAAAAAAGCCCCACGGTCTGTAACTCATTTCCTCCGTGCAGACAACATACAAAGGTTTCATGCCTACTATTCTGTACTGTCTTACGATATCACTTGTCTTTATACACAATTCTTTTGCACATTTTATGGCAATAATTTTTTTTGAATGATCAAGGTGTGCAGGAATACTCTGCACAGCGCACTTCTCAAACTGACATTTAGCATTTATATCAAATACATTGAATGCATATATGTCATTTTGCTGCAACTCATTCTTTGATAGCTGCTTTGCTTTTGCAACAGATATATCAACAGGTAATTCTTCAGTTTCATTAGGCGGAATAATATAATTATCCAAGAGCACTTCATAAAACATTACAGAATTTCCATCTATATCCAAAGAATAAAGAGAATCTGTTTTATAATCGTGAGTATTATCCTGACAATACTGATCCATGATTACCTGCATACCTTTAAGATGCTTTTGTGTCTGAGATTTTAAAATCATCAGCTTTACATTACTTGTTATAGATTTGTTCTGCAAAAGTTCTTCAGCAGTTTTTTTCATTATCGTGATTGTTAGTTTTAGCGGAATACCAAATTGGTCAATTAAATTTACGTTTAAACTGCTAAACGCTGTTATTACTTTAAGCGATAATCGAATTGCTTTATTTACGGATGTTGCAAATGACAACTCTCGATTGAAGTTTATAGTATATGTATTACCATAAACTATTACATGCGCATCTATATCCTTTAACTGAGCCATTATCAAATTCTTTAGTTTTACAAGAAACTTTGCGAACAATTCCTGTGATTTGAGTATTTTTTTAATCTTTGGCAAAGAAATAAACTTTATAATAACTGTTGCATACTCATCTGTATCACACTCATTATAAGCAATACTGGATACTGTACTTAATCCGCAATTACAATTTTCTTTTGTTGTCGGAGTCATCTTTCCACATTTTGCACACTTGGTCAGTATTATATATCCACACTTTGAACATACCGCACTATGATTTAACGTATGACAATTTGGGCATGTCAAAGCTAATACTTTATGACAAAACGGACATACAGTTGTTGTATCTGATATATTTTTATGACACTTCGGGCATTCCATATAGAAAATTATAGCTTGATATTGAACATTATGCTATACTTTATAAGGAGGGTTAATTTATGGATTTGCTAAAACTTGCAGCTGAACCTGCAATACTAATAATTACAGGTTGTTTTATATGGTTTACTTTGACTGTATTTATAAATTATACAAAAGTTAATATTAATTTAAAACGTGTTTCCAATTATTTACACAGTCTTGATAAAAAAGAAATCTCTTACAGATTTAACCAAATTAACGATTTTATGTCTGCTAATGCATATACAAGTACAATTTGGGAAGATTTTAAGAAAGCCCTTATTTTTCCTGAAAAATTATATCTGGCATCACAGGGAACAAAAAATCAAAATGAAACACAATCTGATATCTACCTGACAATTGATTCTTCGTATTTTTTTAACGAAGAAACACTGGTAACATCCAAAATTAACCACAAATTTATACAAACTATGCCAACACTTCTTACCGGCTTAGGACCATTTTTCACATTCCTAAAGATGGCTATTGCTTTTACGGCTGTAAACTTTGCTGATGACATAAATATTGCATCTTCATTGACAGAACTAATTGCTAACATCAGAATAGCGGCCTTGTGTTCTGTATTTGCAGTAGGCTTCTCCCTTTTATTTATGTTTATTGAAAAAATTATGTATAACAATATGTGCAAAAAGCATTATATTAACATTCAAAGAGAATTTATACGCTTGTTTGATGTTGTAACAAGTGAAAAATTCCTGATAGATTTAGTTAAAGAATCAAAATTACAGAGTGTAACAAATGAAAAATTATTAAAAGCACTTCCTGAATATTTTACAAAATCGATTACTACCTGCTTTGGAGAAACGACAGTTCCATATCTTGAAAATATTTTATACAGCTTAAATAAGATTAATGAATCTCTTGATAGCGGTCATGGCGGTGACGTTGTTGATAAATTATTCTAACATTTAAACCAGAGGTTAAGTATGTTTATTAAAAGAAAAAACTCAGATACACAAGAAAATAACATTTTTTGGGTTACAATGACAGACCTTATGACTGCGCTGGTACTTGTTTTCATGGTTTTATTTTTCTACACATACATTACAAGTTTCTATGACAAAATCGAACGTACTACAGCACAACATAAAGCGGCAGAAGCATTAGAAGAAACCCTGCAAGAGAAAGATTTAAAAGCTGTTGTTGATGCCTCAGCAGGTATCGTAAAAATATCAGATTTAGAATTATTTGACCTTAACAGTTATGAACTTTCTCCAAAAGGTAAAAAATATTTGGCAAATTTTGCACCTGCATATCTGGATTCTATTTTTTCTAACGAATACTTGAGCAACCATATTGATAAAATTATTATTCTGGGACATACAGATTCTCAAACTTATAAGGGTACTTATTCACAAGATGAGCAATACATGAAGAACATGGAGCTTAGTCTTAAAAGAGCCTATACCGTTGCAAACTATATGACAAGCACTCCATATAACAAAGTAAACGGAGATAAGCTGAGAAAAATGATTATAGTTGAAGGAGCAAGTTTTTCAAACCCAATACTTAATTCGCAGGGTAAAGAAGATTTTGCAAAAAGTAGAAGAGTTGAGCTTAAAGTTGTTATGAAAGAAAAAAATAAATATAGAGAAATTCTGGAAAAATAAGCTGACTTAATAAAAATGTTAACTAAAAAACTGTTTTATACGCTTAAAAATGTCATACAAACCCCGATTATTCCGGCAACAACCATATAAAAAAGCGGAGATTTTTTTGATTTCCAACTTATTAAAAGTAAAAATGCCAGTAAAATCATTGATTTTACATCAGAAATTTGAGGTTTTAGCAAACCAACAGAAACAGACACCAAAAGAGCACAACAAACAGGTTTTAGCGTTTCAAGCAAAGACTTTACAAAAAAGTTTTCATGAAACTTTTTCAAAATCTTAGAAACTAGAATTACAAATATAAATGATGGTATCATCTCAGAAGTTGTAGCCAACATTGAACCTATTAAACCGGAAGTTTTTAACCCTGCAAAAGTAGCAACATTAATTCCTACAGGCCCCGGAGTAATTGATGCAATCGCTATCATATGTGTTAATTCCTGAACAGAATACCAATGATAAGTCTGTGATATTTGATACAAAAACGGAATTGTAGCGTATCCTCCTCCAAACGAAAATAAACCTATCTTAAAAAACTCATAAACAAGAAGCAGATATATCACTCTTCCCTCCTTGTTTTGCGTTGTACCATCTTTGTCAAAACTCCGGCAACTGAAAAAATTAGAATTGTGTTAATTGGTGATAGTTTAAAAATTAATAATGCAATGAGAGAAAGCAAAAAGAAAAGATAAAAAAACAAAGTATGACGTGATTTTTGCCACATTTCCCGCACTGTTAACAAAATTAATGCAATAATAGCGACGCCTACTGCCCAAAGTACTCCCTGAATATACCTGTTTGTTACAAGATTATCAAGTATAAAAGCAAGAAGAACAATAGTCCAAAAAGGAACAAATATAACGCCGAACATTGCTGCTATTGCACCGAGTTTTCCCTTAAGTCTGTACCCGATAAACATTGTCATGTTTGCCGCAACAATCCCGGGTAATGACTGCGATATTGTATAATAATCAATTAAATCATCAGAAGGAACAAGTTTCCTTTTTTGAGCAAACTCGTATTGCATAATGGGCAGAATAACATATCCTCCTCCAAGCAATATCGCACCAATTTTCACAAATATTAGAAATAATCTTATTAAAGACATATTTATTTTAGCAACCTACACTTAAACCCGCACAAAGATTGACAGACTGCCCAGTAACCCCTTTTGCATCATCTGAAATCAAATATTTTACCATACCTGCGACCTCATCAGGCGTCACAAACCGTTTCTGAGGAATACATTGAACAATTTCTTCTTTTGTCCAATCACCATCATTAGCAGAAGAATTGCCCATTTCTGTATCAACCCAACCGGGATTTATAGTATTTACAGTTATTCCAAATTCTGCAAGTTCAAGAGCTAATGCTTTTGTTACACCAATCAAACCAGATTTAGAAGCCGAATACAAACTTGCATTAGCTTCTCCCATAACACCGCTTATTGAACCGATATTAACAACTCTTCCCCAACCTTGCTGTTTCATATACGTAACAGCTTTTGATATCAAATACACAGGTGCTTCTAGATTAACTTTAACTATATGTTCAAGCTCTTCATAATTAATATTCTCAATCGGTGAATAAACGTACTCTCCCGCATTATTTATCAACACATCTATTTTACTATTCTGAATATAAATACCTAATTTTTCCAAATCACCTTTGTCTGCTAAATCACATACCAAATAATTTTCGTATGCTTTTAACAAACCTTCGTTTCGTCCGACTGCAAAAATACTATTACCTGAGCATTTAAGCTGCTCTGCAATACTCTTTCCAATGCCTCTGGTTGCACCTGTTACTAAAATATTCATAAGACAATTATAACATGACAATACGTTATATACTTTTGTCTATTTTATAGAATTTTATATCCGCAATTCTGCAACAACGCAGTGATGCCGCTATAACCTCTATAGCGGCACCCACTTTTTTTACAACACTTCAATTATTGAAGATGTTGAGATTGGAAAGCATAAAATGACAGAGTTTCCTGATCCTTAGCCGGCATATTTGCACTTGCAAATACTTTAGAAGCCTCGCTTCTCAAACCAGCAAAATATGCCATAGCCTGACCGTCTATTGCACTCTGACTTAACAACTTTATTGCATCATTAAATGCTGCATAATCTTTATCATAGTCACCTGTTGCCTGAATACCAATCTGAGCAAGCAACCCCGCCCATGGAACAACCTGTTTTTCAGCATTCTGATTATTTATTTGCTCTTTAACCTGCGTAGAATACTCTTCGTACATAGCTTGTTTGAGCTTTGTTAAATCAGATGTAGACCCAGTAGGAACGACCCCAAAATCATCAAATGCCTCTTTAAGCGCAGTCTTATTAGCAGGTACTCTGCCTAAATATGAATATAGGTTCGCACTCGTATACTGATAAACACCGTTCACTGTAAAGTTAGACATAGACACACCTCAATTGATATATAATGTATATCGGCAAAAAATCTAAAAACTTTAATGAATTTATAGCTTTTGTTACAAATCGTTACAAAAATAAGCCAAAATGCTCTAATATCAAGATTTTTCATTTTTGATTCCAATTTGTTACTACGAATATTATATTAAGTTTTGTAACAAAATAGCTTTAATGTGAAATTTTGAGAAATTTATATACTTTATATATATGTAAGACGAAACAAACAGAGAGTCAAAAAAGTTAAATATGAAAAAGTATTAAAAATAACATTTGTGAGATGAAACAAATATTATTTGTAATACAAAGCAACCACTCATCGTAAGGTATTGGTTATCATTTAGATTGATAGTTTTTATTATCAGTTTGAATAAAAGTGTAATTCAAATCGATTAAATACAGTCGGTCTGAGTAAACACGTCCTTACAGGAAATTCGGTAAAAGTAAATAAGAGGTATTATTATGGCAGTTTTAGACATTTACAACATTAATGCAATGGCAACACAAATCTCCAAAGAGTTCTATATTGAAGGAGATAGAGGAGACCAATCACATATTCTGGTTGACGAGATGAGATTATTCGCAATTGACTTAAAATCACGAGTCACATTTATATCCCGAACCAAACAATAGTTTTTTACCATTTTAACTTTTTAAATAATACCAATCTTAATCTTACTTAACTAATTTAATTCCCCAAAACTTACTTATCTATTAGCGCCTGATTGTCCAATAATCAGGCTTCTTTTTTGTACTAAAAAGCACCATTATTTATCAATAATGGTACTTAAATAAACTATTTAATGCATTACACTATCTTCCGATCTCAACTGCTTTTGCAGCCATTGAGCGAGAGATATTGACCAACGCCAAGTTCGCTTCATACGCTCTCTGAGCCATAATAGCATCCGCCATATCAACCATAGCATTAACATTTGAAGATCTTATATATCCGTTTGCGTCAGCATCAGGATGTCCGGGAGAATAGATTCTTTCTCCTAAAGTCGGGTCTTCAACACATCCGTTAAACACAACGCCCCCCTGAAGATAAGGCAATGTTCCTGTTCCAAAAACATCTTCTTTCATTGCATTCATTACACCTTGAAAAGATATATCTTCCGTTGCGTTCAAAACAGGTATTCTTCTTACATAATTAGGAGTATCTACGTTAGCAATGTTTTTTGCGTGGATATCAAGTCTTAAGCCATGCGTCTTAAGAGCGTTTGCTCCAATGTTAATTGATTCCATAATACTCATATTATTTTCCTTTCTTTGGAAAGATGTAAATAAAGAAATAATTACCTTTATTTAACCCTATTTACCAACATTTATTACAGTTTTCATTTGTGTAATTATATTAGACATTCTTCTTGTTGCCATTGTATATAACAAAGCATTCTTTTGAATTTCCGTAAATTCCTGAGCCACATTAATATCAGTTTTTTCCCTGTCTTCCATAACACATGACGGTCCCAACTTTGTAGACAACTGCGTTTCCAAAGGACTGTTCATTGAGCCAAGATATTGAGAAAAATCAACATCACGTCTTACATAGCCCGGAGTATCAACATTCGCAACATTCGAGCCTAATGCTCTCTGTTTTTGAGAGATTAAGTCTAACATAAGATTTGTTTTTCCTAATGCGTCCAAACTTGTGTAACTCATTTTAAACTACCTTTCTATTGTTGCAAATTTATGCCTTTTTCATACATGCCATTTACTACTTTCATAAGATTCAAACTGGCAATCATAGAAGCATTGAGTCGCATCATATCGTTCATTTCATCATAAATATCGACATTTGAAACTTCTGTAGCATATTGTTTAATGGATTTTGGATCTTTAACCAATCTTGGTTCACCTGTATCACTGTTAAAGACAAGTTTATTATTATGACCTTGTTCCAGAGCTTCCGGATTATCAAACTGAACAATCGGAATTGTACCAATTTTCTCCGGTAAAGAGCCTGCCTGATCATAACTCATAACATCACCATTTGGCTTAATCTCGAATTTGTAGCAATTAGGTGGTATTTTTATTCCGTCACCAACCATCCAATCGTCCACTGTCATGAGATAGCCACCCGCACCAAGTTTTAAAGAACCGTCACGAGTGTACTGTATTTCACCTTCCGGTGAAACAACCGGAATGTATCCTTCTCCGGAAATTGCTATATCATAAGGATTTTTACTAACCTTTATTGCTCCCTGCAATGTATTTTTTCTGATTGCACCATCAACATAACCATCTTCACGCAGCATTTGTTCAAAATGTGAAGATTTAAATCCTACTGTGCTGTAATTTGCAAGGTTTGTTGAAATGTACCCCAGTTTATCAAACTGCATTGTAGCATTATTCATACATCTGTTTACGACAGCCTGCATATTATACATGAATGACCTCCTAGCTTACGCTTCCTAATTGACTTATAACTTTTTGCAAATTATTACTCTCTATAAGAAAAATTTGTCTGTTTGCTTCAAAGTTACTAACAATTGGTTTAACCTTTAAAAACTCATTTTGAAGAGCTACATTTGAATATTCATTGTACCCTTGTTTAATATCAGGGTTTAACACAGCAACTCCGGTTGCATCTACAACCCCCAGAATTCCTGCATCTGTTAATTGATTTGTTGATGGATTGTAAACACTAATTTTACCCTTGGCATCAACCCTTACTTTATCAATATTTTCCGGAATACAAGGAAGTTTTATCGGCATACCTGCATCAGAAAGAACAGGGAAATCTTCTAATGACAAAAGATTGCCTTCTTTATCCAGTTTAAATCGACCATCTCTGGTCAATTTTACACCATTTGGCGTTTGTATCTGGAAATAACCTTTTTGAGCTATTGCAATATCAAGCGGATTATTAGAAGCAATAATACGCCCAACCTGATCATCTACAGTAGTTGAAAGACCATGAACTCCAAGGAACTCAGTCATTGATGAAACAATAGGTTCTCGTCTTTGAAATCCCACCTTATCAAATCCGGCAATATTCTCATTAATCATACCGATTAACTCGCTATGAACATGCATTGCCCTTATTGCTGCTCGCATTCCGTTTTCACAAAAACTTACACCACCATTGATTTGCATAGTTATACCTCTTTGTTTTTACTATCGGACAATTAAACTTATTGCTTTAGAAATAATATGTAAAATCATCCTTTTAATGTAGTTAATTACTTCTATAAGAACTTTTTTTTAAAAGGCAATATTATACAGATAAATTCAGAAGTTATGTAAACATTTGTAACAAAATCTTTAAAAAGACTAAAGTTTTAGAAAAATTTGCCGATATATATAATACAAATAAAAGGGAAAGTACAATGGCAGAATCGTTTAACTTAAATAGAGTATTACAAGAACAGAATTCATACGTTCAACGCCAGTACACTGCGGGAGAAAACGGAAGAGCCGCAATGGAGCAGCGAGAGCTGCAAAATGCACAAAGAGCTATTGAACAACAAAAGGGATTCTTAAGTTTAACACTTCAGGAAAAAATCCAAGAAATAATGATTCCTGACAGAGTTATTCAAGAGTTTGGTGATGTTGCCGTTAAAACTTTAATGGGTTCAGTTCAACCATTCTTAGACTGGTTGGAAGAAAACGAAGTTTATTACACTGATAATTTATTTGAGGCTGCTATACAAGCAGATGCTAAGCAGCTATTCTATACAAAATATGCATTGGCAAAAGAAGCTTCTAAAGAAGGTACAGCAGGACAACAATTCTGGATGTCAATGTAACAAAGATATTTCTCTCTTTCTCTCTTTCAAGTATAAAAATCCGCTGATAATAGCGGATTTATTTTTTACACTAAAAAAAGGCGTTTGATAAATCAAACGCCTTTAAATATTTGACATTATTAATTATAAAGCAGCTTTTGCAGTTTCAACAACAAGAGCAAATGCTTCTTTGTCGTTTACAGCTAAGTCAGCAAGCATTTTTCTGTTAACAAGAATATTAGCTTTTTTGCAAGCGTTAACAAATCTTGAATAGCTCATTCCTTGTTCTCTTACTGCTGCATTAATTCTAACAATCCACAATCTTCTCATATTGCGTTTTGTAGCACGTCTGTCTCTGTATGCATATTTAAGAGCTTTCATAACAGCAATGTTAGCTACCTTAAATATTCTGCTTCTTGCGCCTTTAAAACCTTTAGCGAGCTTTAATATTTTTTTGTGTCTGTTACGACATACATTTCCACGTCTAATTCTCATCTTTCAACACTCCTATCTTGCATACTTCTTGTAAGGTAACTCTTTTGAAACTAAATCTACATGAGTTTCAGAAACCGCAATATCGCCAAAGATTTTACGTTTTCTTCCTTCAGATTTGTGTTGAAGAAGGTGACCGATACCCGCATGTCTTCTTGTGATTTTTCCTGTGCCGGTAACTTTGTATCTTTTAGCTGCCGCACGATGTGTTTTTAATTTTGGCATTTTTCCTCCTTGGGCGGGTTTAATATTTGATTTAAAAGTTTTGCTTTAAACCATTTAGACCTCTTTAAGCCCTATTTTGTATTACTATTTCCGAGCAAGGCATACCATTGCACTATACTTCGGCTTAGTTTTAATGTAAAACAAAGAAAAAACGTTGTCAATACAAATATGACAACATTTTAAGCTGCATTACATTTTTATATTATTTTGTTCCTTATATTTTAAAAGAAAGCTTTTATACCCAGAATAATCAACAAAATTCCAGCTATAATTTCCAAATATTTTGTCGGCAAATGTTTTAACTTTCCTCCGGCAAAGAAACCCAGATTTGAATTTACAAAAGTTATTAAAGCAATTAAAATTGCAGGTTTTAAAATCTTATTCCCATACAGAGAAAGTGATATTCCTGCTGAAAAAGCGTCTATTGAAGTTGCTACACCAATTAAAAACAAATACTTTAAATCAATACACAACTCTTTTTTTCTCTCCGGTGTATTCGCTTCAATAATAAATTTAAAACCTAAATAAGAAAATATTAGAAATACTATCAAACTTGAATAGGGGTAAATATATTCTCTTACAACATTTGTTAAATAATAGCCGACAACAGGCATTAATCCCTGAAAAATTCCTGTAAAAGCCGATAATAAAAGTGTATTTCTTAAACGTTCTTTGTCATACTTTAAACCGTATGAAAAAGATACTACACAAGCATCAACAGAAAGCGCCAAAGCTAATATGAATATTGCAAAATATGACATTTACAACCTCTCAGTTTAAGTTCTAGAAAGTATCCGTCTTAATAGGATTTTTAAACTTGGTAATAGAGCCTTGGAACAATAATTTAACAGTTCCTACAGGACCATTTCTGTGTTTTGCAATAATTATCTCTGCTTCACCTTTATTAGCTGCTTTTTCTGCTTCATCCTCTTCTTCATTAGCATTTTTATAATATTCATCACGATAAATAAACATTACAATATCAGCATCTTGCTCAATAGATCCTGATTCTCTCAAGTCTGAAAGCATAGGTCTTTTATCAGTTCTGCCCTCAACTGCACGAGATAACTGAGAAAGTGCAATAATCGGAACATTGAGTTCTTTAGCTAAAATTTTCAAACCTCTTGATATACTTGAAATCTGCTGCATACGGTCTTCTCTGCCTGTTCCTTCTATAAGCTGCAAATAGTCAATTACAATTAAACCCAGGTTCTTTTCTGCCATCGCCAGTCGCCTGCACTTGGCTCTTAAATCCGTAATCGTACAGCCTGCTGTATCATCTATATAAATCTTTGCATCATACAAATCTGCCATTGCTTTTGCGAGTTTATCCCAGTCTTTTGCTTGGACATTACCTGTTTTTAGCCTTTGGGTATCAACTTCAGCTTCTGAACACATAAGACGTTGAGCAAGCTGATCTTTAGACATTTCTAATGAAAATATCGCTACAGGAACTTTCGCCCTTAGTGCAACATTCTGAGCAATATTAAGTGCAAAAGCGGTTTTCCCCATAGCAGGACGTGCAGCCAGAATAATCAAATCAGATTTTTGAAGTCCGTTTGTATATGTATCCAAATCATAAAAACCTGTCGGAACACCTGTTAATTGGCCTTTATTATTTGCTCTTTCTTCAATTTTTTGATAAACATCATTAACAATATCTTTTATTGAGATTAAAGACTTTGAAGCTTTTTGAGAAGCGATATCAAAAATTAGTTTTTCTGCCTGTTCAAGAGATTCTTCAATAGGATTAACATCATACCCCGTAGATACAATCTCTGAGCCTGCATTAATCAAAGAACGCTTAATAGCCTTTTCCTGAACAATTTTTGCATAATATTCAACGTTAGCAGTTGTAATAGTGTTATAGCTTAAATCATTAATAAAAGCACGACCGCCGACAAGTTCAAGTTTCTGGTTAATATTCAGAGTATCTGATACTGATACTATATCAATATTATCCTGTCCTCCGTTATATAACTGAAGCATTGCTTCATAGACATATCTGTGTGCCGGTTTATAAAAAGCTTCCGGACTTAAATCTTCTACAATCCTATTCATACAGCTTGGATTAACCAGAATTGCACCTAAAATAGCCTCTTCCGCTTCTATATTTTGAGGCATTAACTGCGATAAATCTTCTTGCTGTTTTCTTTTGCTAGCGTATGATGTTGACATGCTTGTACTCCCTTGTATTTAGAATACCAGTAACTAAAAGTTTAATCAATTATATGTTACAAGGGATTAAGGTAAATTTTTGTAAAAATTAAAAGCCATAAATATTTATAAACATTTATGGCTTTTATCATAAGTTATATTTGTTATTTTAAGTCATGCACTGCACTTACTACAATCTCAGCGGCCTGCTCAGGAGTAATATTTGAAAGTTCTTCACTTTCTCTTGATTTGAATTCTACAAGTCCTTCCGCAATACCTTTTCCTACAGTAATTCTATATGGAAAGCCTATTAAATCTGCATCTTTAAATTTAACCCCTGCTCTTTCATCTCTATCATCAAGAACTGCTTCTACACCATGCTTAAGAAGAGTTTGGTAGATATCATTTGCAGCTTTCATTTGTTGTTCATCTTTTGTACTTACAGGAATAACAACTGCATGATACGGTGCAATTGCAAGCGGCCAGATAATACCATGATCATCATGGTGAGCTTCAACGGCAGCTGCTGCAGTTCTTGTAACACCAATACCATAGCAACCCATTACATAAGGCTGTGTTTTTCCGTTTTGGTCTAAAAATACTGCGTTCATTGGTTTTGAATATTTAGTACCTAATTGGAAAATATTACCAACTTCTATGCCTCTTGTAACTTTTAGAGGCTTTCCGCAAACAGGACACCTGTCACCTGCTTCTGCAAGACGAATATCCGTTACTGTTTCAGGAAGCTCAACATCAGCACCCCAGTTGTATCCAACTCCATGAACATCTTTTCTATTAATACCGATAACAAAGTCTTTCATGTCCTTAACTGTTTCATCTGCTACAACTTTTATTTTGTAACCGTTATATTCTTTTAATCCTTGAGGTCCAATGAATCCTTTTTCTGAGTCAAACCCATTTACACCCATCATTTCTTCAATTTCGCCTGCGGTTGCAATTCTTATATCAGTTCCGCCTACCGCATTCATAAGCTTTGTTTCTTCAACTGTTCTGTCAGCTCTGATTAAAGCTAACACAGGAGCTTTATCAACAATATAAACAAGTGTTTTTACAATTACTGTAGCCGGAATATTCAAAAATGCAGTCAATTCCTCAATTGAATGAGTATTAGGAGTATCAATAACCTTAGCTTCTGTCCAATCACCAACAATTTTTGCATCTGGAAGTTTTGAAACTGCATGATTTGAATTTGCTGCATAATCACAATCACAATAGAATACATCATTCTCACCTGAGTCTTGGTCTGTGATTACCATAAATTCGTGGCTTACACTTCCGCCAATTGCACCTGAATCTGACTGAACCGCTTTTGTATCAAGTCCGCATCTTTTGAAAATACGGGTGTATGCTTCCCACATATTTTTGTATTCTTTTTCTAGTCCTTCCTGATTGACGTCAAAACTGTATGCGTCCTTCATTATAAATTCACGACCTCTTAAAAGTCCGAAACGAGGACGTCTTTCGTCTCTGAATTTTGACTGAATTTGATACAAATTTACAGGTAATTGTTTATATGACTTAAGACCGTCACGAGCGATTGCCGTAATTATTTCTTCATGAGTAGGTCCAAGGCACATTTCCCTGCCATGTCTGTCTTTTAATCTCATAAGTTCACCGCCGTATGCACCCCATCTGCCTGATTCTTCCCAGAGTTCTTTTGGCTGAACAAACGGCATTAAAAGTTCCTGAGCACCGGCTCTATCCATTTCTTCTCGAATTATATTTTCTACTTTTCTTATAACTCTCCACATTAACGGTAAATAGTTATAAACACCCATTGCGAGTTTTCTTATATAACCTGCTCTTACGAGAAGTTTATGTGAAATAACTTCTGCATCAGACGGAAACTCTCTTAAAGTCTGAACAAACAATTTTGACATTTTCATAATATTTTTCCTCTAATTTCCATTTGTGATACAAAAATTTTACCACAGAAAAAGGTGTAAATAAAAAGTGGTAAATAAACAAGAGTAATATTTTTATATTAAATATTAATTAATGATTAATTTTGTTTGATTTTTGAAAAAAAATATTAAAATAAAAATAGAAAGGGTAATAAAATTATACCCTTTCCTTAAACCTCACCCAAGTGAGGGAACAGTAAAATAAGCGGAGTTAAAATATGATTAATTTTGAAAAATTTACTAATTATTCTCAAGAAATAATCTTTGCAGCAAATGCAAAAAAAGATTTTTATAAAAATACGGAAGTTCAGCCGGAACATATTTTAATGGCGATGATTGAGGATAAAGGAATCTCTAAGGATTACTTGGAAGAATTAAAGCTTTTGAACCAAAACTTTATCAACGAGATTGTTGCAAGAATTAAATCATTTCCGACAATTGCATCGCCATCAGGCGGACAACAGGTATTTTTATCTCGTGATACAAATACATTACTGGAAGTTGCAACACAAGAAGCTCAAAATTTAAAAGATGAGTTTATAGGAATTGAATGTGTCCTGCTTGCGATGACAAAACTCGAAGGGGTAAATATAACCGAACTTTTGAAAAAACATGGTGTTAATACTAATTCGGTTCTTAACGCTATGAGAAAGATAAGAGGTAATAAAAAAGTGGATACTAAAAATGCAGAAGAAAATATGAAAGCACTTGAAAAATATTCAACAGACTTAACAGAACGTGCAAGAAAGGGTAAATTAGACCCTGTTATTGGCAGAGATGAAGAAGTCAGACGTATTATTCAGGTCTTGAATAGAAGAACAAAAAACAACCCTGTTTTAATCGGTGAACCAGGGGTTGGTAAAACAGCTATTGTTGAGGGTTTGGCTCAAAGAATTATAAGAGGTGATGTTCCTGAAAGTCTGAAAGAAGTAAAACTTATCTCTCTTGACCTTGGCGCACTTGTTGCCGGTGCAAAATTCAGAGGTGAGTTTGAAGAAAGACTAAAAGCCGTGCTTAAAGAGGTTCAGGAGTCGAACGGTGAAATAGTTATGTTCATTGATGAACTTCATACAGTTGTAGGTGCGGGTGCAACAGAGGGTTCAATGGATGCCGGCAACTTATTAAAACCAATGCTAGCAAGAGGCGAACTAAGAACAATCGGTGCTACTACCGTTAATGAATACAGAAAATACATTGAAAAAGACCCGGCTCTTGAAAGACGTTTTCAACCGGTTTTAGTTGATGAGCCGTCAGTTGAAGATACTATCTCAATATTAAGAGGTCTGAAAGGCAAGTACGAAGTTCACCATGGAGTCAGAATTTTGGATAGCGCACTTATTGCTGCGGCACAACTCTCTGACAGATACATTACGGATAGATTTTTACCTGATAAAGCTATTGATTTAATTGATGAAGCAGCTTCTGCTTTGCGTATTGAAATTGATTCAATGCCTGAAGAAATCGATGTTATGATGAGGCAGAAAATTCAGTTGGAAATAGAAAGAGAAGCTCTTAAAAAAGAAACTTCTCCTGAAAGCATAGCTAAAATAGATAAATTAACTTCCGAGATAGATGAACTCAACGGGAAAATTGATAAGATGAAAGCTCAATGGGAAGTTGAAAAAAATACAATTACAGGTGAAGCAGGTATTAAAGAAGAAATTGATAAAGTTAAGACCAAGATTGCGGAAGCTGAACGTAATACAGATTTGCAGACTGCTGCAGAACTTAAATATGGTAAGTTAATGGAGTTAGAAAAGAAACTTCAATCAATTCAAGGCAAAGAGAAAAGCGAAAACAGACTTCTAAAAGAAGAAATTGACGGTGACGATATCGCAAACATTGTTTCAAAATGGACAGGAATCCCTGTTAATAAACTTGTTGAGAGTGAAATGCAAAAGCTCTTAAGAATGGAAGATGTTTTACATAAACGTCTAATCGGACAAGAAGAAGCTGTTAATACTGTTTCAGATGCTATTCGTCGTGCAAGGTCGGGACTTAAAGACCCTAAACGTCCTATAGGTACATTTATTTTCTTAGGTCCGACAGGTGTTGGTAAAACTGAACTTGCTAAGACTTTGGCAGAATTCTTGTTTAATGACGAAGATGCAATTGTAAGAATTGATATGTCAGAATATATGGAAAAACATAACGTAGCAAGATTAGTTGGTGCTCCTCCGGGATACGTCGGATACGAAGAAGGCGGACAACTAACTGAAGCGGTTAGAAGAAAACCTTATTCAGTAGTTCTTTTTGATGAGATTGAAAAAGCTCATCCTGACGTATTTAATATTATGCTCCAAATATTTGATGACGGAAGATTAACGGATTCTAAAGGAAGAACAGTTGATTTTAAAAATACGGTAATCATTATGACATCAAATATCGGAAGTGATATTATTTTGGAAGATTCTATTAATAACGCAGGCGGAAACTTTGAAGAAACAAAAGAAAAAGTTAACGCTGTTATGAGAGAACGTTTTAAACCTGAATTCTTAAACAGAGTTGACGAAACAATTTTCTTCAAAGGTTTGACGATGGAACAATTATCTTCTATTGTTGATATACAGATAGAAAATTTAAGAAAACTTCTTAAAGACCACAATATGACTTGTGAGATTACGGAAGACGCAAAAGAACTTCTTGCAAGAAGAGGGTTTAACCCAATCTATGGTGCAAGACCTCTCAAACGTGTAATCAGGCAACTGGTAGAAAACCCTCTGTCTAAGTTAATCTTAAGTCAAAAATTTATAGATGGTGATTGCATTAAAATAGATGCAAATAATGACGAGATTACATTCAACAAATAATATTTATGAATATACTAAAACAGGACAAGCCTTTGCGTTTGTCCTGTTTTTATATTAATTAATCTAAAGATAACATATATACTACTATTGCACTAATCAGCAAAACACTCATTACGAATGCAAATGCAACAGTAATAAGAGGATTAAAGCTCAATTCATTTTTCTCATTTGAATTCATTTGCTTCATTACGGATTTAGCAAAATCCGGCTTTGTCTCCGATTTTGATTTGCGAAAAGAATCTTTCATAAGTTTTCGTATTCGAAAAGCGTCCTCTAAATCTTTTCTTGCTTTCTTATTTGTAATTGTATATTTTTTCATCTTTACACTTTCCTCCTCAGGAAGTTCATTATCCACATAGGCAGATAAATTATTCTTAAAAAACTGATATTGTCTGTTAGAATGAGTAGTCGTAGAGTATACTTCATCCTCTTCTTCTTTATTTTTTGTATTTTTAAAATCTGCAAAAAGTGAGTTTATTATATTAAACTTTGCTCTGCATGCAGGACACTCTCTCAGATGTTCCTCCACTTTCTTTTTCAAAGCGTCAGATAAATCTCCGTCTATATAAAAAGAGATTAAAACATCCATTTGTAAACATGTTATTTCCATTAAATAAACTCCTTTAACTGTTCCTGTAATTTTCCTCTGGCTCTTGATATTCTTGATTTTACCGTTCCTATGGTTGTATTGGTCAATCGTGAAATATCTTCATAGCTCAAGCCTTCAAATTCTCTTAAAACAATCACTACACGAAGATTATCAGGCAAATTCAGCAGTGCATATTTTATAATTTTATCCATCTCTGAAAATAAACATTTTTCCCCGGGTTCACATCCGATTTTATCTTTTATTTCCAAAAGTTTATCTTCATCAATATCAACGTTTGTATCTTTTGAATGTTTTCTTGTATAGTCATAATAAGTATTTGTCACTATATGATTAAGCCACGACTTAAAACATTTCGTATCCTTTAATGAATTTATACACTTTGCAGTTTTAAGAAGAGCTTCTTGAGTTAAATCTGCAATATCCTGACGTTTTTCCGTCAAGTAACTGAACATTCCAAATACATTTTTTTGGATTCTCCTGATTAATTCTTCAAGAGCCTTTATATCACCATCCTGAGATAGTTTTATTATCGTATTCATATCACTCTTCTTATAATCGGCATTTTGCACACCAAAATTCTCCATTATTACTCATGATATGGAGTTCGTAAAAATTTTAAATTAGCCGACCTAACAGTTATTATTTATTCATCAGGCTATCTAAAAATTCTTTGTTGGCATCTAAAGTATCCTGAGTTGCAGTAATTGAATAAACAGGGTGGGTTGAGAAAACTTTTTTTGCAAACTCAGTTACATCTTCCTTTGTAATTTTATCAACTTCGTTATAAATTTTATTTCTTAATTCTATATTATATTTAGAATCCATGCCGGCTTCTATTGCTGACATTTTGGCATAATTACCTTCTGTATTAAGTAATGAAGCTTTTATTGCACGTTTTGCAATATCTAAATCTTCATCGGTGAAGTTACCGCTAATGAGTTCATTAATTTGATTATTAAAACCGTTAATTGATTTTTTCACGTTATCGTAACTTACTTCGCCAATATCTTTATTATCAGTTGTTGTCAGTATATTCAAAACAACTTGTCCCTGATTGCCGTTTGAATACAAATCAGAATGAACTGAATAAGCAAGGTTTTGTTTTTCTCTTAAATTGTCGAATAAACCAATGCTTGAACCTGAAAGAATAGAATTCATAACCGGAGCAACAGCTTTTTCCTTAATAGTATTATTATATTTGAACCTAAATACTTGAGAAATATCAGCCTGTGAATTAAAGTTTGGGAACGAAAATACCATTGGCTGCTCTACTTCTTTGTAGATTTCAATTGGTCTGTATATGTTCGGTTCAACTTCTTTAAATCTGCTAACAGCTTTTAATACATTTGTTTTAACTTCTTTTTCATAATTTTGCGGAATATTTGCAGTTACAATTCCCCTGGAATTTTTGACTAAATAATTATGTAATTCTTGTACATCTTCTACTGTTATACTATCTAAGTTATTATAAATTTCACTTCTTGTAAATGCATACGGATTCATTACACTATCAAACTGATTTTGAATATAAGAAGATGATATTTTTGCTCTATCCATTCTGTCTTTAATATGTGAAACAGCCTTTTTAATATTTTCTTCCGTAATATTTGGATTATACAGAAGTTCTTTCATTGCAGCCAGTCCAAGCTGATAATTTTCCAAGTCACCGCACATCATAAGTCCAATACCGCCATTCCCCGCGGTTGCATTTATGGATAAGTTATTTTTATCCTTAAATTCCTCAAACTTGTCTGCACTCACATTTTTAAGACCGATTGTATATATCTCGTTCAAGACTTCAGTAACACCTGCTTTTTTGGTATAAGGAACATTATTATACAATTTCATTGATACATTAACATTATTTGATTTTGTATTATAAAAACCAACGTCATAATTATTACTCAATTTATATTCACTTATTTCTGAGGTATCAATAGGTAATCTTTCTTTACCTTTAAAAGATAAAGCATTATTATTTACCCCTGCCGCCTCGTTAGTTCCTTCTAATCCCTTGTCTGCTACAGGGTGAATTACAGTTACTGCGGCTTTATTGATATCAAAGTATTCCTTTATTGCATCAGATAATTCTTCCGGCGTAATTTCTTCCAGAATTTTATTATATTTTGTTAAATAATCTAATCCGTTATCAAGAACCGAATAACCGACTATATCATTAACAGAGCCTGAATGTTCAAGAATGTCTTCATTTTGCTGTTTCAATCTCTGTTTTAATCGTTCTGTCGTTTCTGAACTAATTTGTCTATTTTGTCCCAGAGTTTCAAATATAATTTTCAAAGAGTTTTCGCAATTTTCTTCACCGGGAGCAAGTGCTATGAACCCAAGACGAGGATTATTCGGATTTGTTGAGATTTTCTCGTCACTTATAATCGGATAAGCGTTCTTTTTCTTTAATTTTGTAATCATTCCTGCTTCGTGAGAGCTTAAATAAGTTGAGGCAAGCTCAAACAGGATTTTTCCTTTGATATCATTATTTTTAGGACCAGCAAATCCGATTACTATTTCTGCGGAATTTGTTTTATCTGACTTAAAGTCTTTTCTTATTGTCTTATTAAGCGGAATAAGTTTTTCTTCAAATTTTGTTCCCTTTGAAACTTTTTTAGAAGTAAAGTTCTTAGAAACAAGTTTCATTACTTCTTCAGGATTAACATCGCCTGTTATTACAATATTCGTATTATCAGGTGTGTAATAAGTGTTATAGTAGTTCACAACATCTTCTCTTGTCAAATTCTGTATATGAGCAACACTTCCTCCAACAAGTTCATCAGCAGGATTTTTTACATTAAATAGAGTCCTTACAGTCTGATCCATTGCAACAGTCTGTGGTTCATCAAGAATCATATTAATTTCAGATGAAACAGGACCTTTTTCCTTTGTTATCATGTCTTCAGAAAGTTTTAAATCCTCAGCCATGGCAGCTATAACCCTAATCTGAGTTTCCAAATCTTTTTCTTCCAACAAAGGCGCTGAATTAACATAATCCGTTATTGCATAATTTGTGCTTGCATTTGCCCAGCCGCCCAGTTTATCTATCTTTTTGAACGAGTCACCCTGTTTTAATTCTATATGACCATTTTCACCATTTGTACCGTTAAACGCCATGTGCTCCAAAAAATGGCTTATACCTTTTATATTTGCCGTTTCGTTCATTGAACCTACATTAACATAGCTTTTAACGACAGCAGGTGAACCTTTCATCGGAACGACAGTAACTTTATATCCGTTTGACATTTTGTAACTGTAAACTTCAAGTCCGTTATCAAGCCTGTCAACAGATGTTTGCTTATAATTTACCGGCACTACTACTCTATAATCGGGTGTAATATTACTCAACTCTTTTACTTGTTTTTCTGCTTTGTTTACAGGCGTAAAACTGTCAGGGGTACTTACTTGGGCACTCCTGAATACAATATTATTTACACCTGAAACCTTCATTACCATACATATATAAAAACAGCTTTTATTTGATAATTGCCACTTTGTTAAGATTATTTAAGATAAGAATAATGCCTAAACTGTTTTAACATAACAATAAACATTATTGTACACAAAATTACAGCAGAAAAGCCAAGAGCGCACCAAAATCCGACCAGATTCATTTTATAATGCAATCCTAAAACACCCCCTAAAGGAAGCGCTATAACCCAGTACGATATAATATTTGAAATCATAACAACTTTTGTTTGCTTTAATCCCTTAAAAATCCCTGCAAGCGAAACCTGCAAACCGTCAAACATTTGGAAGAAACATAATACATAAACAACCGGAACGCAAACTTCTATAAGTTCAACATCCCTTGTAAACAAACTTGTTAAAAACTCCGGAAAAAGTCCTACCATAATTGCAGAACATGCCATAAAGCACACGCTGAATATTATTGAAGAATAAGCATATTTTTTCAAATCAGAATAATTTTCCGCACCATTACAGAAACCTACTTTAACAGCAGCGGCATTTGAGATTGCAAGCGGAACCATAAACGAAACGCTTGTAAGAGTACAAATAATATTATGTGCTGCGGCATAAATTCCTGAAACCCTGCCCATTATAACAGCTATTGCATTAAACCCGACAAATTCTATCAAAATTGCAAGTGATGACGGAAGTCCTACTTTAATCAGGTCCTTATAATACCCTACAGACTTACCGGTTGATATATGAACACGCAAATAGCAGTATATGATTAAAACAATTCCCATAAAATATCGTGTTATTAAACTTGCAATAGCCAACCCCTTTGCACCCATCTCCGGAATAACACCCCAACCGAATGCAAAAATCACATTCAGTATAAGGTTTAAAAATATACAAAATATAGTTAAAAGATTTGGAAATAAAACAATTTCAAATGTTTGCAAATACTCTTTTGCCATACAATGAAAATATCCGCCAAAAGAAGCAAATGCTGTTATAAAAAAATAATCTTTTATCATAGGAACAAGGTTGTCTTCAAACCCTAATTTATCAATAAAAGGAATACATCCCAATATCGTTAGGCAAGTGATTATTGATAAAATAAACGCAAACTTTAAAGACGGATAAAAGTATTTTTCAACATTTTTACCAGCGCCTCTGTAGTTTGAAAGAATTGCCGATATACACCCCAATATACCTATTCCAAATATCATTATACAATTGGTAATAGCCGTTGCAAGACTAATTGCAGCAAGCGTATCAGTAGAATGTCTGCCAGCCACAACAACATCTCCGACACCAATAAAAATAAAACCCAAATTCCCTAAAATAATTGGAATTGCTATTTTTAAAATATCTTTTATATATGTAAAATTAAAAGCTCGGCTTTGCATAAACTGATTATATCATGATAGAATAGAGAAAACTAAATACGAGGAAACTAGGGGTGAAAGTCCCCGACTGTGCCGCAACCGTTAAAGCCGGAACACTTATAGATGGGATAATACTATCCCTGCCCATCTCCAAAGATAGGGAATTAGAAACAAAACTTCGAGTCAAAGTTTTGGTCAGAGGCTCTTCTGTTGCGGTAATTGTAACAGGAGCTTTTTTATAATTGGGTAATGCAGTAAACAGTATAGCAAATAATGCAGCAAAAGCAGGCTTATGTCCGCATGGAACTATCCCCGGCGCTTGTCCTATTTGTTCAGGAATGGGAGGCGGCGGACTTAGAGTTGGGGAGAGAGTTCAAAAGCCAGGGGAAATGAGCTATCACGAATGCGCAATGATTGGTGCAATGATGAGGGCAAGAGAAGCAGCTCAAAAAGAACATGAGCAAAATCTTGCTCACAGACTTGAAGCAATTAAAGCATTTGAACAAAACCTGATTAACATGACGCAAAAAATTGCAGATTTAGGGATTAAACTTAATAAGTTTATCCTTACAAAGCCTGTATCCGTAATACTTAATAATATCATCGTTCCTGTCTTAAAAATAATCGCTAATTTACCGAACTTTGTCCAAAATATTAGTGACAAAATTGCTCAGATAAAAGAAAAACTTATTGACATACAAGATAAACTTAACGCAATATTCGGTGAAGCAAAAGCATTCATTGAAAAAAAAGTTTCTGAGCTTGTAAGTAATATTAAATCAAAACTTGAAACCTTGTTTAAAGTATTTAAGCGGAACAACACAAAAGATGACGAAACAAAGATTGATGAAGATAAAAAGATTTTCCGATTAAAAACTTTTATCACAAAAATTTTAGGAAAGAAAAAAGATGATTCAGAAAATAAATCAGGATCTTGAAAGTACAAGACATCAAAAGAACATGACTAAAACTCAAAAAAGAAATGACTACTTTATAAAAGAGGGAGTCTTAGTAAATTCGTACGTTAAAGACCCTAATTTATCTCTTGATGAAACTTATGATTCACTTGTAATCTCGAAAAATCAAATTGCACTTCCTAAAAAATTAAAAGAAAAAGAACGTAATAACATTAACCCGATTTACCCGATTTGTGGAGCGACTGTAGGTGTTATGGGATTATTAGGCGGATTTACAGCTATGATGAAAAGATTTTCAAAAGGAAAGTTGGAATCCTCAAAAGAATACCTGCTCCCCGGAATTACAAGAAACCACTGCATTAATGACGAAATTCACCAGAGCATTTTTTCAATGATACAATCACCAAACAGAAAAACAATTCTTGCATCTCTTGGTGTTATAACACTTGGTGCTATGGCATTTATGGGGAAAATATTTATTGACGGATTTAAAGAAGTATGGGTAAAAAAACAGGAAGCTGATATCCAAAAAAACTTACAGGAAAATCTTATTGAGGTAGAAACACAGAGTTTTTCAGGAAAATTACAAATTATAAGAAGCATGCTTTCTTCTAAAGCAAAAATGTTTACAGAGGAATTGAATTTTAGGGGTAAAAATAAATATAGCAGCGAATCTGATGAAAATAGTATCCTATTATTTGGAACAGGTATTATAACTCTCGCATCTATTTTAGGTTTAGGATATTTTGCAGCAAAAAATATAAGAAAAAGTGACGAATTTATAAAAAACGGTATAAAAAACACTAAAAAAGGAATTGATATTGTAATTGACGAATTTAATTCTGGTAGACCACTCAACAAACTGGAAGGACATAAGGGAGAGATTTTATCAGGAAAAGATGCTTATAAATTATTAATAGAAAACATGCTGGAATCCGTTTATGCAAAACCGGAAGAAATAGAAAACTATGTATATAAATTAAATTTACCCCAAAAAGAAAAAGAAGAATTTATAAAACACCTAAAAGAAACAATGAATCAGGCAACAGAAAAGGTTAATCCAATGATGGGAGGTTCGGGAAGAAACAAAATAACATATTTTTCACACGTTAATGATTATCTTTCATTTTTCTACGATTGGTTAATGAACCCTAAGAACCCTCAATTCAAGAATTTGTTTTTTGGAATAGCCGGAATATCAGCCTTAGCTTATGGTGGTAAAGCAGCAGCCGAAGCCATCAAAGAAGTTCAGGTAAAAAAATATTCGGCTGATATTGAACTTAATCTGCAAAAAAGACTTGTTGCAACAGAACTCAGAAACTTTAAAGCAAAAAAGGATTCAGCAATTGAACCTCTTTGTCATGAATTTTTAACACAAAAAAAACAGGGTAAATCACCTGAAGAACTAAAAGTTGTTGCCGATAATATCCTTTTTGAAATAAAAAACGGTCCGCCATTTGTTTATTCATAAAGCAGTATAAAATACATTAAAATGCATGCTTTTATGCATGCTTTTCTCTAACTTTAGTTGTAGAAACAAACGATTTTAATAAAAATAACGAGTAAAATAAAAAAATAGACGCCCTATTTTAAAGAGTTTTAGCCATTTATCTCATACGAATGGAGGATTCTACAACTAAAGTTGTAAAGTCTGCAATAATTCTGCCGATAACGAAACTGAAAGGCAAATTATAAATTTATTGAAAGGAAATTTATTATGGCATCGACAGCAGCACTTACAATTAACACAAACCTTGCGTCACTGACATGTCAAAAGTATTTAAAATCTGCCACAAAAGGAATGAATGTTGCCATGGAGCAACTATCAACAGGTTTTAGAATTAACTCAGCAAAAGATGACGCAGCCGGCTACGCCGTATCTGCCGGCATGGAAGCAAAAATCAACGGCTATGACATCATTGAAATGAACTCACAAATGGGTTTGGATATGTTAACTACCCAAGAAGGTGTTTTAGACATTATCAATGATTACTTACAAAGAATTCGTGACTTGACTATGCAAGCAGCGAACGGCACTTATGGTTCAGCATCATTGAATGCACTTGAGCTTGAAGTTACACAGAGAATGGACGAAATTAACCGTCTTTGTGAAATCACAGACTTTAATGATACATATTTGCTTGATGGTTCAAGAACAACTGATATAAACCTCCAAGTCGGTTTATATTCAGACAAAAGATGCGTTATTAAGATGGATGCATTCTTATTTGACAGCGCTAAATCAACAGTAATCTTTGGTTTTAGAAGTACAGCAGACGCTGATATTCCAAATAACAGACCTGGTTATATTGATTTGACATACGGAGCAGGAGATGATGACTACGAATATAGAGCTCGTCAAATTGATGCTGATGGTAAACCTGTCTTAGTAAACGGTGAAGTTCAATATCTTCCGGGATCATATAAATCTGCTCTTACAGCAGCTTTAGCTGAAAATCATGTTGTAGAGCAAGGAAATATTGTAAAATATCAACTCATGGGTAATGCTAAAACTGTATCAATTACCAACATGTGTAAAGGTATCTACAGAAATGACTCTTCAGCACGTGAATTTATCACATTTATTGATGACGCTATTGATAACATTTCTCTAAGATGTACTAAAATCGGTGCATATATGAACAGATTAGAATCTGCAATCAATTCAACTGATGTTCAGAGAGAAAACTTAACAGAAGCAAATTCAACAATTAAAGATGCTGATGTAGCAGTTTCATCTTCAAATTATATTAAATACCAAATCTTACAGCAATCAACAGCAACTCTGCTATCAACAGCAAACCAAATGCCGTCAATTGCATTGAACTTAATATAATAAGCCAATAGAACCAACTATTTAATATATAATAAAAGGTCCTTTCAATAGCTCCTGCAACTTTTAGCTGCGGGAGTTTGCCTTTTAAATGGCATAAAAAAATACTTGCTGTATAGCAAGTATTTTTTTTATTATATTTTTTTAGATTATAATTGCCAGCTGTTTAAATATTCTTCCTGTTCCGGAGTCAATGTATCAATTTGAATTCCCATTGTTTGAAGTTTTAATTCTGCAATACTCTTATCAACGCTTTCCGGAAGAGTATGAAGTTTGTTAGTCAGTTTACCCTGATTTTTAACTATATATTCCATACCCAATGCCTGATTAGCAAAGCTCATATCCATAACTGAAGCAGGATGTCCTTCAGCTGCTCCGAGGTTAACAAGTCTACCCTCTGCAAGAACATATACAGATTTGCCATTACTTAATTTGTATTCGTCTAAATATGGTCTTATTCTCTTAATTTCTGTTGTATATTCTTTTAATCCGTCTACATTAACTTCCCAGTTAAAATGACCTGCATTTGCAACCATCGCACCATCTTTCATAGATAATAAGTGTTGAAGATCAATAACATGCTTGTCACCTGTTACAGTTAAGAAAATATCTCCCTCAAGAGCAGCTTTTGCAATTGGCATAACTCTGTATCCTTCCATAGCCGCTTCAAGAGCTTTAAGCGGATCAACTTCACAAACGATTACGTTAGCTCCGAGAGCTTTAGCTCTCAATGCACAACCTTTACCGCACCAGCCATAACCTGAAATAACAACAGTTTTACCTGCAATAAGCACGTTTGCAGCTCTCATTATTCCGTCCATTGCGCTTTGACCGGTTCCGTAACGATTATCATATAAATGTTTAGTTAAACTTGTATTAACACCAACTGCTGGGAATTTTAAAGCGCCCTCTTTTTCCATAGCCTGTAATCTTATAATGCCTGTAGTTGTTTCTTCTGTGGAACCGATAACTTTATCTGCAAGTCCCGGATATTCAGCATGAAGCATTGAAACCAAATCACAACCATCTTCAATAATTAAATGAGGTTGGTGAGTAATAGCTTCTCTGATGTGAGCTTTATATTGTTCAACACTTTCACCCGCAACAGCAAAAACAGGAATATTGTAATATTTAACTAATGCAGCTGCTACGTCATCTTGAGTTGATAATGGATTAGAAGCAACAAGAATTGCATCTGCTCCACCTGCCTGCATTGTTATACAAAGTGCTGCAGTTTCTTTTGTGACATGAGAACATGCTGCTAATCTTAGTCCTGCAAAAGGTTTTTCTATTGAAAATCTTTTCTTAATCTGTTCAAGAACCGGCATGTCTTTCATTGCCCACTGAATGTTATTTAAACCTTGTTCTGCTAGATTTATGTCTTTAATATCGCATTTCAATTGTGTCATAGTCATAATTTATTCTTACTCCTTTAAATTTGCAACGCTTACCTTATATATTTTATCACTAACATCAACGATAGCCCATCTTAGAGGTGTAATGTTGCGTTTTGTTAACTCTTTTTCTATGTATTCGGTCGTTGGTTGACCGTTATTTACTATTTCTACTATTTCGGATTCTACTTGCATAATTATAAGAATATCACAAAAATATTATTATAACTTGAAAATTCAAGTAAATCTTTTATATGACTTGATTGAAATTTATTACTCATAATTTTGTCAATAGGTAAGCAAACAAGATTTTTAGGGGAATCTAAAATATCTTTACTGCGAATATAATTATAAATTCCATATTGCTTATCCAGCTCAGTTTTTATTTCGTGCGCAGCAAGACTATTCATACTAGCAAGTTCTTTTAAACGCACTGGAGTTACACCTCTTAAAAAATCTTTAACTTCAGGTGATTATTTTTGTACATTATTTTGATTGATTGTTCCAATTCTTTCTAAATATTTATGACATCTGGATAATGTGCCTGTTTGAATATTCATCATATTCACTTCAAAACACAAACAAAAAGTTTTTTGCTAATAATAGTCTTATTCTACCGTAACGGATTTTGCTAAATTTCTTGGTTGGTCAACATCTTTACCTAAGAATTCCGCTATATAATAAGCAATTAATTGCAACGGAACAATAGCTAGAGCCGGAGAAAGGAGTTCTGAAATATCAGGAACCCTGATTACATTTTCAAACAATTCTTCCAGCTTATTATCGTCAGAATTTGTCAAAGCTATCATTCTGGCATTACGTGCCTTTGCCTCTTCTGCATTCGATAAAATCTTTTCGTATACTTTACCTTTCATTAAGATAGCAAGAACCGGCATTGAATCATCTAACATTGCAATCGGTCCATGTTTAAGTTCACCTGCTGAATATCCTGTTGCATTAATGTAACTGATTTCTTTTAACTTTAAAGCACCTTCTAATGCTGTCGGGAAATTTATTCCTCTTGCTACAAATATGAAATCTTTAAATGATGAGAATTTTCTCGCAATTTTTTGGATATCCTCTTTGTGAGTTAAAACTTTATCAATTTTCTGCGGAAGAAGAACCAATTCATGTTTTAAGTCGAGAATTTCTTCTTTTGAAATTGAACCTTTAACTTCAGCCATATAAATTGCAAGCAGATAGAATGAGATTAACTGTGCCATATATGATTTTGTAGCAGCTACGGAAACTTCAATACCGGCATTAACAGGGACTAAGCTGTCTGCTTCACGAGCCATAGTCGAATCCGGTCTGTTTGTTACAATTAAAATGTGTGAACCTTTTTTCTTAGCAAGTCTTATTGCCGTAATTGTATCAGCAGTTTCACCTGACTGAGAAACACCTATAACAAGTGTATTTTCATCTGTTATAGTTTTTCTGTAAATATATTCACTTGATGCTTCAACTTCTACAGGAATGCCGCAAAAGTCTTCTATAATGTATTTCCCGACCATTGCAGCATGGAGTGATGTCCCGCAAGCAACAATCTGGATACGATTTAATGTCTTTAGCTTACTTCTGTCCAGAGTTACTTCTTTTAAAGAAATTGGTTCATCAATAGTACTTAACTTTCCTGATAAAACATTTCTTACTATATCAGGCTGCTCGTGAATTTCTTTGAGCATGAAATGTTTATAACCCATTTTTGATAATGCAACAGGTTCCCAAGGTAAAGTTTCTATCTTTAGAGGTAATTCATTTTTTTCTGAATCAATAACTTTTGCAGATGTTGGAGTTAGAGTAACAATCTGATTATCGTCAAGATACATTGCTTTTTTAGTATACTGAATTAAAGCCGGAATATCAGAAGCAACATAGTTTTCACCTTCTCCAAAGCCAATAACAAGCGGAGCATTTCTTCTAGTTGCAACAATTGTGTCTTTAACATCCTGATGCATAACAGCAAGTGCATAAGCACCTTCAATCTCTGAGGTTGCAAGCCTTACTGCTTCAGTTAAGTCTTTAGTTATTGCAAACTTTGAAGCTACAAGATGAGCAACTGTTTCGGTATCTGTCTGAGAACGGAATGTACATCCTTGTGCTTCTAATTTAGCCTTAAGTTCTTTATAGTTTTCAATAATACCATTGTGAACAATAGCAACACGACCACAGTTACAAGTATGAGGGTGTGCGTTTTCAACGGAAGGAACCCCATGGGTTGCCCAGCGGATATGCCCTATACCAATTGTGGATTTAGAGATTTCAGCGTAATTTTTTTCTACAATGTTTCTAAGATTTTGCAGCTTACCCTGAGCTTTAAACAACTGGACTTTACCATCTATATTAAGTGCAACTCCGGAAGAGTCGTACCCTCTGTATTCAAGACTTGTCAAGCCTTCCAACAAAATATCAACAGCTGTTTTATTTCCAACATATCCAACGATTCCGCACATAAATCTCTCCTTTTTACAAATACATTTTAACATAAAGATTACATAATCTTATTAAACAAATATAAATATTTGTAAATTTTATTTAAGATTTTAGCAAATATTGGTTGTGTTTTGCTTTAATCTGATCAGAAAGGTGTGAAATGTTGGATAAAGTAAATTATTTTTCTCAAAACAGTTTTCCTGTAAGTAATTATAACTACAGAATGAATAGTGAAGTGGTAAAAGGAGCCGCTGCTGATACTTTAAAAGAAACAAAACCTGTTTCTAAGATTTTTGACTGGCAGAATGTTGAAAAAGTTCTTGATTTTGCCAAAAAAACTAATTCTGCAAAAGATAAAATTTTCGAAAACAATGCAGAAATGAAAAAGTTTTGTTCAGGAACAAGAGAAACTATGCGAAATGAGAAAATTCAAAAAGAGAAAGAGCATATTGCAAAACCAATAACTGACAGAACCGCATATAACACAAAACAGTTAAAAGCTGCCGGCGTAAAAGATTCAGAAATAAAAAAATACCTGACTTATGATGAGCACGTTAATAATGAAGGAAAAAAGATTTTAAGAGAAAATGGCAAATCATATAAATAAAAAACTCCCACTTGGGAGTCTTTTATTTTAATCTTCGTTACTTGCCCTTTCTAAAATAGGCAATGGCTGCGGTGAGTAAGCCAAGGATTCCAAAAATAGTAAAATAGCGTTTAAAATTGAATTCATGTTTTTCTTTCTCCTGTTTTGCGCGCTGATATATGTCTTTGTCAATAGCTTTAAGCTGTTTAGTAGCCTCTTCATGTGAGAATTTACTGTAATTTGTCAGAGCAACATTAAAGTCTGCACTGTTTACTTTGGGTCTGTCCAGCTTCATATTTGAGCTTGTATGAGCATTAATATTATATGAGCCGTCACCTTTTATTGGCGGTGAATGCCTGTTATTTATACCATTTGTATTAAGTTCTGTCACTAGAATAAATCTCCATACATTAAAAGTTTTTGAAGCCGATTTTTTGGCAGGTACATCATACCGATTTGGGCAGGTAAATCAGGCATATTCTTTAACAGACATTCTTCCATTACCTGATTACATTGAGGATCCGTAAATCGGAACCCCAGCTTATAAAAGAACAGAGCCGGTGAGGATTCTTTCATAATCGGTGCCGAAAAGGTCACAATACGCCCTTCTGCCTTGGAATCAAACATTGCTTTCTCAGCAAGTTGTTTTATTGCAGCCGTTCCCAACCCGCATCTGGCTTTAGGTGACTGTATGTAATCAATTATATAACAATTTTTTAAATACTTTGTTTTTCTTTTATATGTTGGCGTTTGAAATAACAGCGAACCGTTCGCAAAGAAATTACCTCCGCTTGAATTATTATAAGAACTCTGTGACGGAGTAAATTCTTCTTCCACAATATCAACATAATTGTCATCTATTTCACCCGGAATAATTATATTATCTCCGCGCTTTATTTTCTTAACCCTTATTGTCGCTTTTTCCTTTAGCTGAGGTGTCTTAAACCCCAGTATTGCCGGCATGCTCATGCTTGTCACTGACGGAGTAGCCTTAGCAACCGACATCTGCGGACGCACGTCCGTAGTCGTGATGTTGTTAATCATACCTACCTAACCTATATTTTCTAACCTTAAATATATAAAGTAATAATTTCAGAAATAATTGCCTTTTATCGATTAAATTAAGAAAATAAGTTACAAAACTTAACAATATTATTTTGAATATTCGGGCACAAATTTTGCACTTATAAATTTGTAATCTTGGACTTCTCCTTTTTTATTGAAAACGGGCTTAAAATTTGTGCGTAAAATATAAGTCATTCCGGTTGTTTTGGATTTTAGCCGGTGTTCTTTGTCGTTTACAAATTCTAGTCCGTTTTTATTATACAAGTCGATAGCATCTTTTGCTTCTTGAGAATAAGGATCTTTAGTAATTAATATGGCATCGTGCTTAGATTTTCCTATATTTTTTGCCAAATCATCTTCGAATGGTTTAATATCTTTTCCTGTTATCATATAAGCTAAGTAATATCTTCCATCAAGCAGACTTTTTTCTTTGTTATAGAATGAGCGAACTCTTTGTTCAGCATTAATATTTGATTTTTTTTCGCCTTTTCTTAGTGTTGGTTTGGGTGCAAAAGCATAATCCAAGTCGTAAAATCCCATTCTGCCTCTAAATATTGCAAGAGCTTCATTTTCTGTTTTGGGCATTTTTAATTCTGTTTGAATATTTTCCAAATTTCCTGCCTGAGTCCATTTTCTTACATTCTCCAGAGCTTCTTTATCAAGTTTATTAATTATTTTTTTCCAAGAAGAATTTAGTGTACGCACAATTTTACTCTGTAACTTTTTTATAGTCTCAGCATCTGAAACCGGAATATAAGCACCGCTTTTAGTCATTATTCTGTGCACTACAGGATAAGTAGATTTGAAATTTGTTTGTGATTGATAATTAGTTTGCAGAATTCTCATATTATAATGAAAACCTGTAAATTTATTTTTTGCTAGTTATTATTTTTTTATTTATTAAAATAGAATCCGTCTTTTTTCATACGTTCAATAACTTCTTTAATTTGTTCTTCAGGACAAACAATTGAAACTCGGAAGTGGCGTTTTCCATAATCACCAAAAGCATCCCCCGGAACAACAACCACGCCTGACGTTTTCATTAAATCTTCTGAAAATTCGACGGCTGAATTGTATCTAGGCGGAATTGGAAGCCAGAGATAGAATGTTGCATCTGGAACATAAAAATCTTCCCAACCAAGTTCTTCTTTCAAGCCTTTTATAAAAAGCTGTTGATTATGTTTAAATCTTTCATTTGCTTCCTTAATGTATTTATCACCTTCTTTTGAGTTAAGAATTTCCGCTCCGGCTTTTTGAAGTGCTTTAAATAAGCCTGAATCAATTGTTGATTTTAGTTTTCCGAATATCTGAACAGCTTCTGAGTTGCCGCAAATCCATCCCATTCTCCATCCTGTCATTGCATAAGGTTTTGAAAAACTAAAAAATTCTACAGCAATATCTTTAGCACCCTCTATTTCTAAAACGCTTACTGGTTTTAATTCAGGCTTAAAGTACATATCAATGTATGCAGCATCTGAAACAAGTAAAATATGATGTTTCTTACAGAAACTTACAACACTTTCAAGGTATTCCCTTGTTGCTGTTGCTCCAATAGGATTATTCGGATAATTAATCAGTAACGCCTTAACCTTATCCGGATTAAATCCGTCTTGAATAAGTTTAGAATAAACTTCTTCCAAATCAGGCATATAATTATTTTCAGGAGTCAGAGGAACCGGATAAGCCAAACCACCTGAAACTTTAATCATTTCTTTATAAGAAGCGTACCCCGGATCCGGAACAAGAATAATTTCTTTATCTGCATCTACAGTTGTCGGGTTTAATAAAACCCTCACAAAATTTGCGATACCCTCTTTAGAACCTATTAGAGAAAATATTTCTGTATCAGGATTTAATTCAACATTAAATCTTTCTTTCATTCTGGTTGCAATTGCATCTCGCAGATATTTTTCTCCTTTAGGTGTGGAATAAAGGTGTGCGCCCTTTTCGTCCAATGCAGATTTTAGAGCATCAATAACTTTTTTAGGAGGGTTAGCTGTAGGAGCTCCCATTGATAGAGCAATCGGCGCTCTACCTTTTTCGGTTAGTTCAGGAGTCAACTTGGCAACGGCTTCTTTAATTCGAAACATAATGTAAGTTTCTAGTGACTGAACATAATCGTTAAAAAATTCACGCATATAATACTTCCCTCCGGGGAAAGATATAAATCCCCTTTTCTTACTCTATATATTCACGCAATTGACTAGTGCATCTTGCATGCTTTTATATTATATACCAATAATATTAATGTGAATAGTTTTTTATTGGGGGAATTTTTATACAGTTGTTTAAATAATCAATTGTAGCTAATTTTTCCTTGTATAAATATTTGATAAAATTAAGTGAAGCAATCTCTTTTGCACTCAAAAGCAGATTAATTTCAAATCCCTCTGAGCAAAACGGTTCATAATCATATACAACATAACTATTGTACTTGCTTTTCCACTCTTTACGTTCTACTCTACAGTTGTTTTCTTCTGCAATGTCTTCAACCCAGTCAACAATATCTTTGTTTATGTTTTTTATTTCTAAGTATTTATTCTGAATTTTTCCCATAACAAATCTCCATATATAAAAATTGTAAAGGCTTAATAAGAACGATAAATTGCCTGTTTGTTTAATTTAAGGAGTAATACAAAGGTTGATAGTTTTTGAAACATTTTATTTGGGGTTAAGTTGAAAAGTATAAAAAAATACATTAAAATATAAATATCAAGTACAAACCCCGAGGAATTTATGAAGAAAGTATTAGCGTTATTTTTTGTAATTATGATTTTTGCAACATCTGCGTTTGCACTTTCTAAGCCTCGTTGGAATGAAAGACCAATAAAAGTATATATTCCATCCGGTTCATATAACAGCCAAATGATGAGAAGAGCTTTTGAACAGTGGCAAAGTGGAACATTTTCTGCTGTGTGGTTTAATTTTTTAGGAGAAAACAAAAAAGATGAAGCTCAAATAACAGTTCATTTTGTAGAAAAAGATACAAAGTGCGGGAATTTGTCTGCAATCGGATGCACCCACTTTTATACAAATCAAGACGGTTTTTATTCTCATATTGATATGTATATTGCATCAAAATCAGTTAAACGATTGGTTGGCGATGATGGAACAGTTGCGACAAAAACAACTTTAATCCCTGAAAACCAACTTTATCGTGTAATGCTTCATGAGATAGGTCACGCTATTGGAATTAATCAGCATTCAAAAGACCCAAACAGTATTATGTTTAAGTATTCTCTTACAGACTTGAATATTCCGCAGAAACTTACAAATACTGACTTAAATTTTGTTTATAAAGTATATAGATAGTTGTCTAATTGTTATTTATTTATGACTAAATGATAATTTTTGTATGAAGATTATTATTATAGGGGGTGTTGCAGCAGGTGCAAAGTCTGCCGCAAAGACAAAGCGTCTGCTTCCAGATGCAGAAGTTCATATTTATACAAGAGACAACTACGTTTCGTACTCTGCGTGCGGAATGCCATATTATATTGCGGGAGATTTTCAAGACTGGAGACAACTATTAGTTCGCTCTATTGCAGAGTTTGAAAAAAGCGGAATACATATTCATACAAGAAAGCTTGTTACAAAAATTCTCCCTGCCGATAAAAAAATTATGGTTAAAAATCTTGATACAGAAGATTGGCAATTTGTAGAATATGACAAACTCATTATTGCTACAGGTGCAGAACCCTTTATACCGGATTTTTTAAATGTAAAATCAAAAAAAATTTATACATTAAGGACTTTGGATGACGGAATTGCTATCAAGGAGGGTATGCAGACTGCAAAACATATTACTATTATAGGTGGTGGATATATAGCAATCGAACTGGTTGAAGCTTTTGTTAAAAATAAAAAGAAAGTAACATTGGTTGAGCGTTCCCAATTTGTTTTATCAATGCTTGATGAAGATATTTCAGCTCTTGTTCAGGATTACATTATAGAAAATTCTGAAGGACTTGTAAAAATTATTAATAATGATACAGTTAGTGAAATTGTAGGAGATGAACCGGTTTTAGATGTAATAACTCAAAAAGGATACGGTTTTGAAACAGATATGGTTATAGTGGCTTCAGGAGTAAAACCTGTTGTTGATCTAGCAAAAAATGCTGGCATTTTACTTGGAAACACCGGTGCAATAAAGGTTAACAGCCGAATGGAAACAAGTATAAAGGATATCTATGCCTGCGGAGATTGTGCAGAAAAAATTAATATGATATCGCATGTTCCTGTTTGGGTGCCTTTGGGTTCAACTGCAAATAAGGAGGGTAGAGTTACAGCAATAAATGTATCAGGTGGAGTAGAAGATTTTGAGGGTGTGCTTGGTTCTTCGGTCTTAAGATATAGAGACTTGAATATTTCCAGAACAGGATTGACCGAAAAAGAGGCTTTGAAACTTGGATATGATGCAATTTCCGTTATAATAACAAAACGTGATAAAGCAGGTTATATGCCCGAAGTAAAAAATATCACACTAAAACTTGTTGCCGATAAAAGAAGCCATAAAATTTTAGGAGCCCAAGCAATAGGGTGCGGTGATGCAGATAAGAGAGTTAATACGGTTTCTGTCGGACTACTTAGGGGAATAACAGTTGAAGAATTGATTGATGTTGATTTAACGTATGCACCGCCATTTTCAACAAGTATAGATATACTAATATCAGCAGCACAGATATTAAAATCAAAATTAAGTTAACAAAGTATTTGACAATCAATTTTGTTTATTTTATCATTACACATGTTGACAGCCGGTATAGAAATAAGGGCGTTTAGCTCAGTTGGTAGAGCGTCTCCCTTACAAGGAGAGGGTCAGAAGTTCGAGTCTTCTAACGCCCACCATAAAAGAGATGATGACATCCGTTATCATCTCTTTTATTTTGCGTGTTTTGATAGCGAGAAATTCGGTTGAAGTTCGAGCGACCTGTGAGCAGAGTGCACTCTGCCGAATAAAAGTGTCCAGTGGACAGTTTTGTGAGAGGTAAGCTTTTGCGCAAGCAAAACACGAAGACACGTTTAATGCGAACAGGTCAAGACAGACTTCTAACGCCCACCATTTAAATAAAAGAGCCGAAAGGCTCTTTTTTATTGACTTATAAAGTTCGAGTTTTTACGGCTTGAGTAGTCGTATTGAACTTTATTAAAGTTAATAAAAGGGTTGAATTTTATTTAAAATGATTTATAATAAAAACACAGGGTGGTAGTTTCTCAAGCTACCAAAAGCCTTGTAGAGGTCTTAAATGGTTCTTATCCTTTCGGGTGAGAGCCATTTTTTAATGTGATTAAAATCAATAGAATTAAAAATAAAGTCAAATTGAATTTATCCATATTGACCCCCTTTCTAGTCGGGAACTAACCCGAGGTCTCAAATGTTGTTGTCGGTTGGTTTCCTTTCGAAAGACTTTCTTTTAACCCTGTGTTATTTAATTTTTAAAGTTCAATATATTTATTATAACTTAAAATTATGCTGCTAAAATTAAATAAGTTTTTCGCAAATTTTCAAGATTTATTTTTTGAATTTCTTGAATAAAAGTTCGAGCGACCTGTGAGCAGAGTGCACTCTGCCGAACAAAAGTGTCCAGTGGACAGTTTTGTGAGAGGTAAGCTTTTGCTACTTTGTATCAGAGATTTTGAGATAAAGTATCACGAGTTTGACATTTTAGTCGGAAATTTTTGGAAAATAAATTTACCCCTTGCAAAATTTTAAACGGCATTTATGTAGATTATTAGAGAGATTGAGAAAAGTACCCCCGGAAGTTTGAGAGAATTCTCAAACTTTTTAAGTTTTCGGGGAAAAATTTCAAAACTCCCGGATAATTCATTCTCAAAGTTAGTGATACTTATTTGTTGAGTTATATGTTGCTATGTGTTTTAATGTTAATATTTTCTTATGGATAACTGTAAAAGTTTTAAACCTTCAATAGATATATATTCCAAAGTTCTTATCCTTGGTTCTATGCCTGGAGTTAAATCCTTGGAGAAACAACAATATTATGCACATCCGCAAAATCGTTTTTGGAAAGTTATGGGTGTTGTTTGTAACGAGCCAAAACTTTATGAATTCACTTATAACTTAAAATTAAAAACACTTTTGAAAAATAATATTGCACTATGGGATACAATAAAAACCTGCAAACGTGAGGGCAGTTTGGATTCTGATATTCAAAACGAAACCCCGAATGACATTAAAGGTTTGTTGAAAAATTACCCAAATATTAAAACCATTTGCCTAAACGGGAATAAATCATATTCTGCTTTTAAAAAATATTTTCCGGATTTATTAGGAAAATATAATTGCCACAAAATGCCATCAACAAGCCCCGCTAACGCAAGATATAACTTGGATATATTAATAAAGGAATGGGTTAAAGTTTTATAAGATTTAAAGTACTTAAGCCAATATATAAAATATCATCTTGCCTAATTTTAAAATACGGTTTATAAAAAGCTTAGGGTAAGATTATGAAAAATTTAAAATTAAAATAGCATTATTTATTGTTTAAAACAATTACAGTCAAAAAATAAAAATATCGGGTCAAAAATCATTATCGACCCGATATTTGATATTTATAAATATTTATTAATATGTAAACTGATAAGTTTGTCCACGTTTATTAATAGTAAATTGAATTGGTTGTGGATCATCTTTAAATTTTAAACAAAGTATTCTCATTGAAGAATTTGCTTTCAAGTCATAATTTTCAGGTAATGATTTAGAAAATCTTGTAGCTTCGGCAACAACTCTTGCAAGTCTTACGTTGTTTGCAATAGTAAAACCAAATGACAAACCGCCTGTAGCAACTGCTAACGGAACAGCTAAAGTATCTGCAACATCTAATTTATCAAAATCTACAAATGTCGATGTCGTAACATCTTTTAATGCTGCAAGTCTTTCTGAATAAACTTTTTCGACTTTTATGTCGGCATTTGAATTATTTTTAACAATGTATTCAAATGCGTGAACATATTTATTCTCTTTATTTTTTAAACGATATTCATTGACTGTAACAGTAACGTCAGCATCTGCATTATAAAATTCTTCTTGGTCAATACAAGTTAAATCGATAGGATCATTATCTTCTGAATAAGGAATAGCAGAGGTTTTTTCGTTTCCTTTTGACATTTTATCATTTAATTTACTTACACCTTTTTTAAGTGGTTTTAAACCATCAGGAAGAGTAAATAAACCATCTAAAGCACCAGACCTTGCATAATCTATAAAATCAAACTTGTATTCTTTATAAGCTTCGTTATCCTCAAGTGTTTCATATGCGAATTTTTGACTTTTAAAGAACTCAGTAACATCGTTATTATCTTTGTCATAATCTTCGTCTGTTACAATGTATACGTCAGTATCTTGTAATGCCGGATAGAATTTCATATAATAATGTCCGTCACCGTATGTTGCATAATATGCATTTCTTGCAAGCTTCTTAACCTCGACTTCATTACTTAAAATACTATCCACAACAGGTACAACATTTCTTATATTTTGACCTTTTATTCTGTATGCGTGATAGTCTTTAATCATTCCGGCCGCATTGGCAGCTGCCGAAAAAAGTACAAGTACTGATAAGACACAAAGACCTTTTAGTATTTTTTTCATATTAATTGTTCTCCTTTGTTGTTAATTCAACATTTTCATCTTTTTCTTTTATGTTTTTTACATATAATTCATCAAGCAAAACACAAATTGTTGCAGCCATTGCAGGTCCGAAAAGGACTCCGATAAAGCCAAAATATTTTCCGCCTAAAATTAATGATAAGAAAATAATTGTAGGATGCAAATCCATTAATTTACTGAACGCATAAGGTCTAACCAAATTATTTTCTATAAGTTGTGCAGCAACCATAACAATAAGCGTTGTAATAAGAACTTTCGCACCAAATTCATAAACACCTATTAAACAAATCACAATTGCGATAGCAGGACCTACAACAGGAACTATGTCCAAAATAGCCGCAATTATTGCAATCGAAATTGCATAAGGGTTTTGCAAAAGTAATAAACCGACTGCATTTACAACAAACACACTTAATACAGCCATTGTTTGAGCAAATACATATCCACCCATTTTTGAGGATATACTGTCAATAATTTCTTCTGTTCTGCTCTTTATATTTAACGGAAAATATTTTAAAACAGTTTCTTTAATATTCTTTTTATCCTGCATGAAGAAAAACAGAAATATTAAACCTGTTAAACAATAAGCAAAACTTGAACCCATACCTGCCAGTAACCCTGCAATATAATCAATTGCACCTTCGGTAGAATTTGCCATTGAAGCAGTAATTCCATCAATGTCTATTTTTGTTATACCCATTGCCTGAAACAAGGCACTGCCTTTAATAGCTTCGTTTAAATTTTTAACATAATTCGGATATTCTTTAATTAATTCACTAATTTGATATGCACCTAACATAAAAATAAATGCAAGTAATATTCCTAATATAGACAACGCGCCAAACAATACAATGCATGTCGCAGCCGGTCTTGGCATTTTCTTTTCTAATTTGTCAACAATAGGATTTAATGAGCATGCAAATACTAACGAAATAAATAGCATTATTGCTACATCAACATTTGTAAACATAAAAAATAAACAAAGAACAAGAAAAAATACAAAAAGAATGGTATTAATTGAAATTTCATTGTTAAATAACTTTATCATATTTCCTCCTATTCTAATAACAAAACAATCATATACTAAAATTAATCATTATTCAATTTTTTTAATATAAAAACTAGAAATGTTCTATTTCAAAATTTATAAATTTAATATTTTATGTAAATTAAATATGCACTCATTCGATCTAATTTAACATACAGAATAAGATTAAACTATCTGTGAGATTGAGATAGGAATATGTTCGTTCTGTATGTTTTATTTTACAATAAAAAGGATTAAGAAACGTATAGAACTTATTCTTTTAAAATTTGTCTAAAGTTAAAAAATTTACCCCTAAAAATACATTATAATAAAATATTGAAATGGTTTATCCAAGTTTTCTTTTAAATGTTCTGCTTGCAAGGGTTAGTGTTATCAAAGCTATTATAAGTAGTGGAATTATGTTTACAACTACATCGCTTATTCCAATACCTTTTAATATTATTCCGCGTGATAAAACCATAAAAAACCTTACAGGATCTAAGTATGTTAAATACTGGAAGCAAAGCGGCATATCTTCAACAGGTGAAATAAATCCCGATAACAGTACCGCAGGTATCATAAATGTCATAACAGATAGAATTGCTTGCTGCTGTGTATTACAAATTGATGAAATATAAAGTCCGACACCTACTATTGCCATAAGAGAAATCAAAATTGAAACAAAAAACAAAATTATAGAACCATTAAAAGGAACATGGAAAAATACAATGACTATTCCAATCATAACCATTGTTAAAGTCATTGCAATTACCAAAGGCGGAATTGATTTGCCGAGTAATATTTCAAATGATGAAAGAGGACTGACAATAAGCTGATCAAAAGTACCTAACTCTCTTTCTCTTGCAATAGATAAAGATGTTAAAATCAAAGTCGTTACAAGTGAAAGCATTGCAACAATAATTGTCAAAATATACCATTTGTATTCAAGATTAGGATTAAACCAGTTTCTTACGGTAATGTTTATTTCGGAATCGGCAGTACCCCTCACCCCCAACCCCTCTCCATCAAGGGACGAAAATCGTTTAGAGAGCTCTGCGTTATACAAATTTATTATTTGCGATGCATATCCTGAACCTATTGCAGCCGAATTTGTCTGTCTGCCATCAGATATTATCTGAACATTCGTACCTCTTTTAGACTTTATCCCCCTTGCAAAATCATTAGGGATATTTATTCCGAGTTGAACTTTTTGGGTATCAAGATATTGGCGAAATTCTTTTTCATTATTAGCATAATAGAATTTTCTGAATCTTGATGAATTTTCAAACCTTGAAAGCAATTCTCTGCTTTCAACGCTTTGTGAACGGTCTAAAACAACCATATCAATGTTTCTAACTTCCATTGTTACCGCATTTGAAAATACCAAAAGCTGCATAAGAGGCATTGCTATAATAATGGCTCGAGATTTCGGATCATTCCAAATGGTTCTAAATTCTTTTTTTATAAGTGCTGCAACTCTGCGTAAAAAATCTCTAATCATTGCACTCCCTCCCTGGATGGGGAGGGTTGGGGTGGGGTGATATTTCCCCCAATCTCAAAAACCTCTTTCAACTTATTGTATACTCCACTAATATTTTTATCTATATCATTATTCCAAAATCTTATAACTTTATATCCTTCTGATATTAAATATTCAGTTCGTTTATTATCATATTGAATATTTTTAATTTCATTATGCTGTCCACCATCAATTTCTATGATTATTTTCTTTTCTCGACACATAAAATCAACTATATATTGTCCAAGAGGAAATTGCCTGCGGAATCTGTATCCGAAGAACTGTCTGTTTTTTATTATGTACCACAATTTTCTTTCTTGAGGAGTCATATTTTTTCTTAAATCTCTTGATTTTTCTATTTGTTCTTTCATTAAGTATTTCCTATTTTTATTACTTATTATATTTACCCCTCACCCCACCCTAACCCTCCCCATCAGGGGAAGGAACTTATTTTTCAAGCCTCATTTGTGTTTTCTTATAAACTCCGGCAAACAGAAGCAATCCTAATACTGTTAAATATAGAGCATTAGCCAGCCTTATTTCATTTACCCCGCCTGCCATAAATTCACTTTCAATAAATGAGATATAGTATCTTGGCGGAATTATCATTGTTAAGTATTGGAAAAACACAGGCATGGAATTAATCGGGAATAGTAACCCCGATAGCATCAGAGCAGGCATAAATCCCACACTTATCGAAACCATACTTGCCATGAATTGATTTTTTAATGCTGTTGAAATCATTAAACCGATACCGAGAGATGTAAATAAGAAAATTCCGCTAATCAAGAAAAACATAAAATAACTGCCCCTAAACGGTACCTGAAATACACAAACAGTAAGGAACATATTAAATGCTGTTGATAACATTCCCAAAACAAAATACGGAATGTATTTGCTTAAAACAATATGAATCGCTCTGACTTTTGTACTTAATAAAGCCTCCATTGTTCCTCTTTCCCATTCACGAGCAATAACAAGAGAGGTCAAGAGAATGCCAATTAAAGTCATAGTAATTGCTATAGACCCCGGGACGATAAAATAGTGTGAGTTTAAATCAGGATTATACCAGGTTCTGTTCTCAATATTAATTAGAGGTTGGGGTAAATGCATTTTATACTTACTTGTGATTAGCCATTGATTAGTAATCATATTGGCATAACTTTGAACATAGTTTGCAGTATTAACTTCACTACCATCTGTTATAACAAGTAAATCCGCTTTCTGCCCTCTTGATAATTTTGTCGAAAAATCGTTTGGAATTACAACTGCTCCTTTGATTTTAGAACTTAAAACAGCAGTTTTAATATCTTCCATACTGTCATAATTTATTGAATTTATGTACTTGCTGTGTCCGAAAGATTTAATCAATGTTGCAACTTCCGGTGAATTATCATCATTTTTGATTCCTATTGTAACCCTTACCGAATCAAGATTTATTCCGTACATATAAATCGTAATTGATATAATTGGCAAAATAAAAGCAATAACAATACTTGATGGATCTCTTAGTATCTGTTTTATTTCTTTTTTAATTAAGGCTAATAAGATTTTCATTTATTAACCTCACTCTCTTTAATTAACGTAATAAATGTTTCTTCCATAGTCATATTGTCATGCTGAACTTGTTTCAGCATCTGATTTCGTTCTTCTTGGGTTAGACCCTGAAACGAGTTCAGGGTGACATTACCATCTTGAGATATTAACTTAGCGGTTTGCTTTAATTCCTTTGGTGTACCTACTGCAATAGTTTCGCCTTTGTAAAAAAGACTTATCCTGTCGCAGTATTCAGCCTCATCCATAAAGTGAGTTGTAACAAGAATTGTTACACCTTTTTTAGATAATGAAATTATATGATTCCAAAAATCGCGTCTTGTCAATACATCAACACCTGATGTAGGTTCATCTAAAAACAAGACAGGAGGATTATGAATGAGTGCTGCAGCCATTGAAAGTCTTTGTTTTAAACCTAAAGGCAAATCTTCAGCTTTTGAGTTTTCATATTCTTTTAAACCGAAGACATCAATAACTTCATTAACCTTTTCTTCTTTTTTCAAAATACTGATTCCATAGGCAAGAGCGAAAAAGTCTAAGTTCTCGCGAACTGTTAAACTCCCGTACAGTGAGAATTTTTGTGCCATATACCCTAAATTTGCTCTGGCTTTTTCCGGATTTTTCTTTATATCAATTCCCATAATTCTTGCAGTACCGCTTGTCGGGCGGGCAAGTCCGCACATCATTTTAAATGATGTTGATTTTCCTGCACCGTTTGGACCTAAAAGCCCAAATATTTCACCTTTTTTAATTTTAAATGTGTTATTTTTTACCGCATAAAAATTACCGTACCTTTTTTCTAAATTATCCGCTTCAACGGTGTAAAGAGGTTCTGTTATACCACCCCTCCCTACCCCTCCCCGTCCGGGTCGGGAATTTAGTTGAGTTCCTTCCCTTGATGGGGAAGGTTGGGATGGGGTGATTTCTTTATACTCATAATTTTTAGCTATAAGTGATTCTTCTTTATTATAACCGCCCATCAAGTCAATTACTTTATTTTCAAACTCTTGCGGTGTTGATGCAAGGTCGTGAGGTTTCCCTTCATAAATAACCTTACCCCTATCTATGACAACCGCCGTATCAAAGCTGTGAGCCTCATCTAAATATGCTGTTGACCACAAAACTGTTGTTTCAGGGCATATCATTTTCCGAACCATTTTCATTAAGTCTCTGCGAGATATAGGGTCAACACCGACAGAGGGTTCATCTAAAAGTAAAAATTCGGGATTTCCGAGAAGTGTGCAGGCAAGGCCCAACTTTTGTTTCATTCCTCCTGATAATGCTCCGGCAAGTCTATTCTGAAATGGTGCAAGAGTTGTAAATTCAAGCATCTTTGTGAGAATTGACCCCTCACCCCTACCCTCTCCCCGCGCCGCGCCCATGGCGCGCAGGGCGGGCGAGGGAGTAATATTTACCCCTTTAAGGTCTGCATATAATTTTAAATTCTCAATAACGGTTAAATCTTCATAAAGACCAAACTTTTGAGGCATATATCCAAGGGGTAAATATATTTTACCATCCTTGGTATAACCTTCAAGTAATTTGTCTTTTTCAGTGGTAGGATTAAACCCAAGCACATTTATCTCTCCGTTATCAGCAAGCAATAAGCCGATAATAGTTCTCAATAGTGTGGTTTTACCTGCTCCGTCAGCTCCAATAAGCCCAGTTATTTTACCTTTTTCTATATTTAAGGACAGATTATCAATCGCAACGGTGGAGCCGAATTTCTTAGTTAAATTTTTTATTTCAACGGTAAATATTTTTCCATTTTCCATTTTTAATTATCCATTTTTTTATTTTCACCGTCTGATTTTAAATTTACAGTAATTGTAACCGGCATTCCCTGTCTTAAATATTCATCAATATCATTGATATAAACTCTAATACGATATACTAAGTCAGTTCTCGTATCTGTTGATTGAACCGTTTTTGGAGTAAATTCCGCGACAGGTGAAATGTAGCCGATTTGACCTTTGTATTCTCGTTTCTTTCCTGTGTTTGGATCTGTTGTATCAGTGTATACATTTACCTCTTGACCATATTTGATGTTGCCTAAATCTTTTTCATTAACATAGGCTCTAACCCATACAGGACTGGTTTTTGCCATTGTATAAACAGGCTGCCCCTTTTGAACATTACTTCCGGGTTCAACTACTCGAACCATAATTATACCGTCTTCAGGAGCGTAAAGTTTTGTATATTTTAATTGGTTACTTAAATAATTTTTGTTTGCAATTGCTGCTTTATAATCTGCATTTGCCTTATTTTGCGCATTATACAATGATTCGACTTCTTGTTTAGAAACTGTATCGTCAATCCCTAATGGAGCATATCTGTTATATTTATCAACGGCATCTTTTTGTGCTGCAAGAGTTCTGTCTACTTCTGCTGCCGCTCTTTTAAAGTTTGCGCTGTAGTCAGAGTCATCCATAACTGCAACGAGTTCACCTTTTTTAACAGTGTCTCCTTCTTCTTTTAAAAGTTTTGATATAAGTCCTCCGACTTGAAAAGATAAATCAACCTGCCTTATTTCAATATTGCCGAATAAAGTCAATTCGTTTGATGTATCTTTTTTATTTGCTTTATTTAAAAATATACAAAGTCCTGCAATTAAAATTATTAAAACTAATGCTGCTATTTTCTTTTTCATATCATTTACCCCTTATAAATTACCTCCAACGGTTTTATATAGTGTGTAATAATTAACTAACCTTCTTGTTTTTGCCCTTGTTAAATCCATATCTTTATTTATATACATATTTTCAGAGTTAATGTGCTGTGTTTTTGAAATAACTCCACGATTTAACATCTTATTGGCATTATCTAAGTTTTTTGCCTCTAAATTTAATTTTTCATTTACCCCATTTTCAATTTCAGTATCGTGTTTTATGATACAAAGTGAAGTATTAACTTCTTTTACCGCTACTAAATCAGCTTGTCTATACTGTTCAAAAAGTTCTTCATATTTTGCTTTTTTAAATTTTAAATTAGCAATTTTTCTGCCGCCTGTGAATATATCCTGAGTTGCACCTGCAAGCAATGTGGCAAGAGAAGATTCCCATGAGAAAAACGAACCCGGAGCAATATTATTAAACGCCCAAATGCCTGTAATATTAAATGTCGGCAAGAACTCTTTTCTTGCAACACGAATATCTATTTTTGCTTTTTCTAATGCCATTTCAGCTCTTTTAACATCAGGTCTTGAGAATATAACATCTGACTCTATTTCACTAGGAATTACTGCATTGTATTCAAAATTATCTATGTTCCCGCGTGGAATATCAGAATTAATCGTTTCTGCATTTACACTGCGACCTAACAAAACCGCAAATTGCATTAAAAGAACTTCTCGTTGCTTAATAAGATTCTCAAGTGTTATATTTGCCTGTTCAATATTAGCTTTAGAGTTGTTTAATTCGGTTGCGTTTATAACACCGCGAGCAAGTTTTTTGTTATCATCATTTAAAATTTGATTATAATTTTCAACGATTTTTTCTTGTTCTTCTATGAGTTTATCGTACTCCAGAATATTTGTATAAACCGCTGCAACATCCGTTAATAGTGCTAAATATACTGACTGTTCCTCGAATTTACTCATCTCATAAGTCTTTTTAACACTCTTTGTTTTATCTCTGTTTTTTAGAAGAAAATCTGCCTCGTAGTTTGCTATAAAAGGCAGAACAAAAGCATTTTTGCTAACACTCAAATTAGGATTAAATTTTGGTGAATGAATGCCCAAATAATTTGCAGATACACTAAAACTTGGTAATTCATTCGCGAATTGTAATTTTACCCCCTGCCTGTATTCTTCTACCCTTATCGTTGCTTGTTTTGCGCTGTGGTTATTATCTATCGCCTCATTAACATATTGTGACAAGAAATCATCATTGAAACGAGAAAAAAACTCTACATTCAAATTATTTCTATCAACTGCAAAACAGGGGTAAATTATTAAATTTATGAGAAATATTAGTCCCACTATAATTTTTTTATTCATTTATCTCTCCAGCTTCTTTTTGAATATTTTAATATAATAATTAATTCTTTAATTTTTGTCAAAATATACAGTTTGTAGGTCGGATTTACTAATCCGACAATAATTATTTATTTACCCCTTTTATTGGCATAGTAATCTTACAATTATGCAAAAAAATTAAATTTTTGACCGACCGGATTCGTGTTATCTTGTGCTGCCATTGCTTGAACCTGACTGGCTAAAGCTTTAAAAGAAAAATCCTGCTTTGCATAAATTGGATTAAGTGCTTTATACTGTATTTTAGGAACATTTTTTATTGAATAAATATCTCTTGCTGCTTGAATTTTTAGTGTATGACTGTCGATTGATGGTAAATTATTAATCATTTTTTAGTCCTTTCACTTGTAGTTTATAAATTCCACAAACTTAAAAAAGGACAAAGCTATTTAATAATTCTTAATATTTATGGGCATAAACCATCTAATAGCTTGAATTTTAAATTTTAGATTTAAAAAAAATCACAAAAGAACTTACTTCTCATCCAAAATACGATTTATGCCGTCATATAGTTTTTGCAAGTCTTTCAAAACAGCATAAGATGGGCATCTTCGCATACAATTTCCGTTATTATAGTCAACAATAACATTATTCAACTCTTCGATAGGTTTAATGAAAGTTCTTTGTAATCTCGCTAAAAGTGTAAGACCTATTATCCAAATAAAAATTGAAGGAAATATTATTATCCATATACCAACTGTTTGCATTTTTTTTGCTCGCAAACCTGCCTGTTCCAATGCTACTCTATTTATTCTAGAAAGCTCCGTTATATCATTGATTGTTTCTTCTTCGTACATACTGTTTCCATAAAATGACGGTTGATAATTACCTGCAATTTTATCCACAACCTTCGCCTCATCCGGTTCGGTTATATTATTCTTTGCCATATTAAGATATTCTTCAAACTTTCTGATATCTTTTTTTGCTGAAATATTAAATAACATTTGTTCTGCATAATAAAGAGATTTTGTATTGCTGCTGTTCAATGTGTTCACAAACGGTTCTAATCTTTGAAACCCGCTAATACCTGCAATTGTAATAACAGTTGAGCAAATTAAAATAATTATATAGGAATAATAAATACGTTTTGCAAAATTCATTATTTATTCTCCTCTATCATTTTTTCAATATCATCACTATTTCCTGTTAAAAGAAGTCTGTAATCTGCCTGCAATTTTTCTTGTGGATTCGGACGTGTAAGTTTATTATCTTTTATTACGCCTGCCACAATAACTTTATATCTGTCAGGTAACTTGAGTTCAACTAACGATTTATCTATCATAAACGGCTGAACGGTAACTTCCAATAAATCCAACTCCTCAGAAATATTTTCAACAAAAATATTTTTAAACAAAATTCTATTTGCCAATCTTTTGCCGTATTCTTTTTCAGGATTAATGATTTGTTTAGCTCCGATAGCTTTTAAAATCCTTGCATGAATTGTTTCAGATGCTCTTGCAATAATATTTTCGCATCCCATCTGTTTTAAAAGAGCAACTGTTAAAATGGAAGGCTCCTTTGCACCGATTGAACAAATAACCAAATCTCTGTCTTTAGGAGAAAGTTTAGCTAATGATATTTCATCAATTGCGTTCAAACAAATAGCATCTGTCACAAAATTCGCAGCTTCATTGACTAATTTTTGATCTATATCGACTGCTATTACTTGAAACCCTTTTTCATTAAGAGTTCTGGCAAGTGACATCCCAAATTGTCCCAAACCGATTACTAAAACTTGCTCTTTCATATATTTTCTCCTATGTTAAAGATATTTTTGCTTTTGGATAACTTACATCAAACTCTGTAATTTTGGAGTTCAAGTAATATATAATCATTGCAGGCATTACCCTGCCTATATACATTGTTGCAATAATTACCAGTTTCCCGAAGGTATCAAGTAAAGGAGTTGCTCCCATTGATAAACCGACAGTACCCATTGCGGAAACAGCTTCGAAAGCAAGTTTTGTGTGTGCAACGGATTGAGTTGTGATAAGCATAATAATAGAAATAGTTAAAACTAATAAATACACAAAAACCAGTCCTATTGCTTTATAAACTGTTTCATGTGATATTTCCCTATTTCTTATTATATTCTTTTTTCCTGAAAAAATATTTATACAAGTAATAACAAGTATAGCGAAAGTAGTAGTCTTAATACCGCCTGCAGTACCTCCGGGAGAACCGCCAACAATCATTAAAAATATCAAGGTTAAATAACTTCCGCAAGATATATTGCTTAAATCAACAGAACCAAATCCCGCAGTTCTTGCACTAACGGAATTAAAAAACGAGTTCAACAATTTATCTGAAAAATTCATTCCGCTTAAAATACCGTTTGTTTCAGAGATTAAGAACAGAAGAGTCCCTAAAACGAGTAATATTATTGTTGTAGTAAAAACAATTGTAATAACAGGAGATAATTTTTCTCCTTTTATAAATTTTGGCAAAGTTATTGCCATAACAGGGGCAATTCCTCCAAAAATAATTAAAGATGCTACTGTCAAAATAATATACGGATCATTATTATAGGGTATTAAGTTGTCTGATATTAAAGCATAACCCGCATTACAAAAAGCTGAAATCGCCAGAAAAATAGCTTGCTTAAATCCGAATATACAATCGTGTTGAAGAAACGAAAATCTTACAAACATAATTACAAAACCGATAAATTCAAGTAAAAAAGTATATTTAAAAATTAAAAATAATGACTCTTTAACTTCTTCTTTACTTTCCGCATCAAACATACTTTTAGCATTTTTTTCATAAATTACAGACATTTTTTTACCCAGAAGCAAGAAAATAACAGAAGATATTGTCATAATCCCAAGTCCGCCAACCTGAATTAAAATCATCAAAATAAATTGTCCAAAAGTAGTTAATTGCGTAGCAATATCACTGACTGACAGACCTGTAACACAAACTCCGCTAACTGCGGTAAAAAGTGCATCAATAAATGTCATTTTACCTGAAATCGGAAGAAATAATAAAACTCCGCCAAAAATACATAAAAATAAGAATGTAATCGGTAAGATTCTAACAGGGGACTTTACTGCCTCTGAATATATATTATCTACGAATGAGCCATATATTTTTTTTAGTAATTTCATAGTTAACTAGATTTTATCATAAAATTATTGTTGTTTAACTATTTGTACTCATAATGCCAGTTCAGCATGACAGAATATAGGTGCAAAAGCGGCTTGCCGGAAGAGGGCTGAAGCCGGCGACTTTGTTGCCGCGTGCCCGTTTAATGCCGGCAAACAAGCAGAGTGTTAAAAAAAGAGGACAAAAGTGCAAGAAGCGGATTGCGAGCCAAGTGCGTAGCTTTTCCGCCTGCGGCAATAGCCACTAATGGCGGAAAGCGTAGACACGTCGATGGCGAGCAACCAAGAGATAGTCCGGTAAATCTCAACATTATAAATATGCCTTAAACTCCCAACAATTCGGCATCATAGCCAATAAAAACGCATCCAAAGTGTCCTAAAAACCTATAATTCTATTAAAAAAAAGGGCTTCCTGATTAAAGGAAACCCTTTTTATTATAATTAATGCTCCAGGCCAGACTTGAACTGGCACCGAGGGTGAACCCCGATTGGATTTTAAGTCCAACGCGTCTACCGATTCCGCCACTGGAGCAGACGACTTTTAAATATTAATATAAACAATATTCTAAGTCAAATATATTTTTATTGTTACCTCTGCTATAATCATTTTACAGTTAGTAATAATAAGTTTAATAGGCTTGTGTAATTAATTCATGCGGCTTTGTTTTTATAACTGTTCTGACAGTTTTGTCAGACTTTCAAAATATTCAGGGTGTGATTTATGTATTCGTTCTTTTTGTAAAAACTTGAGTGCACTTTTTAAATTATCAGGTGTTAATTCCGAAAATGTTTTTTCCAAGAATTGAGAAATCACCCCAATTGTATTTTTATTTATAATCTCATTAATTTTGCCAATTTGTTCATTGATAAAGTTTGTTGCAGCAGCTTGCAGCTGAGCAGAAAACTCCTGAAAACTTGCGTTATTATCTTTTTGTAGCACGTTTTCACCATTCTGTGCAATCTTACCTGCTGTTTCCAACTGCGGTGAACTCAATTGATGAAAGTTTGTATTTATATAATCGCTAATGCTTCCAATCTCCTTTACAGGATTATTCACATCAAAAAACCACAATGCCAATCCCTCTTGCTGGCTAAAATTGTCAGGTTTTTTGATAACTTTGCCTGTGTAATCAAAAATTCCCTCGTGAGAAGTTAATAAAATATTATTCAAAATGTCTGCGGTGGAATCAGTTTCTGTTTTGTTTAATGGAATTGGCGGTATAAGATATGTTTTACCAACTTTTTCGCCAAACATTCCACACCAGTCATTCATTACCGCATAGTTTGTAATGAAAGAGTAATTGGCTTTTATGTTACATCCGTACAGTTCAAGTAACTGCTTGCAGCCGGGTGCATTATAAGTATAAGTTTTAACTTTTTCATCTGTTACTGAATATATTTTTGCAGCAGTAATTTGTGCCAAAGCTCCTCCTAAAGACTGACCTACAATAGTGATTTTTTCTTTTGGAAACTGAGTTCTGACCAGTTTATAAAAATCATAAGCATCAAAAAACTGTTCATCAGAAACACCTGCAACAAGATTTATATCAGACTGAACGTCTTTGCCAAAAGATATTAAATCATTCATATTTTCACCAAGTCCCGGACGTTCTGTTCCTCTGAAGCCTATAACAAGGTCACCTGTTTTTATGTTTTCAAAAACACAAGATACAAAACCATTATTTTCATTTTTGTAGCTGAAAAATTTGTTGTTACCTATTCTCTGCAAAAGAGTGTCTGATATTTTATTAAACTTTGTATTCTCAACATTAATTTCTTTTTGTCTGTATTTTCTCAAATTGTAGTAAAATTCGCCGCCATAAGTTATTTGAGATAATTTAAGTAAATCTGTATCAATTTTTTTGCTGAAAAAATTAAATAATGACATAATTTGCACCTCTTTATACTGAACTATGATAACATAAAGTATTAATAATTAGTTTATGTTATTATTTGAATAATGGAGGGAATAAATGAGTCATTCACATTCTCACAAAGTCACAGGTGAAAATGAAAAAAAGACACTTTTCGTAATAATACTAACAGTAATTACAATGTGTGCTGAAATTGCTTACGGATATATAACAAACTCAATGGCTCTTTTGGCTGATGGTTATCACATGGGAACTCATGCACTGGCTCTCGGATTAACCTATGCTGCTTATATTTTAATCAGAAAATACAGCAACTCTCCTCTATTCCCAAACGGTACTGACAAAATCGGAACTCTTGCCGCGTATACAAGTTCTTTGTTTCTCGGTTTAACAGGGATATGGATAATATATGAAGCTGCACATAGACTGGTTAACCCTATTCAGATACAGTTTAATGAAGCAATACTTGTTGCTGTGATAGGTCTTGTAGTTAATGGTGTCTGCATTCTTATTATGAACAATTCTGAACATCACCATGATGAGCATGAACACGAAGATTATAACTTTAAAGCCGCTTATTATCACATTTTGGCGGATGCTCTGACTTCTATACTTGCAATCGGCGCTTTATTAATGGGTAAATATTTCAACCTTATATACTTAGATCCAATAATTGGTTTTTTAGGCGGTATTTTAATCCTGAGATGGGCTGTAGGACTTGTAAAAAGCACCGTTAAAATTTTAATTGATATGAAAAAATAAAATAATTATTCTGTTTTTACTTTTCTGATTATTTTTGCAGGAACTCCTGCCACAATTGTATTTTCAGGAACATCTTTTGTAACAACTGCATTTGCTCCGATTATTGCGCCGTTACCAATTGTAATCCCCTGCAAAATAGTTGCGTTTGAACCAATCCAAACATTATCTCCAATGTTTATAGATTTTGGAAAAATATTTTGTCTTTTATCTGACCTTTCATCGTGATTTAATGTTGCAAGAGTAACATTATGTCCTATCAAAACGCCGTTCCCTATTGTTATACCGCCCTGATCTTGGAACTTACAGCAGGCATTAATAAAAACATTTTTTCCAACTGTTATATTTTTTCCGCAATCTGTATAAAATGGCGGGAAAAGTCTAAAAGATGAATCAACATTCTTACCTGTGAGTTTGGAAAATAAAGAAACAATCTCTTCCGGAGTATGATATTTATTATTCATTTCCATTGTAATTTTTAATGCTTCCTGACTTAACTCATTAAAAATTCCAAGCATTTCCTCTTCAACAGGCTTTTCCTCTGCCATATATTTATAAAATTGTTCTAATTTATCTTTATCCATAATCTATGTGTTAAAAATTCTGTCTCCTGCATCTCCCATGCCGGGAACAATATATCCTCTTTCATTAAGATGTGAATCTACAGCTGCTACAATAAGTTTTATCTCAGGGAATTCGTCAAATACGGCCTGTATTCCTGTTGGAGCTGATATCATACAAATACAGCAAATATTTTTTTGAGGAATGCCTTTTGAAACATATAATCTTATTGCTTCTTTTAAAGAATTACCTGTTGCAAGCATCGGATCCGTAATATATACATAATACTTATCAGGGTTTTTTACAGGCATTGGCACTTTGTTATAATACCAGACAGGTTTCAAAGTCTTTTCATCACGATACATACCAATATGTCTTATTGTTGCTTGCGGAAGAATATCTACAGCTTCATCCGTAAAAATCAAACCGGCTCTAAGAATTGGCGATATAATAATGGTTATATCATCATTTATAGTTTGAGTCGTGCATTTTGCAACCGGAGTTTCTATCTCTACATCCTTTTGCGGAAGATTTTTTGTTGCTTCATACAAAAGTATTCTGGTCAATTTTCTTGCTGCAAGTCTTACACCTTGCGTGTCTGTATTTTTGTCACGCATTGTACATAAACTCTGGTTTACAATTGGATTTGACACAACTGTTAAATTATTTTCTTGCTTTGTAATCATCTATTTTTCTCCCTAAATCATCAACTCGAACTTGTTGCTTATCAATAGCATCATTTGCGAATTTTATAAAGTCTTGAGCTTTACCTGCGTCTTTATTTTGTTCCGGAAAATCAATCTCGCTAATTTTTTTACCAAAACGAGATGTTACTGCAATAATATTTCCAATACGTTTAAACATATAATTTAACATACCTACTGCTTCATGGAGTCGTTTTGGCTCGGAAACCGATAAAATCGGAACAGATGAATCAACGTAAGTAGATTTGTCAGGTAAATACAATTCCAGAGATTTTGATCCTGCCATTCCGCTAAATTCTACTGTTGCAACAGTTCCTCGCGGGATATGCACAGTTTTATCCGTAATGATAAATGTTACATAAACTTCATCTTTTACCGGCTTAATTTTTGTGACATGACCAACTTCTATGCCCATTGTTCTTACAGGAGAGCCAACAATCAGTCCATCAACATCAGGCATAAAAATTTTGTATTCACTGTTTGTTTTTGCTCTATACAAATGTGAAAAACAAAATACCATTGCAGCAACAAGAACTATAATGAGCCAAATTAAAAGTTCTCCGCTATGATTTATATAAAAAACATTATTTTTTTTCTCGTTACTCATATTAAATTTATTATATAAAAATTATTATATTTTTTCAAAGTCATCAATACCATGTTTACACCAAGGGCATATAAAATCAGCAGGTAATTCTTCTCCCTCGTATACATAACCGCATATTTTGCATCTCCAGCCTGATTTCTTTGTTTCTTCAGGTTTTGGCTTTATATTCTTTTGATAAAAGTCGTAAGTAACAGTCGGAACATCAGATAGTACTTCTGAAGCTACCAGTTGACCTATAAATAAAGTATGTGAACCAAGATCAATTTCTTGTTTTACATAAGCTGACATAAAAGCATTTGTATCTTTTGTAATGTATAAAACTCCATTTGGACTGCGCTTTGTATCTGCAAAATTTACAAATTTATCAACATTTGCACCTGACTGAAATCCAAAATGTTTAAAAACATCAAATTTAGCATTTTCTGATAAAACAGAAATGTTAAACTTTTTAGTATTCTGAATCATTTTGTTTGTATAATTCATCTTATTTACAGCAATTCCAATCTGGCAGGGATCAGATGTTACCTGCATAACTGTATTAATTATGCAGCCGTTATCTTTGCCATTTTCATTTGCCGTTAAAACATAAAGACCATATCCTATTTTAAATAAAGCATTTTTATCCATAATAAATACTCTCCATTGATAAGTATGTCTAATATTATACAGACAATCATTTTTTTTGTAAACTTTTGTAAAAAACTCATTTTTTTTCTAAAGTTTTTTGTATTTTTGACGATAACGATAAATAAGAAAAGTAAGTTAGAGTTGTAAAAGGAGTTTTACAATTAATGGAATTAAATTTTTCTGATTTTTCGTCAGAATTTCAAAAAAAATATAAAGAAGCAATAAAAGATAAGCAGATTACTTACGACGAATTTAAGAAATTCAGCAAGGAAGATCAGTTAAAGCTGCGTTCTATTTTTGATAGTAATCCTGAAACATTTAACGGTATAGATATTTATACAAAGGAATACCGTAATGAGGGTTCTGTTCTGTCATTAAAAATCGGACATGAAAATGATACAACAGGAATAATCACAATAAATGATAAAATTAAACAAAAATATCCTCTTGCTGCATACGGCAAGTTGAATAATGGGGAAATTACTCTCTATGACAAAAATAATAAAGCATTAATTGATAATAAGGGAAGTGTTGTTGTTTATAAAATGTATGAAGAATACATAGAAGATTTGAATGAACCGAGCATAGTCGGCAATTTCCAATTTATTGAGAATGAACCTCCTGAAAGAACTAACAGACGCTTTGCAGTTGCACTTATTCTTTCAAGATATGATGATGTAATCTCTCAGATGCAAAGTTTTTTAAGCCAGTTAGGAGTTTTAGATGTCGGATTTTGGAGAGAGGGTCTTGGTATTGGAATTCAAGCCTTAGCAGACCTTAAAGACAATCAAGAAACGATTACTGCTACAACAATGAAGAAAATAGACAGGGTTAAAGCTGAAAGAGATCAAATTGCGGCTGATTTTGACAAACTTATTGATTCTCCTGCTGAGTTTGAAACAAAATTTTACCAATACTTCGGCAAAGACTATAGAGATAATGCTATTAGTGAATTGCGTGATATAATGCACAATCAGGATAATAAAGATGCTTCAACAAAGTATAAAGAGTGCATAGCTAAATTGGATGAACTTTATCCCGATGACAACATTGAAAGCTGGGAAGATAGTATTGAATTCCAGCAAACAGTAGATAATATTGCTGATATCGTTGTAATGTTTGTTATGACCGGTGGAATAGGAGCTTTATTTAAAGGTTCTGTTCAAAAAATTGCAATGAATATCTTAAAAGCAGCTGCCAAAGGTGACAGAAAAGCTGTTATGATGAATTTTGCAAAATTGTCACCAGAAGTACAAACCATATATCAATCATTAGCAAAAAAGGAATTTGGAGTCGCAGCAGCTCAAGTTGTTACCCCAATTACCCAATCTTCAGCAACTTTTGCAACATGGGAAGGTTTGAAAGCATTTGTTAATGGTGCAACTAACGCTGAAGATTTAAGTCCCGAAGAATTATTATCCCGCACTTTGGAAGGCATAAAAAGTGGTGCTGAACTGGGTGTTGTTATGGGTTCTTTGGAAACTTTTGCAATCGGACCGGTCATGAAACTTTTAACTCCTATGATAAACAAGTTAAGCGGTGCAAGTTCTGAGATATCAAATCTGATGAAAAACGGCAATGACGTAGTTTCCATGGATAAGATAATGGAAGTTTACTCTAAAACGAGTCAAACCCTAAGAGGTAAAATTGCAAAAGAGGGTTCTCGCGCAATAGTTTCTTTACCTGCATTTACAGTCGGATTTACAGGAGTAGATACCGCAGTCCATTATGATGAAAATGAATTCAGAAAATTATTATTAGACTCAGCAACCTCTGATGAAGAGCGAGATGTTATAAATAATATGGATTCATTTGCTCTAAGAATGAAGTTTGCAGAAGAAGATTTCAAAAATCAAGTAAAAGGAATGGCTACAATAGAGGGCGTAGGGTTAATCTTTAGACGATTACAAGCAGGAAGAATCGCATCCCAAGCTTTACAAAATGATAAAGCCACAAATATTATAAGCGCAAATTTGGTAAAAACCGCAGACAACAAATATGAAATAAGAACTAAAAACGGAAATGTTTTATCAATAAACGATGGAAGTAAAACGATTTCTTCATTTAATAGTATAGAAGAAGCTGCAGCAGCTTATTCATCAATGTGTATGGATTTATACAGCGAGTTTGTTGCATCAATAGAAGAAGCCAATAAAAACCAGCAAACAGAAAATGAGGGATATATTACAGAGCTTAATACTGATGATATGCCGCAAACAAATAATTTCAAAAATTTCATGCAGGAATTAAAAGAACAGCATGTATCTTTTGACTTGTACGAACTTGAAGACGGCAGAAAACTTGTTAGAATAGAAGATTCTACAAAAATGCTGACGGATAACAGGTTTACCTATCTTGAATACGATAGCGAAGGAGCATTATCAGATGCTTATACAGATATTTCAAAAGCAGAAGCAAAAAATATATTTACAGACTTTGCCAATACAGAAAGAAGATTTATATCAAATAAAACAAGAACTCTGAATAGTGGTCTTAATCCTGAACCGCTAATGGAAGCCGGTAAGGCACATTCAAAGTTACGAGCCGTAAAAGAAGAAATACAAAACGGCAAAAAGAGCAAAAAAATAACTCCTGAAGTTCAAGAAAGAATAACTAAAATACGAGAATTTCTTGAAGCAAATCAAGACAGACCTGTAACAATGCAGGAGATAGCAGAGCATTGCGGTATATCAGAAGCCTCAGCAAACAAAATGGTTCATAATAAAAATTATGGGTTGAGTGATATATATATTTCTCCACAACAATTTGCAACACGTCAAAAAGTTGTACAAATAAAAGCAGTATTAGAAAATGCAATAAAAAACAATGAAAGAGTATCACTTGCCGGAATTGCTGAGAAAACAAATTTAACTTATGGTGCGGTTATTAATTTATTAAGACCTGAAAACGCCGAAAAGCTCGGTTTAAAAGAACTTTGGGAACAAGTTCGAAAAGAGAACTATAAACAGGGTGAAATAAGTCAAGAAGTTCATGAAAGAAAAGAAAGAGAATTATCACCTGAAGTAAAAGAAAGAATTGAGAAAATACGTGCGTTTTTAGAAGACTCTTATGCTAAAAGTGAACTGGTTTCGCCTCACCAAATTGCAGAGAAATTTGGTATATCTGTAGGTTTAGCTAATAAAATGGTAACCTATAAACCGTATGGTTTGAGTGATATATATATTTCTCCACAACAATTTGAAACACGTCAAAAAGTTGTACAAATAAAAGCAGTATTAGAAGAGGCTGTAAAAAATAATGAAAGAGTGTCATTAGCCGGAATTGCCGAGAAAACAAATTTAACTTATGGTGCGATTTCATATTTTTTAAGTCCAGAAAATGTTGAAAAGCTCGGTTTAAAAGAACTTTGGGAACAAGTTCGAAAAGAGAACTATAAACAGGGTGAAATAAGTCAAGAAGTTCATGAAAGAAAAGAAAAAATTAAAGCTGTATTAGAAGAAGCAATATCAAAAAATGAAAAATTATCTTTAACAGAAATTGCCAAAAGAGCAGGTATTGACCGAAATGATGTTATATCATTAGTAGTCGGAGAAAATGGTAAAAGGTATGGTTTATCAGATTTATGGCAACAGGTTAAAAAAGGTGAACCATTACATAAAAAAGGAGAATTATCACCTGAAGTAAAAGAAAGAATTGAGAAAATACGTGCGTTTTTAGAATACTCTTATGCTAAAAATGAACTTGTTTCGCCTCGACAAATTGCAGAGAAATTAGGTATATCTGTAGATTTAGCTAATAAAATGGTAACCTATAAACCGTATGGTTTGAGTGATATATATATTTCTCCACAACAATTTGCAACTCGAGAAGCTGCACAGCGAATAAAAGCAATATTAGAAGATGCTATAAAAAATAAAGAAAGAGTGTCACTGAATAAAATTGCAGAGAAAACAAATTTAACTTATGGTGCGATTTCATATTTTTTACGTCCAGAAAATGCCGAAAAACTCGGTTTAAAAGAACTTTGGGAACAAGTTCGAAAAGAGCACTATAAACAGGGTGAAATAAGTCAAGAAGTTCAAGAAAGAACAGAAAAAATTAAAGCTGTATTAGAAGAAGTGATATCAAAAGATGAAAAATTATCTTTAACAGAAATTGCCAAAAGAGCAGGTATTGACCGAAATGATGTTATATCATTAGTAGCCGGAGAAAATGGTAAAAGGTATGGTTTATCAGATTTATGGCAACAAGTAAAAAAAGGTAAACCATTACATGACAAAGGAGAATTAGCACCTATTGAAGAATGGGTAACAAACCGTCTGAAACGAGCAATTAAAAACGGAGAAACCTTATCTATATCTAAAATTGCAGCAGAAGCAAAAGAATCTTTTGACGAAAATGTTTCTTTTGAAACAATCAGAACTCTGATTTATAAAAAAGAAAATGGAGTAAGAGAACTTTTTGATCAGGTTAAAGATAATTACAAATTTGATAAACATAAAGAAATCGCGGCTGCTTGCAGAAAAGCTGCTGAAAGAATAGTAAAAGAAGCTTCCGGATATGGTTCAGATGAGTCATCCCTATTATCATTTGAAAAAGATTATATTGACTACCTTGCAGACAGATTGACAGAATTGAATTTAAACGAGCAAACGTTGGAAGTTTTATCGAATGAATTTGCAAAATTACCTGTTTTTGGAGATTTTTTAATCTCACTTATTTCTTCTAACGGTGTAAACAAACTTAACATACATACTAATCCTGAAAATATTCCAATACTCTTTAAAGCTTATGAAGCAAATCCGGAATTAACTGAAAGATTATTAACGGAAGAATCTCCTGATGGTAATTTTAAATTCAATATTAATAATTCATTATACAGCATGATAAAAGACGGTTTGCTTACTGATAATTTAGCAGAACTTGCAAAAGATTCTCCTGAACTGGTATCAGATATATTAGAATTAAATAAAACATTTGGCAAAAAAGGATATACAACTGAGGATATAAAAATCATTACCGAGCTTAATAAAAAAATGCCAAGGTTTGTAAATCTCTTACTGCATCAGACAAATAAAAACGGAACACCAAGATTTAATGGCGTTCAAATGCAAAATTTGATTGAATTTTATTTTAAATACCCAAATATAGCAACATCCTTAATGAATGAACAGGTAACTCCTCAGGGTAAAAATAAACCTGAATTTAAATATACAGCAGAATGTATTGATGAGGTCATAAAAACATTCAATGAAGGTAATGCTGATAAAATAAAATACCTAAAACGCTTGTTAGATGGTGGAAAAGACGCATATCCGACATATGCAGTGCCTGAATTACCGTCAGATGTAATAGTTCAATGTTTGAGATGCTATGGAAAAACTGAAAATGTAGATCCAATAGTAGGATACGATACATTTAGATTTGTTGAATACACAGAAGAAGAAATGCAGGATTTAGCTAAAAAAGCTCGTGAATATATTGAACAATCTTATTATACCGGCAAAGATATCGGAATTTATAATATAGCAAGAAAAATAGGTGTTAGCGAAAGTATTGTAAAGCAACTTTTAACATCTGAGAAATACGGTTTATCAAAATTATTTATTCCTAATCGTGATACAGAATTTAAAGAAATTAATCAAATTAAGTCTATATTAGAAGATGCCGTTCAAAACAGGCAAAATTTGTCTATTCATGATATTGCAAACAAAATGGGAGTAGATTTTGCTAAAGCTGCATTTTATTTAACAAATGCCTCAAAGAACGGTTTATATGAGCTTTGGGATAAAGTTCAAAAATTTGAGGAAGCACCGAAGGTTGAAAACGAACAAAAAGTCGAAATAGATTTATCTTCAGCAAGAACGTCAAAACCTGAAGAAACTACAGGATATGAATTTAAAGCACCGAAATACGGTACATCTGCTCCGGCTTTAAGAAGAGATGCAAATGGAACCTATGATGAATTATTTGCAAAAGGACAAAAAATGGTTGCAAATTTTGCAAAGAATTTTAAAAATGGTGCAAAAATGACAGAGCCAAAAATTATTACTGTAGGTAATAATCATTTTGGTTTCACTATAGATAAAAAATCTGATGGTACTACTCAAGTTATTGTCAAAAACTGGTTAGGAGATAAAGCTTCTTGGGAAAAACCTGCTTATGTAGAAAAGACATTTGCATTTGAGCTGGATGCAAACGGTCAAATGACACAGGGGACATTATCCTGGAACAATTATTATGAATCAAAAGCTAAAACAGATTATAGTTATACATTTACCAGAAGTTCAAACGGTAAAGGAGTAATAACATATCGTGAAGATTATTTTGGTGAAGATAAACAAGAATATAAAACAGCAACAGAGGCAATAGAAACAACTGAAAAATGGTATGTACCCGATAAAAATGATAATAACTCTTGGAATGAATCAGTTGAAGGACTTGAAACTTTAAAATATGAGAAAAATGGCAACAATCTTCTAAATTTGTTTTTAGATTACGCAAGAGCAGACAGAGGGGTAAAATCCGATGAAACACAAGAAAGTTTAAAAGAAGCTGATGTAGCAGAAAAAGCAGAGGCTACAGATAAAGATATTACCTCCTCACAATCTTCAGAATCCGGAGAAGGTGCAAAAAATGCAGGTTCACCTCAATCACCAACAGAAGAAGGGGGAATAAGAGGTGAAAACACTGGAGTAAATCCATCTAATTCTAAAATTACTCCTGAAATGCAAGCTAAAGTAAACAAATTAAAAGCATTTTTACAAAACTCTTATGCCCGCAATAAGTTTGTATCAGTAGAAGATATATCGAGAGAACTTGGCATAAGCACAGAATTAGCTGCTGATATGATTACAAATGAAGTCTATGGATTATCAAAAGTATATATTCAAGAAAAAGGTTTTTACAAACAAAATACCGCAAATAAAATTAAAGCAGTACTGGAAGAAGCTCTTAACAGCGGTGAAAAAATTACGCCTGAACAAATTGGAGAAAAAATTGGTGTTCGTGCCGGAAAAATTAAACATTATCTAAATCCTAAATATGCTGAACAATACGGCATTAAAGATACGGTAGAAAGATTTTTAGCTAAGTTTGGAAGTCCTGAACTTGATAATTGGTCACTCTTAGAAACTCATTATAATACGCGAAGAATGGCTGTAGTACAAGAAGCAGAAAACGTTCAAAAAGAAGTTTTTGCTCAAGTTAAAACTCGTTTGCATGAATTAATCGAAAACGTTAAACCCGGTACTAAAATGGATGAACGTGCAGCTATTACTATTGGCAATACTACGGTAACTATTTTTGTTGACAAAACAAACCCAGGTAATACTAATGTTACAGTAAAAAATTACATGGGTAATATGAAAAACGAAAATCATGCAGAAGTAGAAAGTACTATGCATTTTAGGTTAGATGAAAGCGGTGAACTTCAATTTGCAAGAATTAATTATGAAGAATATTATCCTGAAGATGATGTAATGAAATTTCAGTATAGGTATATAAAACAACCTGATGGACAGTTTGTTATTGATTCCAAGAAAACATACTATCGAGATATGACTTATGTTATTAACCAAAAACCTTTATGGGAAAGAACAGAACAATACAAACCTGCATCTGATGATTTAACAACTTGGGAATGTTCTTCTCATGAAGGAGTTCGACCCGTAGAAGATAGAATTGAGTATAACCCTGAAGAATCAGGGATTAAAAACATGTTCTTTGAATTTTTTATAGACGCTAAAAAAGAAAATAAGAAAACAGTTAGCGACTCAGAAACCTCAAAACCGGTATCGTCACCTGAAACACCAATCCCCCCTCAGGCAACATCTTCATCTGTTCCCGCAACACAAGAAGTTTCATCTCAAAAATACGAATTTAAAAAGCCTGATGGTTTTGTGTCTGCAAGTTTATTGCAGGAAGAAGCGTATGGAACTAAAGATGAATTATTTGCAAAGGGTGAAAGACTTTTAGCAAATATGATTAAAAATCTTCCGCAAAATGCAGAGATAAAAGAGCCTAAAGTAATCACAGTAGGCAATAATCACTTTGGTTTTACAATTGAAAATACTCCTGACGGAACAAGACTTGTAACAGTCAAAAACTGGCTTGGAGATAAGGCTTCTTGGGAACTTGCTGCCAAAGTAGAAGAAGATTTACGCTTTGAACTGGACGAAGATGGCAATATGATTGAGGGTAAATTCTGCTGGGCTGATGCAGATGATAATACTTATAAAGCAGAACACAGTTATACTTTTGAACGTCAGACAAATGGTGATTGTTCGGTAAAATATCAAGAAGACGTGTATGGTCAATATTATTACAAACATACAAATTCTCCATTTATTTCGGAAGAAAGAGTTTATGTTCGTTCTCCGCAAAATCCGGACGCTTGGGTCGCAAAAGAAGATTTTGACGAATTACTTGATGGAGAAAGCTGGCTATTCAATCTGTCAGACGGCGATACTTCAACAATTGAACCAGAGTTTGGATATGACTCAGGAGAAGCAAGTTTAATGAATGTATTTCTTAGTTATGCAAGAACAAACAGAACCAAAACTTCCGATGACAAAGAAGCTGCTCCAATTCCAACAAAACCTGCAGCACCTGTTACTGAAACACCTGTGCAGACAAATCAAAATCGAGTATCTGATAATACTTCTGCATCAGGTTCTGAAGCTAATACTCCTGAACATACAAAAGCACCGCTTTCAAATGTAATTCCACCGTACAGAAAAAATATTTCTCCTGAAAGAGCTAAAGCTGCACTTACTGAAGTAAAAGATAAAATTGATATAGAAAAACTTAAAAAATATATACCTGTAGATGTTTACAAAAAAGCTGTCATCAATGAATTTGCCTTAGACTCATATATAGATTCTGTTATCGAGCGTATAGTATATAATTCAGGTTCTTTACTGCCTGAAACAAAGGCTTTCTTAAAAGATATAATAAAAGACATTGTTACAGAAAGAGTTAAAGGAGTTAAGAAGCCGAAAAGCAATGTTATGAGTGAAATAAATGCTCAACTTGATAAAGAATTCAGTGAAATAGCAGCATCTGTATCAGATAAGCCTTTACAGGTAAAAGATTTATTTGGAAGAAAAGAAATTTTGGAAATATTTAAAGCACAAGGCCTAAATTCAGGTGAAATTGCAACACTTATCAATACGACCGCACCATCAATGCGCAAAATATTATCAGAAAACGGTGTAGTTATTGACGGACGCAAGAAAACGCAAACAGCTGATGCTGAGCAAAAAACAGGTGAAGTATCAGAAGATAGCGGAACAGGTAAAGCCGAGAGAGCTCAGGAGAATACAGGTAATACAAATACTTCCGGAACAGCTTCCCAGCCTGCTCAACCAAAAGTGATTGATAAGCGAACAGAACAATCTATTTTAGATAAACGTGCAAAGGGTATGTCAATAGTTCAAATTGCAATGTCCTCAAACTTAGATGTTGTTGATGTTGCCAGAATGCTTAAAGAAGAAGGACTACTTGATAGAAATTCTACAGAGAAAAAATTAAATCTTGCCAAAATAATAAAATTATATCGTGCAAATATAGAATCCATTGAAGATATTGCAAGAAGCTGTGGGTGCTCAGCACAGGATGTTGATTTGGCATTAAGAAGAGTCGGTCTTCGCAAACCAAGAAAGATGCCGGACCGGAATAAAGTTGCAAAGATTTTATATATGATTAGAAGTGATTATTCAACTCCTATTCACAAGATTGCTTTAGAGGTAGGTGAATCGGATATATATGTAATGCAAAGAATAGCAGAAGCAGGTTTAATGACAAAATCTCAATTAAAGCCTGAAGCTGCTGTTGCGTTTAATTTTGAAAAAGAATTGTTATCTCTTTATGAATACGGCATAAGTCTAAGTGATATGCAAGAGATATTCGACTGCCCAAGTGAAGAACTCATTGAAACATTACAAAAATATGACAAGATGAATGCAAAATCAAAATTAAAAAATCCTGAAAACTATGAAGAAATACGATTGTGCAAAGAACAGGGACTTGATGCCGCAGACATTGCACCCTTGGTAGAAGAAGATTTTGAACTTGTTATGGATGTTATTCACGAGATAAAAGTATTATCCGGTATAAAAACGGCTACATCTACATCCACAGCTGCATCTGCATCTGCGACTGCGATTACGACAAGCGATTCCGGTAAAACAAATCCAAGCGGAAAGGCTCAAGGTGGTAATTCTTCAGGAAACGTTTCCGGTGGTACAAATTCAGGCGATGCCGGCAGTAATGTTCGACCGGCTGGAACTTATACATTACTGCCTGAATATAAAGAGCAAATAGATAGCATTATAAAATATATTGACGAATTTCAGTCTGTACTAAAGAACCATCAGAATGAAGATATTCAACGTTTTATTAAATTAGCTCCTGATGTTTTAAGCGGAAAAAGAGATTTTAAAGATATAGAAAATCTAATAATAAACATTCTCATATTACAAGAAAATATTCAGGAAGAAATATTTAATTATGAATCTTCAAATTCCAAGTATTTTATAGATCCAAATAACGCAAAATACTATGATAATTGGAAAGAAAATATTAAAGGAAAAATTAATTTAAGTGTTGAAGAATATTATACACTCCGTACAAAATATCAAATGACGGATTCACAAATTTTCTACGATAATGACAACATTCTTGATGTTTTTGGAGTTACAAATTTTGAAGAATTAGCTCAATTTATAGACTCAAACTCTTCTTATGGGGGTAGAACTACCATTCAGTCAATATTCAAAGTATTTGGTCAAAAGAATATAGCAGGACTGAAACAGTACTTAAAAGATAACAATATTTCAGGTTTTGGAAGTTCAAACACAAGTTCAAGCTATTTAGTTAAACTTTCTTTCAAAGATAGAAATTTGGAACTCTTTGATAATTTTGATTATTTTAGCAAAGTTTTTCATAATACACATGGCCCGATTACTTTGCCGGCATATTATGAAACTGTAACTTGGAGGGCAATAAATAAAGAGTTTACTCTAAAACACAAATTTAACTTTGTAAAGGGTATTGGCAATGATTATAAAGGATATCCTAAATTATTATCTTATATGGGAATAGATTACCAAAATTGCCCTAATATAGAAGAAACATTAAACTCCGTACAGACTTCTAATTCAGAGAAATTTATAACTCTTTCCAGAGTATTAAATAATCAAAAAATCTCTTCAAAATTTCCTACTATACACGGAAGAATGCGTTTTATAGAAAGAATTTTGCTTAAACAAGGTGTTGATATCGAAGATACTAATTCTTTAAATACATTCTTAGACAGCTTCTTTGAAGATATGAAGAATGCTTTAAATCAAGGCGTTACAATCGAAAGATATAATGCAGTTAACGGTAGCGTAGGAGCAAAACTCAATTTTACCCTGAAAAACGGACAAACAATATCAGTAACTATAAATAAAGAAGGATTAATCCACACAATTTATTGATGTATGGAATAAAATTTCCATGTTAAAATAATGGTATGACGAAGATTAGAAACCTTTATTATTTTGATAAAAAGAATGCTCAGGAAATGATATCATTTCTGAATAATGGCGATAAATATGTTAATCGTATTATGTTTAATCCTTTTATGCCTTTTCATCACTTGATTCCAATAAGGTTTAAATTTTTACCTGAGTCTTATGTTCTGAAAGATAACAGAGAAATAAAAGGTCTTATAACAATTGCACCTACAAGATGCCCTATGAAGCAAATGGAGATACAAAAACTGTTATTTGAAGAAAATTGTTATGAAAATGCCTGTGAATTAATTCAGTATGTTGTATCAAAATATAAAGCAAAAGGTGCGGCTTCAATAATAGTTAGGGTTGATGATTATTTACCGGAGCTTGTAAAATTATTTGTATCAAAATGTGGTTTTAGTCAAATCTCTTACGAAAAATTGTGGAGAATAAATACAAAAGATACAAATGATAAATCTGAATTTGACATTGATTATTATAAAAGTATGTTTAACCAAAAAATGTTTAGAGAATTTAGGAATTCTGATGCTCCTGTTGTTGCTAATATGTATAATGAACAGTTGCTGCCACATTTCAGGCCTCTTTTGGGAAAAGATGTAAAAGAATTCAAAGATGTAGTATTTGCAGGAATTTCATATTTTGCAGAATACAAATATGTATATCGCAACAAAAAATCAAAAAATATTTTGGCATTTTTATCATTAAAGACTTCCGATAATGAAAATTACATTCTTGATATAATTAAGACTTCTTGGGACGAAATAAGTTTGGATGAATTAATTGCCTTTTCTTATTACCAGATAAAAAAACGTAAAAAGAACGCAAAGTTATTCATTAAATCTAAAAAATACACTCAACAGGGTGAAGCAAACGAAAAAGATTTTATGGAACGCAAATTTGAGTGCTTACAAAATAAAATTATATTAACCAACTCATCTGCAAAAATCATAAAAGATGAAGAGCATGCCAAAAAGTTCACCGTTTTAAATCAGTTCTATGGCGGTGTTAGTGTTACCAATAAGGCTAAAATAAAAATTAAAATTTAATATATTTTTAATATAAAAATACTCGTGTTTATATTAAAATAATATTAATGTATAGCCGACTTGGAGAAAATTAATGAAGTATTCAGAATATTCTGTAGTTGTCATAGGCAGCGGTGCAGCAGGATTATACGCAGCCCTGAAAATATCCCAACAAATAAATTTACCGGAAGGTGTTCTTATTATATCAAAATCAACACTGGATGTTAGTAATTCACGATTTGCTCAGGGAGGAATTGTAGGAGTTGTTCATCAGAACCCGGAAGATAAGATTTCATTACACGTTAAAGATACTTTAAAAGCCGGAGCAGGACTAAGTGAAGAAAAGGTTACAGAATATATTTCTGCTGCTTCTGATGAAGTATTAAATGACCTTATACAAAATGGTGTAGAATTCGACAGGGATGAAAACGGGAATCTTACATTTACTCTGGAAGCTGCTCACAGCATGAAAAGAATTCTCCATTCAGGAGGTGATGCTACCGGTAAAGGTATAACAGAAGCATTAATTAGAGCTGTAAGAAAAGACGAAAATATACATGTTCTTGAAAATACAATGGCTGTAGAAATTCTTGTATCTGCAGAAAAAGAATGTAAAGGTGTTATTATATATAACGAATTAACAGGCGAACATCAGGTTGTTTATACTTCTGCGCTGGTTCTTGCTACAGGAGGAGCCGGACAGGTTTATAAATATACGACTAACCCTGAATGTGCAACAGGTGATGGAATTGCTTTAGCTTATGAAGCAGGAGCTGTTGTTCAGGATATGGAATTTATACAATTCCATCCGACTGCACTTGCAATGAACCCAAACAGCAAGAACAGATTTTTAATATCTGAGGCCGTTAGAGGCGAAGGTGCAAAACTTATCAACAAAAATGGTGAAGAGTTTATGTCCCGCTATAGTGATAAAAGAGAACTTGCACCAAGAGATGTTGTAACCAGAGCAATATATTCCGAAATGAATCTTGAACATACTCCAAACGTATTTTTAAATGCTTCAATAATAGATCAGGCAAGATTATTAAAGCGTTTTCCTACAATTTCAGGAAAATGCAAAGATAATGGAATTGATATTACCAAAACTCCTATTCCGGTTGCGCCTGCAGCTCACTATACAATGGGCGGTATAAAAGCAGGAATTGACGGAAAAACTTCACTGAAAGGTCTTTATGCAATCGGAGAAACCGCTTCAACCGGCTTGCATGGTGCTAACAGACTTGCAAGTAATTCTCTTCTTGAATGCGTAGTTTGCGCTTACGAACTTGCAGATTATCTGTCTTTTGCAAATCTGGAGATTCCTAAAAAGATTGATGAGGGTATTAAAAAAATGATTGATGTATATTCTCATTCAATAAGCGGAAAAGAGTATGATGCGAAAACTTTAATTTCAAAACTAAAAGATGTTATGTGGAATAATGTCGGTATAATAAGAACAGAGAAATCTTTGCAGGCGGCACAAAAAGAAATTGAGCAAATGCAAAAAGATTTTAAACGCAGAAGAAAATGCTTAAATCAAACTGAATACGAGTACAGAAATATGCTTATTGTAGCTTCTTTGATTATAAAAGGAGCATTAGAACGCAAAGAATCAAGAGGCGCACATTGCAGAAGTGATTACCGTCAGACAAATGATATTGCACTTCATTCCAATATTAAAATCGACAGAAAAAAGGAACTTGAATATGTTAAATAAATTTTTTATAGAAGAACACGTTAAAAAAGCTTTGCAGGAAGATATCGGATTTGGTGATATTACAACCGATTATCTGACTTCGGAAGATGATAAAATGTCTTGCGTCTTGAATACAAGAGTTGACGGAATTTTTTGCGGGCGTGATGTTTTTGAAACCGTTTTTAAAATCCTATCCGATACAATCCAAATAAAATTTTATTTTAAAGATGGTGATGAGATTAAAAAAGGTGATAAAATTGCGGACATAAGCGGTCCTGCAAGATATATTCTTATGGGAGAAAGAACAGCACTCAATTATGTTCAGAGAATGAGCGGAATTGCAACAGAAACCAACAAATACCAAAAAGCAATCGGTGAATACAAAGCTAAAATCGTTGATACAAGAAAAACAACTCCTTGCTTCAGAGCTTTTGAAAAATATTCTGTTAAGGTTGGTGGAGGTGCTTTACATAGATTCAATCTTTCAGACTGTGCAATGATAAAAGACAACCACATAAAGTTTTCAGGCTCTTTAACAAAAGCTGTTAACCGATTAAAAGAAAATATTTCTCACGCTCATAAAATAGAAGTCGAATGTGACACAATAGAGCAGGTAAAAGAAGCTCTTGCCTGCGGTGTTGATATTATAATGCTTGATAATATGACACTTGAACAAATGAAAGATTGTGTAAAACTTATTAATGGTCAGGCAGTTGTTGAAGCCAGCGGTAATGTTAATCTGTCAACAGTAAGAGATATTGCTTCAACAGGCGTTGATATAATTTCATCAAGCGCAATTGTAGCCAAGGCGCCAACACTGGATTTAGGTTTGGATATGTAATAAAGAAAAACTATTTTTTATCCTTATCGTTATCAGCATCTTTATCAATCATATGACCAAGAACTGCTCCACTACCGGCACATGCGGCTCCATATCCAAGTACCATTGGCAGAGCAACTCCGCCGGTCATGATAATTGTACCGCCAATTGCACCAATCGTACCCAATGCACCAAAAAGTCCTCCTAAAAACTTTGCAGTAGTATGTTTACCCTGAAATGTAGGCTGCTGAAGAACATTTTTCTTTTTAACATTTGGTTTTGGTCTACAACTTGGTTGATTAATACTAACAGGACTTATCCTCATAACACACACTCCTTTTTAAGTTATGTTAGGATAAAATTGAGATTCCGTCAATAGTTATATAGAATTAAATTCTACACTCTACCGTACATATCTTCGTATCTGACAATATCTTCTTCTATTAACAAATCGCCTTTCTGAACTTCAATGATTTTCAGCACCTCTTCATAAGGATTTTGAAGCGAATGAATTTCTTTGACATCAATATCAATACTGTGTCCCGGACTTAAAATATGTTCTTTGCCTTCAAGAAGAACTTTTGCCATACCCTCTAAAACAACCCAATGTTCGCTTCTGTGATTATGTGACTGAACGGATAGTTTTTGTCCGGGGTTTACCTGAATCATTTTTGTTAAGAAACCTTTGCCCTCTGCTAAAACTGTATAATATCCCCAAGGTCTGTATACGGTTTTATGAACAAGATGTGTATTATCGTTTTGTTTTTTCAAAGTATCAAAAATCTTTTTTACATCTTGAGTTCGGTCTGATTTACATGCAAGAATTGCATCTTCTGTTTCTACTATAACAGTATCTTCCAGACCTATTGTTGCAACAAGTTTTGAAGAAGAGTACATAAGTGAATTTTTAGAACCTTCATCAAGAATATGTCCGACTTTAACATTTCCGTCAGAATCTTTTGGGCTGACATCATATATAGATTTCCAACTTCCCAAATCATTCCAGTCACTTTCAAGTTTTACCAGTGCGATTTTGTCTGATTTTTCCATAACTGCATAGTCAACTGAAATAGACGGCATTTTGTCATATTCAATATACGGAATTTCTATTGATTTATTAAAATCAAAGTTGCTAAGAAGCAAATATATGTCAGGAGCACAAGTTTTTAATTCGTTTAATAATGTAGAAGCTCTGAACATAAAAATACCGCTGTTCCAGTAATAATTTCCGTCAGCAATGTATTTTTCAGCAAGCTCAGTATTCGGTTTTTCTACAAATTTATTAACAATAAATCCTTTTTCAACCGGTTTATTTGTAACATTAATGTATCCGTACCCTGTTTCGGGATACGACGGTTTAATACCAAAAGTTACAATATATCCCTGATTTGCAATTTTTTCACCTGCAGCAACCGTATTAGAAAAAGCTTTAATATCTTTTATTAAGTGGTCAGATGGTACTACAAGAATTACTGGATCCTCATCTGTATTATCATATATATATTTTGAGGCAAGAGCAATTGCAGGAGCTGTATTTTTTGATATTGGCTCAGATAACACAACAGGTTTTTCTGTTATTTTTGAAAGCTGGTATACAACATTAGAAAAATGTTTTACACCCGTCATACTTATAATATTTTGTGCAGGTATTATATCTGTTAATCTTTCAAAAGTCGCCTGAAGCAAACTTTCTGTATTTTGAATATTCAGTAATTGTTTGGGATATAATTCCCTTGATAACGGCCACAAACGGCTTCCGGAACCTCCAGCAAGTATTAATCCGTACATAAACTCTCCTTATCATACACAAATAAATCTTATCATGAATAAAAAACAATTTGTATTTTTGTAACAATTTTTGATATAATAGATGTGTTGTAAAATACACATAATGCTATGAAAATATATTATAAAGCTACATACACATATAAAATATTCAGCATTTTTATACATGCTTGTGAAAGTATATTAGTAGCCATCGGGAATTTTGTTTCGTATGGTATTGAGTTATTGTCAGGGTTGAAAGATAAACCTACTACTTTTAAAGAATTCATGTATCAGTGTTACAGGTTTGGAGTAACATCTTTACCAATAACTCTTTCTATTGTAGGTATGACCTCTATCATTGTTGCAATGCAGGTTGCAGGAGAGATGGTTAAACAAGGCGGCGGGAATTATGTAGGTATGCTTATTGCTATTCTTATGGTAAGAGAAGAAGCTGCTATTATGGCAGGTTTTGCAATAATATCTATGATAGGGTCTTCAATGGCTTCAGAGATTGCAACAATGAAAGTTACCGAACAAATTGATGCAATCAAGGTTCTAAAAGTAAATCCTGTGCATTATCTTTTTACTCCAAGAGTTTTAGCAGGGACATTTATGATGCCGCTTGTTGTAATAATATCCTCACTTGTAGGTATATTAGGCGGTGCACTGGCTTCAAATATTGTTTCCGGACTTTCATACAAAGCATATTTTGATTCAGTATGGTTTGGTTTGCATATGCACGATTTGCGAGTATGTATAATGAAATCTTTTGCCTTTGGCTTTGTTATATCATTAATAAGTTGCTCTTGGGGAATGGAGGCTAAAGACGGTGCAAAGGGTGTAGGTTTTGCGACAACAAAGGCTGTAGTTTGGGCATTTGTTGCAATTGTTATAGTGGACTTAATTTTTGCAGCAACATGTTTTTATTAATAACTCGGAGAAATTATGGGTATAGAAGTAAAAAATTTAGTAAAATCATTTGGTAATAAAACGATACTCGATAACATATCTTTTAAGGTAGATGATGGGAAAATATTATCTATAGTCGGATTTAGCGGTTCGGGAAAGAGTACTGTTTTAAAACTTATCAGCGGATTAATAGAAAAAGATTCCGGCGAAATTATAACAACCGGAGGTGACATAGCCATGGTATTCCAGTATTCTGCTTTGTTTGATTCTCTGAATGTTTTTGACAATATATCTTTTGCGCTTCAGGAAAGAAAAGATTTGAGGGGAAAATATACAAGAAAAGAATTGGAAAAGATTGTAGCTGAAAAGCTGGAATTAGTAGGTTTGTCAGGTATAGAAAACAAATTCCCGTCAGAACTTTCAGGCGGTATGCAAAAACGTGTAAGTTTTGCCCGCGCAATTGTTACTGAACCAAAGATTATTCTTTATGACGAACCGACTGCTGGTCTTGACCCTATATCTTCAACACTTATTGAAGATTATATCGTAAGACTTAAAAATGAAACACATGCCGCATCTATTGTTGTAACTCACCAAATGTCAACAATTCGTAGGACGGCAGATTCGGTATTGATGTTGTATAATGGACATGCAGTTTTTGAAGGTTCGCCTGACGAATTATGCAGTGAAGGAACTCCATATACGAGACAGTTTGTAGAAGCGGCGCTGGATGGCCCTATGAAAATGAATTAATGAATGAGGAAATACATAAAATGAAAATATCACCGTCACTAAAGGTAGGAATTTTAACCATAATATCATTAACAATACTTCTGTTTACAATACTATGGGTCAAAGGTCGTTCTTTTTCTTCAGCAGAACGTATAGAAGTTCAGTTCAAGGATGTTAATGGTATGCGTCCTGGGTCAGGCGTTCAGATGATGGGGTTAAGAGTAGGACAGGTAGAAGAAATTACTCCTATTGTTAACGGTGAATCAAGTTATGTAAAGATGAAATTTGTTATAACTGAACCGGGAATTAAAATTCCAAAGGCATCAACTCTTTCTATTCAGCAATCCGGATTAATTGGCGAACAGTTTTTAGAAATTACTCCTCCTAAGTTAAGAACGGTTTATATACCTGTTATAAATCAAGATTTAATTACTAATGGTTCTGACGTAGAGATTAAACTTGATGAAAAATACTATGATGTTGGTAAAGTAAAAGCATCACAAATTATGACGTCAAAACTTGTTCCAATAGAACTTGCAGATACAGTAAATACGCAATATGCATATAAGGTTGATTATGTTGTTAATCTTCCGGGGTTAAGACTCCCTAAGTTTATGAAAGGTAAAGTTATAAAGCAAGGTGATGCTAAAAAACTCAGAATTGAACCTTTAGATGGTGCACCAATACCTTATCCGCAACAAACATCACCTTATACAATTATTGAACCTATGAGAATAGCTGATTTTATGGATTTACAGTATAAAGCAGCTGAATCTTTAACAGAAATGAGTAAAATGGTTAACGATTTGATGGATGACAAAATGGTTGCCGATATAAGAGCTTCTGTTGCAAACGTAAAGGTTCTTACAGCACAGGCTACTACAACATTAGAAAAAACTGAAAAACTTATTGATACATCAAGGAATGATATTGATGCAATATTATGGATGATGAGTGATGTTGCAAACAGCTTTAATAAACTTGCAACAAACATAAACGGTATCATCGGCGATGAAAAATTCAAACCTGCAATGTATCAGACAGCAGAGTCAATCTCAAAACTTGCTGATGAATTAACTCCAATTTTAGGAGCTGTTGATTCTAAGAAATTTGCGGAAGATTTGAATGCCGTTATGACTAATATGAATGAAATTACAACAACAGTAAATAAAATGACTAAAGACGAGAAATTGAAACAAAAACTTGTAACTTCTGTTGATAATTTGAACAAAACAATGTACGAAGTAACAAGTGCTTTAGAAACAATTAACGGTCAAAACGGCGATAAAGAGAATTTAAAACAAATAATGACAGATACTTCTGTAACAGTATCCAACCTTAAGAAGTTCTCAGAAAAGCTCAATAAGCGTTTTCTATTATTCAGATTAATGTTCTAATTTAAAAAATTTATATCTAATACTTTAGAATTATTGACAAAGATATTATAAAGAGTTATTCTAAAGGGTACCGAGATATAAAAGAGATTTAGAAAGGAGCGTGTGTGATGAGAATAAGCCCTATTAGCGTTTCTAATGCAAACAATTATGTAAAAAATCAAAATGTACAAAACCCTAATTTTAAAGGTTGGGGCGGCGCTCTTGGAACCATTATCGGCGCTAGTGCCGGGATATTGCTTACTGCGGCATCAGGAGGAGCTTTAGCTTGGACAATACCTGCACTTGGCGGTGGTGGTGCTATTGGAGGAGATGTTTTCGAAAAAAGTAAAAAACCTTCAGCTGATGATTTTGATTTCGATAGCTTTGATTAATTAAATAATCAATTATATATAGTTTTGTAAAAATCCCGAGTATTTAGTATACAGGGATTTTTTATTGGGTTAAAATACTAAAGGAGTCTTTTTAGGGAGGATTTATGCTGGAAAAAACTGTTGAATATATTAAGCAGAAAATAGGTAATTTTAAACCTCAAATTGGTATTGTGTTAGGTTCAGGACTTGGTGAATTAGCAGACGAATATTGCCAGATATCAATAAATTATGCAGAAATTCCGGGATTTGAAGTTTCTACAGTTAAAGGCCATAAAGGAAGACTTGTGTTTGCGGAGATTAACGGCAAAGATGTAGTTATGATGCAGGGTCGTTTTCATTATTATGAAGGACATTCAATACAGAAAGTAGTTTATCCTATAAAAGTCTTTAAAAAGCTGGGTGTTGAAACAGTTATATTAACGAATGCCGCAGGCGGAGTTAATGCTTCATTTAATCCGTCTGATTTGATGATTATAACAGATCACATAAACTTTATGGGAACAAATCCTCTAATCGGTGAAAATGATGATTCATTGGGTACGAGATTCCCTGATATGAGTGAAGTTTATTCTGTTGATTATGTTGAACTCGTAAAAAAAGTTGGCAGAGAAGTTGGAGTTGATTTGCAAGAAGGTGTTTATATGGCACTAACAGGTCCGTCTTATGAAACTCCTGCAGAAGTTCAAATGGCAAGGATTTTAGGTGCTGATGCAGTCGGAATGTCGACTGTTCCTGAGGCAACTGTTGCTGTTTGGGCAGGAATGAAAGTTATAGGTATTAGTTGTATTTGTAATTCGGCAGCTGGCGTAAGCACAGTAGGACTTTCTCATGAGGAAGTTATCAAGGCTGCAAATACTGCAAAAGATAAATTTAAAACACTTGTAAAAGAGGTTATAAAAAAACTGTAATGCGATTGGACAAATTTTTAAAAGTATCAAGACTTATAAAAAGAAGAACTATTGCTAATACAGTTTCTGAAATGGGCAGAGTTCTTGTTAACGGTAATCCCGCAAAACCTGCAAAGCAGCTAAAAGTTGGTGATATAATTGAAATAGAGTATGCTAACAGAACCGAAAAATATGAAGTTTTAATTGTTCCAAGTGGAAATGTCAGTGTTCAGGAAGCGCCTACTCTGTATAAAACATTGGATTAGTTTAAAGAAAAGGATAAAAAATGCACGAATTAATTTTACATATAAGCAACCTTTTTCAGTCTTGGGGAATGACTGGTTTATTTATAAATGCAGTTATAGAAAGCTGTTTACCGGGATTTCCATTGCCACCTGACGTACTTTTAATTGGAATGTGTTTATCGCTTCCTGCAAAGGCGCTGCTATATGCACTTGTTTGTACAACAGGTTCTATTACCGGAGCTTTAATAGCTTATGCTCTGGGAAGATTTGGAGGCAGACCTCTTTTCGAGCAATTGTTTAAGAATAAAATGGATAAATTACAGGCAGTAGAAAAACTTTTTGAAGAATATGGAGCATTTGCTGTATTTTTCTCTGCATTTTCACCAATTCCATATAATATATTTGCTATTGCAAGCGGAATTATGAAAATGAATATTTTTAAGTTCTGGTTTGTAAGCTGTTTGGGCAGAGGCGGAAGATTCTTCTTTGTAAGTATTGTACTTATGCTATTTGGAGAAACTATAAAACAATATATGAATTATTTTATTATTGGCGTAAGCGCTTTGCTTGTAGCATTTTTTGTTATTCTATACAAAAAAAGACATTCGATTGTAGGTAAAAAAAGTGATGATATCAAAGACGCAAAAACAATAATAGAAAATAAACAAACTAATAATGAAACAACTACGGAGCAGGAATATGCCAATAATTAACGAACATTTTATGATTAAAACTCGTGGTAATAATGACATTATAAATATCACAAAACACGTTCAGAATTGTGTTTATCAACACGCTTTAAAAGATGCACTTGTTTGTGTTTCAATTCAGGGAAGCACATCAGCTGTAACAACAATTGAATATGAAAAGGGGCTTGTTCAGGATTTGAAAGAGGCTTTAGACAGAATTGCTCCATCAGGTGTTGAATATCACCATGATGAAATTTGGCATGACGGAAACGGTTATGCTCATGTCCGTTCTGCTCTTGTAGGAAGTTCTGTTAATATAGCGCTTGTTGACGGACTTTTGAATTTAGGAACATGGCAGCAGGTTATATTACTTGATTTTGATAACAAAGAACGCTCCAGAAATATTACGGTGCAAATAGTTTATTAGTGGTTAATATAGTTAATCATCAATATATTTAATCTTTTTTATTTCTATTAAATGCTTTAGATTTTGCAAAGTATCTTCCCACGATTCAAAATTTTTATCATAATTTAAAAGTATATAAAGATTATAATTAATTTTGCCGATTTTTTCTTCGAGTAATTCTGCTAAATAAGATACTTCGTATAATTCATCATTATCAGAATTTGTTTTGCAATACTTATTAAGTATCGATGCAATCTTGTGAATATTACAAAGATTATTTGCTATTGCATCTAAGTTATCTTTTATGTAATTAAGTTCTTCTTCCAAATTCTTTTTAAGCATAAATTATCCTTTTTAATATTATTGTGGGTTATTTACATCACTTATTAATATAATACAAACTATGATGTAAATATGCAACAGATAAGTGATAAAGTTTTACAATTTAGAAAAGCAGTCAGTGTAGTATTTAAAAAATTACGCATTGAAAATACTGATGCTTCTATCAGCAAATTTGCAAGAGAGTTTGATTTAGATAGAGGCAACCTTAGCAGAATTGAGCGAGGAAAATTAAGTTGTGGATTGATGATTGCTTGGAAAGTTGCAGAGGCATCAAACGTAAAATTTTCAGATTTTGCAAAATTACTCGAGGAAGAACTTGGCGAAGATTTTAAATTGATTGATGAATAGAACGACATATTGGCATTACTTTGCCAAAGTTGATAAGATAAAGAAATATTGAGACAATAAATATAAGCATAGCAAAGGAACAAAAAGCTTACTGTCATTGCGAGCGGCTCAAAGGCTTGAGACGTGTGGCAATCCAGCTATTTAAATTTTAATTATCAAATCTCGTTTTATCCCAAAAGAAAACAGTTTATAATCGGCTGGATTGTTACGGCTCTAACGAGCCTCACAATGACATTGTAAAATATGTCAAAAAATTTTATGTCATTGCGAGCGGCTCAAAGGCTTGAGACGCGTGGCAATCCAGCTATTTGTATTTAAGTCTGCATATCTTGCATTTGACCAAATAAAATAATTAATAATAGGCTGGATTTTTCGGAACACAGTTCCTCACAATGACGCTCTACTGATAGCTTTCACACCCAGCCATTACGAACCCGATTAGCCAACTGCGAGCAAAGAATGAAAGCGTAAGCGTGTGAATGTCAGGTTTTAGCTAAAAAAACAAGACGATTTTTATAAAATATTTCGGAATTATACCATGTAACACACTCCACCCGCTGTTGTAAATTTTACCTTAGTTCAATAACAACAGCTCCCTCCCCGGTCGGGGAGGGTTAGGGTGGGGTGATTCTGAAGGTGTGCAAGGAGGGGATAATTCCGAAATATTTTTTTGAGTTTGGACATAATATTAAAAGAGGATAAAAAGCAAAAAAAGCAATTGCTTTTTTTGGTTTTTTAAAAAAAGCAAAAAAAGCCTATATGTATATGTATATGTTAATGTAAATGTAAATGTAAATGTTAATGTATATGTATATGTTCTCTTTAAAAATGTAGAGAATATTTTTTTTTAATTTTTTTTGGGACAATAGTGGAGGCCTTGCAAAAAATTCGCAAAAACTTATGGAATACTTCGCAGAATATTTACCCCAATTTGTAAGTTGAGATTTCTACAGCAACAGAAGAGATTTGGCTTAAACTAAATTCGACAAAAAAAGTGCAAATATTAAATCATTTGCACTTTTTATTCATTTATATTCAGAGGCAATATAGGATGTTTATGGAATACTTTTCCCTAAAAATTACCCCTATTTACCCCACTAGCCGATTCTGCCTGGGATAACTACGCCGCCTTTAAGGTTCTTTTTATAGAATTCAACGTGTGGCTGAAGAACACTATCAAGAACTTCAGGAAGCTCTTTGTTTTGCATTATTGCTTCAACAATTTCCTGATAGCAAGTTGCAAATGCTCTTAATTGGGTCATTGCACCGGCAGCTTCCGGAGTTAAACCAAGTTTATTTGTTTCAACATATTCTTTAAAGAATGCACCTGTTGATTCATAAGATTTAGTTAAAGCACCAATGTATGCTTCAGCGTTAGATGAGCAAACACCTTTATCAGAAGGAACAGTTAGAGCAAAAACTAACTTATTTGCAGGGTTAAAGTGTGCCTCTGCAGAGTGGTGCATAGCATCAGGAACTTTTGCAATTTGTTTAAGCGTATCCTTTTGAGATTCGTTTTGCATTTGAGCGTGCCAGTAAACTGTATTTTCAAACATTGAACCCATGTATTGATGAACAGAAGCAACTGTTCCGCTTAATTTTGCGTCTGCCCAGAAAATACCTTCTTTTAGAGCATCATTAAGTTCTAAATCTGCAGTTAATGATAGAGAAGAAACTTCTAAAGCACTTCTGAGCATAGAAGCCATATCTTCTTTTTTCATACCTGCAAAAGCAAGAGCAAATAATGCGTGGTCATCAAAAGCTGAGAAACGACCACCAACATCATCGTGAATAAATAAGTCGCCTAACCATCCGCATTCAATAGAAGTTCTTCTGAGTTCACTCTTTTCAGCGTTTTTATCGGTTACTGCGATAAAGTGTTTTGCAGTTGCTTTATCAGCTTCACTTTCAGATAAACCTTTGGCTAAATAAGCATCTTTAACCATTTTTTGTATTCTTAAGAAACCGTCTTTAGTTTCAAATGTTGAACCTGATTTAGAAGCGATTAGGTAGTTTGAAGATAAAACATCTCCGCCTAATTTTGAAAGGTATCTTTCCCAGCTGATTGAATCAACATCTGAATAGAATAAAATTGACTCTCCGCAAAGGTTAAGACCGTTAATTCCAAGCATGTGTTCAACTGTATGTTTAGAACCGCCGATACCCATAACGCTTAATCTAGAAGCTCCTGTTTGAGATTTAAGAGAAGATGCCATTGCATAAATATCATCTAATCTTGTTAGTTGAAGCTCAGGCAGGTTAACCCAGTTAAGAAACTTACCCTCTTTATTAGCTCTTTTAGAGAACTCATTTACAAATTCAGATGTTTTTGATTCGTATTTTGAAAAATCAACACCTGTAAAAACTGTTTTTAGTGATGAACTTTTTGTTAACATAATTAACTCTCCTTTTTCGTTTATAAGTCCATAATATAATAAACACACCAAAATTTATACACAAAATTGCAATAGTTAAGAAAAAATAAACATTCCCCGTAAATCTAATTTGATATCGTATAATTATTATATATAATGATAGTTATGGGGGAATATTATGGAAAATCCGTTCAAAAAGGCAGTTAAAGACGAAAAACAGACAAAAGAAATCGAACAAGATGTTAGCGAACAGTTAGACAGCTCTGAAAATAAAGAAGTTGAAGAGCAGCAAACAGAAGAAGTTGATGCTTCAAATGCCGAAGATAATACCGAAAAAACAGAAGAAGCAGAAGAGAAAGAAGTCAATCCGCTTCAGGAAAAATATGACACGCTGAATAATCAATACATAAGATTGGCAGCTGATTTTGAAAACTTCAGAAAGAGAAATGAGCAGGAAAGAGAAGCTCTTTTAAAATATGGCGCAGAAAACACATTAAAAAAGTTTCTTGAAGTTATCGATAATTTTGAACGCGGTTTAAAGGCAATTGAAAGCGTAGATGACTGTGAAAAGGTAAAAGAATGTTATAACCTTGCATACAAAAACTTTACTGATGCTCTAACAAAAGCAGGATTAGAAACAATAAAGGCTGAGGGAGAAGAATTTGATCCAAATCTTCATGAAGCCGTAATGCAGACTCCTACTACAGAACACCCTGAAAATACAATTATTGCCGAGTTGCAAAAAGGTTATAAACTCGGTGATAAAGTACTAAGACCAACTTTGGTGAATGTAGCAACAGAGGGATAGGGAGTTAAAATTTAATTCAAAAAAGGGAAATTGAATAGCAATGAGTGATTATTATGAAATATTAGGCATAGACAGAAATGCTACTAAAGATGAAATAAAAAGTGCTTTCAGAAAAATGGCACGCAAATGGCACCCCGACGTAAATAAGTCACCGGAAGCGGAAGCAAAATTCAAAGAACTTGGTAAAGCCTATGAAACACTAATGGATGATGATAAACGTGCAACTTATGACCGATTTGGTGAGGACGGTTTGAGAGATGCAGGATTTAGCACTCAGGGACCTTTTGCAGGCGGTTTCGGCGACTTAGATGAAGTATTTAATGCGTTCTTTGGCGGTGGTTTTGGATTTGGCGGGGGTTCAAGACAACGTAATCCGAATGCACCACAAAGAGGAGATGACCTAAGACTTGATATTACTCTTGATTTTGAAGAAGCAGTATTCGGAATGACAAGAGAAATCAAAATAGACCACTTGGAACAATGTCCTACATGCAAAGGAACAGGTGCAAAAGAGGGTTCAAAACCGGAAACTTGTAAACACTGTGGCGGGCAGGGCAGAATTCAGCAAACAACAAGAACTGTTTTAGGACACGTCACTCAGATTGTATCCTGTCCGCACTGTCATGGTAAAGGAACTGTTATAACAAATCCTTGCCCTGATTGTCACGGCGAGGGCAGAAAGACAATGGAAAAGAAAGTTGAACTAAAAATTCCGGCAGGTGTAGATAATGGTTCAAAAATGCGTTTGTCACATGAGGGTGATGCCGGCATAAATGGTGGCGTTGCAGGTGATTTATATATTGTTATCCACGTTAATCCGTCATCATATTACCAGAGAGACGGTATAAATGTTATTACAAAACTTGAAATAACACCTGCTCAGGCAGTTCTTGGCAGCACTGTTTCTATAAAAACTTTAGACGGCGAAAAACAGGTTACAATTCCTGCCGGTATACAACATGGCGAAATTGTAAAAGTAAGGGGTGCCGGTATTCCTAATTTATCTAAGCCGTCACAAAGAGGTGACCATATTGTAGTGGTTACAATTAAAGTTCCTGCTCACATTTCTAACAATGAAAAAGTTTTATATGAAAAAATATTTGAAATTGAGTCCGACAGAAAAAACAATCCTACAGCAAAAGAGAGAATAAAAGGAATTTTTAATAAATAATAAAAAACGGATTTCAAAAAGAAATCCGTTTTTTTATAAACTTAGTTTTTAGTTAATTTTATTCTCAACTGCTTACAACCGTCAGAAACGTATTGAGCAATACTTCTTGCTTCAGTTGGCAAATCTTTCTGAATATTTTTTGTAAACTTTTCTGTCGTATAGACGGTTTTAACGATCTTCCTTTTTGATGGTTTTAAAGATTGCATTTGTTTTGGTAATATTGCAGGTATATACATATTAATTTTCTCCCCCTCTATACAAGCCCATTTCTGTAACTTTTTTGCAAATTCTGACAGTATTTAATGCTGCACCAATTCTAAGATTATCAGCTACACACCAGAGTGATATGCCGTTATCAAAAGCCAAGTTCTTTCTTATTCTGCCTACGAATACCGGATCTACACCGTCTGCATCTCTTGTTGTAGGGTATTCGAAATTGTCAGGATTATCAATTACCGTAACTCCATAAGCACTTTTGAGAATATTTCTTACTTCATCAGGTTCGACATTTACCCCGAATTCAATATCAACAGCTTCTGAGTGCCCTCTGAATACAGGAACACGAGCCGCTGTGCAAGAAATTTTTGTAGTTTCATCAAGATGTAATATTTTCCTTGTTTCATTAACAACCTTCATTTCCTCTTTTGTATATCCATTTTCACAGAAAACATCAATTTGAGGAATTATGTTAAATGATATAGGCTTTTTAAAACATTTATTTTCAAAAGTTTTTCCCTCAAGTCTGGCAACAGTATCATCTCTTAATTCATTCATAGCAGCAAGTCCTGCACCTGAAACTGATTGGTAAGTAGAAACGATAAGTCTTTTAATGCCAAATTTCTTTAAAGGTTCAAGAACAAGCATTAATTGAGAAGTTGAACAATTTGGATTTGCAACAATACCTTTGTGCAATCTTAAATCTTCATCGTTAACTCCTGCAATTACAAGCGGAACATCTTTATCCATTCTAAAAGCAGATGAGTTATCAATAATCATTGCACCTCTTTTTACTATTTCCGGTGCAAAATGCTTGCTGGTTGTACCGCCTGCTGATGCCATAACTATATCAACATCATCAAAAATCTCAGGAACAGCTTCTTCTACAGTATATTCTTCCCCTTTAAAAGTAAGTTTTGAGCCTGCACTTTTTGCACTTGATAAGAATTTTATGCTTTCAAATTCTACATTAAGCTCCTCAGAAATCTTTAAGATTTCTCTTCCTACAACCCCTGTTGCGCCTAAAACTGCTATTCTTGGTTTTCTCATACGTTCCTTTTTGTTTTTTTACTATAAAATGTTGTCTAAACCATAGACAAAAGACTTGTGTTCGTTTATGTACCTTACGGCAAGCAGAACACCCGGCATGTAGCACTCTCTGTCAGTTGAGTCATGCCTAATTTTTAATGTTTGACCGTTTGAACCGAAAATTACCTCTTGAGATGCCATAAATCCCGGCATGCGAACTGAGTGAATATGGATATTATTATAAGAATCAGCTCCTCTCGCTCCCTCAATAGTTTCTGTTTCTTCACAATTCCCGGTTGCAAAATTTTCGTTTACTTCAGCCATCAACGCTGCTGTCTTAACTGCGGTTCCTGATGGTGCGTCTTTCTTTTGATTATGATGGAGTTCAATAATTTCAGCATTATTAAAATATTTAGCAGCCATTTTTGCAAACTTCATCATCAAAACTGCACCTGTAGAAAAGTTTGGCGCAATAAAGCATCCGACACCCTTTTCTTCAGAAAGCTTCTTCAACTCCTCAATCTGAGTATCACTAAGACCTGTTGTTCCTATTACAATACTAATATTATTGTGCAAACAATATAAAGCATTCTCATATATTGATTTTGGCTGCGTAAAGTCAATCAGGATATCTATATTTACAGAATCCTTTGCATCCTTAATAGTTGCAAACTCCCCATTATTAATATCTATTTTTGCGACAATTGTCATATCATCGGCTTCTTTAACCGCTCTTATAACCTCTTGTCCCATTTTTCCGTTTGCGCCGCAAACTGCTATATTAATCATGCACCCTCCATGCATTAGGTACTTTTATTATACACCAAACTAATTGTATTTTATACACTATTAAATTTTGTAACAAATGAAAATATATATGTTATAAAAAATATATATTGTGGCATATAAAAGTATAATCTCTTTTCTTTATTTTCTCCTCCACTCCTTTATCTAACGAGTTAATGCCGCAACGATTTGCGGCTTTTTGTTTGTACAAGAAAAGATATATTTTACTTTGCAATTGATCGGTCTACAATAATATAGAGATTAACCAAAATAAATCCAAGTAACCAACCTGCAAGAACATCACTCAAGAAGTGAGCACCAAGCCACATTCTTGAAACTCCTGCCAAAAATATCCATAAACCAAAGAAGATTATTAAAAAGTTTCTCCAAAAATCACTTCTGACATAGTAATTAACAAGATAAATTATAATTCCGTAGAAACACATCGTTGTACAAGCATGCCCTGATGGAAAACCAAAGCCATGCAAGCCGCTTCCTTCAGGTCTTGGACGGCATATAAAATCTTTTATAAAGTCTTTTAAAAAGAAAGAGATTTGAGTAAACAAAATTAACATAAACGCTTTAAGGAAGTATCGGTGTGAAACAAGAGTGCAACCGGCGGCAATTTGAGGCCAAAGCATATAGTTTGCACGTCCAAATTCGCTTATAAAAACAGGAATATACATTGGGAAAGGTGAAAGAGCCAGTTTTATTGAATGCAAAATTGCAGAATCTACACTTCTCATATTTGGTAAATACAAAACCAATACAGTCAGTATTGAAAAGAATACAACCGATATTCCAATATAATTCCAATGTATAGCTATTCCATATTCTTTATTTTTCATACTTCATTAATCCTTAATTCTATATTCCGGCTTTAATATTCATTATCTTAGTAAAAATAGAAATACAGATTGGTGTTAATTCGCTTACAAAAACAGCAAAAAAGAACAAAGCTGCAATAACCGCGATTACTTTTTGTATATCAGAAAACATAAATATTTTATTATTTCTGAATTCTTCAATTCCTTTGTATTCATCTGTAAAAGGATGAACAGGAAGTTTGTCTTCCAGCTTTTCAATAACATCTGCATATTTAATTTTAATCAATGTATTGTATGAGTCCACATTCATCCACCATAGAGAACTTGTTGCAATACCAAAAAACGCAAAAATAAGTGTGGCAGAAAACTTATTCAAGAACATTATGTTATTTGTGTATATTAACGCAAAAATTAGTACAATAATCGCTATCATATAGAATTTATTTGTTTGAAAGTTTCTGTCAATAAAGTTTTCTTTTTGTTCAGCGTACATTTTGTATTCTTGAAAAATAAGATAATCTTTATCCATTATTTTACTCTCCTTCTTCTTTATTTTGTTCTTCTGTCGGTTGTTCCTGACTATTATTTTCTCTTTCTATATCTTCAAGAGCTTCACCATTTCTGACTCTTCTAATGTTATTCATCAGAAGTTCAAATTCGTTTTGGTCCAAAGTTTCTTTTTCTAAAAGTTTATGAGCAATATATTCAAGCATGTCTTTGTTTTCTGTTAACAAATCTTTTGCGAGTTGGTATTGCGTATCAACAATTCTCTTAACTTCCTTATCAATTTCAGCAGCAATTTCTTCTGAAAAATCTCTTGTATTACCAAAATTTCTCCCCATAAATACATGCTCTTGTTCTTTACCGTAAGCCATGTTACCCATTTTTTCACTCATACCGTAAGTTGTAACCATGTTTTTTGCAAGAGCGGAAACTTTTTCCAAGTCGTTAGAAGCACCTGTAGTAATATTATCTTTACCGTAAGTAATTTCTTCCGCTACCCTGCCGCCAAGAATCATTGTTATTCTGTCTAGCAGTTGATTTTTTCTCATAGTTAAATGATCTTTTTCCGGCAAAGTCAAAGTTATACCGAGAGCCATGCCTCTTGGTATTATAGAAACCTTATGAAGCGGATCGCAATCTTTGAGTAACTTTGCAAGTAATGCGTGACCAACTTCATGGTATGCAGTATTTTCTTTTTCTTCATCAGATATAATTCTGCTTTTCTTCTCAGGTCCTGCCATAACTTTATCTATAGCTTCTTCAAGGTCAGGCATTTCAATCTCTGATTTATCATGGCGAGCAGCAAGAAGAGCTGCTTCGTTCAATAAATTTGATAAATCAGCACCTGTAAATCCTGGAGTACGCTTTGCCAGAGTTTTTAAATCAACTTCTTTTGCGAGCGGCTTATTTTTGGCATGAACATTAAGGATTTGTTCTCTTCCCAAAACGTCAGGTTTATTAATAACAATTTGTCTGTCAAATCTACCGGGTCTTAAAAGAGCGTTATCCAATATGTCAGGTCTGTTTGTTGCAGCTAATATTATAATATTTGTATTTTCATCAAAACCATCCATTTCAACAAGCAGCTGGTTTAGAGTTTGTTCTCTTTCATCATGACCACCGCCTAAACCGGCTCCTCTCTGACGTCCAACAGCATCGATTTCATCTATAAATACAATGCAAGGCTGATGTTTTTTTGCCTGTTCAAATAAGTCACGAACTCGTGAAGCACCGACACCAACAAACATTTCAACAAAATCGGAACCGCTGATTGAGAAAAACGGAACCTTTGCTTCGCCAGCTACAGCCTTTGCCATTAATGTTTTACCTGTACCCGGTGCTCCTACAAGAAGTACACCTTTTGGAATTTTTGCACCAAGTTTAACATATTTGTCGCTATGTTTAAGAAAATCAACTATTTCTTCCAGTTCTTTTCTTTCTTCATCTATACCTGCAACATCATTAAAAGTTGTTTTAACTTTTGAGTCCATAAGCATCTTTGCTCTGCTTTTTCCAAAAGACATTGCCTGAGCACCACCTGCCTGAATTGATTTTATGATAAGCAGCAAGAAGCCAAAAATTAATAATATTGTAATAACCGAAGAGCCTATGCCAAACACAGAACCTGATTCAGACGCTTTTGTTGCGCTAACTTCTACATTATTTGCTTCAAGTTTTGTTAGGACATCTGAATTTTCAGGAATTACAACTTTATATTGCAGCTGAGGAGTCTTAACTTCTCCGTATATAGGATTTGGAGCAGTTTTTTTTGTTTCAGGCTGTTTTACGGGAACTGCAATAAGCATATCTTTTCCCATATCGACTTTCTTAATTTCTTTATTCTCAACTTTTTGTATAAAAGCTGTATATGACAATTCTTCTGTGCTTGATGTCGGGCCGGTAAATAGCATTGAAATAAATGCAAGTACCATAATCCCTAATATAACGTACATTCCGATAGATTGATTTTTGTTCATATTTCTCCCTCTTATTATGCTTGTAATTATAACAAAAAATAATATTGTCGTAAATAAGGGGAGTGTATAATTATGACATTTTAAAATATATCATTAAATATTTATTATGAAACGGCTTTTTTTAGTATTCTTATTACTTTTTCTTGGCATATTTCCCTCTAATGCAAAAATTATAACAGGCGAAATTGAATATAATGCTGAAACTGCAAGAGAGGAAGTTTTTTCTGCTCCGGTAAAAACTTTCAGTTTTGATTCAATAAGAAAATATTTTATAGATGCAAACAATGCTGAAAATCTTAATTATTTATATCAGGGTATAACAGAGTTAAAAGACAGAAAAATCGGGAAGTTTTCTGACGGAAGTTATGGGGTTCAATATTATGATGACCCAATGTATTCCTGGTATTACTCTTCAAACGGCAGGTTAATAAATTTTACATATAAAGATTCTTCTGATTATCCTTGTAAAATAACAAAATATAAGCCTGATGGAAGCATCACAAATCAGGGTTACAGAGTATCTGAAGAAGAGAGTTTTATATTTACACCTGAAGGAAAACTTCTTGCACACTGGGTAGGAAACAATTGTTATGATGAATACAATAATGTTATAATGACAAGAATAATATATAAATAACATTATTTATATGTTTGATAATAATGCAATGCAAAAAATAAGACAATGGATAAATAATTTCGGAATTATCCCCTGTAACACACCCCATAAAAAATCAACACCCACCCGTATTTGTAACTCACTGACGTTCATACAACTACTCCCTCCCTAATCAGACAGGTGTGCAAGAAGGGATAATTCTGAATAATTTTAATGAATTTATGAATACCAATAAAAACAATATGTCATTAACTCCAAAAGAAGAAAACGACAGAATTTATGATTTTATAAGAAGCATTGGTAAGTTTACGCATTATAAACCATTACAACGGCATTAGCTTCAATAGCTTTTTTCTCACCAACAGCATCAAGATGCTCTTTTGTTTTTGCTTTAATTGATATATCTTCAATATCAAGTTCAAGCGTTTTTGCAAGATTTTCTTTCATCTCAGGAATATGGGGCATCATTTTTGGTGCTTGCGCAATTATATTTGAATCAATATTATTTATTGAATAACCTTTTTCTTTAACAAGAGAATAAACTTTTTTTAATAATTCAATGCTGTTTGCATCTTTGAACTTAGGATCAGTATCAGGGAATAACGTCCCAATATCCGGAAGAGCAACAGCACCAAGAAGCGCGTCAATAATAGCATGAACTAAAACATCCGCATCAGAGTGCCCTAACAGCCCTTTTTCATAAGGTATCTTAACTCCGCCAATAATTAAATTGCGGTTTTCTTCCAGTCTGTGTAAATCATAACCTATACCAACTCTTAATTTCAGTTTTTTCATAACAATCACCTTTATAAACATTCTACATTAAAATTGCATAAAAGAAAATTTGTTAAAACGCTTGTATTTAATAAATTCTGGAATTATAATATTTTTATTAGGAAAAGTGGGATGGAGAGAATATTTCATAAAATATTTGCTGTACTTATATCATTGATGTTTTGTGCCGTATCTTACGCACAAGATATTTACATGCCTTATGTTCCACAGGAAAACGAAGTCATTTTTAACCAATCAACTTATTATATTGATGTTATAGACCCACAGACAAGCACAAATAAAGCAGGTGCTAATTACCCCGGACTGAGAGGAGCAAACCAGCTTGTTGTTTATACTCCCGCATTTGGTTTCAGAACAAACACAAATGAATTCGGAACAGAAGCTGTTATTACCGGCGATACTGTTACATCTTTAAGCGGTGCAGATTCATTAATTCCTGCCAACGGACTTGTTATAAGCGGGCATGGAAAAGCAAAAAAATGGATTAATGAAAATATAATGGTTGGTTCAAAAATTTATATAGATATAGAGAATAAAATCATCACCTCGTATATTACTTCTGACACTTTTTTGTATGGTGCAAGGGATAAGATTAAAGAAGTAGAAAATATGATGTACTATTACTCACAAAATGTCCCTAATTATAACCAGAGAAGAACTATGCAAAATCTTAACCATGCCAAAGATATGGTAGAAAGAGCTCAAAAAAACAGTGAAAATTCCCAGAGATTTGCATCAAAAGCGATTGAATATGCAGATACAGCAATGTCTTCAGTAATTCCGTATAAGGCGTCAGAATTAAAAGGTGTATGGATAAGACCGACTTATCATAACATGGAAGAAATAACATCAGTTCTTGACAGACTTGCAGATGCGGGAATTGATAATGTGTTTATAGAAACTTATTATCATGGGCAAACAATATTCCCATCAAGAACAATGGCTGAGTACGGTTTTGTAAAACAAAATCCTGAATATGCAGGATTTGACCCATTAAAAATATGGATAACAGAAGCTCACAGGCGCGGAATAAAAGTTCATATTTGGTTTGAATCTTTTTATGTAGGGAATAAACCTCCTGAATCAAATCCAAGATATATTCTGGCTGTAAAGCCTGAATGGGCAAATTATCAGAAAAGAAGCATAGACTCAGAAACAATTCCTTATTCTGTTTCCGAACATAACGGATATTTTATTGATCCGGCAAATCCTGAAGTGCAGGCTTTTTTGTATAATTTGATAGATGAAATTATTTTAAGATACAGACCGGACGGCATAAATCTTGATTACATAAGATATCCTCAGTCTTTAGCGCCTACATATTCAAATTATGATATGTCAAACTGGGGATACACAAAATATGCCAGAGAAGAATTTGAAAAGATGTATGGCGTTGACCCTGCAGAACTAACAACAGGTGATGCTTTGTGGTACCAGTGGAAAATGTATCGTGCTGGTAAGATTACGGATTTTGTTAGAAGAATAGGCAGACTGGCAAGAATGAACGGTATTATGACCACTGCTGTAATTTTTCCTAACATTGAAATGGCTTACGATACAAAACTTCAGGATTGGAAAACTTGGTCCATGAACAATTACATAGACGGTTTCACACCGCTTTTCTTAACTTGTGATGACAAAACTGCTATTAATTTAATGGGTAATGTTTTAAGAAATAAAGCTCCTAATACAAAGCTTTATGCAGGTTTATTTGTTACATTTATGAATGGTTCAAATTCTGACTTAATAAAACAGATACATGCAGCAAGAAGATTTGATTTAAATGGTTTAATAATTTTTGATTACGCTCACTTAAAAGATAATTATGTTGATACATTAACTCAAAGTATATACAGACCAATAGACAAAGAGGCTTTAAGCAGAGGGAACAGACGTGCCGGAAGAAGATAACAATCAGCAAAAACCGACAGGAAGAAAATTTATAGGTGTATGGTTTGAATGCTGCCACGCATACGGCAGGCTGTATAAAAGTAAAGATGGTACTGTATATAGAGGAAGATGTCCAAAATGTCTTCGCTCAGTTCAGGTCAGAGTTGATGTAAACGCTGAAAATGCTACAAGCAGGAGGTTTTTTCGCGGGAGGTAAATACAGTAGGTGGGAATTTATAGATCGGCTTTACTAAGCCGACAGAAGAAAACTCTGCTAAGTCGACAAAAAAATATTAACATGTCATCATATAGGAGGTTTGTAATGTCAGTTATATTAGATAATTTAAGAAAAGAAAATGAAGTTTTAGATATTTTTTGTAACCTTGTGTCAATTCCATCTCCATCTTTGAAAGAAGATAAGGTTATTGATTGGATTCTTGATTTTTGCAATAAGAACGGAATAAACGGGAAAAAAGATAATTACGGAAATATTTATATTCATGTTCCGGCTACAGATGATACAAAAGAACCTATAATGCTTTCTTCGCACATGGATGTTGTAGGTGATGATGCACCTGTTAATATTTATCTGGATGAAGAAGGGTTTATTCACGCTCAGGGAAGAACACTCGGTGCGGATGATAAAGTTGGTGTGGCTTGCGCACTGATGCTGGCTAAAGAGCTTGCAAATAATGCACCCCTCACCCCTAACCCCTCTCCCGCAAGGGGCGAGGGGGATATCCCGCAACACGGCGGTTTAGAAATCACATTTACTCGTGATGAAGAAACCGGAATGAGTGGTATTGAGCATGTAGAGTTTGATAAAATTTTATCAAAATATATTTTGGTTAATGATGCTGACAAACTTGGCCAGTTACAAATTTCAGGTGCAAGTTATACTAATGCAAAAATTACAGTAAGAGGCTTAAAAGGCGGTCACTCAGGCATTGATATAGGTGATGAAACAAGATTAAACGCCGCAAAACTTATCGCAGAATTGCTTGCTGATTTTCCACAGGGCGTTTTCTATAAAGACGAAACCGGCGTAATTACTTCTTGTAACCTCGGCGCTATAGTAGCAGGCGGAATACAAAATTCTGTCGCTTCTATTGTTGAAAAAGGTATTAAAACCAATGATTATATAACAGAGATTATGAAAAAAACTTCTACAAATATAATTAATGTTCTGGGGATGGCATCTTATTCAATAAGAAGCGCAAGTGTAGAAAAAGAAAATGAGTTAAAAGATCTTATGTCATCAATTGTTGATAATTTTAATAAAAAGTATGAGAGTCTTGCAGAAGCACAAATTGAGTTCGAAATACATTTACCACCGTTTGAAAGAGCAAAAGATGACAGAATTGAAAAAGTTCATACAGAAGCTTGCAAACGTGCAGGAATAAAAAATGATATATCATCATTCCACGCAGGAGCTGAAACTCATATCTACTGTCAGCACAAAAATTCTAAAGGTGAAACTTTTATGCCTATGTTACTAGGCTTAGCTGATGTTTATAATATGCATTCTGCAAATGAAAAAGTTGATTATAAATCTTTGCTCAAAGGGTATGAAGTTATAAAAAACACTTTTATTGTATTTAATGAAGACAAAAACTGATAAAAATATCGTAACATTAAGCAAAAAAATTTTTCCCGTGTTTTTATTTATGTAAAAACACAAAGGAGCTTCTATGATACAAGCAATAAACAGTACAAATTTTCAAGGCAGATTTGGCAGATATTCTTCTCACACTCCGAAGATGAGACCTTATAAAGAATTTGAATTTATGCCCGAGTTACAGGATAAAAATTTTGTCAAGGAAATTTTTAAAAATGTAGAAAAAAAGTGTAATGATTTAGTTTGTTCTATAAAGTCAAAATTAGATGTGTTACGCGACAATCTGGAAGGCAGAATAAATAATCTATTTTATGGAAATAAATAATATTGCTTGCTGTATTGTGTAGCAAAAAATACTGTTTATAATAAATCTGAGTAACAAAAGTTAACATAATTTATTTATCAAATTTGATATTTAGCCTATTTCTATGTATACTAATTTAAGTGTAAATTTTACAACAAAGGAAATATAAGATGGCGCTAAATTTTCAAGATTTGATTTTAAATTTGTCACGTTTTTGGTCTGATTACGGTTGCATTATTCAACAGCCGTATGACATTGAGAAAGGTGCTTCTACTATGAACCCAGCAACTTTTTTGAGAGCATTGGGACCTGAACCTTGGCAAACAGCAATGGTTGAACCTTGCAGAAGACCTACTGATGCAAGATATGGTGAAAATCCAAACAGATTGGGACATTATTTTCAATATCAGGTTATACTTAAACCATCTCCTGATAATGCTCAGGAACTTTATTTAAAGAGTCTTGAAGCTATGGGAATAGATTTATCTAAACATGATGTAAGATTTGTTGAAGATAACTGGGAATCACCTACTTTAGGTGCTGCAGGAGTAGGTTGGGAAGTTTGGCTTGACGGTATGGAAATTACCCAATTTACATATTTCCAACAAGTAGGCGGGTTAGAAGTTAAGCCTGTAGCTTTAGAAATCACTTACGGTTTAGAAAGAATTGCCATGTATATCCAAAACAAAGAATCAGTGTTTGATATTATGTGGAATAATACGTTAAAGTATGGTGATATTTACCTCCAAAATGAGATTGAACAATCAAAATATAATTTTGAGTATTCTGATGCTGAGAGATTATTCAAATTATTTGACGCATATCAGGCAGAAGTGGATAACTGCGTAAAAGCCGAACTTGTGCTTCCTGCTTACGATTACGTTTTAAAATGTTCACACACATTTAACTTACTTGATGCAAGGGGAGTAATCTCTAAAGATGAGCGTATAAACTTTATTAACAGGGTCCGCACAATGGCTTCAGCAGTTGCAAAACTTTATGTTGAACAACGTGAGAAGTTAGGATTTCCTCTTTGCAAGGGGTAAATTAAAGGCACTATGGCACTAAGATACTAAGGCTCTAGGAATAAATATGCAGAATACAGGCTGGGTTTTAACCAGACCTATAATTATCCACTTTACAATTTTCAACTTTCCACTAAAAAAAAAACGAAAGGCAGCCGAATGACAATATTACAAAACCTATTAAAACGAAAAACTCCTGATGATGCAGTTAATTCTGCAAAAGAGGGTGGTCTTGAAAAAACTCTCGGAGTTTGGGACTTAATTATATTAGGTGTCGGAGCAATCATTGGCTCAGGTATATTTGCCGTCGTCGGAATTGCAGCAGCAGGCTCAGCTGATGGTGCAAGCCCCGGAGCAGGACCGGCATTAGTATTATCAATGATTATTGCAGCAATTGCCTGCGTATTTTCAGCACTTTGCTTTAGCGAATTTGCAGCAATGATTCCTGTTTCAGGCGGAGCTTATTCATATACCTACGCAACTCTTGGTGAATGCGCGGCTTGGCTGGTTGGATGGATATTGATGTTAGAGTATGTAATTGCTTTTATTGCTGTATCATGTGCATGGGCAAATTACGTTGTTCAATTCTTAAAAGGGTTTGGGCATATACTTCCCGCATGGCTTGTTAATCCTCCGATTTGGCTTGTTAGTGATTTCAGAAGTGCAGTACATTCACTAACTTCACAAGGTGTTGACTATCATTCTGTTATACCATATTTTTGCGGAATACCGTTTAGCATTAATTTACCGGCAATACTAATTATACTATTTATAACATTAACTTTAATAAAAGGTACTAAAGATTCAACAAAGTTTGCTACATTTATGGTGGTTTTAAAACTTGGAATTATCGGTTTGTTTATTCTTTCAGGATTGTTCTTTGTTGAGCCTGCAAACTGGACACCATTCGCACCAAACGGTTTTAGCGGTGTATTTATGGGTGCGTTTATAATATTCTTTGCATATATTGGCTTTGATGCTCTTGCAACAACAGCAGAAGAGTGTAAAAACCCTCAGAGAGATTTGCCGAGAGGTATAATTGGTTCCTTAATAGTAACAACTATTGTTTATACGCTTGTAGCACTTGTTCTTACCGGTATGTATAAAACTCAGGGTAAAGTAGATGCTGCATTTTTAGGCGCACCGCTTGCATTCACAATGTCAAATGCTTTACACGGCTGGGCAGCAAAAGCAGTTCCTGGATTTATGTCAGTAGGTATTATTGCAGGATTAACTTCAGTACTTCTTGTAATGCAGATGGCTGCAACCAGAATTTTATATGTAATGAGTCGTGACCACTTCTTACCGGAAGTATTCCAGAAATTACACCCTAAGTTTAATACTCCGCACGTTTTAACATGGGTTGTTTGTATAGTATCTGTTTTTGGTACTTTAACTCTTAACTTGGATGCTGCTGCTGCACTTTGCAATTTTGGAACATTCACTTCGTTTATAATAGTTTGTGCTGCAGTTATAATACTTAGAAAAATTGATCCTGACAGACACAGACCGTTTAAAGTTCCGTTCTGTCCTTGGTTCCCGCTTGCAGGTATATTATGCTGCGGTGGTTTAATGGCATTTATGATGATAACTGCAAAAGGTGAGTCAGCAAGACTTTCTACTGAATTGTTCTTTGCGTGGATAATTATGGGTGCTTTAATTTATGCAACTTATGGTTATCATAAGAACAGAAAAGCAGAACAGGAAAAAATTGAAAAATAGATAATTAGTCGAAAAAAATAGCGGAAAAAATAATGATAAAAGATGTATTAAATAATTTGTTAAAATGCAAAAGTCCTCAGGAACTAATTGACGAGGGCGAACATTCAGAATTAAAGAAAACCTTAAATGCGTTTGATTTAATTATATTAGGTATAGGTGCTGTAGTCGGAACCGGAATTTTTACAATTATCGGAAGTGCAATAGTCGGTAGTTCTGATGGAGCAGGCGCGGGTACGGCAGTTGTAATATCAATGCTTCTGGCTGCGATTGCAAGTGTGTTTTCAGCTTTATCATACTCAGAAATAGCTGCAATGATACCTGTTGCAGGAAGTGCTTACACATATACTTATGCTACAATGGGTGAATTTATGGCTTGGATGGTAGGCTGGATTTTAATGCTTGAGTACGCAATCGGTAATATTACGGTTGCAAGCGCTTGGACAGGTTATTTTGTTCAGTTCTTAAAAGGATTCAAGCATATTCTGCCTGCATTTGTAGTAAATTGTCCATTGTGGCTCAGAAATGACTACAGAACAATGTATGAAATATGTAATAAATACGGCTGGGATGTTCATGATAAAATGCCGTTTTTACATCTGCCGTTTGGTATTGATATACCCCTTGCTGTAAATATTCCTGCAATAGCAATTGTATTTATATTAACTCTTTTATTGATTAAAGGCGTAAAAGAATCTACAAAAGTTGCAACGATTATGGTAGGCGTAAATATGTTTATCATACTTTCTTTTATTGTTGTGGGTTCATTCTATGTTGCTCCTGAAAACTGGGGATTAAATATGGCAACATTTGCTCCTAACGGAATAGAGGGAATTTTCTCAGGTGCATTTATAATATTCTTTGCATATATTGGTTTTGATGCTGTTTCAACTGCAGCAGAAGAAACAAAAAATCCGCAAAGGGATTTACCGATTGCAATTATGGGTACTCTTTTAATCTGTACCATTTTATATGTAAGTGCAGCTCTTGTTTTAACAGGAATTGTACCGCTTAATTCAATAGATACTCAGGCTCCGCTTGCTCATGCTATGAGATATATAGGGAAAAACTGGTATGCAGGATTGATTTCTATGGGTGCGCTTTGTGCATTAACTTCTGTTCTTTTAATTTACCAGTTAGGAACAACAAGAATTTTGTGGGCAATGAGTCGTGATAGATTTTTGCCAAAATCTTTGAATGCAGTTCACCCTAAATTTAAAACTCCACATATTATGACATGGTTGTCAGGTTTGGTTGTTATCATTTGTGCGTTGTTTATGGATTTGAACTTGTCAGCAGAGCTTTGTAACTTTGGTACATTTACTTCATTTATTATAATTTGTATTGCGGTACTTATTTTAAGAAAGACCGAACCAAACAGACCAAGACCGTTTAAGGTTCCGTTCTGCCCTTGGTTCCCGATTCTTGGTATATTAACCTGTCTGGCTTTAATGTATTGCAAATTTTCAGCAAAAGCAACTTCAGCATTGTATTTCTTAATCTGGCTCGCAATTGGCATTATAATATACGCAGCATACAGCTATAAATCAAAACGAGAAGAAGAACAAGAAGCATAGTTAGCAATATACTTAGTTGTTAATCCGATGCTTTTCTTCAAGTGTCTTTATTACTTTTAGCATTTTGTCTGAAGAAAAATCTAAGTTGGAACTTACATGGTGAACCGCATAAAAAGTAGGGTCAAAGATTGGTTCCTTCTTCTTTAAAATATTTGATAAAGTTGTAGAGATTAAACCGATTAATTTTCCGACCCAAAGGGGTAAACATAATGTTTTAAATGTTTTATCAGGAAAATATTTAGCGGCAATTCCTCTATAATATTCATCAATTGTAGTTTTCTCCGGGTCAATGATTGTAATTGCTTCATTATCAAATTCATTTGTTTCGCTTACTGCTACAATTGTTTTTGCCACGTTTTTGACGTTAGCTAACGGCCAGCGGGATTTTCCCCTCCATTTGCCAAAATGAACAATAAAAGGCGAATCTTTCAAAAAGTCTATTACTCTTTTTTCAATAGTTAAATCACCCTCTCCCCAAACTGCGGCAGGACGAATTATGACATATTTTGAACAATTTTCTCTTAACCAATTTTCCGACATAATTTTGTATCTCGGATAAGGATTTTTAGGATATTCTGTAAGCGGGGTACTCTCATCAGCACTTATTCCGTTTAATCCAAAGTCTTTTATTCCATATACATCAGAAGAGGATACATAAACAATTTTGTCTTTAGGTATTTTAGAAAGAAATTTTATCGGTTCAAAATTTAGTTTTCTAAAAGTTATATCAGAACCTATGTCTTTCGCAAGTCCTGCAACATGAGCAACAATATCGCATTTACCCACGAATTGCAACATAAACTCTTTATTTGTAACATCACCTTTTATAACCTCAACATTATTAAGGTTATAAAGCTCAGTCGGAACATTGTTGTGAACAAGTGCCAAGACTCTCCATCCGTATTCGGAATACATTTTAACGACATTAAGCCCAATAAATCCACCTGCACCTGTAACCAAAACTGTTTTCATAATTTTCCCTTATAAAAAAACACATTCCTTATTTACTAGGAATGTATTTTTTATTATAAATATTTATTTAATAATATTATATTCTTTACCAATTTCTGTAAGTATTTCAACCGCTCTGTCAATTTGTTCAAAAGTCAAATCTTTCATTGTGCAGAGTCTTAATCGGCATTCTTTTCTTCTTACTGCAGGATAAGTTACGATATTAACGTAAACACCTCTTTCTCTGAGTTTTTGATAAATCTCAAATAAAACAGGCTCGTTATAAATCATTACAGGAACAATTGCTGACTGAGAATGACCAATATCAAATCCTGCATCTACAAGTTTTTGCTTCAGATAATCTGTTTTTTCCCAAAGTTCTTTTCTTCCTGCTGTATCCGTTTCAAGAAGTTTATAAACTTCATTCAAGCCTCCTGCAACAGAAGCAGGCATTGCTGTAGAGAAGAAATAGCTTCTTGCATAAAGTCTAAGATATTGAACAACTTTTCTTGATGCTGCACAATATCCGCCTAATCCGCCTTGGCTTTTTGATAACATGCTTACATGCAAATCAATTTTATCCATAACTCCGTAGTGTTCGGCAGTACCACGCCCTGTCGGTCCAACAACACCAATACCATGTGCATCATCAACCATTATACGGCAGTGATATTTTTCCGCTAACTCAACAATTTTGTCCAAATAAGCCATATCTCCGTCCATAGAGAATACGCCGTCTGTAATAATTAATCTGCCTGTTTTTTCTTCAGGAAGTCTTGACAGAATTCTTTCCAGACCTTTCATATCTCTGTGCGGGAAAACTTTAATCTCTGCGCCTGATAGCATACATCCGTCAAAAATAGAAGCATGGTTTGCAGCATCGTTAATAATAACATCATTTTTACCGCAAAGAGCTGATACAATACCAATATTAGCACCATAACCTGATGGGAAAACTATACAATCTTCTGTTCCATGAAACTTTGCAATTCTTGCTTCCAGTTCTTTGTGAATTTCAGTTATACCCGCATAATTTGAAACAGCTCCCATGCCATATCCGAATTTTTCCAGAGCTTCTCTTGCGCCTTGCATAACCTGAGGATGAGTTGAAAGGTTCAAATACGAGTTTGAACCTAACATTATTACATCATGGATAGTACCGTCTTTTTCTTTAATCTTTGAGTCAGGCTGAACTTTGTTCATTGTAATCATGCCCAAACCTTCATTACCTGTTAAAACCCCGCTTGATAAGACTTCATCTACTCTGTCACATTTTCCCAATAAATCTTCACCATCAAGAGTATCAATAAAATTTTCAAACTTTATATTCATTGATTCTTTTTCTTTTAAATCTAATACCATTCAAATCCCCTTAAATAATAATCAAACTATATATATAATATTATAATCTGAAAAATATGTCCTTAAATCAGACCAAATTTTTACAAAATATTTACAAAATGAGTGTGCGGAAAAAGTCGAAAAATGACAATTTTTCGAACTTTTTCAAACACGACCTAAAGAGTGTGAAATGCGGGTCGTGTGCGGGATAGCACACAACCCGCATTGAAACCGTTCTATGGAGCTTGCGGAAAAATTAAAATTTTTCCGCAAGCTCAAATTGCCAATTTTTCTGTACTTTTTTGTATAAAACTTAGCATGCTATTTCCATATTGTTTTTGCTTTAGAACTTTAAAGCCGGAGAAATCGATATTTTCAGAACTCTCAACTATTATTAAATTACCTTTTACAGAAGATAAAATATCTTCATAAAAACCACAGTTATAAGGAGGATCTATGTAAACAACATCGAAAGTTTCATCTATGTTTTTGACTAGCTTCAAACTATCACCTAATGTTAAATCAGGTGTTAGTCCTAGAGAATTGTAATTTTTTTTGATAATGTTAGCGGCACTTTTATTTAATTCAAAAACTTTAACACGTTCAAACCCTCTGGATAAAGCCTCCAAACCCATTATTCCGGAACCGCCGAATACATCCAGAAATGTTTTACCCTCAAATTCGCCAATAAGAGAAAAAAGAGTATTAAAAATACCCATCCTTGTTTTTGAAAGAGTCGGGCGTGTAATTTTTTCGCTGGGTGCAAAAATCTTTCTTCCTTTGTATTTGCCGGCTGTAATATTCATTATTTCATATCCAGTTTTTCTATTTTTACGTTAAAAACGCTTTCAATATCTATTCCGTTTAGAGTTGCAGCAATAATATCTTCCGGAGAATTTTTGTTCTGTAGTTTTGGTATCAAACCAAGTATTTTAACATTTGTATATTCTTCTATGATTCTTGTAATGGAAGTTAATAAAGGTTTTGAACAATTTTCTGCTATATTATTAATAACAACTCCTCTTACTTCAATCCCCTTTTCCAGAGCTGTATTAATTGTCATAAGAGTATTGTTAACCGAGTTTTCATTAGGAGTTGTTACAATAAGCATTGGTAAAGATAGTTTTTTTATCAAATCTGCTGTAGTTATGTTTGGTGCAAGCGGACTCAGGATACCGCTATCACCGTCAAGTAGTGTACATTCAGAAACGGCAAGAATTCTTTTATATTCATTATTAATATAATCTATATCAATCACTTCATTATCTGCTTCAGCAGCTATAACAGGTTCTGAATTCTCCTTATACAAATATGAAAAATGAGTATTGATATATGGATCAATGGTTTTTACAAATGTTAAATCCGGTGATTGCATAAAACCGTTAATTTCAATCCCAGAAGTCTGAATTGGTTTATAGACGGATGTTGAATACCCAAGACTTTGCATAGTTGCTGCAATTCCGGATGTAATAAAGGTTTTTCCGTCCTTTTTTTCTGAAGATGTGATATATAGATTTAACATAGCTAGATTTTAGCATGAATTAATGAAAATGTATAACATTCTGAATTGCTTAAACAGTTTTACCGAGATAAAATTATAATATAGAGGAGATTTTACTATGGACTGGCAGAAAGAAGATTTAAAATACATTTGGCACCCTTGTTCTCAAATGAAAGATTATGAAACATTACCGCCTATTGTTATCGAGCGTGGTGAGGGAATAAATCTTTATGACACTAACGGAAAATGCTACAAGGATGTAATAAGTTCATGGTGGTGTAATCTTCTTGGGCATTGTAACCCAAGAATTAATGCCGCAATAAAAAAACAGGTTGACCAATTAGAACACGTTATTTTTGCTAACTTTACCCACAAAACAGCAATAACTTTATGTCAAAGATTAGTGGAGTTGTTACCAAAAGGTTTATGCAAATTTAATTTTGCTGATAACGGTTCTGCAGCAATTGAAATGGCATTAAAGATGAGTTTTCAATACCATTATCAAACAGGCAACCCTCAGAAAAAGAGATTTATGGCTCTTGCTGATGCATACCATGGTGAAACCCTCGCTGCGCTTTCCGTAGGTGGTGTTGATTTGTATTCAGAACTATACAAGCCACTCCTTTTGGATGTGATACGAATTGAAGGAATTGACTGTTACAGATGTCAATGGGGAAAATGCAGGGATTGCTGTAATTGCGAATGTTTTGTAAAAGCAGAAGAAGCATTCAGAAAATATGCAGATGAAACTGCAGCAATTATTGTAGAACCTTTACTTCAAGGTTCTGCAGGTATGAAAGTTTATCCGCCTTTGTATCTTAAAAAACTAAGAGAACTCTGTGACAAATATAATGTTCATCTTATTGCAGACGAGATTGCAACAGGATACGGAAGAACCGGGAAAATGTTTGCGTTTGACCATGCCGGAGTTTCTCCTGACATTATGTGTTTATCAAAAGGATTAACTGGCGGTTATATGCCGATGTCTGTTTGCGTTACAACCCAAAAGATTTATGATGCGTTTTATGACGATTATCTAAAAGGTAAAGCTTTTATGCATTCACATACTTATGCAGGAAATCCGCTTGCTTGTTCTGCCGCTATTGAAGTTTTAAACATATTGCGTGATGAAGAAATCATTCCTCGTGCTGTAGAAAAAGCTAAGTATTTTAATAAAATAATTAAAGAAAAATTCTTACCATTAGAAAATGTAGGCGAGGTTCGTTCAATTGGTCTTGTAAATGCAATAGAACTTGTTAAAAACAAAGAAACAAAAGAACCTTTTGACTCTTCAAAAAGAACAGGTTATCAAATTTACAAAAAAGCGTTGGAAAAAGGCGTAATTTTACGCCCGTTAGGTGATGTAATCTACTTTAATCCTCCGCTTATTATTGAAAAAGATGATATGAATTTTGTAACAGATATTGCTTTAGAGTGTACAAAAGAGATTCTTAATCTAAAATAACCATCTCATCTTTTAAATCATCAAGAAATTCTTTTCTGTATAAAAATCCAAGATGAGAACCGCAATTAAGACAAGTTAAATGCAGACCTGCAATATTTTTTAATTTCTGTATTTGTTCACGATTAATTAAATAATCATCAAAAGATTCATAAATTTTGTAGTTATTGCTATTTGCAAGATATTCTGACAAAGAATAAAGTGATGATTTTTCCAAAATGTCACTATCATTCAATGACAGTCCCAGATATTTTTCAGCATAATCTCGATAACTCATATTATTAATCATCTCATACACTTTTGGTTCACTGTTTCTTGGAACATTTTCCAGAGTAAAAATCAAATCAGAAAGTTTTTGTCTTAATATAAAAGTTGTAATTAATTTTCCCTCTTCATCAGTAAATGGTAATTCTTCAAGATTACTCTTTTTATCATCTTTTATATCAAGCAATTGAATAATTTTTGCTGCAGTAAGAGCTGTTTTATCTTTTACTTCTGCAGAATTTTTATTGCATTCTTCACCGTTTTTGTCAATTTGCTCAAGTGCATAAACCAATTCAATTGGCGGAGAAATTGCTATATATTTGCTTACGCCAAGAACATTATCAGTACTTTCTTTTTGTGCAACAAACAGAGATGCTATTGCACCAAATGAAGTTCCAAGAACAACTTTTTCTCTTGGCTCATAATTATATTTTTCTTTTAAATTATCCAAAATCTTTAATGTAATTTCTCTAACAAGTTCTGAGTCTTTTTGAGGAAGTCCGGGGGCATAACCGACAGGCATAGACTTTACAAATTCCCAGTGAAAATGACTTCCCTGCATAACTACAGAGTACCCCTCATCATAAAATAATTTAGCAAAAATAATAGAATGATGAGCTCCTGCGCCCTCACCAATAGACGGGTAAATAATTACTAACGGTGATGTTTTATTTTTTTGCAGAATATATTTAAATTTATACGGTTCTCTTCCTTCCGTAACATCAACCTGACCGGTTTTAATTCGTCTTGAAAAACTTCTGTTCCACAAAGATATCTCATTCCAAATTGATTTATCAACAGATTTATCTTCAAATAAAGCCGTTTTCATTGAGTCAATAACCGGTGTTTGAACCTTATACCCATCTAAAACAATATCTGCTTTTAAAGAATTTGTAAGCGGTAAAAGATTGCCTAAATCGGATGCACCTCCGGTAACCACACCCTCTTTTTCCATTTCTAAATTTGTTCCTGACATATTTTGCACTAACTCCTCTCTATCGTAATTTGAATTTTTAATATAGTTATCGATTCCGAATAATTTTTTGTGTATATCATAAGGATCTGCATAAGTTGTTTCGATTAAATGTGCCAGAGGCTGTAAATAAGAAGTCCTATTAAGCATCAAACCAAATTTTACAATTGAGGCTATAGGAGTCGCTATATAAACAGATGGGTCTAATGCTGCTTCTAATGCTCTCCCGCAAAGCGAACGAGGAGTACAGGAATGCAGGCAAGGCATAACAAGATACGAACCTGAATTCATTTTACATTTACACAAAGCCTGCTCCATATTTTCATTAGTCGGTTTTACTTTCAAAATTTTATCGGCAGGGTCAAATAAACCGCCAAGCCCTATTGTTGAATTAGTTAAAAATCTAAGAGTTTCATGCTTAATTGCCTTGCCATCCCTCTGCATAATACAGCTAACCAGCCGTTTAGGGTATTCAATATTATTATAAGCATCTCTAATCCTATCAATTCCAAACTTGGGCATTACAGATGACCAAATTATATGAACAGGTTTTGCAACAAACTTGTTTAGCTTCATATTAAGGTTAAACATTTTTCTGTTAAACTTTTCATGTTTATCTTCACCCACAAACATCTTAGAATAGTCGGGATATCTGCTATCTTGCGTTGTTTCGACAGCCTGAATATCAACAGAATTTTGATTAACAATTTCTTCAGCATAAATATTTTGAGTTATGAGTAAATTAAAAAGTAAAAATATTATTACAAATTTGTTTTTCAAAATTAAAACTCCTTATATTTATAATTTATTTGTTGATTAAAAAATTTTTATTATACAGTTGGTGATATTTAAGGATATATTAAAATTTCACAAATAAAAGTTTATGAAGTATAATAAGCCTATGTTGGAAATAAAAATTTTTATAAGTTATATAGCAATCTGCCTGACATACACAATTTGCAGGCTGCATTATTTATTAACTCTAAAAGAAGACGAAGAATTTAACTCTATGCTAAATGAATTGATTGATTTATCAGGGGACAAAAATGTTATAAAACTTCTGATAATTCTGCAAATAATTCTTTCACCAATTACCACACCATTTAGCATAATGAAACAGATTTATAAATTAATCAAAAAACATATATCAAAAAATTAACCAGCTAATTAATCAAACGTATAATGAAAATTTTTACCAAACATAACAAAATAATATTGTCTTAAAAAGGAGGTTTATATGTATGACTTGTATATTTTACCAACATGTCCGTATTGCAAAAAAGTAATATCTTTTATGGATGAAAACGGAATTAAGTACAATACAATTGATATCTCAGATAAAAGTGCCGAAGATGCGTTAATTCAAGCAGGAGGGAAACGACAGGTTCCGTTTTTTGTTGACAGAGAACGAAATATTCAGATGTATGAATCATTAGATATTATTGAATATCTCAAAACAGTTATCTGATTATAGAAATAAAAAACTCTACAGACGTCTCTGTAGAGTTTTTTATAAAACCTTATTAAATAACAAACTATCTTAATTTTACTGTTACAGATTTTGCTTTTTGAGTATATTCAAGTTTGTCTTCTCTTGATAACCAGCCTAAACCCATTTCAGCAAAGTTATCAGCTAAACTTAAATCTTTTTTCATTTTGTTAATAGAAACTTCACCCTTTGTATTTAAGTAGTTGTAAATAGTACCAGCTGATTCAATAATTTGCTCTTGAATTCCTTTTACTTCTTTAGTTCTTGCCATTTTAAATCTCCTTCTAAATGTGTGTATGCTGTAATTTAATTACAAAAATATTTTATAAAAAAGTTTCAATTTTTGCAAGTACCTAGGGTTGTATTTATGATAAAATAGTACATAAAGAGTATGTTATTAAATTTTATTAAAGCAGATTTTCGAGAGCATGCACTTATCGAAAAATATTTTGAACTTATCTCTAAAGGCGTAAAACCAGCAGAGATATTGGTTCTTGCACAAAACTCAAGCATAAAAAAGAAACTTCAAAATCTTATTCTTGAAAAAATTCCGATTAATGCAATTGAAAAAATTAATATCCATTCTTTTTTCTCGATTGTATATAATACTTTACAAGAAAACTGGTGTTTTATAGAAAATTCCGTAAAAGGTGAAAAATCTTTCATTCTCCCTAACCTTGTCGGACTCGAAGTTTCACAGTTCCTCCTAAAGGATCTTTTGAAAAATATAGTTGTCAAAGGATATAATTCAAAAAAATCACTTATTCACCAAATTTTTAGAAGGTATTCCCTTATTGTTCAAAACAATTTATCAAATGATGAAGTTAAAGAAAGAGCAAAAATTTTAAAAGAATCTTTTGCAGAAGATGCTGAACATATTTTAAAAAAACTTCTTAAAGTTACTTTGGATAAAAGAAGTTTTGATTACCTGCGCCAAACTTTAATTTTTAACTTTGTATATAAAAATACTGATTTTTTTAAAAACATAAAATATTTACTTATTGATGACGCTGATGAAATGACGCCTGTTTGTTTTGATTTTATAGAGTACCTTAAACCACAGTTAAAAGACTGGTTGATTTGTTTTGACTCACTAGGTTCTTCAAGATGCGGATATTTAAGTGCAGATACTTCTATTGAATACAAATTGCAAAAACTTTTTGGAGAAGATGTCACGACTGACAATACCACATTTAAAAATGGGGAAATCATTTTTTCTAACGTCATAGAGAATAAACAGGAAAAATTAGAAAACTTTAGTTTAACATCACTTTCAAAACGCGCCGAAATTCTTGATTTTACAATTCAGAAAATAAAACAACTTCTTCAACAAAATAATATTAATCCTTGCGATATAACAATTATTACTCCTCTTCAAGATGACATGCTTCGATTTACTTTATCGGAAAACCTTGAACGAACCTGCAATCTTGTATTTTTGAGCGGTAGCGAAAAACTGATAAGCAATCCTCTGGTAAAAGCAAGCCTAAACATTTTAAAACTTATGTGCGGTCTTGATGTTTCAGAAATTGATTTAAGAAGCATTGTATCTGATTATATCGGAATTCCGCTAATCTACGCAAAAGAGATTTTTGATTCATATAAAAAAACAAACTCTCTTCCTGAAAAAATCGAAAAATATAATGACAAATATCAAAATTTTTATAACGCATTTCAGGAAATCAAAAATAAAGATGAAAAGCTATCACTCAAAGTTTTTGAGATGTTCACAAGAGTTGTAAACAGAATAGACAAAACAAAAATTAATAAATTCAATTTCTTTATAAAAGAGCTGAGAGATTTTGAAAACGTTCTTGGAATAAAAGGGGTTAATGAAAGAATTGAAGATATTATTATTCATTTTGAAAACTCAATTATTGCAGAAAATCCAAACTCAACACTAGATATACAAAAATATGATTTGATAATCGCAACTCCGCAAAAAATTATAGATAACAAAATATCATCAAAGTATCAATTCTGGCTTGACGTTTCACATTCGGACTGGGTCAAAACAGATACGGGTCCTTTATATAATGCCTGGGTAATGCAGAAAGACTGGTCAAAAGATGAATATACAATAGAAGATGATATATTTTTATCTCATCAAAAAACAGCAAGAATTTTAAGAAAATTACTTTTACTTTCAAAGGTTCACACCTATGCTTTGTCAAGCCTTTTTGACCCGTCTGGAGTAGAAAATTTAGGAGGTATTCAGCCGTATTTGGAAGCTTCAGGAGGTGAAGTATACGAAGCACGACCGGCTTATACAATTACACCAAGAGATGACCAAAAACCTGTATTAGAATACAAAAAAGGTTCAATGGCTATTTCTGCCGTTCCGGGAGCAGGCAAAACTACGATACTGCTGCTGCTTATTATAAAACTTATGTTGAGAGGGGTTAACCCTGAAAATATTTATGTCTTAACCTACATGGATTCTGCTGCAAGAAACTTTAGAGAGAGAATTAAAAACATGTGTCCTGAATCCGTACTTTTGCCAAACATTAGCACAATTCATGGACTTGCACTCAGAATTATTAAAGAAAATTCAAACTTTGAAAGACTGAATCTTACTGATGATTTTGAAATCTGTGATGACACACAGAGAATGAGAATTATAAGGAATATAGGTTCATCGCTCAAACTTACAAAAACAGAGCTTGAAGATTTTGAAAGAGCCACTTCCATATTTAAACTTCAAGAGGGAAATCTTGATACTGCATCTAATGATAAAAAGATTGAAAAATTTAAAAAATTCTTTTTGGAATATCAAAAAGAACTTAAAGACAACAATATGATAGATTATGATGATATCTTAATTTTTTCAGTTAAGCTATTGGAAAATAATCCTGATATTTTAGAATATTATCAAGATATCTGCGAATACATAATTGAAGATGAAGCTCAGGATTCGTCCGGAGTTCAACAACGACTTATAGGATTATTAAGCGGTAAACATAAAAATCTGATAAGATGCGGCGACATAAATCAGGCAATTACCACAACCTTTTCAAATGCAGATGTTGAAGGGTTCAGACATTTTATAAAATCTGCCGATACAACAGTTGAAATGAACCATTCCCAAAGATGCACACAAGATGTCATGAATTTAGCAAATAAGCTGGTTGATTGGGGTTCCGGCATACTTCCAAAAGCATTCTTTAAAAGTTATATGCATGGAGTTAAAGGAAAAAATCCAATTTCTGAAAATGCTATTTTTTCTCAAATTTTTGAAAATCAGTTTGCAGAAAAAAACTACATACTGAAAGAGATTAAGAATATTTTAACAAGAAATAAAGATGCAACAATTGGACTTTTGCTAAGAAACAACTTTCAAGTAGCAACTTGGACATCATTCATTAATGATGCCGGACTAAAAACCATAACAAGAAGTGAATCTCTTGGTCAAAAAGGTGTTTTTAATACTATTTTTTCAATACTTCAGTTTATACAAAATCCTTTTGATAACGAGATTTTAGCATCTACCTATGAAAAGCTGGCTGAATTAGGTTTTTATAAACAAAGATTACAACTCGAAATCAGGAACTCAAAAGAACCTTTTATCCAAAGCAATGGAGATGATATTGAAAGTAATTCTTTAGTACAATTCTTATGGGATATGCAATATTGGCTTAATTCTTCAACTCTTCCATTGGAAGAACTGGTTATCAGAATTGGTCTTTTTTATTATACAAGTGACATAGAAAAATCAAATGTATACCTAATTGCAATTCTTGTTAAAAGATTGAACACGACAGGCAAGTTTAACCAAACACTGCAAAGACTTGAAGAGCTTGCTAAACGCCCATCATTAAGCGGATTTAAGTTTTTCTCTGAAGAGGAAGACAAAGATGCCGCTAAAGGAAAAGTTCAAATTATGACACTACATAAATCAAAAGGTGATGAATTTGATTATGTATTCCTGCCTGAGATGAGCGAAAAATCTTTATCAATTGATGTTTCAAAAGCAAAATTAAAATCATCTTCAACATTTATGGAAGATGTTAAATCTTTTAACCCTAAATACAAGCGTAAAACAGAGTTAGAATTAAAAGAATTTAATTCCGAAGAAACTCTAAGGCTTCTATACGTTGCAATAACAAGAGCGCAAAGAAAACTCTTTATAACAACCGCCTCAAAAACAAAAGCATTTGGAAAAGAGATGGCACAAGAGCCCAGTATAATTTTTGAAACAATTTTATAAATAAAGGCAACAGATTAATTTTTCATCTGCCGCCTTTAAGTCATTTTTAATATTATTTATAACTTATTATTTATTTTCTCTTACATAAACCTTAGGAACGACTGACATTCCGGGAATAATTGCGTATTCATTAGGATCTATTTTTTCGGTAAAGACAATCTTAACAGGAATTCTTTGGACAATTTTTACAAAAGAACCAACTGCATTTTCCGGAGGAAATAAACTTGATTTTGCACCGGAAGCTCTTTGAATACTGTCAACTTTTCCTTTAAATACTTTTTTAGAATAAGTATCAATCTTGATATCAACAGCTTGACCAACTTTCATTTTTTCTAATTGAGTTTCCTTAAAATTAGCAACTACCCAAACGTCATTTGGAACTATTACGAAAAGCGGGGTACCCGGTTGAACCATCATACCGACTTCAACTCTTTTATTTGAAACAGTACCATCGATTGGAGCCTTTACTTCAGTATATTCTTTTGCCAACTTTGCCGCATCGAGTTGTGCCTTTAATACATTCAAATCAGCATCTGCAACTTTAGCATTGTTAGCAGGATTAGATGAAAATATAGATTGTTCCGCAACAGTTTGTTTTGCTTTTATTGCATCAAGATTAGTTCTTGCTTTATCCAACGTTTGTTTAGAAACCGCACCTGCTTTATAAAGATTTTCATATCTTTCAACATCTTTTTGCGCAAGTTCAATTTCTGAATTTGCAGCATTTAAGTTTGCATGTGCATTACTTTGATTTAAAACTGCTCTATCATAGGCTGCTTGTGCCTGCGCTAGTTTTACATTGTAATCTCTTTGATCAATTACTGCAACAACATCACCGGCTTTTACAGGCTGGTTATCCTTTACCATAACTTTTACTATTTCACCTGCAACCTTAGGAGAAACTGAAACGGTTGTAGTTTCTACATAAGCATCGTCAGTAGACTGATAACCAAGCAAGTCATATATATAATATGCACCTAATATTACGGCAACAACTGCTATAAATGTAAAAATATAACGTTTTTTTACCGGTAATTTTTTTTCTTCCATAACCTTTTCTTCACTCATTTTTCTTTTTCCTTATTATATTTGTATCTTTAATGACTCATGTAAAATTCGTCTTAAATCCGCCAAAAGTTCTCCTACTCTTGCAATATCGGTATTATCAATATGTTCTTTTATTGACTTATAGTGAGGACTTATTCTTTCAGCCGCCAATTCTGTTTGTTTTATACCTTGTTCTGTTAACTCAATAAGTTTTACGGGTCTGTTATTTTTCATTGAAAGTTTTCTGACAATAAAACCCTTTTTCTCAAGAGTATCAAGAATTTTTCCTGTGTTAGCTCTGTCTTTAAGAATTAATTTTGCTAAATCTCTCTGGCATAATTCATGTCTGGCTAATAATGTATCCAAAATTGAAAATTCTTCAACCGTTAACCCCACATTAAACTGTTCGAATACTTGCGAACCAAGCATCTTACAGTATCTTGCAGTCAATTCTATCTGATAAAAAATAGTATCTGTATAGTGTTCTTTTGCCAAGATAAATCCCCTTTAAAAAGAGTATGTTTCTTTTACCACATGTTGCATTTGCAACATATTTATGTTATCATCCATATTAGAAAAAATCAAGGGGTGGGAATAATAAAGATTAGACCTGCTCTTGTTAATATTAAAATATAATAAATTTCCTATAAAATGGATTTTGTATAGAAAAGGATTATTATGAAGAAATTATTATCAGCAGCAATATTACTATCAATGCTGGGTTCAACATCAGTTTATGCAATTAGTGATAAAACAGTTCTTAATGCAGGAACAGAAGAAAACATTCAAAAAAATATTTATAAAGATATTAAAACTCGTAAATCTGAAAAAGTTACACCGCAAAAAAATAAGTATGAGTATATTAATTTGGCATGGTGGGCTCAATTTAATGATGAATACTTAAATGATTATATTATTCGTGCTATTGAAAATAACAAAGACCTCAAGATGGCAACTCTTACGATTGATGAATACTACCAAAACGTAAGAATGCAAAGAGCTTCAGAGCTTCCGAACATATCAGCAGGTTTTATGCCCGGTTACGGACACTTTATGGGACAAACTCAAGGCAACTTTGGTATTCCTATTATAGCAAGCTACGAGCTTGATCTTTTTGGTAAAAACCACAACAAAACAACAGGTATTAAAAAATTATATGAAGCATCAATCCTTAATGAACAAGCTGCTTATATAGCAATCGCATCTGCTGTAGGAAGCGTTTATGTAAGTATAGTTAAATTAGATGCTCTAATTGATTTACAGGAAGAAATTGTTACTCTGAGAAAAGAAATTTCAGATATAATGACTGTTTCAAACAAAGAAGGTATCGTATCAACATCAGATCTTGTTAAAGCAAACAAAGCTTATATAGCAGGAACGTCCGATTTGGTTGAATTAAAGAAAGAAAGAACAAAATTATTACATCAGCTTGCAGTTCTTGTTGGTGACAGTCCAAATAATATTGAAGATTACAAACGTTCCGATTATAAAACACTTGCTTTTTCCGGTGTAATTCCCGAAGAAGTAAATTCTGATATTATATTTAACAGACCTGATATTAAGAAAGCTGAAAAAATGCTTGAAAAAGCAGGTATTGATGTTCGTGTTGCAAGAAAAGAAATGCTTCCGCATGTAAACCTGGGCGGTCTGTTGTTTTTTAACAACAAATATTTTGAAAGCTTATTTTCAACAAACAATATGATTTGGGGATTTGGCGGCGGCATTATACAGCCTTTATTCCAAGGTTTTTCTCTAACTGCAAATCTTAAATCAAAGAAAATTGCTTACGAAAAATCGTTAAGGAATTACGAAAAAGTTAACCTGACTTCTATGCAGGAAGTTAATGACTCTCTTGTATCTGTAAATATGGACAGAGAAAAACTAGCTAAACAAAAAAATATTCAGGCTCTTGAACAAAAAGATTTTAAGTTGACTGAAGAAAAATATAAAGAAGGTGTTATTGCAAAACTTGATTTGGATCAGCAGCAAGAAAATCTTCTTAACGTTCAGAGAATGGTTTATAACACAGAATTTGATTGCATGGTTGACTACATAAACTTCTATAAAGCTGTTGCGGCAAAAGTATAGAAATAAAAATAAGATAAAAAAAGGGTCTGTTTAATAACAGACCTTTTTTGTTCTCTCTTTTAATCCCTTTTCGGTTAATTAATAAGGTATTTTATAAGGATTTTTCTTTAACCAACTCCGTAAAAAGATGCTACATTTTGAAGAGCCTGCAAAGTTCTTGGAGTTATTTTCTTATCACCGTTTGCCTGTTGAGCCGTTAGCTGAAGTAATTGCTGTTGACCTTGCGCTGTTCGTTTCATATTATCAACTTCAACTTTTGTACCAACATCCTGACCCGCTATTTTATGAGTTATTTTACCCATAAGCCAACAACCTATTGAACCTCCAATTAATCCGGCAACAGCGCCGATTGCCGTTCCTACTCCAGGAGCAATCGCAGTACCGGCTGCAGCACCGAGTTTTGCACCTGCCCAAGCACCAATACCTTCACCGACCGCCCAACCTATTGCACTTCCTGCACCTTTTATTGCTGTCTGACCTACTTGCTGCATACCTGTGCTTGTATCTTTTGAGAATGCCGTTTTTATCTTGCTGAAATCCATTGCAAATTCCATGCCTGCGAACAACAGACCATTACCAATACCGCAAGAATGCTTCATAAATTCTTTAAATGTAGTTTTTGCACCTGCATCTGTAACAGCTTTATCTGCGACTTTTGCAATATCTGCTTCATAATGAGTCGGATTTATAAATTTCTTTCTTAACCAAACAAAAGGTTTATCAATATTAGCCCATCTCATAAATTGAGGGATTCGACCTGTGAAGGCATTAGTTACCCGTTTAGCTTCTTCTGTCCAGTATGCAATTTGCTTTGCATCCCCTGATGCTAATGCAGCTTTCATTCCTTTAGTAATTCTATCATATTCAGCTTTTCCGTTTATTGTATTATCAGGATTTATTAATGAACGTCTGAATAAACCTAATTTTGGTTTCATTAAACTTTCAAGTTTGTGCATTCTTGAATAAGCATTACTTACAATTTCATATCCGCCTTTTGACTCATTCCTCCATAACTGTCCAAGTAAAGTTTTATCATCCTTTACAGCTTTAAACATCTCATTTACTGCTTTAGTTGAAGTTAGTGAGTTAATAGGATGAACAATCATTCTCGGATTGTTCATTAATCCAAATGCTGCACCACCTACAGCAGCCCCCATAAAGGATTCTGATGGAGCAGAATTTTTGATATAATAATCTCCCAACTCATTTAAATCATCACTCAAACCTTTAAATTGAGGATTACTCCAATCAACCTGCTGACTACCATTAGCAGCTCGCTCGGCATTACTTTTATCTACCCTTGTCGCATCATTTTGAAGAGTAAATATATCCTGATTATTATATCCTTTAAAATTAGGATTAAAACCAAACATATTTTGATAATTTGCGTAATTACTCATACTGCCCCCGACATAACCGTTTAGGTAACTCGGACAATTCGTATTAAATCCGGAGTTGCCGCCGTAGAGCATATATTCCATATTCGCAAGTGAATTTATTGATGGAATTCCCATACGCAAAATACCTAACCTTTATTTAAACTAACCTTATATATATAAAGTTTTGTTTTAGTAAAAAATTGACTTTATGTTACAAAATCTTAACAATTTATTTTAGTTATCTTCTCTGATAAAATATTGATATGGCTGATTTGATTGAAAAACTTAAAGAAATTGGATTTAATACATACGAGGCAAAAGTTTATATTGCTCTTCTAAAAAAATATCCCGCTACAGGATACGAAGTCGCTAAACTTGCAGGAATTCCGCAGTCAAGAACGTATGATACACTCAAGGTTTTGGAAGATAAAAATATTGTAATTGCAGCTAACACAAAGCCTATTACTTATACTCCGATTAAACCAAAACAGCTTACGCAGAAAGTTCAGAAAAAAATTAATTCAACAATCAACTTTCTTGATAAACATCTGCCAAATGTTAAAGATGACTATAATGAGCCAATCATAACTATTACTGACAAACAAAACATTCAGGATAAAATTGTTGAAGTAATCCAAAATGCAAAACGCGAAATATATATGGAAGTTTGGTCACAAGATTACAAAGTTTTTGAAAAAGAACTTCTAAATGCCTATAACAGAAATGTAGAAATACGAATTGTCGGATATGACAATTTTCAGTCACGTTTCGGACTTGTTTTTGAACATGCATTTGCAAGAGATATTGAACTTTCGCTTGGCGGCAGAATGATAATTATTGCAGCAGACGATAACGAGGGTATTATCGGGAAAATATCCTCACTAAAAAATGACATTTCAGATACAAGTATCATCTGGACTAAAAATCAGGGAATCGTATTCATAATAAAAGAATTTATTGTCCATGATATGTATCTTATAGATGTAGAAGAAAATCTTGTTGAACAAATGAAATACATATACGGCAAAGGCTTCAAGCGCCTTAAAGACAAAGTTCTTGGCTCAAATGCCACATATATAATACACTAAACAAAATCCGATATTTGTTTATATCAGTTTATTTCTTTGCAATTGATCAACAATATCTTTAATACCCTCTTTGGTCTTAGCAAAAAAGTCTTCTGCAAGACTATCATCCATACCTGACTGCATAACTTCTAATATGTTTGCCTGCATATAAAGATACATAAGGGATGAATTAACTATTGAAGAAATTAAAGCCGGTGAAAATGTATTTTTTGATAAAAGTTCTATTACTTTATTTATCAAAGCAAGCTCGTTTTGAGTCCATTTTTCAGTTTCCAGTTTAAACGGCTTTACATCACCAAGTTTTATTGATGTAGAATTCGATATACTAGTCAAAGGAATTGATTCAAACTTAACATTCTTAGCACCAGGGATAAGCGCACCAAAAGATGTTGTATTGTATACATTTGCATAGTCCAAATCTTTTATCAATGTCGCAAAGTGCTGAACAAATGCTGCATAGTCATCAGTTGTTAAAACATCTACTCCTGTTACAGAAGGAACAGCGCTTACATGTTTCTCTATTGAATTAATTCTAATTTTATCCGCAGCAACCTTCTCAAACATTTCACCTGTTGAATAAACAGTTTCACCCTTGAATGCCAAGTCTACACCTGCCAAAACAATTTTTGAGAATCCCATTTTTACTGCTGATACAAATGCAGCCGTTGTTGCAGAGCCGCCTGTTTCCTGAGTTTTTACAGATGGATTATAATCAGAGATTTTCTTTACAACCGCATCACTTTCAGGGAATGATACAAAAACTTTTTTAAAGGTCTTTGTTAAAATTTCGCTATCAGAGTTTAAATTCATTATACAATTTATTTTTGCAAGTTCTTCATCATTTGCAGTAATTGTTTTAAGCACATTTTTTGCATCCACACAAACTACAAAATCAGGATAAATTTCTCTGTCAAGCAAAGGTTTAAGAGCCTTGTTTACCGCAAAAATTACAAATTTTTCTCTATTATCTTTAATAAATCTCAAATTTTCAGCCAAAGAGGGGCCGGCAGCTACTATAAGTGCTGTTTCATCCGCAAATTTTCCATCAAGATCAGAAAGTTTATAAATATCTCTTTCATTAATCGTTTGAATATTATTAAGCGTATTTTGAAGCCAGAATTTTGAATATCTTGTAATTGTATTAATATCAACAGTTTTACTCTTACAAGTTTCATAAACTTTTTGAGTAAGTTCAAGCAACTGCTGACTTTTGACTATTGCGTAGTTTTTAAGATACACAACCTCTACTTTATCTTTTGTTATATATATTTCAGACAACTTTGCAATCAAAGCATCAAGATTATCAAATATAAATACTCTTCCGCTTGCCAAATGTTCAGATATATCAACATTATTCAAAACAAAGTGCAATAACTTTGTATCAGGTTCATACACAAATATTCTTGAAGGATATGTGTGAAAAACTTCGTCTAATTGGTAGCAAAGCCCAATACCAAAAGTTATAATAATATCATTTGGTCCCATAGGCTTTTTAATATTTTCTTTTAGCATGTCCTGAACTGCTTTTCTTGGGTCATTCATGTCATCCAATGGTACATCGTTTTTCATTAATAAATAATCATTAGACGGTGTCATACAATATGAAATATCCCAGCGAGTTTCCTCAAGGCTCAATGCCTTTAATCTGGTTTTTAAATCTTCATTACTTAAATGCTCTAAATTCTTATCAAACATAATTACCTCAATCTTCAATTAATACAATAAAATTACCATATTTTTTAAGAATTGTAAACAATTTCTATCAGAATTTTCCCGAAAAACTCTGAATCTTCGAGTTATAATTCAATATATAATTAACAACTTCATCAGGAGTGTTTGCAATCTTATACAAATTACCTGTTTCCTGTTTTGCGAATTTATTAACCATTATCGTTTCAAAAAACTTAACAAGATTATCATAAAAACCGTTTGTATTTAGTAATACAATCGGCTTGTTATTATATCCAAGCTGCTTTTGGACAATCATTTCAGATATTTCTTCCAATGTTCCAAATCCGCCTGCCAGAGCAACAACCGCATCAGAAATTTCGTCCATTTTGGCTTTTCTCTCACGCATTCCAGATGTCAAAATAAAGTCATCACAATCTTCAGGATTTCCATACCCCATATCATAGAGCCTATGCGGCATTACACCAATAATTTTTCCTCCGTTTGCTTTTACAGCAGAAGCACAGGCATACATCATCCCTAAGCGGCTTCCGCCATAAACAATATTCATTCCGTTTTTACCCATTAATTCGCCAAGTTTTGCAGCATCAGCATAAAAATTTCCGTCAAGATTATCAGATGATGATGCAAACACGCAAACATTATTCATTAATTAAAACTTCCCCCGATTAAATAGTAATTTGAACAACACAACCCTGTACCTGATTTTGAACAATCCTGTTTTTGTGTAGCTACAGAATCATTTTTACAAAACGGCTCAAATTTATCAGTATAAATATTCAGACCAAACACATCTTTTCCCCAGACATTCGGACCGACCTGACCATTAACATCATACATAAGAACACCTAATACTCCGTCTTGCGGTGCATCATACAATTTGTATGCAACGGTCGCGTTTGAGTATGTCAGAGCAAAATCAGGGAATCTGTATGCACTACCAGGGAATGTACCATTCATATATGTAATCTTATATGGTTCTGCATTAGATTTGATTTCTTTTTTCATAGTTTCATTAAATACTTTATTAAAAGCAAAATCTTCATTTTCCTTTTGAGTATTTACAGAATAAATAATATTACCAAAATCACTCTGAACATTACGCCATCTTGCAGCATTTTTCGCCTGCAATGTGTCATCCAGAGATAACGGTGCAACTAAAAATGCAACTATCAGAAATATTACAAATAATATTGAAACCTCTACTATTGTGAACGCTTTTTTCATATATACTCTCTCTTTTTATTTTTAGCCTGCCAAGTCAATATTTTTCTTCTCTTTTATCAAGCCATCATATATCCACTCAGGGACAAAGTTTTTACCCAGAATAATTTGTCCGTTCATAATATTTGGTGCATGAAAATCTGAACCACCTGTTACGATTAAACCAAGATTTTCAGCCATTGTTGAAAAATATTCTACTATAGCAGGAGAATGTTTTCTATGATATGCTTCTATCCCTCTTAGACCGCAATTCATCAGTTCTTTAATAAGTTTCTCAGCAATATCAATATCATAAGGATGGGCAATAACAGGGATTCCGCCAGCATCATATATAATCTCAACAGCATCAAAAGGAGAAACAGTTTTACGTTCTACGTAGACTGGTGAGTCTTTATGAATATATTTGCTATAGGCTTCCATTACGTTGCTTGTCCCACCAACATTTGTTATAGCTTTTGCAATATGCGGACGCCCAATACTACCGCCTTCTGCTACCATGTCTTTTACGTCTTCAAAAGCTATTTTTATACCCTCTTTCTTTGCCAAAAGTCGCAAAATTTCTTTGGTTTGTTTTATACGAGCCTGCTGCTGAGTTTTAAGCAATGCTTTAAAATCACTTTTTGTTGCATCAGCAAAATAACCCAAAATATGAACTTCATAGTCCTTATACAGAGTATTTACCTCAATTCCGGGAATTAATTTTAAGTTTATATTTTTAGAATTTATATAGTCTTGCGCTACCTTGTATGACAAAACATTGTCATGATCTGTTAGTGCAATTACTTCCAATCCTGCATCAACCGCCAAATCAACAATTTTTTCCGGAGAAAAAACGCCGTCAGAATAGTAGGTGTGTATGTGAAAATCACCTTTCATAGTACACCCCCCTTTTAGGAATTATGACAATTTTTTTATTCATCATTTACTCCACCACTTTCATTTTTATTATCTATCATTACATTAATTCTTTTTATCTGTGTTGATTTTGTTCTATCAATAAGAACCTCAACACCATTAATTTGAGCAAGTGAAGACTCTGCAATCTCATACCTTTCAGGCAAACTTGTTGATAATCTGCGTAATGAAGTTTCATATTCCATTCCGATTACACTTTCCACCGTCCCGCAAAAACCCGCATCCGTAATATATGCCATTCCCTCGTATATTTTTTCATCTGCAGTCTGAACATGCGTATGCGTTCCAAAAAAGCCCTTGATTAAAGCATTGTCTTCTGTATTATATGTATGCGCTAAATATTTTGAAAAACATATTTTTTCAGCAGTCGCTTCTGCATGAAAATCTATAATTATATGTTCTACACCTTGTTCTTTTAATCTTTCAATCTCCTGAGTTACAACTTGCCAAGGAGAATCAATAGGAGGCATAAATACTCTGCCAAGAGCATTTATAACTGCTAATTTTTGTTCGTTTATTTCAAAAACTTGTGAACCGACTCCTCTTGTTCCCGATGGATAATTAATAGGACGGACTAAATTTTTAGCTTCATCAATATATTCATAAATATCTTTTTTATCCCAGATATGATTACCGGAAGTAAAACAATCTATACCTGCTTCCGATAATTCTTCATAATTTTTTTTAGTTAAACCAAAACCATGAGAAGCATTTTCAATATTAGCTACAACAAAATCAGGTTTTTCTTTTAAAGACGCAATATACGACTTAACGGCAGTTCGTCCTTGTCTGCCGGTTATATCGCCTAAAAATAGTATTTTTATTGTATCTTCAGACATAATAGAAGAACCTTTCCCGTCCTATTTTGCAATTTCTGTTGTTCTGAATTCTCTAACTACCGTAACTTTTATTTGTCCCGGATAATCAAGTTCATCTTCAATTTTCTTTGCAATATCTCTTGCAAGTTTTTGCGAAGCTAAATCATCAAACATTTCCGATTGAACAATTACACGAACTTCACGACCTGCTTGAACTGCAAACGATTGTTTTATACCTTCATAACTGTTAACAATCTCTTCAATTTTTTGTAATCTCTTAATGTAGATTTCTAAAGTATCACGTCTTGCTCCCGGACGTCCTGCTGATATTGCATCAGCAAGTTTAACAAGAACAGCTTCTATTGTATTAGCTGTAACATCATCGTGGTGAGCTTCAATTGCATGAATAATATCCGGTTTTTCACCGTATCTTGAAGCAAGCTCTACTCCAAGTTGTATGTGTGTTCCTTCTTGTGTTTGATCTACTGCTTTACCGATATCATGCAGAAGCCCTGCACGTTTTGCTACATAAACATTTGCACCAAGCTCTGCCGCTAACATTCCTGCAATGTGACCTACTTCCAGAGAGTGTTTTAAAACATTTTGACCATAACTTGTTCTATAGTATAATCTTCCAAGGTTTTTAATAAGTTCTTTATTTAACCCCATTATGCCCATATCAACTGCAGCATTTTCACCCTCTTTCATTATTTTCTTTTCAACTTCTTCTCTTGATTTTTCAACCATTTCTTCTATTCTTACAGGGTGAATACGACCGTCTTGTATAAGTTTTTCTAATGCCAGTTTTGCAATCTCTCGTCTTACAGGGTCGAAAGAAGAAAGAACAACGGCTTCCGGAGTATCATCAATAATTAAATCAACACCCGTTAATGTTTCCAGAGTTCTTATGTTTCTTCCTTCTCTACCGATAATTCTTCCTTTCATTTCATCATTTGGAAGTGATACTACAGAAACTGTTGACTCTACAACTTGTTCCATCATGCATCTTTGCATTGTTGTTGAAAGAATTTCTTTTGATTTTTCCAAAGCATCTTCTCTGATTTTTGCTTCATTTTCTCGGATTAATTGCATTTGCTCTTGTGCTAAATCACTTTTCAATTGTTCCATAAGCATTTTTTTAGCGTCTTCAGCACTCAAACCTGCTATTCTTTCAAGTTCAGCTGTCTGTTTTTGAACAATATCAGCAAGAAAATCTTCTTTCTCTATTAGCTGATCTTTCATTTTATCAAGTTCAGCTTCTTTATCAGTAATTTCCTGAATTTTATTTTCTAACACATCTTCACGCTTACTCAATTTATTTTCTATTTGAGCAAACTCTCTTCTTCGTTCTCTTTCATCTTCATTTAATTGTTCTCTTTCATTTTGCAAAGCTTCTTTTGCCTTAATAAGAGCTTCTTTTTGCATTATAGATTCACGTTCCTGTAAATCTTTTTTTGCAATATCAGTCTGTGTTCGAAGATCTCTATACTTCAAACCGAGTACGACAATAACAGCAACCAAAATTACGGTCACTACTATTGCAGCTGTGAGCATTCCGTTCATGCGGCACCTTTTCTCTTTCTATTTTTTATATATACACGACATTCGGGCACATATAACCTACCCGAAAATTATTAATATTCAATAACAACCTTTTCTATCGCATATATTTTCAAAAATTTTATCTACTACTATACTTTTATCATATCATATATTAATTCATTTGTATACACTTAATAGTAAATATATTAAACAAAATTTATGATTTACAAATATCTTGTATTTATAGTAAAATATTGACCAAAGGAGTACATATAATGACATTATCCGTACAAAATTCGCAAAAAGAATTAGATCGGTTATCCGCAATTAAAACAATTGATTCTGAGATTGAAGCTCTAAACGAGTTAAAAAAATCTCTGGATGCTGATTCTCTAACGCAGGCTTTAGATCTTATGCAAAATGCAAGCAGCAATAAAGGAAAAATTATTATAACCGGTATGGGTAAATCCGGACATATCGGAAAAAAGATTGCGGCATCTCTTGCTTCAACCGGAACTCCGTCTTTTTTTGTGCATCCTGCTGAAGCCAGCCACGGCGATTTGGGAATGATTACTGAAGATGATGTTGTTGTAGCTATTTCGAATAGCGGTGAATCAAAAGAATTAATTGATATTTTAAATTACTGTAAAAGATTTGGAATTACAATAATTGCCGTTACAAAAAATCCTGACAGTTCTCTCGGTAAAGCAGGTAATATAGTCCTTGAACTTCCAAACAACGGAGAGGCTTGTCCACTCGGACTGGCTCCGACTAATTCAACAACGGCAACACTGGTTTTAGGCGACATTTTAACGGTTGGATTAATTGAAAGAAACGGTTTCTCTAAAGAAGATTTTAATGACAGACACCCGGGGGGTAAATTAGGTTCTATTCTAAAAAGAGTTTCCGACCTTATGCATGTGGGTTCTGAAATGCCTATTCTTGAAGAACATTCTAATATGCAGGCCGTCCTTTTGGAAATGACTTCAAAGAGATTAGGATGTGTTGGTTTTATAAACAATATTGGAGAATTAACAGGTATTTTAACAGATGGTGATTTAAGAAGATGCTTATCTGCTGACATTCTAAACTCTAAAGCAATTGACTTAATGACCAAAAATCCGAAAACAATTTCTCCTAATGCAATGACAGCTGAAGCTCTTAAACTTATGCACGACAAAAAAATTACAAACTTATTTGTTCTTGAAAACAAAAAACCAATCGGTGTAATCCATATTCATGACTTATTAAATAATGGTGTTGCATAGAAAATTTTGTTAACTTTTGCAAAAATAAATTTTGATATAACTTGTATATCACTAAAAAAGAGTTAACATGATAATAGAGGTTACTATAAGAGTAGTTCTATGAGTTTGTTATCTTCAATTGACACATCACAATTTACCACCCCATATACTGCTTCGCAAGAAATAAGCCCATTTCAACCGATACAGGCGATTGATGATGCAAAGCGCGAAACACCTAATGTTGCGGCTGAAGATGCAGAGACCCCCAAAGTTGACCTGAGTAACTATTATTCTAATGTTCTACCGCCCAGTACAAACAATAGTCTTGAAAGCGACCTTGCACATGTTGCAGAAGATTTTAGCAACGCAGTTACTTCTGCTGTAGAAAATGGCATGAATCCGCAAGATGCAGTTTATCTTCAAAAAGCTAAAACAGCTTACAAAGCTATGATTAACATAGTCAACAACTCTAATTTTGAACTAACCATTTAGCTTTTATATTTAAAAACCAAACAGCCACTTATAGAATTGGTGAATGTTTGCATTCATGCAAGCATAGAATTGTGCAATCAATAAAAGCACTACAAGCAAAAACATTTGCGGAGATTTCCAGTTAAAATACTCATGAATTTGCATAACCCTTGCCTTATATGTATCAATAAAATGAATTAAATATAAAATATTAAATATTACAATATAAAACGGATTATATTCTATTAACACATCATAAGTCTGCCGTGTATATTTTTGAATGATACGAATTACACGATATGTCAAAAGAATGTTTATAACTATCTGCACAATAACCATTATTGAAGCTATATGTATCATAGAATATTTGCATGTAAAAATTACATAAGCTGCGAAATTAAGCATTAAAAGAATAACCAGCCAATTAAATTTCAGTCGGTCTTTAGCTCCCTTTGCCATTAATGTAAGGGGTTTTGCATTTATAAAAAACCAAATAGTTCCAAACAAACCAAATGTTAAAACCTCTAATGCAATAAAAGGAGCAAACTCTTTAAACCGCAAATTAAGTTCCGGCTCCGCAAACAATGAATTGCAGACTGGACATCTGTAAGCATCGGTTTCTACAATATTACCGCAAAACGGACAATTAATTTTTTCGTTCATTATTTTTCTCTCTTTTTTTATTCTATCATATTATATCTTTTTTGCGCAATACTCTTCTATTGGACAGGCAGAACAGTTCGGTTTTATCGGCTTACAGACATTTTGTCCATGAGTAACTATTAATGTATTTATATCAATCCAGTGTTTGACGGGAAGTTTTTCTCTCAGTGCAAACTCCGTTTCTTCAGGATTTTTTGTTTTTACATACCCCAAGCGGTTAAAAATTCTGTGAACATGAACATCCACGCAAATTGCAGGCTTATTAAATCCCCTTGCAAGCACAAGATTTGCAGTTTTTCTGCCAACGCCATTAAATTTACACAATTCCTCAATCTCATCCGGAACTTTTCCGTCAAGCTCTTCAACAATTTGTCTTGATAATTCTATAATCTGCCTTGCCTTATTTTCATAAAATCCGACAGGATAAATAGCATGAGCTAAATCCTCTACATTTACCCTCATCATTTCCTGAGGAGTTTTTGCAAGTTCCAGCATTCTGAGCGTTGCAGGATAAGTTGTTTTATCATTTGTTCTCAAACTTAAAATACATCCGATTAAAACAAGATATGGATCATTAAAAGAGTCCATCAAATGAACAAATTCACTCCTTGGCTGATTTGCATCCTTGAGTTTTTGAACAACTTCATCAATATTAAATGTTTTATCTGTTATTTTTTTAGCCACTCAATACACCTTCTTGTAAAATCTTCTTTATTATATAAATACAAATCTTCCGCATGAATACCATCCTCATACAATTGAAATTCTTTTGCACAAACAGCTTGTTTATATATTTCCTCTGTATGCGTATAATAGACAGTCGGATCTTTTTTCCCTGCGATAAATAAAGTTGGAGCTGTGACATCCTTTATTATATCTATCGGTTTAATCTTTTTATGCGGGAATATATCAGGTCTGATTGATAAAAATCTTTCAAGTTCAAATTTTTTGAATGTTTCACCCCAAGCTTCTTTTTTCCACATGTGATTTTCTATTTTATCGAAATCCGAATGCGGAGAAACTGCAATAATTTTATTTACATTATTATAATTTGCTCCATAAATCAGAACAAGTCCTCCTCCCAACGAAAATCCTGCCAAAAATATTTTTTTATAACCTTGAATTTCTGCATATTTTACAGCTGCATGCAAATCCATTAATTCTTTGGAAGTAAAAGTATAAAGTCCTTTACTTTTACCATGCCCTCTAAAATCAAGACAATATACATCATATTCAGAGAAAAACATTTCGGATATTTGTTTAAAAGCCTTAGAGTCCTTGGTCATACACCAACCCGGAGCAACAATAACAACCGCTTCTCTACCTTTTGTATATTTATTGAAAGCTATTTCAACATTATCCTCTGTTAAAACTCTTATTTCTTCCACATTTGTACCTTTTTTTATTTTGAGCTATGGTTTTCTTCTTTTTCTATACCTAATATACCCAGCGCAGTACCCGCAACCCCTAATAATGACGCCACTGTATTTACAAAACCAATAGAATCTTTATTAACTTTTTCAGGTTTAAATGTATCAATAGCATTCGACAGCATGAACAATGTTGAACTTGCAATTAAAGTTCTTATACTATATTTGCAGAATTTATTAACTCCTTTGAAATTTTTGTTCTGATTATTTGAATAATTGTTAATTGGTAAGACTCTCATTCCTTAGTTAGTCCTTTCTAATACATCTTGCTTTTTTATCGGCAGATACTTATTCTCTCTACATTCTTTCAGGAGCAGAAACAGCAAGTATATCAAGAGCATTTTTAAGAGTAATCTTAACAGCGGCCATTAAACCAAGTCTTGCATTCATTAATTCCCTATCTTCACCAATTACACGATTTGAATTGTAGAATGAGTGAAATTCCTGTGCAAGCTCCTGAACATACCTGCAAATTGTATAAACTGTTCTATTTTGAGCAGATAAAGCTATGACCGATTTAAACTCTTCAAGCTTCAAAATTAATGATTTAGCACTATCTGCCGTTTTAAGGATTAAATTTTTATCAAAATTATTAATTAAATTATCCAATTCCTGTTGCGACATTGGTGCCGGTGTTTTTTCTCCTGTTTCGGGATTAAGTTTTTCACTAACTGCATTTCTTAAAATAGAACAAACTCTTGCATAAGCATATTGAACGTAGAATACCGGATTTTCATCAGTTGAACGCTTTGCAAGTTCAATATCAAAATCCAGAGTCATATCAATATTTCTCATTTCCATCCAGTAACGCGTAGCATCAACTCCGACTTCTTCAATCAAATCATCAAGAGTAACCATGTTTTTACGTTTACCCATTCTAACTTCGTTTCCGTCAATAAGAAGATTAACAAGCTGACCTAACAAAACCTCTAACTTATCCGGATTATATCCGAGAGCCTCAAGAGAAGCTTTAACTCTTGCAATATATCCATGGTGATCAGCACCCCAAATATCGATTAATCTGTCAAATCCTCTGTCAAACTTATCTGCGTGATACGCAATATCTGCTGTTAAATAAGTATTTGAGCCGTCAGCTTTTTTGATTACTCTGTCCTGATCATCTCCGTACTGAGTTGATTTGAACCACATTGCGCCTTCTTTTTCATACAGGAAGCCTTTATCCATAAGTTCTTTGTATCTCTTTTCAACTTTACCGGATTTGTGTAAATCAAGCTCAGAATAGAATTTATCAAAATGGACTCTAAACCCTTCCAGAAGTTTTCTTTGACAAGCCTCCATTTCAGCCTTTGCATAATCGCAAAGAACAGAAAGTTCAACACTATGAACATCAACCCCCGGATGTTCCTGTAAGAATTTTTTTGCAACTGGGATTAAGTAATCTCCCGGATAGAAGTTTTTTCTTTCGATTTCATCGGTCGGAAAATCTACATCTTCACCCAATTCTTGCTGTAATCTTATTCTCAAAGAATTACCAAGTTTTTGTATTTGACTTCCTGCATCATTTATATAAAATTCCTGATAAACATCATGTCCATAAAATTTCAAAAGATTAGCGAGCGCACTTCCCATAGCCGCCCAACGTCCATGACCTATATGAAATGGACCTGTAGGATTCGCTGAAACATATTCTAACAAGATTTTTTCTTTATCTTTTCCATCTCCACGACCATAGTTTTCTTTTTTATTTAAGATTTCTTCTATTGCACTGGCAAGAAGAGAGTCACTTATCTTGAAGTTAATAAATCCGCCTACTACAGAAACTGTGTAGTTTTCTTTGTTTAACTTATCAACAATTGCCTGAGCAATCATCGGAGGAGCAATTTTTGCCATTCTTGCAAGTGATGAGACGTTAACCGCAAAATCACCAAAATCTGCATTTTTAGGTTTTTCAACGATTAAAGTAAACTTATCATTTACCCCCATCTGTCCTAATGTGCCTGACTTAATTGCTTCTTTTATTCCGTTTTCTACTTCTTTTAAGAAAAAATCTTTTAACATAATTATCCTCGTCTGCTATACTGTTTAACTCAATTATAAAATAAACAGGGATAATTGCAGAGAAAATTTTTACATTTTTATATTACAATTATTTTATTGGAGGGTAATCTATGGCGAAACAACATGCAATTGAAGCGGCCAGAAAAATAAAAATGCTGGTTTTTGATGTAGACGGTGTTATGACAGACGGAAGCATCACTTACGATGAAAACGGAAAAGAATATAAAACATTTAACGCAAAAGACGGACATGGAATTGTCAGAATGAATAAATCCGGATTCATTACTGCCATAATTACCGCCAGAAATAACGGAACAGTTCAGCATAGAGCTGAAAATCTTAATATCACAGAATTATATCAGGGATACAAATACAAACTTCCGGCTCTTCAGGAACTTATGCAAAAATACAAACTAACCCTCGAAAATATAGCATATATGGGAGATGACTTACCTGACATCTGTATTCTTGCGGGAGTAGGGCTTGCAGCATGTCCTGCTGATGCAGTACCGGAAGTTCAGGAAATCTGCAATTTTAAATCAAACTTTAACGGTGGAAGAGGTGCTGTCAGAGAATTGTGTGATTTTATACTTGATGCACAAGGCATCGCAAAAGAATACATTATCTGCGAAGGGAAAAACAGATAATATTCACTCAGTTAAATATAAGCAAATACAGGGTTCAATTGTAAATATTTCTAACAAATGTATATACTCTCTATTGTTAAACCCAATTAAAATTTGTATAATAGTGTAGACATTACACTTAGTTGATAATAGGGATTACGAAATTTGAAAATAGCTTCAATTAACAACTACTCCAATAATGCTGCCTTAACGAAAAATAAAAAAGGTAACACGTCATTTAAATCATCTCTTGGAATGGGCGCTCTGGGTGTATCAGGAGCACTTATGCAAGGCATAGAAAATCAAGGTTATTTTCTTTCATTTTTAATTCAAGACGGTTTGGGAATGACATTACCTCGTGTAATCACAGGCTTTTACAGAGATAGAGAAGTAACCGGAGAATGGAATGTTAAAGAGGGGTTAGAGGTTCTCGGCAGAGAAGGTATGACAGGTCCTTTTATGATGGCTGTTGCTCCTTTTATGGTTTGGTTAACGGGAAAAGGTTGTAAATCCGCATCAACAAATACAAGACTAATTAAAACTATCGGTGATAATTTTAAATCAATGATAAAAGAATCTGCTTTCTCATCAACAGTAAAAAATGATAAAGCAGCTTTTCTAAAAGAATTTTATGAAAAAACATTAGAAAAAGCATATAAAGATACTGTTCCGGGAGATAAACATTCTAAAGAAACTTTAGATTATATCAAACAGGAATTTAACACTTTTGTCAACTCAACAAAACGAAAAGAAAGAAACAGAGCCAGCAATAAAATAATCTCTAAAATTAATGAACAAATGCTTAGTTCATCATCCAAATTAGACAATATCTGCACAATGTCTATTAATGTTAATGGCAAAACAGAAACTTTTGGTGCAGGCGACATGCTTAGTGCCATTAAAAATTACGGCATAGACGCAATTGAACGTAACGAAAATTTCAAAGAAATTACAGCAGAAAACGCGGAAAATATCAAAAACAACTTTGCAACAAAAAGATTATTATTCAACCTTGGCTCTGTTGGTGCAACTTTAGGCGGTTTATCAATTCTTCCTAAAATATATGCATATAATAGTGTTGCTCCGGGTGCAGCACATATGGTTAAACCTCAAGAAGAAGCAGACAATGCTAAAGCTGAAAATAACGTAAGTTTTAAAGGCAAAGGAATTAACTCTGAAAATATCTTCTCAAAAATCGGCAAATTCCTGCATAACAAAATACCAAACTGGGTAAAACAAGAGTTTGAATATAACGGAATTAACTTTACACCAACATTGATGGCATGCTTATCACTATTTGGACTTCTGACGCCAAGATGTTTAAGAGCATACAACAGAGCTCTTGTTGATGAAAACGGCAAAAAAGATTTGACAGAAATTCACGAGATTCTGCTCAGAGATACAATATCATCCCTTGGAGTTGTTTTCACAGTTCCGATTTTACAAAAGTGGTTTGTTAGTATTATTGAAAACAAAAAAGGTTTTGTTTTGACAAACAGAGCAAGCGACAAATTTATTGACAAGATTAACCCGTACAGCAAACTTAAGTTGCTTTCAAACAAAGAGCTTCAGGCAATATACGGTAATGTTGATACAAAAGAAAAAATGGTTAATTTTGCAAAATACATCAACGAAAAGGGCGGCGATTTAGAAGCCATACTTAAAAAATCTACAAATGTAAACGAAGTATTCAACGATAAATCATTCACGCTCGATTCTATTGCCAATAGTCCTAAAGGTGCTAAGAACGATAAGATTATCAAATTCTTTGAAAAAATGGAAAATTCCGAAAAGACTAATGAACTAATTTCAAAACTTATGAATGATGCAGGTAAGGGTAATAAAGGTGCTATCGTAAAAATGGCACGCGGCTTCAACTCAATACCAGGGTTCTTAGTAACAGTAATCATTTCGCCAATCATCCTTGGTGTTATTATTCCGATGATTACATACGCAAACACAAGAAAAACACATGCTAAAATGGAAAACGCAAAGAAAGATAATCAATAAATGATAAAACCATAAATACCATCTAAAAGATTCCACAAATGGAATCTTTTTTTATGCCCTTAAATACCCCGACTCGGCAATAGTTTTAAACCCCTGATTTAGGTTAAATATAATTATTAAATCTTTTTCATACTTCCAGCTATTCTTAATTCCGAGGGATAAATATTTTATTTATCCCTTTTTTTTATCAATTTTTCTGCTTAAACCGTTTTTTCATCGGAATAATAAGATTCTGATATTTTATCCGTCTCCTAGATTTACCCCTTATATTTACCCCCCCTTGTATTTACCCCCTATTCAAAATACAATGTAAACTATGAAACAATTAGCTGATTGCAAAGACGATATACATTCATGTTCCAAGTGCGGATTGTGCCAATCTGTTTGCCCTATATATAAAATTACGGGTAACGACTGCACAGTATCCAGAGGACAATTTATAATGCTTCAAGGGTTAATTAAGGGCGAACTGAAAATGTCTAAAACTTTAAACCGTTATTTAGACTTATGTATAAAATGCGGCGCATGCTCAAAATTTTGTCCAAGCGGAATTGATGTTGTAGAGATTGTTGCACTTGCTAAAGCTGAATATTTCAAAAAGCATAAGATAGAGAAGTTTAAAACTTCTATACTTAAACTTTTACTAAACGGGTTATACTTTATCAACAGCCATTTACCAAAAAGAAAAAGCAAAAAATTTGCGAAAAAGGTCATATATTTTGGCGGATGCGGAGGAACAAGTTTAGGAAGCGAAAATTCTGTAATAAAAATTCTAAACTCAATGAACATAGAAGTAATTACTCCGGAATTTGAATGCTGCGGATTTCCTTTTTATGTAAAAGGGGATATGGATAGTTTTTTAGAGTACGCTGATAAGTTTTATAATATTTTAGACAAATACGATAGTTATGATGTTGTTACAAATTGTGCTACCTGTGAAAAAACGCTTAAATCCTATGCAAAATTGGGTAAATACAAAACGGTTAATATCAAAAATGTTTTTGAATACATCAGAGAAAATCAGCTAAAATTAGAGCTTAAAAAAACAACAAAAGTGACATACCATAAACCATGCAATCTGGAGAATTTTAATGATGTTGAGTGGATTTTGGCTAATACAAAAAATCTCAGATACGTTGAGATGCAGGACTTTGATAAATGCTGTGGTTTAGACGGACTCACAAACTTTAAAGAAAGAAAGATTATGTCCCATCTTTTTAAAGAAAAACACAATAATATCGTTGAAAGCGGAGCAAAAACAGTTTTAACCTCCTGCCTTGCATGCAAAATAACATTGCAATTATTTTCAGGCGGTAAATATAAAGTGCAGGATTTTATAGAATTCTTAGCAAAAAATGCTAAATAAAACAAATATTGTCGGATTAGCAAATCTAACATAAAAGTTATATACATTATCATCCATCTCATCACACACCTATATATAATGAAAAAATACCCAATCCTCCATGATTAGGACACTACTGCCGAGATAAATTTGTAAATAATTCAGGAAATAACAATAGATTGTATTTAATAACAGTTAAATATTATGTTAGAATTCAAAAATAACAGTTTATAAAAAGCTGGATTTCTCGGCTTAATCAGCCTCGAAATGACAAAGTGTGTAAACGATAAGTAGAGCGTCATTTTGAGGAACTGTGTTCCGAAAAATCCAGCCTATTATTAATTATTTTCAGAATTATATAAATAGCAAAATTTATAATTACCGGTTTTATACTTATTATGAATTATATTCAACCTTTAATAAAAAGCGGTAATTATTACAAAGGAAAAATCAATCCTAAATCCATTGGTTATGTTTGCAAAAATGGAAATATCAATTTTGCAACCGAAGAGGCTGCTTTACTATATGCAAAAAATCGTGTTCTAAAAGCTTTAGATGAAGAAATCCCTTATGAACGAGGAATAGTAATAAAAGATAAGTCCGTAATAGCTGATGTTGAAGGGGATAAATATCACGTAATATTTAAAAATATAAATGTGAATAAAGCAACTATTGTACATGGGCACCCTGGTTTTAATTACCCTATATCTATTACAGATATAGAAACTTTAGTACTGAATAGGCTAAAAAAATGCATTGCGTTTAATAATAAAGGTGAATATTCAATGGTATCAATATTACCACATTCTAAACTTTACGAATTATTATTGCCTAATTTATTAAAAGAATTTATATCAATAATAAAGTTTGCTATTTTTAAAAGTTTATTAGAAGAATTATTAAAAAAAATAGATATTAAATTAAATAAAATGAGAGCAATTATACAAAAAGATTTACAAGCAGTTATTGATAATGCAGATAATGATACAAAATTAAGGTTTATAGATTGGTATAAAAAAACTGATAATAAAGAACTGAGAGACACAACTCTTTTGCCAATGGAATATAGAGATGATTTTGAAAAATTAAACCAATTTGGAGAATTTCAGCTAAGGGCTATACGATATTTTTTGCAAAAAATTGCTTCTAAATGCAATCTAAAATATGAAACCAATTATACAAATAATAAACCTGAAAAAATCCATTCAGGAGATAGTCGAGTCATTGCCAATATCATAGTTAATGAAAGTAAAAACTAACTATTTTTTAAAATATTGTTTCAAATACTGACCTGTATATGATTTAGGATTTTTAGCGACTTCCCTCGGTGTTCCGCAGGCAACAACTTCACCCCCTGCATCACCGCCTTCCGGTCCTAAGTCTATAATATAATCAGCAACTTTGATTAAATCCAAGTTATGCTCAATAATTAGTATTGTGTTTCCGTTATCAGCTAACTGCTGAATAATTTTTATTAATTTGTCCAAATCGTACCAATGCAAACCTGTCGTTGGTTCATCTAAAAGATAAAGAGTTTTTCCTGTTGCACGTTTATTAAGTTCAGATGCAAGTTTAATTCTCTGAGCTTCACCGCCAGAAAGCGTTGTAGCGCTTTGACCGAGTTTTATATAATCTAATCCTACATCATTAAGTGTTTTTAATTTGTTAGCAATCTGAGGAATGTTTTCAAAAAATTCATAAGCCTCTTTTACACTCATCTCAAGAACATCAGAAATAGTTTTTCCTTTATACTTAACCTCTAATGTTTCATTATTGTAGCGTTTTCCCTTGCAAACATCACATTTTACATAAACATCAGATAAGAAGTTCATCTCTATTTTAAGCAGACCATCACCTTGACAAGCCTCACATCTTCCGCCTTTAACATTAAAACTAAATCTTCCGGGTTTATAACCACGCATTTTTGCTTCGTTTGTTTTTGAGAAAAGTTCTCTTATCGGAGTAAAAACATCTGTATAAGTTGCTGGATTTGATCTTGGAGTTCTGCCTATTGGCGATTGATCAATATCAATAATCTTATCCAGATTCTCAAATCCTAATATTTCACCTACTCCTTGCGGTTTTGGCTTGTTTTTCCTTAGCTTATGAACTGCGTATTCATATATTAAATCCTGCATCAAAGTTGATTTACCGGAACCTGAAACTCCTGTTAGAACAACAATTTTACCAAGCGGAATATCCAAATCAATATTCTTGAGGTTATTTCTAAACGCATTTCTGATTTGCAGAAAGTTCCCATTTCCCTCACGAGTTTTCTTTGGAACAGGAATGCTCCACTCACCACTCAGATATTTTCCTGTTATAGACTCCTCGCAAGATATTATATCATTTACCCCTCCCTGAGCAATGATATTACCCCCGTTCACACCGGCTTTAGGACCGATGTCAACTATATAATCAGCATTCCTTATTGTATCCTCATCGTGTTCTACGACAATAAGTGAATTACCCATATTTCTGAGTTTCATAAGTGTTTTTATGAGCCTGTCATTATCTCTTTGGTGCAAGCCAATTGACGGTTCATCAAGAACGTACAAAACACCGGAAAGACCGCTTCCGATTTGAGTAGCAAGTCTAATTCTCTGAGCTTCACCACCTGATAAAGTTCCTGAGGCTCTTGCAAGGTTAAGATAGTTTAAACCAACATCACACAAAAATTTTAACCTTGCTCTGAGTTCATCTAATATTTGTTTACCAATCTTCATCTGAAAATCAGTAAGAGAAATATACAATTCAGTAACAAACTCCAGAGCCTTATCAATAGGCATCATGCAGAACTCATGAATATTGACCCCGTTTATTCTGACTGCTAATGGAAATGGTTTTAGTCTTGCACCACCGCAGGCTTCACAGGGAGTTAAAATCATGTATTTTTCAATCTCTGCTTTCCAGTATTCGCTTTCAATGTTATAGTGTTTCATCAAAAACGGAATTACACCGATAAACTTCTGTAGAGAGTTCCTGTATCTGTGAGAGCCAAACTCCCTTATTCTCATTGGAATACGTTCTTCGCTTCCATAAAGAATAATATTTTGATGTTCTAAAGGCATATCCTGAAATGGAAGGTCATAGTCCATTTTGTAAGCGAGCCTTACTGCTGTGAGAACATCATCATAATAAGAAGTTGCCGATTTACTCCATGGGTAAATCGCTCCTTCATTAACGGACTTTGTTCTGTCAGGCACAACCAAATCAGGGTCAATCTTAAAATCAAAACCCAAACCATCACATTTTGGACATGCTCCATAAGGTGCGTTAAATGAGAAAATTCTGGGCGTTAGTTCTTCAAAACTCAAATTACAATCAGGACAAGCAAGTTTTTCGCTGTAAACGATTTCTTCACCATCCATTGTATCTATATTACAAATACCATCAGTTTTTTTGAGCGCAATTTGCACAGAATCTGCTATTCTTGAGCGAGCTTCCTGCTTGACGATAACCCTATCAATAACAACTGATATTGTATGCGCCTTGGTTTTAGCAAGTTTAATTTCATCTTCATCAAGATTATAAATCTCACCATCAACTTTTACTCTTACAAAACCCTCTTGTCTTAGTTCTTCAAAAAGAGATTGAAATTCACCTTTTTTGCCCTTTGCAATTGGCGCAAGAATCTGAATTTTAGCTCCCAAAGGCAGTTTTAAAATACTGTCAACTATCTCATCAATTGTTTGCGGCTTTATTGGTTTTCCGCAATGCGGACAATACGGAGTACCAATCCTTGCAAACAAAAGTCTTAAATAATCATAAATCTCCGTAACGGTTCCGACAGTTGAACGAGGATTGTTACTTGTTGATTTTTGGTCAATTGATATTGCAGGAGTAAGCCCATCAATATAATCAACGTCCGGCTTATCCATCTGACCCAAAAATTGTCTTGCATAAGTTGAAAGACTCTCTATATAACGTCTTTGCCCTTCTGCAAATATCGTATCAAACGCAAGCGAACTCTTACCTGAGCCTGAAACACCTGTAAAAACTACAAGTTCGTTTTTCGGAATTTCAAGCGATACATTTTTGAGGTTATGCTCCCTCGCTCCCTTTATCGTAATCTTTTCTGTCATAAAAATATTATAGTATAAAGTTTTTTGAAAGAAAAATAAAACGTATCGTATAAAAACTTATATAATTTTTAATACAACAAAATATGTATTTTGATGTATTAAAAATTTTGTTAACCTCTATTTTCTTTCTCTTTTTGATTGCGAGGCAAAAAGAGAAAGAAAACAGAGGCAAAAAGAAAGAGAAAAACACGCGACCAAAAACCAACCACAATGCCCTCACGGGCAAAAGACTAAATTAATGTTGCAAGCTAAAGCTTGCACTCTTTCGCTCACTAATGCGGCAAAACCGCACGTTCGCAACATAATTAACTCTCACCCTTCCCCCCTCACGCCCGAGAGGGAATTTGCCGTTCTTGCGAAAGCTGCGCAGCTAGATTTGGCTTTAGCCAAACCAGCCATTCTATCTTTACGCACGAAGTGCGTTGTGGTTATTTGTTTAATCCGGTGTTTCTCTTCTTCTTTTGCTTCGCTTTCTTCTTCTCTTTGCCTCCGAAACAAAGAGAAGAAGAAAACGAAGTTAATATCTAAATAAAAAAACATCTTCTCTCTAACTCTATCCTATGAAGAACACAAAAGGTTATGCATCAAAATGCATATTTTGATATTTTAATAATAAAAAAGGCGGAACTTTGTCCGCCTTCTTTATTAAATTATTTACCCACTACCCCTCGAATTGTTCAGCTACCTCAAACGGCTGTTCGGAAAGTTTAAGAGTTTCTCTGTCAATGATACCACGTTTAAGTTCAGTAAATGATGCTTTTTTTGAATTAAATTTCTTTTTCAGGAATTCATAAGCAACTTTTGGATCACACTTAGTACCGCAAGTAAATAAATCTACTGCAGCATAACCAAGTTCCGGCCAAGTATGAATAGCCAAGTGGCTTTCTGATATAATTACCACACCTGATACACCATAGGGGTTAAACATGTGAAAGCACTTCTGAACGATTGTCGCACCACACTCAAGAGCCGCATCTATCATATACTTTTCCACTTTATCAATATTATTTAAAATATTTGAATCACATTCAAAAAATTCTGCAAGAACGTGTTGACCTAAGTTTACAGTGTCTAAATTAGAGTGAGTTTCAAGCTCTTTTAGTGATGATGATACAATTGTCAATTCATGTGCCTCCATTTCTACCAATGCTTTGTGCATTAATTATGTTTTTTCAACATTTTATATAATACTATAAAAATTCAAAAATTTGTATATTTTACACTTTTTAGATGATATATTAACAAATTGTTACATTTAAAACCTATAACGTCTCTAGTGCTGCTATTTTCATAAGTTTTGTATCGGGAGTTTTTCCTGTCCAAATCTCTATAGCACGTTCTGCCTGATATATCAGCATATCCAATCCGCCAATTGTTCTAAATCCTCTTTTTTCTGCCTCTTTTAAAAGAACAGTCTTAGATGGATTATAAACGATATCGTAAACAATTGCATCAGGATTAAGGGTATCAAAATCGTACGGTTCAATTGCCATCTGGTCTGCTATATACCCTTTCATGCCAATCGGCGTTGCGTTAACCAGAATTGAAGTATCTGCAAGACTTCTCATTTTTTGAATTTGATATACATTAAACTCTACGTTCGGGAATTTTGCACGAACATAATTCACAGTCTGGTGAGAATTAATGATATTTCTTGTATAAAAATCAATATTCTTAACCCCTTTTTCCGCAAGTCCTACAACAGCTGCTCTTGCGGCTCCGCCGGTACCAAGTATACCCGCCGTCTTACCTTTTAAATCTACATCAGCAGGAATTGCTTTTTTAAATCCGTAAATATCAGTGTTATATCCAAATAGTTCTTTATTTTCTGTGATTTTAACGGTATTTACACATCCTGCGATATTTGCATAATCGTCTATATCATTTAAGAATAATGACACAGGAACTTTTAATGGAATCGTAACATTAAAACCTTGATAGCCATTTGTTTTAATATACTTTAATCTGTCTATTAAATCCTCTGCAGGCGTATCCATTACATCATACTGAACTTCTTCACCGATACTGTTTAGACCTGCTTTCTGAATTATTGCAGATATTGAGTGTCCCAAAGGATGTCCGATTATTCCAAGTTTGTACATGCGTGTTTCCTCTCGCTCTTATTCCCTCCCCTCCAGGGAGGGACAGGGTGGGGTGCTTTTTCCCCAAATACTATGTTTATTATACATTACTTATTATTTTATTCAAAGTCTTAACCATGATATAATAAATGTTAATAAGAGAGGATTTAATTATGTTAAAATCAGTTATTTTGGCGGCAGGCAAAGGTACAAGAATGAAATCTGAAACACCTAAAGTTTTACATACAATTTTTGATAAAACGTTAGTCGGATATGTAATTGAAGCAGTTAATAATACCGGATTGGCTGATGAAAATTTTGTTATTGTAGGTCATCAGGCAGAAAGAGTGGAAGAATATATAAAAGACAACTATAAAAACGCAAGAACGGTTCTTCAGTCACCACAATTAGGTACAGGACACGCTGTCAGCATGGTTCTTCCTTATCTTGAAGATTTTGACGGAGAAGTCGTTATTTTATGCGGCGACACTCCGCTAATTACATCTGAAACTTTAAAAGAGTTTGTTGAATACCACAAAGAAAATAATTCTGATTTAACAGTAATGAGTGCAATATTTGATAATCCGACAAACTACGGAAGAATTATCCGCAGTGGAAATAATGGAGTTGAAGCAATTGTTGAAGAAAAAGATGCAACTCCCGACCAAAAAGGGGTAAAAGAAATTAATGCCGGAATATACTGTCTTGACTGGAAGAAAGTAAAACCTGCATTTTCTCAGCTTAAAACAAACAACGCCCAAGGCGAATACTATTTAACAGACATTATAAAATGGGGAAATGAAAATGGCTTGAGAGTAAATGCTTATACACTAAAAGATAATACCGAAATCTACGGAATTAACTCTAAATCAAACCTTGCAGAAGCAACGAAATTCTTAAACCAAAGAGTTATTAATAAGCACCTAACTAACGGAGTTACTATCATTGATCCTTCTGCAACTTGGATTAGCCCTGAAACAGAAATCGAACCAGATACCGTAATTTACCCATCTACTTACATTGAGGGGGTAAATAAAATTGGTAAAAATTGCAAAATAGGACCTTTTGCGCACTTAAGAGGCGGTGTGACTTTAGACGACAATGTAAAAATAGGTAACTTTGTAGAAGTAAAAAAGGCTCACATTAAGTCAAATACAAACGCTTGCCACTTAACATATATAGGTGATGCGGAAATAGGTTCCCACGTAAACATAGGAGCAGGGACAATTACGGCGAATTACAATCCGTTAACAAAAGAAAAAAGTAAAACAATCATTGAAGATAATGTTAAAATCGGCTCTAATTCTGTTCTTGTTGCACCTGTTAAAATAGAAGAGGGAGCAAATGTAGGTGCTTTAAGCGTAATAACTAAAGATTTACCCCCTTGGGCACTTGCCATAACAAGAGCTCCTTTAAGAGTAATCGAAAATTGGGTAAGGGGTAAAATAAAAAAATAAGATTGGTAATCTTAAACATTTTATGGAATTTGACGGAACAGAAAATCGGTACAACAAATTCAGTAGGTCGGCTTTACAAAGCCGACAAATTATTTCAAAAATAAAATGTTGACACTGTATTACCAACCTGTATAGGAAAATAAAACATATAATTATGGAATTTAACGGAACAGAAAATAGATATAATAAATTCAGCGATAAAAAAAATCTCCCTCGCCCAATGGGAGATGGTTGTGATGAGGGGGTAATAACTTATAATAATACGGATATCAGATACAATAAATTCAGTGACCACCTTAAACTAAAATTTGGAGCAAGAGTTTATAAAATTACTCTTGATGCAGGTTTTACCTGTCCTAATCGTGACGGAACAATCTCTACAGAGGGGTGCATTTTTTGTGATGAAAGCGGAAGTTTTTCACAATCTCATTCAAACCGGCTTAGCATAGAAGAACAGGTTAATGTAGGAGCTGATATACAAATAAAGAGATTTAAGGCAGAAAAATTTATGTCTTATTTTCAAGCCTATACTAACACTTATAAACCTGTTAAAGAATTGGAAAAAATATATAAATCGGCACTTTGCCGTGATGATATAGTTGGTTTGTCAATCGGAACAAGACCTGATTGTGTAGATGAAGAAAAACTCAATCTTATAAGTACCTTTACCCCCGATTATTACACTTGGATTGAGTACGGCTTGCAGTCTGTTCACAATAAAACTTTAAAAAAAATTAATCGTGGACACGATTACAAATGCTTTTTAGATGCTTACGAAAAAACAAAAAATAAAGGTATAAATATTTGTCTGCATGTTATCCTTAATCTCTTTGAAACCCATGAAGAAATGATGGAAACAGCTAAAACAATTGCAAAACTTGAGCCTGAAGGAGTAAAAATTCACATGCTGGTAGCTTTAGAAGGCACTAAATTAGCAGATATGTATAATAATGGTGAAATCAATTTTATGACTGAAGATGAATATGTTTCGGAAGTCTGTGATTTTCTTGAATATTTACCCCCAAAAACAACAATTCACCGAGTTGCCGGAAACGGACACCGTTTAGAACTTGTTGCACCGAATTGGATAGGCAGAAAATTAGACACAATGAACCGCTTGGATAGAGAATTCCTTCGCCGTAATTCTTGGCAAGGTATAAAGTTTCAATAAATAAAGTAACAGATATAAGTAAAAGTGGGCACACATTCGTTTTGCCCACCCTACAAAACTATTTTTATTCAATCCAAATTATCACGGACAGTAACAGATATAAGTAAAAGTGGGCATGCATTCGCTTTGCCCACCCTACGAAACTTAATAATTAATATCATTTCTTAATGTTTTATTATTTTTGTCATTATAAAGCGACTTGATAAATATCAAGTCGCTTTATCAAATTACTATATTTAGCAAGTCCCACACATTCCCTCGCCCAAAGGGAGAGGGTTAGGGTGAGGGGTCAAACCATTATGAATTTACCCCTACCAGCTTGCTTTAGTTACGCCAGGAAGTAAACCTTGGTGAGCCATCTTTCTCAAGCAGATTCTGCAAAGACCGAAATCTCTGTGGAAACCATGAGGACGACCGCAAATTGAGCATCTGTTATGTAATCTTACAGATGGGTATTTACCCTTTGCTGCCAAGATTCTTCTTGTTTCTTCTTTATTTATCATCGCTTTCTTAGCCATGAATTTATCTCCTTTGTCTTTATTTTTGGTGCAATAAATTGCACCCTACTGTCTTAATATTTACCCCTTCATACCTTTGAAAGGCATACCGAGTAATCTTAACAATTCTCTTGCTTCATCATCTGTATTAGCAGTTGTGATAACAGATACGTTCATACCTTTTACCAAGTCAACTTCTTCATAAGTGATTTCAGGGAACAATGATTGTTCTTTTAAACCAAGAGTGTAGTTACCTCTGCCGTCAAAACTCTTTGCAGAAACACCACGGAAGTCACGAATACGAGGAAGAACTACGCAGATTAACTTTTGTAAGAAATCATACATTCTTTCACCACGTAATGTAACCATAGCACCGACAGGCATTCCTTCTCTTAATTTGTAAGATGCGATTGATTTTTTAGCCTTTGTAACTACTGCATGCTGACCTGCAATCTTTGTTAATTGAGCCTGAATTGCATCAGCTATTTTTGAGTTGTGAGAAGCTTCACCAACACCCATGTTTAAAACAATTTTGTGAAGTTTTGGAATCATCATATCGTTTTTGTAACCGAATTTTTCTTTAAGTGCTGATTTAACTTCTTCTTCATATTTTGCTCTTAAGCTTTTTGTCTTTGTCATTTTTCTATTTCCTTATAATTGATACGATAGACCACAGCGGGCTTTCAATAACCTTTGAAATCTTGCAAAGAGCTAAATTATATTTACCCCTTTACCCCGACCCCCGGGCCGCGTATTTAGTGATTATACGTCGAGTTGTTCACCACATTTTTTACAAACGCGAACTTTTTTTCCGTCAACGATTTTGTGTGCTACTCTTGTTGCTTTTTCGCAGCTTGGGCATATTATCATAACGTTTGATGAATCCAAAGGAGCTTCCTTTTTAATCAATCCGCCTTGAATACCATAAGCAGGATTAGCCTTTGTAGCCTTGGTAATCATATTAACACCTTCAACAATTACTTGTCCTTCAGAAGGTATAGCTTTTTTAATGTTACCTTGTTTTCCTTTATCTTTGCCTGCTGTAACAACGACTCTATCGCCGGTTTTTACATGAAGGCTTTTTCTTGAATTTGCCATTTTAATTTCTCCATTTTTTCTTTTTTTGAGGGACTTTTAGCTTTTTCTAAAAGAAAAACTAAATTACCTCAGGTGCAAGTGAAACAATCTTCATGAAGTTTTTATCACGAAGTTCTCTTGCTACAGGTCCAAATACACGGGTTCCTCTTGGGTTACCGTCTTTTGCGATAATTACTGCAGCATTTTCATCAAATCTGATAACAGAACCGTCAGCACGTTTGATATCATGTTTTGTTCTTACGATAACTGCTTTTACTACTTCAGATTTTTTAACTGTCATATTAGGAGTTGCATCCTTAACAGTTGCTACAACAACATCACCAACTGATGCAAATTTTTTGTTTGAACTACCCATAACACGGATAACTAACAATTCTTTTGCACCTGTATTATCAGCGACTACTAGTCTTGTTTCTTGTTGTATCATTTTCCTTTTCCTTTTCTTTTTTGTTGGGGTTATAGACCCAACCTACCTTTGGGATTTACCCCCACAGCGCATTACTTATTCAGCAATGATGTTTTAATTACTACTTAGCTTTTTCTACGATAGATTCTACAACCCATCTCTTGCTTCCTGAAATTGGTTTAGATTCAATTATTCTAACTGTATCACCTACACCGCATTCATTATTAGCATCATGAGCTTTATAGTTTTTATTAGATTCAATAATCTTTTTATATTTTGGGTGCGGATCATAAGATGCAACTTTTACTACAACAGTTTTGTCCATCTTATCTGATATAACTACACCTTGTTTTTCTTTCTTAGGCATTAGCTGCCTCCTTTTCTTTAATAACAGTCTTAGCTTGAGCAATTGCTCTTTTTGTCTTAGATATTTCAGCAGTGTTTTCTAATTTATGCATAGATAATTTAATTCTAGCATCCATCAAAGCTTTTTTTGAATCTAAAACGAATTGGTTAAGTTCTTCAACTGTTTTTTCACGCATTTCACTTAATTTCATTGTTTTATTTCCTTAATTAGTTTTGTGCTTCCTTTTCGATTACCTTAACTTTAATTGGTAACTTTTGTGCTGCAAGCTCTAAAGCATGAACAGCAACTTCTCTGTCAAAGTAATCAAGTTCAAATAAGATTCTGTTTGGTTTTACAACCGCTACCCAGTATTCTACATTACCTTTACCTGAACCCATACGAGTTTCAGCAGGTTTTGCAGTAATCGGTTTGTCCGGGAATATTTTAATCCAAACGTTACCGCCACGTTTGATTTCTCTTGTCATTGCACGTCTTGCAGCTTCTATCTGACGGCTTGTAATCCAGCCGGGTTCAAGAGCTCTAAGAGCATAACGACCGAATTCGAAATCAACACCTCTTGTTTCGGTGCCTTTCATTCTACCTTTCATTTGTTTGCGGTATTTTGTTTTCTTCGGCATTAACATTATTATTGTTCTCCTAATTTACTATTTTGTTTCTACTGCTTTACGTTTTCCGCGTCTGCCTTGGAAACGTTCGCCGGAATTGTTTTCTTTTGAGCTTTTTGATTTGATGTTCATGTCTGCTTTTTCGCCAGGCATTAGGTTGCCTTTGAAAATCCAAACCTTAACACCAATCTTACCCATGATTGTATCAGCTTCTGTAAAACCATAGTCAACGTCAGCTCTAAGAGTTTGAAGAGGAATTCTTCCTTCTTTAGCCCATTCTGAACGAGCGATTTCAGCACCGCCTAAACGACCAGATACCATAATTTTAATACCTTGAGCACCTGCTCTCATCGTTCTTTGCATAGCTTGTTTCATAGCTCTTCTGAATGCAATACGTTTTTCAAGTTGTTGAGCAACAGATTCTGCAACTAAAAGAGCATCTACATCAATTCTTGCTACTTCTACAACATTTATAACTACAGGTTTACCTAAATATTTTGAAACTTCTGCTTTAAGTTCTTCAATACCTTGACCGCCTCTGCCTACTACAATACCCGGCTTAGCTGTTACAACAGTGATAGTAACATTTTGAGACTTTCTATCAATCATGATATTTGCAACACCTGCTGCATATAGTTTCTTCTTGATAAATTTTCTGATTTTAGCATCTTCTGCTACATTTGCGGCATAATCTTTGAAGTTAGCGTACCAAGTACTGTCCCAAGGTCTGATTATACCTACTCTAAATCCTTTTGGATGTGTTTTTTGTCCCATTTTTTCTACCTTTATTTTCTTTTACTAACTTACGCTTTTGCGCCATCGCTTACTTTTACGGTAAGATGTGACGTTCTTTTGAGTCTTTTGTATATTCTACCTTGAGCTCTTGGCTTACCTCTTTTGTATGTTGCGCTTTCATCAGCATAGATTTCTGAAATCTTTAATGCTTCTGCTTTTACGCCATCTTTTTCATAAGCATTTGCTGCTGCAGCTTTTACGTTCTTTTCAACAACTTTTGCTGCGAAATATGGCATAAATCTCAACATATCAAGAGCTTCAGTAACAGCTTTACCTCTTACTTCGTTGATTACTCTGCGAAGTTTTCTTGCTGTCATTTTAATATCAGTTTGTCTTGATTTAGCTTCCATTTTTATTTTCCTTATATTAATTAATTTTAATTAACTCTAGTTTACGTTTGAGGACTAACCTCTTTTTGCTGTTTTATCAGATCCAGCATGACCTTTGTATAATCTTGTAGGTGCGAATTCACCTAATCTATGCCCAATCATTTGCTCTGTTACGTATACAGGAACATGTGTTTTGCCGTTGTGAACAGCAATTGTATGTCCTAACATATCAGGAATAATCATGGATGCTCTTGACCAAGTCTTTACAACTTTCTTTTCTGAATTTTCATTCATCTTGTTGATTTTCTTTTGAAGAGCTTCTTCTACGTATGGGCCCTTTTTTAATGAACGTGCCATTAATTTCTCCTTTGTATATTAGTAATAATGTTTCTAATTATTTTTTTTGCTCAGGGGGTAAATATTTATTTACATTTATTTACCCCTTTTCCAGCTATCTTACTTTGTACGTCTTCTTACAATAAGTTTATCAGAAGCCTTACCTTGTTTTCTTGTCTTATAACCAAGAGCAGGTTTACCCCAAGGTGTTTTCGGATGTCCGCCAGGACCGGTTTTACCTTCACCACCACCGTGAGGGTGATCACATGGGTTCATTGTTACACCACGAACGGTAGGTCTAACGCCCATATATCTCTTTCTGCCGGCTTTACCAATCTTAAGGTTCTTGAATTCTGAGTTTCCAAGAGTTCCGATTGTTGCCATACATTCTTTTCTAATCATTCTCATTTCGCCTGAAGGTAACTTAACTGTTACATAATTACCTTCTTTTGCCATAACTTGTGCAAAGTTACCTGCTGAACGAACGAGTTTTGCACCTCTGCCGGGAATCATTTCAATATTGTGAACAATTGTACCTAATGGTATAAGTTCCAAAGGAAGTGCATTACCTGTCTGAACGGTTGCTTCCGGTCCTGAAACGATTACATCACCAACATTCAATCCTTCCGGTGTTAGGATATATCTTTTTTCACCATCTGCATAGAATACTAATGAAATTCTTACGTTTCTGTTTGGATCGTATTCAATAGTTTTAACAGTTGCCGGTACTCCGAATTTTTCTCTACGGAAATCAACAACACGATATGATTGTTTTACACCGCCACCTTTATGACGACAAGTAATTCTACCGGTATTGTTACGACCAGCAGTCTTTTTTATATTCATCAATAAAGATTTTTCAGGAGTTTGAGTAGTGATTTCTTGGTAATCACTTTTCATCATACCTCTTTGTCCCGGAGATGTCGGATTAATTTTTCTGATTGCCATTTTTCTTTCTCCTATTACTATCTTTTTTTGGCTTTACGTTGTTGGGTTTTTCACCCAACCTGCTTCATACTATTTACTATACCGGATTTACACCGGTTTACGCTATACTATATAGCTGTTAATTCTTCGATAGGATCGCCTTCAACAGTAACGATTGCTTTCTTAGAAGAATCTGTTCTGCCAAATTTCATACCCATTCTTTTTTCGTGAGAAGGCATATAAACTGTTTGAACCTTCTTAACTTTTCTGCCAGGGAATGCAAGTTCAACTGCTTGTGCAATTTCAACTTTAGTTGCATCTTTTTGTACTTCAAAAGTATATTTTCCCTGAGCGGTTGCCATCATTGATTTTTCTGTAATGATAGGTTTTTTAATAACATCATATAATTTTTCTTTATTTGTTCTAGCCATTATTGTAACCTCTCTGTTATTGTTTCTACAGCCTTTTCAGTCATTACAACAAAATCAGCCTCTAATAAGTCTTTTACGTTTAAGTTTGATGGTAATAATAACTTAACTGATGGAATATTACCTGCTGCCAAACTTAAGTTTTTATTTTCTTCAGCATTTGTATCTGCGATAACTAAAATCTTGCCAGATAAATTAAGGGATTTAATAATACCTGCCATTAATTTAGTCTTTGGAGCATCAATTGCTGAAAAGTCTTTAACGATAACTAGTTGTTCTTCTCTTGCTGAAAGTGCAGATTTAAGAGCTAACTTTCTAGCCTTTTGAGGCATGTTAATTTCGTAGCTTCTTGGTTTAGGTCCAAATACTACACCACCACCTGCAAATAAAGGTGAACGTAGAGAACCTGCTCTTGCACGGCCTGTACCTTTTTGTTTCCAAGGTTTTTTACCGCCGCCTGATACTTCTGCTCTTGTTTTTGCACAAGCAGAACCTTGTCTTGCGTTATTTAATTGTCTTCTTAATGCTAAGTGCATTACATGAATATTAGGTTCTACACCAAAAACTTCTTTTGATAATGTGATTTCACCTAATGCTTCACCATTTGTATTTAATAATTGTTTCGACATTGTTTTCCTTACTTTCCCTTACCTCTTTCAAATTCTCTAAAGAATAAGTTTTATATGGCAAGTCCTATTTTCTAATATTTAGCCATTCCATTTAGTTCTTGTAGGAACGATTGTAACCAATCTTCCTTCGCAACCGGGAACTGAGCCTTTGATTAAAACTAAACCGTTTTCAGAATCAACCTTAACAAGTTTAAGTTTTGTGATTGTAACTCTTTCATTACCCATGTTACCAGCCATTCTTTTACCTTTGATAACACGAGAAGGAGTTGTACCTGCACCGATTGAACCAGGTTCTCTGTGGTTCTTAGAACCATGAGCCATTGGTCCTCTTCCAAAGTTCCATCTTTTAACAGTACCTTGGAAACCTTTACCGATTGAAGTACCTGTTACATCAACTTTTTGAACATCGTTCAAAACTGATAAATCAAGTTCTTGACCTACTTTATAATCTTGAGGATTTTCTACTCTGAATTCTTGAAGATGTCTAAAGCTGTCTAAACCGTTTTTCTTAAAGTGACCTATTTCAGCTTTTGTTAAGTGTTTTTCTTTAGCTTCAACAGTACCAACTTGTATTGCATTGTAACCATCTGTTTCAACAGTTTTAACCTGAGTTACAACTGTTTTACCAACTTGGATTACAGTTACAGGAACAGCCAAACCTTCTGAATCAAAGATTTGAGTCATTCCAACCTTTTTACCTATTACACCTAATGTCATGTGTCTATCCTTTCCGACATATATACGAGCAGAATTATTCTGTCATACAAATATGCCTTTCATCTTGCGAGCGCTACCTTTAGTCTCTTTACCAATCATTTGGGTTTTGCTTAACCCACGGGGGCTTACCATCAGTTCTGTAGTTTCACCAAGGTCTTTTCTACATTTACCCTACCCCGTTGTAGTTCACATTATATGCATAATGCTATTATTAAGTTTTCAAATTCGGAACCAGTGTTTTGTGAGGATTAACCCCACCCCGAAATCAAAGATTTCGACCCTCCCTCAAGGGGCGGGTTTGAAGTTAAATTATAATTTAACTTCAATATCAACACCAGCAGGTAAGTCTAATCTACTCAATTCTTCTGTAGTTTGTTGAGTAGGTTCGTAAATATCGATAATACGTTTATGAGTTCTAATCTCAAAGTGTTCACGTGATTTTTTATCAACGTGTGGTGAACGTAATACACAATAAATACGTCTTTTAGTTGGTAAAGGAATAGGTCCGGCTACTTTAGCGTCTGTTCTTTTAGCAGTTTCTACGATTTTTTCAGCTGATACATCAACTAATTTGTGTTCGTAAGATCTTAAACAAACTCTAATTCTTTGTCTTTTTGAATCTGTTGCCATTGTTTTTTCCTTTATTTTTGTATTTAACATTCCGATCGTATATCAATAACCGATTGGCATTTAACCTTATCCAGCCAATTCCGATTTCCGACTCGGGCTATTACTTTCGACTATAGCATTTTAATCGTAATTCAAACAAAAATCACTGTCAACAGGGGAGGGGGGTAAATGTCGAACAGCGTGTTAAAAATTTTTACAAAAATTTACAATATGAGTGTGCGGAAAAAGTCGAAAAATGACAATTTTTCGAACTTTTTCAAACACGACCTAAAGTGTGTAAAATGCGGGTCGTGTGCGGGATAGCACACAACCCGCATTGAAAGCGTTCTATGGAGCTTGCGGAAAAATTAAAATTTTTCCGCAAGCTCATATTGTTTAAGAAGTGATTGAGTGAGCAGGTGAACAGGTGATTGAGTGAGTTAATAAAAAAAAATAAGAAAGTGACAAAAAGTCAAATATTTGACACCCACCCGTATCTCTAACCTTTTCATACGAAAAGCTAAGAGCTGCTCCCTCCCTGATTAGGGAGGGGTGGGGAGGGTAGTATCCCGTAAGGGAAATTAACCATTTTTACTTTTAGACACTCTAAATACATCAAACATCAAATAAGGTGCGAAACATCGCACCCTACTTTGTTATTTTTTAGTTTTTGTCGGGTTGAAACCCGACCTATAAGCTATTTAATGTTGTTGGGGTAGAAACCCCAACCTACTTTGCTACCATATACTTTGATCTTCAAAATGACCAATATATCGTTCGCTTAATTCATGGAAGCTTTGATGTATATCTGTATCACCAAGTGTATATAAACTTGTTTAGTAGTTTTTACATTTCCATTATCATCATAAACAATCGCTTTGGATGGAAAATTTACTGCATCTTCAGCCATTTCAATTGTATTTTTTTAAATCCATCCTTTTTCTAAATTATTATTAATATTGTTTATATATTGTTGGAATAGAACTTACAGTTTTTCTAACCATCTCTCGTCAGATACTGTTTTTGCCGTTCTTGCAAAACTGCACAGCCAGATTTTGCGTTAGCAGAACCAGACATTTAAATTTTATAAACGAAGTACATTAAATAAATTATTTACTACATCAAAATATAAATTTTAATGAATTATTCATAATCTAGAACTTTTTGAGGTGAGCATACGCAGCATCCATAGCCTTTTTACCGAGTTTGCCAAAGTCAATTGTATACATTGTACTGTCACCTATTTGGATAACGTCTGCTATATGACCAATACCTAACTTTTCGTGGAATACTCGTTCTCCTACATTAAAAAAATATTGAGTTGTTGCATTGTTCAGTTCTTCCTGTTGTTTTTTTTCTTCAGCAGCTTCTGCTTCTTTTCTTTTTTGTTCTTCAATTTTTTGTTTTATCGGGTTGTTTTCCCAGAATGCTTTTAGTTTTTCTTCCTCTTTTTCTTTGTTTATAGGGTTCTTTTTAATAATCATACGCGAAGGAGTTCGTTTTACAACAGTTGTAGTTTTTTTCGAATTTGTATTTGCAACAAAGTCTTTTCCAAAACCGTTTGAATTATTATTTACCACTTTATTTACCCCAGGAGCAACAAAATTAGCACCAAAACCTGTAGATGGCTTTACATATCCGTCAGATGTAAATGATGTATTAGATTTTTTATATGAAGATTCAGTATTTTCATATTTGTTATTTTTACCCCTTACTGATTTTACGGCAGTTCTGAATGTGCTTCTGTCAGAATATTCTGAATACTCTGATTCTTCTTCATCTATCAAGTTTGCAGGAATTTCATCTATAAATCTGCTCGGGGTATAGTACTTATATTCACCCCACATTTGACGCCTTTTTGCGGTTGTTAAATATAATTTATTTTCTGCTCTTGTAACACCTACATACATTAATCGGCGTTCTTCTTCAAGTTCTGAAACAGTGTTTGAACATCTTGCAGATGGGAAAATTCCCTCATCACACCCCGCTAAGAACACTATCGGAAATTCAAGTCCTTTGGATGCGTGAAGTGTCATAAGAGTTACATTGTTTGCAATTTCATCCATTCCGTCAATATCAGAAACCAAAGACACCTGAGTTAAAAATTCACCCAAAATATTATCTTGCTCTTCCGGTTCAAATTCGTTTGCTACGTTAACCAATTCCTGTAAGTTTTCTATTCTTACTTCGTCCTCATCTGTATTGGAATCGTGCAGTTCTTTAAGGTATCCGCTTCTTTCCAGAATTAAACCTAAAAATTCAGGTAGTGAATATCTTTTTTCCGCATCTTTAAATTTTTCAATCAGAGTTGCAAAATCCTTTAGCTTTGTTGCCGTTCCGGATTTAATTGTTGAGATATTATCAACATCTTTGATTGCTCCAAACAGACTTAAATCGTTTTCGTCAGCGTATTCCTGCAAATGTTTAAGCGTTGTTTCACCGATTGCACGCTTTGGAACATTAATAATTCTTCTTAGCGATTGTGAATCATCAGGATTATAGACTAATTTTAAATACGCAATTGCATCTTTGATTTCCTTACGGTCGTAGAATTTTAGACCTCCATAAATTCTGTATGGAATACCGGCCGCAATAAGTGCTTCTTCTAATGCACGTGACTGATTATTTGTTCTGTATAAAATTGCAAACTGGTTGTAATTATCAGATGTATCACGAATGGATTTTACGATGTAGTTTGCTTCGTCAGCCTCATCTTGTGCTTCGTAGAGTGATATCTTTTCGCCGTCACCTTTTTGCGAGTAAAGAACTTTGTCAACACGTTCTTCATTGTTTTCTATGATTGCATTTGCAGCATTCAAAATGTTTGCAGTAGAACGGTAATTCTGTTCTAATTTAACAACTTTTGCTTTAGGAAAATCATTTTGGAAATTCAAAATAATTCTAAAATCCGCACCACGCCAAGAGTAAATTGATTGGTCAACATCACCTACAACACATAAAGAACGGTTTTCAGGAATATCTGCCTGAAGATTTGTATAAAGTGCTTTAACCAATTGATATTGAGCTTGGTTCGTGTCTTGGTATTCGTCAACCAGAATATGCTGAAATTTGTTATAATACTTTGCTCTGACTTCTGGATTTTGCTCAAGCAATTTAACCGTTATCAAAAGCATATCGTCAAAGTCAATTGCGTTATTGTTATTTAAAGTATTCTCGTAAAATTCAAAAACTTTTGCGATATTTTGGGATTTAAAATCGCGGGCAAATGTTGCAAAAGTATAGGCATCCTGCATTTTGTTTTTAGCATTTGAAATTATTGCCTTTATTAATTTTGGCTGATAAATTTTATCATCAAGATTAATTTTTTTGATTGCTTGTTTTATAACTGCTAAAGAATCAGTTTCATCATAAATAGTAAAGTTCTTATCAAGTTTTTTGCCTGACTGGAATGAATAATTTTCAATATCTTGCCTTAAAATTCGCCCGCAAATACTGTGAAATGTGCCGACCCACATATATTTAACAATGTTATCACCAACCATTTTGGCAAGTCTTTCTCTCATCTCTCGAGCAGCTTTGTTGGTAAATGTTACAGCTAAAATTTTACCTGCAACTGCTCCATGTTGAATCATATAAGCAATGCGTGAAGTTAAAACTTTTGTTTTACCGCTTCCTGCACCTGCCAAAATCAGTAAAGCGCCTTGTGTTGTTTGGGCTGCTTCTTGCTGCTCCTTATTGAGTCCGTCTAAAAAATTTTCCATTCCCTATTCCCAAAATCTGAATTTTATGCTATTATATCTAAGCATACAAAAAAGACGTACAAAAGACAATACGACAAACATAAGGTGAACAAATGATTGAAATACTAGATTCTATTGATGAAAATGAGCAGCAACCATCGATAATGGTTCCTGTAGATGACTTGGATAAAGCAGACCATGCTCCTGATACAGTTGATGAATTAGCAATGGAACTTGCTACTATTAAGCAGCCAGCAAAAAGAATTGCAATCATTGGTTCAAGAAATTTAGCAATAACTCATCAGCAAATGATAGAAACTTTGACTACTGCACTTGTTCAACAAGGTAATACTATTATTACTTCAGGTGGTTCATGCGGTACTAACGCTGCTGCAATTCGCGGTGCAATGAAATCTAATCCTGATAAGTTAAAAGTTATTTTACCTCAGACAATCGGTCAACAGCCATCTGACGTTCAAGACCAGTTAATCGGAGTTCCTAATATTGTAGAGCATTCAGATAGAGCTATGATGACTTTAGCGGATGCTTCAAGAATTTGTAACAGAGAAATTATTGATGACTGTAATCAAATGATTTGTTTCTTGTCACATACAAGTAAAACCTTGCACAGAGCGGTTGAATACGCTGAAGAAAATCACAAAGTTATTACAGTTTTCTATTTGGATTAGTTATATGGATTTATTTAAGGCGCTCACAGGGAAAAATCCTGCAGAGTTTGAACAGGCAGCACGAATACTCGTTGATACTCCTGATATTGAGTTATTTAAAAAACTCGTTAAACAGGATGATTTCTTGTTCGATTTTATAAAAAATAATGTTGCAAAACGTATTCGCAATGCTTCTAATAAGCATAATTACTTAAATTTATTTAAGTTTTTTGACTATTATTCACCATCTTATGATGAAGTTTTTGCTTCTACATTGTACGAATACGGCGGAGAAAGCTTGCTTCCTCAAATCATAGAATGCTTAAATAAAGACAGTAATGCACAGAAGGCTTATGCTTTAAAATTCTTATCAATGCTTCCAAAAGGTAAAGCAGAAGATTTACTTCCTCAAGTCAGAGAATTAGCGAAGTCCGAGGATGAATGTTTGGCAGCTAATGCAATAGAAGTATTATCTAAAAATAAAGATTTTGTATCAAAAGAGGAAGCTGTTAACAATTTAAAATCAGAAGATGAATTTGAACAGTATAATGCTGTTAAGTTTCTTGTGACTTATGGTGCTAAAGATACTTTACCAAAGATTTTTAGCGTTATGAAAAATTCATCTTTTTCTGAAAATATAGCAGCTGAAATACCGTTTTTGGTTGATTTGGAAACATTGCTGGAAGACAGTTTTGAGGGCGCAATTCTTGTTATGTGTAACATAATTAATGCAATTCCGGAGATTGTTCCTCCATCCGGTGCTATAGACTATAATTTATTAGAAATATTTGAAAATTTGTATCATAATTGTTTAACCAGTTCATCTGCGCTTCTTTTAAGAATGGCAAAAGAAAAGTTTGAATCATTGGAAGAAAACGAAGAATATTTATTTGACTGTGATAAGAATACAAAAGATGAAGTTGCTGCAATAAATAAATTTTTCAGAGGGGTAAATGTTAATAAACTAAATAGTCTTTTGTATGACGAATTGTATGATGAGAGCGACTTTGTATTCTTTGCAGTCGATTATGTTAATGATGTTGAAGAGCTGGAAACCCTTTTGGACAGCTCAAATCAAACTCTTTTATTAAAAGTTTTAACGACATTAAAAGAAAAACAAGCATTAAATTCCGCACACAAAGAACAGGCATTACATCATATAACTAGTGCTGATATAAAACAAATTGTAGAAGTTTTATAGGGGTAAATATTAAATAAAGTCATTTATATGCGTTTTAACACAAAATTTGGCAAAAATGTTATCATTCAGATGCTTTTGCAAAAAATCGTAAACATTTAAAAGAATTCTTCGCTATCGCTCATTATGAGGGTAACTTTGAGAATTTTGTGTAATATTGCATATAGTTACAAAAATTTATATTAATATATACTTATTTATCCTAACGCTGCTACTCAGCAATAAATTCGTAATTTTGCTTTTTAATTTGTTCTTGAGTTGCAGGCTGAGATTGAATAGTTCTTGTTAAAGTTCTTGAAAAATCGCCTAAATTATCAACATTGTATAAGTGTCCGCCTGTAGTGGAGGCAAGACAAGACAGTGATTTGGAATATGATGAAGCTAAGATTACGTCAATGTGAATATCTGTACGTTTTCTCATAAGAGCTTTAGCAAAAGCACAAGGATCGCCTCCGCAGTTTTCACCGCCGTCTGTGATTAATATAATTTTCTTAGGTGAAGTTGTATCTAACGCTGCAAAATCTTGATATGCGGCTCTATCCAGTGCATAAACAAGAGGTGTTGCCCCTCCTATATCCACAGAATTCATACCTGCAAGGATTGAGTTAGAGTTAGCACTTATGATTGGTGCAACCTGAGTTGTTGCGCTGCATGCTCCTCTTGTCGTTCCTACAGGACTTTTTTCTGTAACTACTGTAAACTTATTTCCGTTTTTAACAATCTTTTTTACATCTTGCAGAGTATGGATGCTAGTCGGATTCGTACCGTTAGAATCGTGCCCGAATACTCTGAAACCGACTTTTGTTGATGAAGGGATTTGTGCGACAATTGAAGCCATACTTCTTTTTGCCGCTGTAATCCAGTTTGACATACTTCCTGAAAAGTCCATTACAATTTCTATTGTACCGACTTGTGCCTGATTAACCACATTATTGTTAATATAGTTGGCAGGTGTGTATACATTATAAAAATTCTGGTTAACACTGTTTGCAGGAGATGTTATTGTTTGTCCAGCCTGATTTTTAACAGTACCGGATGTATTAATTGTATATTTTGCTGCAAAAGCAATTCCGGTTGTTAAAGTTACACTTGTAAGAATGTATGCTAATATTTTTTTGTTCATATTTTTACTCCTAATTTAATAACTATATTATATAACGGATTGTTCAAAAATTTAAAATATAGTATACTGTAATTATGCGGAAGAGGTTAATAATATTTCTTGCAGGTATTCTGTTAATGAACCCAATCGTATTTGCAGCCGATACTTATCAAGGTTACGCGGAATATGATGATAATGTTACACGCCCTCAGGAAGATATTTTTACCGGTAAAACGGAAACTTTGGAAAAACGTGATGTTATTAAGATGACTGTTTCTCAGGTTCTGGACGGTTCTTTCTCGTTAGAGGGTGATGAGTTTTTTGCTGAAATAACTTCTGATGTTATTGGTGATAAGGGAGTAATTCTTCCCAAAGGAACTATTGCACATGGAACTATTACTCAAACCGGAGAAGCAAAACGACTTGGCAGGAACGGTTATTTAAATCTTAAGTTTGATAAATTAACGACTCCTGACGGAAGAGAAATTGATATAGAGGGAACAATGTCTACAAAAGGACATCCTGTAAAAGAAGCAGGAAAAATTGTTGCTACAGACTTGGGATATACTGCGGCAGGCGGTTTTTTGGGCGGAGTGTTTGCATTGCAGACATTAGGACCTGCAGCTGCAATAGCATCTCATGGGTATACACTTGCAGGAGGCGCTGCTATAGGCGGAACGATTGGGCTTGGAATGTCGCTTGTAAGAAAAGGAAAAAATGTTTTAATCTCTCCGGGTGATGAAATAAAAGTAAAAATATTGTCTGATGTTGCTCTGCCTGTATATAAGGAAGAAGCCTTAAAGAAAGAAGAATTATTTTATCCGGGACTTGATATCAGAATATCAAATATACTGTATGAAAAAGATCCGTTTGGGGAAGCTAATACAATAACTTTATCTCTGATGATATCTAATATGTCAGATAAAACCATTTCAGGAATGGATTTGGCGTTAGTAAATGATTATAATAATGTCTTTAACCCTTCAATATTTGGTGATACAAAGTTGTTGTTTTCGCAACTTAAACCCGGTGACAGATATGCAGGAAAAATATCATTCAGCGTGCATAATGTGAAAGGTACATATTGGCTTACTGTAAATAACAGAGCAAAAAATAAGCCTCTTGCAAAGATTTCGCTAGATAACGCATACAAACATGTTGCAAAGGATGTAAAAAAACGTAATGAAAAGGTAAAGCCTGCAAAGAAAAATTATTATAAAGAAGACGATCCGTTTGACATTTAATTAAAATAATTAGCAAAAATCATTTTTAGATGTTTTTATTTATTTGAAATGAATATAAATATCAATACTCAGTTAAATTTTCAATCCAAAGCAAACCCTATTAAGCCTTTTGTAATTAAAACAAAACGAGGGCGGCTTAATGTTACTGAAGTTACGCCGAGAGACTTAAAAAGGGAAGGTTTTATTGAAAATCTTACCAAGTTTTTCTGTAAAAACTTTGCATCCTCTACCAAGGATCCTGCTTGGAAAATATTTGCAAAACACAACAGTTTTAATTATGCAGAAGATCTTAAAAATTTTGTAAGGTATTATGCTTCAAAAATAAAACTGTCGCATGAAGATATGACATTGCTTCTTGCAAAAGATAAACGTAATAAAATTCAGGGTGCGTGCTTGTCATACGGATATGACAAAATACCGGGAGTAAAAAATAAAGTTTGCTATGTAGATTCTATTGCAATTAATCCGTCTTATCGCGGGTATAAAGTAGGTAATGCCTTAATGAAAAAGACAATGGAATCTGCACAAAACAAGTTTTCTGATGTATTTCTTGCAGGAGAAAAAATGTCATCAGATTTTTATGAAAAGCTTGGTTTTAAACCATTAGATAAAAATGATGAAGCACAGAAAACCGTTATAGATTATATTTCCAGAAGCCGCTCTGATTATCCGAAATATATAGAGCTTTATACAAAGCCTTTAATAGAATTTTCCGAACGCTGGTATAACGTGTGTGCAAATAAGATAAAATAATTTTTTTATGTTAATCTTAGAGTATGAAGAAGTTAGCTTTATTCGTTATATGTTTTTTATTTCTATTGCAGAGCTCTAATGCTGCAAGTTTTGTTTTTTCCGAGAATAATAAATTTGGTTTAAAAGATGAAAAAGGGAATGTCGTAGCTAAAGCTAAATACAAAAAGCTTGTGCGTCTTGGAGAGAAGGCATGGATAATGCAACAAGGAACAAAATTCGGCATTCTTAATGATGACGGAAAGGTACTTGTGGAACCGCAGTTTAATCAAGCTGAAAGAGTTTTGGGGAAATACGTCAAATTCAGAAAAGGCAGCAGGTATGGTATTTATGATGAATTGGGGTTTAAGATTCTTCCTGTGGAATATTCTTCAATAGACTTGCTGTATGGCGGAATGTTTGTTACTGCAAAAAATTATAAATTTGGTCTTACTGATATGAATGGTTTTGTAATTTTGGACAACATTTTTGACGATATTTATATGCCTGATTTTGATACTTTGGTAATTGTTTATAACGAAAAGCAAATGGAATACAAACGTGATGAGAACAGTATTGGCAAAATACCGTTCAGCATAGTTAATTTTAATGCCGATGCGGATAATTCAGGAGTAAATATAACCGATATAGCGTCAAGTCCTATTGCATCAACTGGATATTATGGAGTTACATTTACAGATTATGCTCTTAAATTATTTTCATCAATCTCTCCTGCGTATGAAGAAACAATTGATGAACTTATGTTTTCACAAGGAGCGGATACGGTTTCAGTACTGATGAGATGTTCTTGGATACCAAAATTCCCGTTTGTGTATACAAAAAATTATTATAATACTGTAGTTGATCCGTATAACGGACCATTAAGCCAGTTAAAAAAAGGGTTAAAACGAAAAATTAAGAACTAAATTATAACCTTTGTCTTAAAACAGAATTTGAGCCCTGACAGGTTATAAATAGCATGTTACCGTCAATATGGAGTCCATAAGGTTTATCGACTTTTGTAACAAAAACTGATGCACTCCCCTGAGGTGTTATTTTTACTACGTTATTACCTGAATAATTGGAAACATAAATATTGCCGATACTATCAGAAACAAGGCTTATTGGACCCTGTATTAAATTGCTTTTAACAAATACTTGTTTTTTATTGTCAGGGGTAATCTTAATGATGGAATTATCAGAAAAAGCTGCAACATATAAGTTTCCGTTAGAATCCGTTGTTACACCTGTAGGACTTAAAACGTTTTCATATACACCAGAGTATTGTGCAATCTTAGATTGAGCATTAACAGGTTTTTGCGGAGGTACTGCAATTGATTTATTTATAGAACTTGATAATTCTAACCCTCTTTGGTAATAACTGCTTGATGACGGAATTAATTTAAGATATTCCTTTGCTTGGCTATAATCTTCAATTTTTGAACTTAAAAAAGCAAGTTTGTAGATTACTTCATAGTCGTTAGGATTTCTTACATAAACCTGCTTGTATACGTTTATAGCTTCAGCGTATTGTTTCAGATATTCAAGAACTGTTCCCAAGTTGTAGTAAGCGTCGACATAATCCGGATATGCTCTGACTGCGGAGCGGAAAGATTCAATGGCTCTTTCATACATTCCGAGCTTGTAAAAATCGATACCCTGATTGTAGTCCAGCTTTGCGTCAACAGGAATTTCTGCGGCATAGGCAGATAAACAAGTTGATAACACTAAGATTGCAGCTATTCTTTTAAACATAGGATTATTATATCATACATTTTAATTTTCGGGTAGAATGTATTTATGAAACAAAAAGTAATAGCAGTAGTCGGACCCACTGCAAGCGGAAAAACAAAGTTAGCAATAGAACTAGCTCATAAGATGGATGGCGAGATTATTTCTGCTGACTCTCGCCTAGTGTATAAAGGTTTTGATATAGCAGCTGCAAAACCAACAGTTGAAGAAAGAGAGGGAATACCACATTATCTTATTGATGTTGTAGAGCCTGAATTTGATTATACTGCAGGTGATTACGCTAGAGATGCAAAGGAAAAAATAGAGGATATTTTGTCGCGTTCAAAAACACCAATAGTTGCAGGAGGAACGGGGTTGTATTTTAGAGTTTTGCTGGAAAACTATAATTTACCACAGGTAGAAACTGATTATGATTTGAGAGCAGAGCTTGAAGAAAAGAGCAGAGAAGAACTTATTGAAGAAGTCAGACAACTTGATGAAAAAACTTTTGAAACAATTTCTAAAGATACAAGTAAAAGAAGAGTAATCAGAATTTTAGAACTTATAAAAACTCTCGGTAAACCGTTATCAGAGGTAGAAACGCTGCGTGAGCCCGAATATGATGTAGAGTGGATAATTCCTGAAATGCCATCAAGAGAATGGCTTTATGAAAGAATTAATAAACGTGTGGATTTGATGGTAGAACAGGGAATTATAGAAGAAACAAAACTGCTATTGGAAAAACATGGCAGAATTTCAAATTTTACTGAAACAATCGGATATAAAGAAATTTTAGCGTATCTTGACGGAACTTGGACTTTAGATGAAGCTTTGGACAAATTAAAACAACACACAAGAAATTATGCAAAACGCCAACTTACATGGTTTAGAAAAAATCCGAATTTAGATGTAAATATATAAAAACTATAATATTGCATCAAATATATATTTTGGTGTAAATAATTCTAATATCATTATTTCTTATTTTTTTTATGTTAACTTCATTTTCTTCTTCTCTTTGTTTCGGAGGCAAAGCGGATTGTCGGCAGAGTGCGAAGTTTGTTTGCGTAAGCAAACAACGTAGGCACGTTTAATGGCAAGAGAAGAAGAAAGCGAAGCAAAAGAAGAAGAGAAACACCGGACCGAATGGATAACCACAACACACTTTGTGCGTAAAAACTAAATGGATGGTTTGGCTAAAGCCAAATCTAACGCGTAGCTTTTACTACTTTATAATCCTTGGGGTTCGGGGTTCAACGTAATGAGCAAACAATGTAGGTGAAGCGTTAACAAAGAGAGTGCTGTTTGAGGAACTGGCGGGGTGTAAATTCGCTGATTAATTTTAGTCGGAAAGAAATACTTTAAGGAAAGAATTTACCCCGAAAGTTCCGAGTTCACTCGATTAGGCTGAACCGTACAATTGTTTAGCGAATGAAGTTAAAACCCTGAGAGTTTCTTTCTCCACTTTCTTTGCGGTCAAAGAAAGTGGATATGAAAAGATTAAAACTTATACATTAAAATATATATTTTGATGTATTAACAATTGTTACAATCCATGCAATTTTTATTAACAAAAACTCTTTATATATATAGATGGGATTAAGAAAACATGGGAATAGGTAATTTCTTCGACAATTTTATGGGCGGACTTGCGTTCGGAATGTTAGCTAACAATCCGTTCTTCTGCGGCATGAACTGCTATGGTTTTGGCTTTGGCGGTATGAATGCTCAGAGAGTGAATTTTGAAACCTTTGCAAATCCATTCCCAAATCCGTTTGCAAATATGAACCTGACACCATCTGCTCAACCAATTTCTATTCTAAATGATTTTGGTAATCCAGCATTCCCAACTCTTGATTTTTCTCAAGTTGGAAAAACAATATGGGATAATACTTTTAATCCTGATTCAGATTTTAATAAAAGAATGAAAGAATATTATGAAAACCTGAATAAAAATAGCAACAATTATAACAACTCTCAAACAACTTTCAGAGGGTATGATATGCCGTTTTCAGGCTATTATCTTCCTTCGCAGATTCCAATAGGAGGTTTTATTGGTGGATATGGACCACAATTTCAATTATCAAGTATTAGTCCGGCAAAAGCACAAAGTGAAGTAAAAGCAGATAAAACAGAGTTAGAACCTGATAAAACAGATGCCGAACAAACAAAAGACAGACCTGTTAGTTATGACGCTTCTGCATTAAAAGCAAAATGGTCAAAGAAAAAGGATTTACCTGATGCTTTCTATGACAAAGTAATACACATATCACGTAAAATTAAATGTGATCCTAACGATTTAATGGGTGTTATGTGGGTAGAAACTGCAAAGACATTCAGTCCAAACGCTAAAAATCCACTTGGTTCAGCTACGGGCTTAATTCAGTTTACATCTGATACCGCAAAAAATCTTGGAACTTCAATCGCAAAATTAAAAACAATGAGCGCCGTAGAACAGCTTGACTATGTTGAAAAATTTCTCGTTGCCAATAAATCTGCAGCAGGATATAAAGATAATGAAACTCTTGACAGAGGAACTTTGTATTCGTTGGTATTTCTTCCTGGACGTTCAAAAAGAAATGTATTAACGTCTAAAGGTGAAAACTACTATGAACAAAATACAATTCTTGACTATAATAAAGACGGAAAGATAACTAAAGCAGATTTAAATTCCGTTATTTCAGAAAATATGGCATAAAAAAAAGCCGTTTCTTTAGAGAACGGCTACCAGACTTGGGGAGGAGGTATGAAAAACCTTATTTGGTTTTCCATACTAACTGTATCGGTAATTTTTTATTTTTCTTTAGTACATTAGAAGAATCTCATCCAAACAGAGGATGAGATTCTTATTTTAAGTATTATTTTTAAACATTAATTCCCGACAACATCAAGTTTACAAAATCAACTTCTTTTTGACGTTCTTCACGTTCAAATGTTGTTTTTGCTTTCTCAAGAATAATTTTTGCCTGTTTAGGATTTGACTTTATAATAACTTTCGCTATATCAACCCTTGTTTTTGCAAGCTCCATTTCATATTGTTTTAATTGGCTACGTCCTCTGGAATATGTCTTATAATTCCTTTTTGCTCTTTTAAAATCATTGCATATACTTATCAAAGCTTTCTCTTGCTGAAATAATACTCTTGCATATTTGCGAGTATCTTTATTTTTCTTATACATCTTCTCTAAGTCTACAAGTCTTGCAAGAACATGAATTGTATCACCTTGCTCCTGAGCATATTCTAAAGCCCTTTGAGCATAAAATTCTTTTACCTGAGGTTTAAGAAATGGCATTTTCATAAGATTACTGAAAATAATCCCCGGGAAATCTTCTATACCAATTTTTCGCATTTTTTCTGCAAAATCAAAAATATATCCCGCAAAACTTTTTTCTAAACCTGCTTTTTATACTTCTTCTGAAACTGACTTAATTGTGAAATAAAATATGTATTATCCTGTTTTCTGCTTTCTACAATTCTTGTCTGAAAGCGGCGAAAATCGTTATTTAAATTATGTAATTCCGAATTTGAAATTTTAATCATATTAGATTAAAAACAAATAAAAATATAATTTGCTATCAATTATTGTTCTTTTTTCTTTTGTCTTGTTGTATCGTTCAAGAAATATACAAAAGGCAAAATTAACACAACCGCAACCGCATAATATCTGAATGTTTCAACATATCCCCAAAGTGCCGCTTGTTGATTTAAAATCCTGTATACCTGACCTTGCGCCATATGTACTGCTGTCATCGGGTCAACCTGAGTCATAAATGCTGAACTTATTGCACTTATCCTTTCAGAAAAGGCCGGATTTGTTTCTGTTAATGATTTTACCATCATCATTTGATGAGCCTGCGAAAATCTTGCAATCATTGTTGTTGCAATAGATGTACCAATGGCTGCACCGACATTTTTGAATAAGTTTTGAACTCCTGAAGCATTTGTCTGTTCTTCATTCGATAGCGTTGCACAAGAAATATTAGACAACGGAACCATAGAAAGTACCATGCCGGCACCAAAAACAAAGTTAGGAAACGCAATATCAGCTAAAGCAATATTTGTATTTATTTGACCAAACAATAAACCACCTATTGCAAGAGTTACCAACCCTATAACAACAGAAGGTTTTATGCCTAACCTTACAACAAGAACACCACTTAATATTGAAGCAACAAAACAACCTGCACCACGAGGTATCATTGATAAACCGCTTAAAAATGAAGTATATCCCAGTAATCTCTGTAACATAGAAGGTAAAATTGCTGCTGATGACATCAATACCGCCATTAGAACAATTTGTCCTCCAGTACCTATTAAAAAGTTTTTATTTTTCAAAATCGAAAGATTTATAAGTCCATCACCGGTTTTAGATTTTTTCTTCTGTATATAAACAAACCCTATAAATGCTAACATTGAAACGGTAAATAATTTACAAATCCAAGGCGCACCAAACCAGTCTGCATCATTACCTTTATCGAGAACTATTTGTAATGTTAACAACCATACAGCAAGGCAAAAGAAGCCGGAAAAATCCATTTTTACATTCTTTTGTTTTTTTGAATAAGGCGGTTCTTCGACGTATTGTTGGGTTAAGTATAAACATAAAATCCCAAACGGTACATTAATAAAATAAATAAACGGCCACGACCAATTCTCTGTAATCCAACCGCCAAGAGATGGTCCTAAAATCGGAGCCATAATGACACCCAAACAAAAAACTGCCATCGCTTGAGGTAATTTGTCTTTAGGGAATATTTCAAAAATTATAGCCTGAGCAATCGGCATAATACCACCACCGCCAATACCCTGAATAATTCTCGCTACCAGCATCATTCCCATTGAATTTGCCAAACCGCAAAAAACAGATGCTATTGTGAATATAATAATACTTAATATGTAATACTGCTTTCTTCCGATAAGTCTGCTGAAAAAGTCTACAGTAGGAATTACAACACCGCTTGCGACAAGATAACTTGTAATAATCCAGGTAGACTCATTATGACTGATAGAAAAACTGCCAGCCATATATGGAAGCGCTACGTTAGAAATGGTTTCATCTAACGCAAACATAAAAATAGATAACATTACAGGTATCATTGTTATCCAAGGGTTAATCTTAAACTTCCACTCACTCTGAACAGTATTTTCCATTTTTGCCTCAAACCATTGTCCTAGTGTATTAAATCACAAATGTGTTGCAAATGCAACATGTTGCTTTTATTACACTTTGATAAAAATTTTAATTTTTTGCAATATTCTGCTCTTTAAGTAACTATTTTGTTATTTTTTTGTATAATATAGGAAAATACATTGAAAATTTAAACAGCAGGGTAAAGGATACTCTTTTCTAGAAACTTCGACACAACAGTTATTACTTCGATTTCGGTCGATAGTTCCGAGGAAAGGAGGTTATTATGGAAAATATCAATTTGACATTAATAATGATTTTCTTGATTTTATTCATAATAAAAAGTAGCACCTATCGTAAACGATAGATGCCACTTCGACTTCTACAGAGTATCTGGCTGGTCTGACAAACCGCCACCCTGTTGTTTATATTATAACCCACCTTTATTCATTTTTCAACTTTCTGGGGTAAATTTTTTAGGCAAATCTATAACAAAATTTAGTTATAAGTAGTCGGAGTTATACCCTGTAGCAAACTTATTAAAAATTAACACCCTCACGTAGTTGTAAGCTTCATCAGTGTTTAGTAGCAACAAGCTTCCTTCCTCGGTAGGTAGGGGGTGTAATATTGTATATAGTTACCAATAATAAAAAGTGGACGTGCATTTGCATTGTCCACCTTTTACTTGTTATTTTTTGAATTATACAAGATTTTTTATATCTTCAACGATTAAGTCGTTTTTCAAACGATATCTTGTATACAATTCGTCCATTGAAGTTCTGTCAGTAAATTCTTTATGAGAACCGTAGTTCAGAACTTTCATTGATGAATTTCCGTAAAATCTTGTAATTTTTTCACCAAATCCACCGTCTAATTCTCCGTCTTCAAGAGTTATGACTACAGAATGGTTTGATTTTAGGCTTTCAAGCATTTCCTTATCAACGCCTGTAATAAATTTAGGATTAATTAAAGTTGCATTTATTCCGAGTTTTTCCTGTAATAATGCTTTAACTTCTTTTCCTTTACCAAAGAATGAGCCTAAAGCAATAATTGCAACCTTTTCACCTTGTTCTACCATTTGGAATTTATTAAGGATTGAATAATCTGTTTTATCTTCAACACCGGAATAAGTAATTGCAAAAGGAACTCTTATTGCAACAGGATAATCGTTTTGGTTAACAGACCAATCCAGCATTCTAACATATTCTTCTTTACAAGTAGGAGCAAGATAAACCATATTGGGAATATTGCTGATTAAAGGAATATCAAATGTGCAAAGATGTGTAGCATCTGCGTTTGAAATTCCACCCCAGAAGATTAATAAAGTAGCAGGATTGTTATTCAATGCTAAATCCTGAGATAATTGGTCATAAGTTCTTTGAACAAAAGAGCTCATAATTCCCAAGATTGGTTTTCCGCCTCTTTTTGCGATACCTGAAGCCATCGCAACTGCTTGTTGTTCTGCAATACCTGTGTCAACATAATGAATTCCGAGTTTATCTCTGAAAGATTTATTCCAGCCAAAAACACCTGGAGTAGCTGCATTCATAGCCACTATAGGTTCACCGTCTGCAATTTTTTTCAGGATGTAATCTTTTGTTATTGATTCATAGCTTTCTTTGGGTTCACCACTTGGAGCATCATTTAAGTGATCAAGCGTGTTTGGCAGAATCCAGTGGAAAGGTTCTTTATCAACTTCAGCCGGCTTAAAACCTTTTCCTTTGATTGTATGCATGTGGATTAAAACAGGGTGGTCAGAATCTTTAACTTTTGTGAATGTTTCTATCAAACTTTCTATATTATGACCATCTGAAATATAATGATACTCATAACCGAGAGCCTTAAAGAAATTATTTTCTACTTCGCCGTTATTTTCTCTTAGTTCCGTAAGCATATTACAAATACCGCCTTGGTTTTCTGCAATAGACATATCATTATCATTAACAATAATAATTATATTGCTACCTAATGTTGCTGCATTATTTAAACCTTCTAATGCTTCACCGCCTGTTAAAGAACCATCTCCGATTATAGCAATAACATTCTCTTTACCGCCCACTAAATCACGTCCTTTGGCAAGACCTGTTGCGAGGCTTATGGAAGTAGATGTATGACCTACTTTGAACAGATCGTGATCAGTTTCTTCAGGAGCTGTATAACCTGTATATTTAAGATAGTTATCAGAATTCAAATAACCGTCTTTTCTTCCTGTCAAAATTTTGTGAGGATAACATTGGTGCGAAACATCAAAAACAATCTTATCAACAGGAGAATTAAACACATAGTGAAGAGCAACCGTTGCTTCTACCATACCTAAATTTGGTCCGAAGTGACCGCCAATAGTATTTACTTTCTTTATTATTAATTCTCTCATTTCTTGAGATAAATCATATAATTCATTTATTCCCAATTCCTTTAAATCAGCAGGGGAATTAACTTTGTCTAAAACTCTTGTCATTGTCTCCGGCATAAACATCTCCTTTCCTATTTTTTAAATTTGAATTTTCCATTTATTAACATTTTATATGCAAATCTTTTCAACCAACCGCTTACCTTTGGAGTCACTTCTCCCTCTCTTATTTGATTATCCATAACCAGTTTGTATCTTGTAAGAATTGTCTTTGGATAGTCTTTTTTGAATTCACTGATTGACTTTGCAAAATTAATCTTTTCAAACCAGCTTGGTTTTAAAGTAACTTCATCCATGGAAATTCTTTTGGCTTTTATAATTCTATCTCTCAATTTACCTGTTTTCGGATATAATTTCCTCCAAGCAGCATTAAATTCTTTTTGGTGTTCAGAACCCAAAGCCATAGTATCATCTTCACCTATATATTCTGTATTTTTGTATAAATCAGCTGCATCTATACATTTCTTTGCATTAGTTAAAGAAATTCTGTAAAGAATTTCTCTTGAATTTGATATCGACGGTTCCAAAAATTCAGGCCCTGGAATTGCTGCAATCTCCTCCATCATTTTTATTGCCTGTTTCTGATGTTTTGATACACAATCTTGCAATAGTATTTTAGCAACAGAAGGATTTTTTTTACCCTCTTTAAAAAAATCATCCATACTGCTGTAAAATTTGCTGTCGTTGGTTTTATAATTAACATAAGCATTGTTAACACTATTTCTCACTACATCATAGTCCATACATACCCCTTACATATATACAACACCAATATTAGCATAAAATATTAATTATGAAAATATTCGCTATTCCCAAGAAGCATATCTTTGCTCAAATCTTTTACCAAATCAGAAGATACAAACCAATTAATTTTCCCATCAGGATATTTTATATAGTGTTTAGTTGAACACATTGTAGAAACATAGCAGGCATCAATGATATTCATAAAAGAAATATCAACAGAAAATTCCTCACATCTCGCCTTATCGATGTATGAATTAATATACTCAATTGCTAAATGCGGATTTTTTGTATTTGGGATTAAAATATCACCGCCCGAACAAACGGCAGCTGGGGTGCTATATTGATGTGACATGTATATTTCCTTAACTATATAGTTAACGGCTGAAAACACACATTCTTAAATTTAAATTGCCTGATATCATCTAAATGTATGAGATAAAAAAGAATAAAGCAGCTCATAAGCCGTGTTCTGTTTCTCAGCCGACTTCAAAACCCGAGGTTCGCTCTATCGGCAGGGAGTATAAATACTCCGATAATCATCTGTCTGGTATTAGGATTACTCCTAATCTCAAGCGATTTTCCAAGCTCGGCGGACACCTCAAACGCTTGTTTCAATCTTGCATCCGCTCGGGGGTTGCCTGGCATATACTTCTCAGTATATCCGGTGAGCTCTTACCTCACCTTTGCACCATCACCTGTGATTATGGAAACCCACAATCCATCGGTAGTCTTTTGGAACAGAAGTAACTAATATTTACCTCATTCCCTTTCTGTGGTCCGATCCACCGGCTCACGCCGTCCGGAGTTTCTCCGGCGAGCTGTCCTTGGATGCACGGACTTTCCTCACAAGGTATTAATTTACCCCGCGCGATTATCCGACTGCTTTATTCCGCTAATATTATATAATAAAATTATTTAATTCTATATAATTTAGTTTTTTCAATTGCACCATTTAACTCATGTGCATCATTATCAAAGTCTAAATACACAAACCATCCGTCAGAAAGTCTTCCTATTATTTCCATTTCAGAATCTATCAACTCATACTTGGATATATCAACTTTTTGCATTCCGGGTCCCGCATAAATATGAACATTCGGTTGACCGACTTCTTTGCAAACTTTTTGAGCGTATTTGATAATCATGTCTTTAATCTTATCGTTGTTTTGATATTTTGTTTGAAGTTCAATATCATCAAGAACCAACGAAAGTTCACCGTTAACTTTTGCAAAATACATCATAGTATTACCAACTGCTTCATCGTTTGCAAGAACTTCGATTGCACCAATCGCTCTTGTAACAATATAGGACGGAGCAGACCACTCATTTGACTGACTGCCAAGCGCAGTACAACAATGTGAATCATTTCCTAAGCCAATTGAATGTTTGATATCCGCCATGTTTACTTTCTGCACTTTTATGTCAACTTTTTCTTTGTCCTTTAATCTTTTAGCGCAATCAATTTCTTGTTTTCTTTGAAGCATAAAGTGACAATACAACGTATCACGCATTTTATCAGTAACTTGATTATTGCTTTCTACTGACCAAAAAGTATTTGTATTTAATTCATTTTTTATTGCAGACATTATCGAATCTAAATCTGAAAATTCAATTACTCTATCATTAATAATAGGATATTTAAACCATTCCTGCTGCCATATCTTCACTCCTATAGCCTTTAATGCTTTAAACATAATGTCTTTTTCTTTCTGTGGTATTGCAGACGTTTGATAAAGCAATAACAGATCATCCATCATATTTTTGACAGCTTTTTTCTTTGCATCTTCTGCTCTTATTGTAACAGAACCTTTTACATACGAATTTTTATCTTCTCCAACCCATTTCTTATAGTTTATTTCATTTTCTTTAAATAATTTTTTTGTTTCATCATTGCAGACAAAATCATCAAGAATATCTGCCATTGACATGTTTGGGAATGTATAATGATACTCAGTCAGTACTTCTAACAAAGCACTCATAGTATTCCAAAAATCTTCATCTGAAACAATAAGTTCATTTATGTATTTGCAGTTTGCCAAATCCAACCAATCTGCGCATTGCTTATTATAGGTTAATCCGGCTCTTTCATATATTTTTTTGTTAATATTATCTATCCAAGCCTTATTATTTTCAGGAGATGAAGAATTAATAAGTTCTATCATCTCTTTAACATCTTTGTTCAATTTTCTGGAATTTTTTTCATAATACATTTGAACATCATTACCTAATAAATCTTCCAAATCACTTCCTTGCATAAGAAAAGTACCATCTTGTTGATGTTGGTATGTGCCGCTTTGTTCTATTACACCTTTTATATCATCAGGTAGAAACACATGATTTGTTCTATAATGAGGACTTTTTATTATTGATGCAATTGTCCATACTTTATTAATAATCTCTTGTGGTGATAACTTAACTTTTTGGTTAATTAACTCACGCATTTTTCTTTGTTTGTCATTAATAGCTTGCATCAATTGAGAGATTGCAGAAGCATTTTCACCTGTTCTGTAAAGATTTTGTATCTCACTTCTTAACTCTTTTATTTTTACAGAATTTGATTTATCACCCTTTAATGCTTCTATTTTAGACAATAATTTTTCTCTCTTTGTTATGTTATCTTTTCCTAATAATTTGCCTATCTGCTTTTTATCTTTTTTTACATCTTCTTCTAAGTTTCTGTATTCATTTGAAACTTCCGGATTAATTTTCTTTTTCAATCTTTCCAAGTTTTTATTTGATACTGTTTTTATAAAATTGGAAATATTTTTACAGAAATTTTTAAAGCCCACATAATCCAGACTGAATGTATACTTCAAATTTCCCTGTCCAACCAGACTAAGTGCATCAATCGTAGGAACATCAAGCACTGTTCTGGCAAGTTCATAATCAGTTAAGTCAGAATATCCGCCTCTCAGCAAATTTCTTTGAGCAAATGCATCTTTCAACAGCTGTAAATGCTTATCCATAATTTTGGGGTCTTTACTTTTGCTATATAGCTCATCAAACACTAAAATAGAATTTTCTAATAAAGCTTCTTCTGTACAATCTTCTTCCTTGTAATTTTGTAATTCTTGTAATTCATCTTCATCTAAACTCTCTTTATGATTTTTTGCATAAACAATGCCAGCTGCACCAACAGAAGCCATCCATGCCATAACTTCAAGCATTGCTTTACCGCTATCACTATTCCAATTAACTCTGATTGGTCTTGCCATAAAATTTGGTATTTTCGCTGTTTGAGGGGAAGTATTATAAGTATAAAAATCGACTTTCATACCTTATATAAAATCCGTAAAAAAAATTTTTGCTATATTACATAAAAATATACATTTTGATGTAGTACCCTTATGTCCTATTGCACAAAAATTTTAATTATGATAGAATTAGTTTGCGGGAGAATAGATTATGCTTTAGTAATTATTACCCGTCTACATAATATAAAGAGGTGCTTATGCAGGTATCAGCTGTAAATATGAATACTAACGGTTACAACATGTCAAACAGTATAAGTGTATATAATAACCGTTATAACGAACAGATAGGCGATACTTCTTTTAATTCTTTAACCCCTTATGTATCAAGGAAATCAGCTTCTACAGAAAAACTTCCAATGGTTTTTGATAGTGTAAACCAGTGGAAGAATTTTTGTCATCAACGAATTTTAGGCGAAAAGCTTAATATTATTGCATAAAAATGAGTAATGGATTAGTTTTAGGATTTTTTGACGGAATTCATAAAGCTCACAGAGCTGTTATAGAATCTGCTTTTAAGCATGCGGATAATGTTATTGTAGTAACTTTTGATAAATCTCCGTCTGTGTATTTCAATCAAACAGAAGAGTATATTCTATCAAGAAGAGATACAAAAAACAAAATGCAGTCTTTGGGTGTAAACACCATTGTCGAATTTAAATTCTCGGATATTGCAAAAGTGGAAGCAGAAGAGTATATAACAATGCTTGTCAATAAATATCATCCGGTATCAATATCAACAGGTTTTAATCATACATTCGGAAATGATAAAAAAGGTAATCCGAAAATGTTGAAGAAATTGAGTAAAAAACTTAATTTTAAATATGAATGTGTTGATGTAGTCATTGAAAATGATGAAGTAGTTAGTTCAACACTTATAAAAGATTATATAAGAAACGGTAATGTAGAATATGCAAATACCCTTTTGGAAAGTAATTTTATAGTAGACGGTATAGTAATAAAGGGCGAACAAATCGGCAGAACAATAGGTTTTCCTACGGCGAATATAAATTACCCAGAAAAAATAGTTAAACTGCCTTATGGAGTTTATTATGTGACTGTAAATGACAAAAAAGCCTTAATGAACTGGGGAGTAAAACCTACTGTCAATAATACCGGTGAGCCTGTGGCAGAAATTCATATTCTTGATTTTGATGGTAATTTATATGGACATTACCTCAGGGCTGAAGTTATAAAACAGATTAGACCTGAGCAAAAATTTGATAATTTAAATGAACTAAAAAAACAAATAAAAAAGGATATCAAAGAATGCTTAAAATTGTAATAATCGGATATGGTGAGATGTTTACAAATCTTATTGCAGGAACACTTGATTCAAACTGTGAGATTGTCGGCGTTCTGCGTCGTGAAACAATAAAGTACCACCCTATTATAAGAAAATTTAAAGATACATTTATGCCGTCTGTGGATTACAATTACATTAAAAGTTACAAAATACCTGAAATATATGCACAGAGCGTAAATTCAAAACAGTTTAAAAAAGAGCTGTTAAAACTCAATCCTGATATCATTCTTGTTGGTTCTTGGGGTGAAAAAATATCAAAAGAAATATACGATATCCCCAAAATTGCGACAATAAATGCTCACCCTTCTCTTCTACCAAAATACAGAGGACCTAATCCATATTATTGGGTAATAAAAAATCAAGAGCAGATGACCGGTGTTTCGTTCCATCTTGTTGATGGAGACTATGACACAGGAGCTATTCTGGCACAGGAAGAGATTAAAATATACCCGTCAGATACAGGCAAGTCCTTAAAAGAAAGAACTGTTCTTGTGGCAAGAGGTGTTGTGTGCGAACTTCTGAAAGATTTGAGCGAAGATATTATAATTCCTCTTACTCAGGCTGAAGAAAAATCAACTTATTATTCTCATCCGAGTGGTTTGGAATTGGATTTTAAAAGTACCGCCGAAGAGAATTATGCAACTGTAAGAGCTGCATATCCTTGGAGTGAGGCGTATTTCTATAACAATGATAATACTTGTCTTGCTGTTCTTGCACAGGGAAGTGAGATTACAGAAAATAACTCTGAATATACTGAAGCCGGAACTATTGTTTCATGTGATTGGGAAACAAAAGTTGTCGGAGTTTTATGCGGAAATAACAAGATTTTAAGAATGCGTATTGAACATTACAAAAGGTATGACAGACCGTTCACAAAATACTATCTGAAAAACGAAATTCATGTCGGATATAAAATTTATTGCTAGGATTTCCAATTGTAAATTTTACGTTAAATTTTGTCACGAAATTGGCATGTTCATGATAATATCTTGAATGAGGGTATCTGATGAAGATTATTGAAGTAAGAGATGGTTTTATAAAATTTGAAGCTGATAAAAGCATTTACCTGTCTTCATTCATACAAGTTATTGGCATGAGTAAAAATTATATTGCTCAGGTTAGTCAGTTGAAAACTTTTGGTGAAATATCTATTGCAAGTGCAAAAATTTTGTTTGTATATGAAGATGAGCAATTAAAGAATTATGATAAAACCGAACCATCAAAAGATGCAGAAATAACAAGTTTTACGCTTGATATTCTTGATAATTCAGTTAATACAACAAGACCGGTTATTGTTGGAAAGACGCTCGATAATTCCGGCTGTGTAAAAATTGACGCTTCAGCATTTAATAAAAAAATGCTCGTAAGTGTTGATGACAAAAATATGAATAATATTTTAATTCGTAATTTGTCAAAACAATTCGAAAATTTAGGAAAGAAAACAGTTATTATAGATACCCTTGGAGTTGTCGATGCAAAGAAATTTAAAGCAGGAGTGGATTTTAAACTCCCTCTGGACACTTCATCCCTTGTATTTATGTATGAGTCTTGTCTGAATGATGCAACTTCAGACAGTAAATCGACTATTGTGGAAATTTTCAGAGATTTATCAGAATATTCAAAAACTGTTCCTTTTGTTCCATTCGGAACTTTAAAATCAATTGTTGATGATATGGTCGATAACCAGCATATATTTAAACTTCTGGTCCTAAAAAATAAGCTTGCAAAATTTGAAAAACAGGGTTACTTCGCATCATCTCAAAAAGAAGTGGACAATTTGGATAAAATATTGGAACAAAAATGTTCAATCATTGATTTATCCGGTATGGATACCTTATTCCAAAACAGATATCTTGCCTTTATATATGAAAAACTAAATGGAAGTGATAATGTCCAAATTTTACTTGAAACAGCAAATACTGTATCGAAAAAGAATTTAAAAAATATAATATCGGATTCAGAACTTCCTACAACTCTTGTTACTCATTCAAAATTCCAATATCTTAATGATATTAAAAATATGTTTGATAATTTTATTATTGAACCAACTATTGCTAATAATACAATATTCAAAATTTATTCAACATTCCTTGGTTCAATGAAAAAGAATACATATTTAATAGCAGGAGAAGCTATAAATTACATTCCAATTGTTTCAGAAGCTCAAATTATAGATGATGTAATTCCTTATGCACCTGTTGAAAATCCTATTGAAGAACCGGTTGCGAAACCGGTCAATGAACTACTTGAAGAGTCAGTTGAAGAAACGGAAAACGCCGCAGAAATTGAAGATTTTTCTCCTCAAACGGAACCGGTAGAAGAAGTAAATGAACCAGAAGAAGTTGAAACACTTGATATAATACCTGACGAAAATGACAGAGAAATTGTGGAAATATCAATAGATGAAGATACAAAAAGTGAAGTCGAGCCTGTTTATAATCAGGAAGAACTTATTAATGCAATTGATGAAAAATCAGACAATGCAATTGCAGAGATAGCAGAAAATTTAGAAACACCTGATGAAATTGACTTATTTGAAAATGACGAAGAAGAAAATCAAAATGAAATAGTTGGGCATGAAGAAGTTTCAGAATTAGGAGCAGATACTGCAGAAGTTGCAGAAACAAAAGATGCAGAAGAAACAGAACTTTTGGAATTTTCGGAAGACAATGATGAACCGATGGAAGAGGCAGAATTAATTGATACTGCTGATGAATTATTATCTGAAGAAAAGACAGAAGAATATTTAGAGGACGATTTACAGCAGGATTTAACATCAGTTAATGATGATTCTGTAAATATTAGTGAACTTCCGGATGAGGATATTGCTATAGAAGATGATGAACTTTCTCAGGAAATTTCAACGGACGAATTGTCAGAAGATTTATTAGAAGAAGATAATAGCGATTTAACAGAAGATTTGCTGATTGAACAGGAACACTCAGAACAAGCAGATTCTGATGTGTTAGAACCTGAAAAAGCAGAGCAACTTATAGAAGAAAACACAGAAGAAACAACTGTTGATTTGGATGGCGATGTAGAAATGCTATTGGAGGAACAGGAAGATACCCCGGAAGAAGAATACCCTCAAAGTAATGCATTAGATGTTGATTTTTCTGAGCCAAAGATTATGCCTTTGACAGGTGAAGCATTAAACCATGATTTTGATGAAATTGTAGAACTTGATTCATCAGAGGCAACGGAGGATGACATAATTGTCGATATATCAAATAACGAACAAATAAATATCAATGACGAAATTGAACAAGAGATTATGGAAGATGTCGACAAAGTATATACAACCATGAAAAACGAAAATGAGTTAGAAGAAATCTCTGATTCTGATTTGGATTTGATAGATGAACTAAACAATGATGGCGAGGAATTAGAAGAGTATCATGGCGAACTTGAAGAAGTTTCCGATTCAAATGGCGGTATTTTAGAAGATGTACATCAAGAGCCTGTTCACAAATCAAATGATGCTGATGAAATTTTAGAACATAAGGAGTCAAGCACTCCTATAGTACCGCTGTATGATGCAGATATTCCACAGGAAGATATGGTCATGAGTGATCCTATTCAGCAGGGAGATGCTGTTGTTCACGCTAAATATGGAAATGGCGTTGTTGAAAAAATGATTAAATATGGCAATAAGACTCTTTTTGCAATCAACTTTGAAAATATCGGCCGCAGGTTGTTAGACCCAACTTTGACTGAAATTAAGAGAGTTTAATCATTGTACTTTCTCCCTACTTGATATTTTTTCTTCAGCAAACTAAAATATACATGGTCGAAATAGATATTCAAGTTTGGAATCTTGAAAAGCAGAAAGAAGGTTAATAATGAAAGACGGATTACACCCGGATTATAAAAAAACTGTTATTAAATGTGTATGCGGTAACGAAATTGAAACAGGTTCTGTTGTAGATAACTTGACAGTTGAAATTTGCTCAAACTGCCACCCATTCTACACCGGTCAACAAAAAATTCTTGACTCAGAAGGACGTGTTGAAAGATTTAAAAAACGTTACGGTCAAAAATAACGGTTTTGTTAGGATTTTACAAAATAAAAAAGTACTCAGTACTGAGTACTTTTTTATTACTTTTATTTTATTATTTTTTTATAACTCTTGTTTCAAAACTTCCGTCTTCAAAGAAAGTATATGCATTATTGTCTTTGATAAGATTTTGTCCGTCAGTTTTCAAATAACCTATATTTTGAACATAATCTTTCTTTTTAATGTTACCGGTTGTAATTGTGTATTTAATAGTTTTTTGATTAATTTTTTCAACTGCAATATCGTCTGCTTTTGGATTAGAAAGTTTTACAATATGCTTTGCATCTTCCATGTCAGGAGTTTTGATATCCAATTTAAAAATTCTTTTAAACTCTTTTTCTGTATATTTTGCATTCCCTGAATTTAATAATCTTTTTGTTCTTGAAAAAAATATTGAATATTCTAATTCGCTGTCAATTTTGGTTTTGTTACCCTCTTTAGCTGCAACTTGATAATAAATTGATTGTATGTCCGCAGGCATTTTTGACAAATCAAAGTCGTATCCCATCTTTAACTCCTATTTTTCTTACTTAATAATTCCCTTATAATTATTTAAAGTAAATCAGAGTTAAAAAATTGCTTTTTACTATTTTAATTTTAATAAAAATTTACAACTTGAGGATGCGGAAAAAGTCTGAAAAATGACAATTTTTCGACTTTTTCAAATCCGACCTAAGGTGTGTGAGAGTCAGGTCAGGTGCGGGATAGCACGTGACTGCGGGATAGCACGTGACCTGACTCGAAACCGTACCCCGAAGTTTGCAGGAAAAATTTTAATTTTTCCGCAAACTCACTTAAATCTAAAAAATTTGTAACCTTGGTTAGTGTCCTTTGTGTTTAACGCGTACTCCCTCAACCTCGTGAACATCTTCTGTTACAATAAATGCTTTTGGGTCAAGAGAGTGAACAACATCTTTAAGTTTTGGCATCTCAAATTTGTTAACAACACAATAAGTCAAAATCTTTTCCTGTCTTGAATACCCGCCCATTGTTCTCATATAAGTAACACTTGTATCAAGTTCTTTCATAATAGCATCACCGATTTCACGATAATTTTCAGATACAATTCTTACGGATTTTGATTTATCCAGACCCTCAAGAACTGCATCTATAACCTTAGAGGCTATATAATATGTCAAAATTGAGTACAAAGCTCTGTCCCAGCCGAGTAAAAATCCGGCACCCGTATAAATAAACAGGTTGATTATCATTAGAAGTTCTCCGACAGATACAATGCGGAGTTTCTTGGATATTGTAATTGAAAGCATTTCTGTTCCGTCTAAAGAGGCATTATTTCTCAAAATTAATCCAACGCCAAAACCTAAAATTATACCGCCAAAAATAGCTGAGAGAATTAAATCTTCTGTAACGTGAAATCCATGAAATACATTTGTTGCAATTGCCAACATTGCGGTTGCAAACAATGTATGAACAATAAATTTAATACCAAGTTTTTTAAAAGCAAGTAAAATAAATGGAATATTAATACAAAAGATTAACAAACCTAAATTCCATTTTGTAACATAGTGAACCATCATTGATATACCGATTACTCCGCCGTCAATGATATTGTTCGGAACGAGGAAAGTTTCCAGTGCTGCAGCTGTAATAAACGCACCAACTGTTATAAATAGCGCTCTTGACACATATTCTTTAACTAATTCCGATTTTGTTTTCTTGATTGGCTCAACTTTTTTTCTATGAAAAAACATATATATGCTCTCTTTTCTTTTGGGATAATAATTTAAACTAAAACTTTTACAAAAATCGTACCATATTATATAAACTGTTTCAATACAATATCTAAACTAAAGATAATTTAAGTTCACAAATGAAAAAGAATCATTTTACTCTTTAATACTTTTTCCTCTTAGCATATCCCACAAATTTTTATGTTTAACATTAGTTTCTTCCGGCTTCTTTTTTAGTTCCAAAATTGATTCAAGGTCATCTTTAAGGGTTTTCAAGTCTTCGTATTTTTTAAGCATTCCGTCCATACAAACGGAAACGTCACCGGTTTCTTCTGATACAACTAGACACGCTGCATCAGAAACTTCTGACATACCTATTGCGGCTCTATGACGTGTTCCGTATTTCCAACTTAGTTTTGGGTCTTCTGTTAGAGGAAGCAATACTCCTGCTGATTGTATTTTATTGCCGTCAATAACCATTGCTCCATCATGCAGAGGCGTATTTGGGTGAAATATTGTTAGTATTAATTCAGTTGAAATTATCCCATCAATTTTTGTTCCGACATCCGGAAATACTCCTGTGTCCAATCCTTTTTTGAACACTATTAATGCACCGGTTTTAGTTTTTATCAGATACTTAACAGCCTCAATAATTTCTTTTATAACATCTATATCGTTATCCTTCTGAACAAAATGAATATCTTTTGAAAAGAGAGTTTTGCTGATAAATCCGGGCTGTCCTAAATAACCCAAAAATCGTCTTAGTTCCGGTTGGAAAATAACGATTAAACTGAGAGAGATAATTCCAACAAGACCTTTTGCAAACAAGCCTAAAATTCTAAGATTGATAAGAATCAAAACTTCACTCATAATCCACAAAAAGATTAAAATAAATATACCTTTAACAAGTTTTTCAGATTGAGTATTTTTGATAAATTTTCTGTAAAAAAGAAACAAAGTTGATGCAATAATAAAAATTTCAATGATATTTACCCAAGTTAATGACCACTTGAGTTGACCTAAGACGCTCTGTGAAATTGCTATCAATGTATCTATCATTATTTTCTCAACCTGCTCGGGATATTGTCGTGTGAAATTAAATCATCAAGACTCTCTCTATTTACTATAATATCAGATTGTGCAGAATTTACAAGTACCATGGCAGGTTTTTCCACTCTGTTATAATTTGAAGCCATGGAATAATTGTAAGCTCCGGTATTATATACACAAATTACATCTCCTGTCTCAAGATACGGCAGCTCAATTTCATTAATCAAAATATCTCCGCTTTCGCAATACCTGCCTGCTATTGTAACTTTTTCTTTCTCATTATTTTCAGGCTTGTTCGCAACATCTGCCAAATATTCCGCTTGATACATACTCGGTCTTGGGTTGTCTGCCATACCCCCATCAACGGCAACATAGCGCTTTGTTTTGCCATTTATATTTACAACTTTAGAGCTTCCCACTGTGTATAAAGTTACACCTGATGTTGAGATTATGCTTCTTCCGGGTTCTATATATATTGTCGGAATCTCAACAGAGTGCTTGTGCATAGCTTCTGTTATAACTTTAGCCAAATCTTTTGTGTCAGGAGGACAGTCTTTATCTGTGTACTTTACTCCTAATCCACCGCCAATATTCATCTCATCAAGATTAAGTCCATATTTTTCATTAATTCTGGCAATCTCTTTTACTAAGATTTCTACTTCATCTTCAAAAGATTTCAACTCAAAAATCTGAGAACCGATGTGAGCATGAACACCCTTTAAATTAAGTTGTTTATATTCATCTACAATTAGTTCTACAATTTTGTCAACCTGAGTTAAATCGAACCCGAATTTTGAATCAATCTGTCCTGTTTGAATATATTCGTGGGTATGACATTCAATTCCAGGAGTTAATCTCAAAAGAATGTCAACTTTTACTCCTTTTTCCAGAGCAATTTTATTAAGAAGCTCCGCTTCATAAAAATTATCTACGGAAAATCTTCCGACTTTTAAATCAAGAGCAAGTTCTATCTCTTTTCTTGTTTTGTTATTACCGTTAAAAAGAACTTTAGACATATCAACTCCTGATTTATAAACCGTATAAATCTCACCTGCTGATACAGTATCAAAACCAAAGCCTTCTTCATCAAGTATTCTTGCAATTGCAGAAGTACACAGAGCTTTTGAAGCGTACATCATTTTAATATTATGGTATCCCTCAAATGCTTTTTTATAATCTCTGCAAATTCCTCTAAGAGTTGCTTCATCAATAACATATAGCGGAGTTGCGTATTCTTGAGCCAAATCAACTAAGTCACATCCGCCAATTTCAAGATGCCCTTTATTGTTTACGCTTGTTGTTATTGGTTTTAGTGATTGATTTACGCTCATTTATACCTCCTAGTCTAAATCGTAATTTAACATTGAGATAACCTTGTTTCCGGTTGCTTCTATTTTTTCACGACCTTTTAGCGGATCCAGTTCAATAATAAATGCAGTAGAAACAACTTCGGCACCGATTCTTTTAATCAGATTGCAGGCTGCAATTGCTGTGCCTCCGGTTGCAAGCAAATCATCAATAACTACAACTCTGTCACCAGCTGAAATCGCATCTTCGTGGATTTCAATTGTATTCGTTCCGTATTCAAGAGTATAATCTTCTCTTATTGTTTTTGCAGGAAGTTTATTTGGCTTTCTGATTGTGATAAAACCGCATCCTAATTTATATGCAAGTGCTGCACCAAAAATAAATCCTCTTGATTCAATTCCTGCAACGTAATCAACCTTTTTATCTTTAAACTGCTCATACAAAAAGTCTGTCATCATTTGCATTGCTTTTGCATCTTTTACCGCAGTTGTAATATCCAAAAACATAATTCCTTTTTTAGGGAAATCCGGAACCATTCTAATGTGCTCTCTTACGTATTTATAATCGTCAAGTGCTGTTGTTGTCATTTTAATACCTCTTGTAATTTATTCTGTGCTTCTTTTATCTTATTTTGTAATACTTGTAATTCTTTTGTAATTCTGTCCTTAATCTTTTTCTTTTCTTCCAGAACTAATCCATGTGCTGTTTTACCCCAGTTCATATCTTTTTTGCAGAATAAAATTTTACCGCAAATAAATATTTCCATCGGGAACCAGATAATGAAGAAATAAATAGTAGTCTCAACTGCCTGAAAGAAAGCTTCTTTTCTTGGTTTATTATCGTATTTTCTAAGGCTGTATCTGATTGTCATAAAGAAACCGGCACCTACGACTGCGGAAACAATTAATGATGACCAGAGAGTGTTATGCAAACTGTACGGATCAACTTTATCAGCAAATAATTTTATAACTCTGAACGTAACTTCCATCATAAACCACATCGGCATAATAAATTCAGTGATATACATCGCCATATCAAATCTTGCTTTATGCGACATTTTTTTTGAAAACATAGCCTGAAATGAGTATTCAAGATATCTTCTGATAGTTCCCTCAAGCCATCTTCTGCGCTGTCTGAATAGCGGGAACAAATAAACTATACCTTCTTCATATACGCAAGCATCCGGGCAGAAACGAATGTCCCAGCCTTTTATATGAAGTCTTGTAGACATGTCTAAGTCATCGGTAATTGTTTCATTATTCCAACCGCCAATATCTTCAAGAGCTTTTCTTTTTATAAGTTCACCATTCCCTCTTAATTCAACGGCACCTTTAACGGCATCACGACCGACTTGAAGCTGAGTATCCATTGTATATTCATTATTTTGGCATCTTGTTAATAAGTTAACATCTTTATTACGAATAACTTTTCTTGCCTGTACCGCTCCTACATCAGCAGGTTCAAGATGAGGAATAAGTTTATTTAGAAAATCCGGTTCAACTGTGGCATCAGCATCAAAAACAAGTATTGCTTCACCTTTTGCAACCTGAAAGGCATCATTAAGAACAGCGGATTTCCCCGGATAAGCATCTTCTCCTCTTACCATAGCGATAACTTTTTCATGTTTATCTGCAAGTTCTTTAATTACAGTAGCTGTGTTATCACTGCTTCTATCATCAATTACTATGACTTCAAAGTTAGGGTAATCAATATTTAAAACATTTTCAACTGTATTGGCTATAACCCCCTCTTCATTGTGGGCAGGAATCATAATTGATACAAAAGGTTTATAGTTTTCATTTATGACAAGCGGATATTTTTTTAATTTACGTTTTTGATATATGCTTGCAGCTATTGAATACAAGCCGTACATAACCATACATGCACAAAGAATAACAAACCCTTTTGTTGTGTCAATGTAATTTTGGAAGATGTACAAAAACACACCTAAACCAAATAATATAAAGAATAAAAGTAATCTTTCTCTCATAAACCTTCCAATACAGTATAATTATACCAAAAACAAGGCTTTTGGCAAATACAAATTTGGTAATTATATACAATTTTACATAAATTTTTATGTTATATTATGCAAGGTAATCCAATATTGCACCGCCAATTTCTTCTGTTGGGTCAAAATTAGCATCTTTTGGCGGATTTATCGAATCCTGAATAAGCATTTTTACTAATGGACCAAATGCATCAGGAACTTTTGTTTTTCTGTATATCCCTGCTAAAAAAGTCTGAATGTTTGGCGACTTTGTATCATTATATTTTGAAAGAGTAGGATAAATATTTGCAATTTTATTTTTGTCTATTCCGTTATCAAGCATTAAATTCAATACATACAAATCTTCGACAACCTGTTCTTCATTTATAGGCTCATTGAGTTCCTGCCGAATTTTTACTATTTCCGCTTCACCTCTTTGAGCACGTTCTGAAGTTGTGTTGTTAAATATGCAGTAGTTTCTGTATTGTGTCGGATAAGATACTGTTGTCATAAATATTTAACCCTTGTGTTATAAAAAATATTAAAAATAAAAGTACACCAACTGAAAAAGCAGGAACATAAGGAAGTCGTCTTTGAGTTTTTTTATCAATTCCTTTAAACATACAATGAATAAATAAAACTGCACTTATAAATAATAAACCAATTCCATAATAATTATTTAATACTGTGCTGCAAAGTATTATACTTATAATGAATAAAATAGATGTAACAAGAGTTGCATAGTCTGCTGCTTTATATTTATCATACAAAAATACAGGAACAAAAATTAAAGCATACGCAAATAATCCTAACAGAAGAATAATCGGTAGATTGTATACCCCAAACGCTGCACCAATTGCACCTGCAACATAAGTATCAGCTTCACCCATCACGTCTGTTTTTGCTATGAGTTTTCCTATTCGTGAAATTGTTTCAAATATAATTACGCCGACTATTAATCCTAAAACAGAACTTGTTAAACCTTGCCATCCGCCTGATAAAAATGAACAAAGAAGTCCGCTAATTCCCATTGTTATTGCCAAATTGCAATCTACAAGGTTTTCTTTTAAATCCGTTCCCGTCATTATAAGAAGAAGTGATAGCCATATAATTACAAATAATGTTTGATAACTAATTCCAAATTTCCAGAACGAAAACCCGAACAAAACCATTGTGATAAATTCAACAATCGGATATTGAATACTGATAGGTTCCTTGCAAAAATAGCATTTCCCTCTTAGAAAAATATAAGATAATATTGGTATATTATGCCACCAGTGCAGCTTATTGTTGCATTTAGGACACTTTGACGGTGGGAATACTATACTTTCGCCTGAAAGGGAACGTAATATAACGACATTATAAAAACTTCCAAAACACAGTCCAAATACACAAACCCAAACTAATAAATATGCGTTTAAATCCATTCTACACTCCCATAAGTGAGTTGCCGAGCTGCGAATCTGCTATCATTTCGTGAAGCAGGCTGAATGCTTTTTTGATTTTCCTTGAAATTTGCATTTGAGAAACGGCAAGCTTTTCTGCAATTTCTTTTTGGCTTAAATCTTGATAATAATAGAGTTCAATGATTTTTCTGTATTCTTTTGGAAGTCTTGCTATAACAAGTTCAAGAATAAGTCTTGCATCCTCCATGTCAGCCATTTCTTTGTAGTTATCGCCAGGAATTACTTCTTCATATTTCAAGTTATTATTATCAGAATGATACATATCGTCAAGTGAAACAGTTGTCTTTCTTCTATCAGCCTGAAGAGCAAAATCTACGTCTTTTGTTGAAACATTGAGCGCATCTGCAACGTATTCATTGGTTAAATCGTTTAACTCCTCCGGCGTTAGTGTACTTATAAATGAATTTATACGATATGAAAGCTCCTGAATGTGTCTTGGAACTTTAATCGTATTCATTTTATCCCGCAGATAATGTTTCATCTCTCCGATAATTAAACTACCGGCATAGAACTTGAAGTTATCATTCCTTTCAGGAGAGAAACTTTCGATAGCTTTCAACAATCCTATAGAACCGGCCTGCACCAAATCATCTATCGGGTCATAAGAACGTCTTGCAATTGTGCGTGCAATTCTCTTTACGATGGGAAGCATACGAGTTACAATCAGAGCTTTTGCTTTTGCTTTTTGTGACTGGTTTTCTGCATTGCGATAATCTCGCAGCCACTCTGCAACAAGTTCGTACAATAATTGCTCTTTTTGTTTATCTTGCAAAATTACGCTCCCACTATGACATAACAATCATAACATGATAAATTAATCTAGGCAATTCAATTTATTCAGCTTTTTTAAATATAAGTTTTTGTGCCTGTTCGAGTTCTGCTTTTAATCTGTTGCAATATCTTGTTTTTAAGGTATCTAAAGCTTTTTCAGCTTCCTCTATTTGAGTTCTTAGTGTATCCAATGCTGATGGTTGAATTTCTTCAAGTCTTGACGCAAATCTGTTTGTGCTTTCCATTACGATATAAGAATCCTGCAGGTTTGGTTGCCTTTCATTTGAGCCGCCGCTGACACGTTTTCCGTTAATCTTTGTATAAGTATATTCTGGACGTGATTTATCAATTTCTATTTTGTATTTTGTTATTTTTTCAGATTCATTTATTCTTACGAGGCTGTCAATAAAAGTTTTTACGGTATCCATATCTTTCATGGTTCCGGAATTTGTATATTTTTCAGCTTTTATAAAAGCTTCTTTTAGCGACTCACTGGGCTTAATTGTTGCTTTAAAACTGTAGTTATTATTGCGATTTGTGTTAATTGGGTTAATTTTCATAATGCACATATCCTTTCGTTATAAATAAAATATTAAATTGATTATAAAATCTGCTGATAACATATAAATTGTTGATAAAATAGCTGCTTTTGTAGTTGATTCTCCTACATCTTTAGCACCTCCTTTTGTTTCGTAACCTTGTGTTGCACAGACAAGAGCTATTAGCATTCCAAAGATAAATGCTTTGAACAAACTTATATAAATATCTCTTGAATTAAGCCAGAGCCATACAGAATGAGTGTATCTGGCAGGATGGAGTCCGATTGTTGCATGAGATACAAGTAAACCTCCCGCAATACCAACAAGCTCTGCAATCATTACTACCATCGGAACAGTAATAGCGGCGGCAACAATTCTTGGTGTGAAGTAGTATCCTATAGGGTCTACTTTTAAAGTTTTTATAGCATCAACCTGAGATGTTACCTGCATATTTGCAATCTCTGCAGAAATCGCTGTTCCCGCCCTTGCTCCGATTGCTAATGCAACAAATCCTGGCGCAATTTCTCTTATCATTACTATTGCAATTGAACCGCCAATATATGCTTCTGCGCCTGACATTAAAAATTGTTTTGAGACCTGAATTGCAATAACAGCAGCAGAAACAAAAGCTATGACAAGTGATATTGTCAAAGAATCGTAACTTATAGAGGCTGCCTGATTAAGAACATGACATACTCTTGTGCGTCCGCTTAACAAATACCGAACGCTTATCCATAAATTAGTCATACATTTTCCAAAAAAACTAATCATAAATTGGAGTACACCATCCTTTGAATTTTTCTGATTTGCCTCTTACAACATCAAAGTAGAGGTCTTGAATTTGTTTTGTGATTTTACCTGTTTTACCATCACCTATTAAACGGTTATCAATACTTTCAACGGGAACTATTTGAGCGCCAGTTCCACAGCAAAAGCATTCTTCTGCATTATATATTTCAGTTCTGTCTATAGGTCTTTCCGATACAGGAATGCCTAGCTCTTTAGCAAGTTCTATTACTGTATTTCGTGTAACACCAATTAAAATATCATCAGTTATGCTTGTTGTAGTGAGGACTCCATTAAATACGAAAAATATATTCATTGCGGAACCCTCTGTTACCTGTCCTGATTCAGACAAAACAACAGCATCATCAAATCCCATTTCATGAGCATCAGTTTTAATAAGAGCAGAATTTGCATACGCTCCGCTAACTTTTGCTCTTGGAGGAATAGCGTTATCAGAAGTTCTTCTCCAACTTGAAACGCATAATCTTAAACCTCTCTCGGCATCAAAATAATTGCCGAACGGAGTTGTAAAGATTAAAAATGAATCTTCATTATCAGTTAGTGTAGGACCCACTTTTATTGCTGATTTGTATAAGGTAGGACGAATATAAGCATCAGTCTTATATGCATTTTTCTTTAGTAAATCTTTTGTAATTTGTTCATATTCATCTAAAGTATAGGGTGAATTCATCCACATGACCTTTGCACTAGCCAAAAGCCTTTTATAGTGGTCTTTTACTCTAAAAGCATACATCTGGTTTTCTTCTGCGTTATAGTACGCTCTTATTCCCTCAAAAACCGATGTCCCATATAAAAATGCGTGAGTTCTCACCGGCAAAACTGCTTTGTCAGCTTCTATATATTTACCATTCATATAGACATATTCGTTCATTCCCTAATCTCCTATCCAGATAATTATACAATGACTGAATTAAAAAAACTTGTATTTGTAAAAAAATGTTACAACTATAAGCAATTTTTATAGTTAAAAAATCTTTATATAAATATATAGTGTGGAGGTAATTCTATGTTTGAAGTGAATAATGATGTTGCAAAAATTGACGGAAGTATGGGAAAGTATGATAAAACCGTGACAAATCCGTCAGTAAGATACGGGAAAAATGCAGTAAATAATTATTATTCATATATGGAGCAGCCTCTTCTTGCTGACAACAAAGAGCCTGCACCGATTTTGGATTTTAGTCCAAATTCTGAGGCTGCGGAAAAAAATATTGAGAAGCTGGATAAATTTGTTAAAGATAATGATGCTTATCTAAAAGCACTTCCTCCTCTGGAGTTTGAGTATCGTTATATGCCTAATATTCACAAAAAAGGCGAAGTTGATACTCAATCCGTTTTAGCATCCGCTTATGAAGAATTAGGCAGAAGAAAAGAAGTTAGCGTAGAAGATGTGGACAGAGCTTTTGCCATCAACAGTGAATTTTCGTCCGAACCAATCGATTTGAATAAAGACGGAAAAATTGATGCGGCAGAATACGGCACAACCATTCTTGCCGCAGATATGTTCTCAAAATCGGATACACCTGATACATCAAATATTGATGGCACAATAAACTCTAAAGGTTTAAATAAAATTTTAGAATACACACATAAAAGTAATGCAGAAGCAGCAGCCAACCTGTATTCAAATCTGTACAATCAGTACAACTTAGGTGATGCATACAAAAAATTTAATCCTGAGGGATAAAATATCTACCGGTATAGAACTATTGAGGCAAGTATAGAATGTTTTTATTTTATATTTACCTCTCCCTAATACATCTTAATTATTCTATTAATCCCCTCTTTTGCGGTATTAAACAATTCAATCATTCTTTCAAACTCGTAAGGTTCACCTTCGGATGTTGTTTGAAAGTCTACAATTTTGCCGCTCTCTGTTAAAATAACATTTGAATCAACCTGAGCGTGAGAGTCTTCTTCATAATTCAAATCAAGTTTAATCTCGCCGTCAACAATACCTATTGATATTGCTGCGATTGGTTCTATAATAGGATTTTCTTGTATGTCACCAGAGTTTATAAGTTTATTTATAGCATCCCGAAGTGCCAAAAAACCACCGCAAATACTTGCTGTTCTTGTTCCGCCGTCAGCCTGAATTACATCAGCATCAATTGTAATTGTCATTCCAGGCATTTTTTCTAGATCAACGCAAGCTCTTAGACTTCTTCCAATCAGTCTTTGAATTTCGTGTGTTCTGCCTGAAACTTTTTCGCGTTCTCGTTTACATCTTGTGTTTGTTGAAGCAGGAAGTAAAGAATATTCAGCAGTTACCCATCCTCTGTTATCATCATCTGACATCCATTTGGGTTTCTTTAAATCAACAGATGCAGTTGTTATAACTTTTGTATCTCCAAATTCCACAAGCACAGAACCAAGCGCATGTTTTGTAAAATCGTGTGTAAACTTAATCTCTCTTAACTGATTATTTTCTCTTCCGTCTGCTCTCATATTTGCTCCTGTAATTTATCCCTTGGTTTAACCTGTTTCTATATTAGCATAAATTTTGCTCTTTATGTTAAAATTTTTTTATGAAGATATCGCCTTTTAAAATCGAAGAATGGATGAACAGGTACGAAGCGGGTGCATTGTATGATTTGACTACAACTTGTATCAAACCTTTGTCTTTAAACGAATTATTAAAACTTGCACCATCTGCTGATTTAAACGAGATTTTTAACAGACCGCTCGGATATGGTGATATTACAGGTTCTGAAAGGCTAAAAACTGCAATTCAAAGTCTTTATACAAATCAGGAACAAAAAAATATTACAATAACCCATGGCGCAATCGGAGCGAATCAACTTGTATTTTATTCACTTCTTGAAAAAGGTGATGAGGTTGTTTGTATTGTTCCAACTTATCAGCAGCACTATTCAATTCCTGAATCGATTGGTGCAGATGTAAAACTATATTTTTTGAAAGAAGAAAACAACTGGCTTCCTGATATGGAAGAACTTGAACAGATTGTAACTTCCAAAACAAAACTTTTATGTCTGAATAATCCAAATAATCCGACAGGAGCCGTTATCCCAAATTGGCTATTGGAAGAGATTGTAGAGTTTGCAAAAAGAAAACATCTTTGGGTTCTTTCTGATGAAGTATACAGGGGGCTGAATATGATAGGCAATCCATATTCAGAATCAATAGCAGATTTGTATGAACGAGGCATATCCGTAGGAAGTATGTCTAAAACATATTCTCTTCCGGGACTCAGAGTCGGCTGGATTTGTGCAAGAGAAGATTTGATAAATGAGATTAATCATCAACGACAGTATAATACAATAAGTGTAAGTATTCTTGATGAATATTTTGCTGCCGTTGCAATAGAAAACAGAGAAGCAATAAGAGAGCGTAATATTAATATTATGCTACAGGGAATAGAAACTTTTACAAACTGGCTTACTGCTGAACCACTTGTAGAGTGTGTTATTCCAAATGGCGGCACGACAGCTCTTGTAAAATATAAAAATGATATGAAATCAAGAGATTTATGCAAAAGATTGCAGAACAGGACAGGTGTTGCTATTCTCCCCGGAGAAACCTTAGAGATGGAGGGATATGTAAGAATCGGGTTCTGCGCGATTGCCCTAAAACCGGCTTTGGACTTATTTTCAGAATATTTGCATCAATAACAGAGTATTTTGTACAAAGTCTTGCGATACTGTACAATAACAGTAATAATAAGAAATTACATGTTTATTTATGATAAAATGGTTATATGGTAAAAGAGTTATACATTATAGCAGGAGCGAATGGTAGTGGGAAAAGTACTCTTGCGGAAATAATCTTAAAAGAAAAACAACTAGAATTTTTAAATGCTGATGAGATTGCTCGTGAAATATCCCCTAATGCAATAGATAAAGTACCAATTACAGCGGGAAAAGAATATATCAAAAGATTAAACAAATATTTTGAAGATAACAAATCTTTTGCAGTAGAATCAACTTTATCAGGCAAAAATATTATCAGCATTATAAATAGAGCCAAAAAACAAAAATACAAAATTGTTTTAGTTTATATCTTTCTTAACAGTTGTACGGTTTGCATTGCGAGAGTAAATAAGCGTGTTAAAAACGGTGGTCATAACGTAAAAGCAGAAGATATAGTAAGACGATATTATAGAAGTGTTGCAAATTTTGAAGATGTATATAAAAATATGGTTGACGAATGGATGTTGTTCTATAATGGTTTTGAATACGACCCTATTTTAGTAGCATACAAAGATAGTGAAAGTTGTGATATAATAAAAGAAGATTTACAAAATAAGTTTAATAGTATTTTGGATATGACAAGGAAAATAAATGAATAATAATGCACTACAAATGTTAAATATGTTTAAAACGGCGACACAAATTGCTCAAACAAGAAATGTCTATGAATTTCGTTATCATGTTCAACGTGCAGCCTTACTTGAACTATTTAAAAGAGCCTTTCCTTATATTCAAGACGAAGCCAATCTTTTAAATATGGTCGATATGGCTATGAGAGGGTAAGCAGTTATAAATTTGATTCATTTTGAATTTCTACTATTCTGTCATATATGTAGAATATATTCTCAGCTAGTTTTTTACTTGTAGTCCAATGGCAATGTAACCAACCACCATCTCCCCCTCTAAAATACATACATTTATTTTTATTATAAAAAACGTTTTCTATATAAGCCAATTTTTCGCTTATATCTTTTTCTATAATTTTATCACTTGATAAATTACGCAACCATCCATTATATGCTTTAAATAATCTTTTATTCAGAGAACCTGTTTCTGTTGCAAGAATTTTAACTGCCTGTCTAAAATATTCGCATAAAGATAAATCATTTTTTATATCATCATAATATGTCATATATAATTATTCTTCATCATTAAAGAAATCTTCATCGAGTTTTTTGATTTCTATTTTCGTTTTTGTTTGAACACCAATATTATGTTTTATCATCAATCTTGTTAATTCTTCACCGTCAATTAATCTGATAATTAACCCCTTTTTAGAGGCATCGTCTGCTTTTCTTCTTGCTCTTTCATCAAAATAACTTGTTGTAATAAATACCCCTTTGCGGACTGGAGAACAACTTAATGCACCTGCAAAATTTTGCATTTCTTTTTCATTGACTTTGTTATCCGAATATCTTTTTGCTTGAAGATAAATTTTTTCTAATCCTAATTCGTCCTCATCAATAATACCATCAATACCGCCATCATGGCTGGTCGGAGTCATCGAACCAACACCGTAGTTCATTTTTTCCATAAGAATTAATACTATTCTTTCAAATTGAACAGGATCAACACTCTTTAATTTCGCTAATAATTCTTTTTTCAAGCTTTCTGTGTATAAACTTTGAGCATTTTCAATTAATTCTTCAGGAGTTTTATTTTCTTCAATATGTGTTTCTTGTAATTCTGATTTAACTTCAGGCTGATTTTCTTTATCTAAATTTTTAAGAAACCTCAAATCAATTTTTTCAGGTTTTGATTTTAATATGTTTAAACCTTTTTCGGTTATTTTAAAAGAACCTTTTTCAGGAGATTCAATTAATTCAGAATTTTTCAAATATTGTTTTGCCCATGCAACTCGATTATACATGGTTTTTTGCAATTTACTTGGCAACCATTCATTTCGTTCTTCTTCTGTCAAATTGTATTTATCAGACATTATATCAACCATTTCTGATAATTTAATAGGTTTTCCGTCTTTTAATAATTCTAACAACGGTAACATCAAAGTTTGAAAATCAGGAATTGCCATACTTTACCCCTTTACTCCTTAATTGTGCTTCTTTCCAATGCTCTTACAAATCTTGTCGGCAAGTTTTCGTGTGGGTTGATAGAACCGACTAAAATAGTTTTGCAGCCTAAAAATTTTCCTGCAAGTATGTCAGTAAGAGGTCTGTCACCTACCATTACGGCTTCAGAGGGTTTTATTCCTACTTCATCAAGATATGCCCGCATAACCTTTGGGTTTGGTTTTTTTGCACATCCTATAACTCTGCAAGGTGCAATCCTTGATGCGTTTTCAATGTAATCCCGTTTTGTATTATTTGATATTATTGCTATTTCAAAATCATTAATAAACGTATTAAACCACTCAATAGTTTCAGGCTGAAATACTGCGGATTTAGAACGCATAACGGTTGAATCAAGATCAAACATTATACATTTTATCCCCTTAGATTTTAGTTCTTCAAAGTCTATTTCATACACATTTTTTAAATTATAGTCAGGTTTAATAAACATTTTCTCTCCCTATGAACAGGCACATTTTGCAGCTTCATTAACACCATTTTTAATCCCAACAGTTCTGATTAATCCGTATTCCCAGTTTTGAGGTTCTTTCGATAATTTAATCAAAAGTTCGTGGTTTGTATTTGCCAGTTCCTGTTCTTCACCTTTCAAATCAATAATTTCCGTAACTTGAGTTACAATTTTTTCTGTAGGTGTAATAAGTTCTATATCTTCGTTTTTGAAAAATTTGTTTTTAGTAATAATTCTGTAATAACCGTTTTCTTTGTTATGGATTTCACACAAAAAGTCCGCTCCCGCAAGCCCTTTTGAGATATCATAACTGTATCCGTCAGATGGATATTCACCATTACCCAAGTAGAAACCTGTTGTATAACCTCTGTTTCCTACTTTTAAAAGTTCTTCAAAATACGGCTGCATATCAGCATCCGGATTTTGCAAAACTAAATCTATTGCTTCTCTATACGCTTTTGCTACAGCAGAAACATAGTATAAACTCTTTGTTCTTCCCTCAACCTTAAAAGAATCAATACCTGCTTCAATCATCTCTTTCAGGTGTTTTACAAGGCATAAGTCCTTTGTAGAAAGTATGTGTGTTCCTTTTTCATCCTGAATAATTTCTTGGTATTCATTAGGTCTAGTTTCTTCAAGAAGTTTGTAACTCCACCTGCAAGGTTGTGAACAGTTACCTGAATTTGCTTTTCTTTCTCCGCCTGTCATGTAGTCACTAAGCAAGCATCTGCCTGAAAACGAAACGCATTGAGCGCCATGGATAAAACATTCAAGCTCCATATCGGGAACCTTTTGTTTAATCTCAGCAACGTCTTTTATCGGTAATTCACGAGCTAAAATACAACGTGTTGCACCGATATCTTGCCAGAATTTAACGGCTTCGTAGTTTAAAATATTTGCCTGAGTTGATACATGGAGCGGTGTTTTTGGCATGTATTTTTGCGCAAGCCTCATAATTCCGGGGTCACTTATAATAAGTGCATCAGGATTAGAATCAACAATTCTGTCCATGCAAGATTCAAGTGCTTTAATATCACTATTAAACCCAAAAATATTAAGGGTCAAATATGTTTTTGCACCCATCTCGTGAGCTGTATCAATTGCCAATTTAAGATTGTCCATAGTAATCAATTCGCCTTTTCTCATTGCTCTAAGGCTGAAATCGACTACTCCTAAATACACAGCATCCGCACCATATTTGATTGCGTATTTTAATTTTTCTACATTGCCCGCAGGCATTAATAATTCTGGTTTAATCATAAAAGGATTGTATCATGAAATCTTTTATTTTTTCAATCTGCATTAACAGCATAATTATTATGCGTTATACTTAAAATTATTGTTTATTGTAAAAGAACTGTCTGTTTGAGAAAAAAGAACGGGAATTTTGAAAATCTCAATAATTGTAGGTTAAGCATTGTTTGACTATAATTTTTAATATCATTTAATCTCAGGCTGTGCCGGACCTACAAGCTAACAATTAATTTTGTTAGTGCTTTTTTTGTTTATTAACATTTTTAACAAATTTTGTTAATAACTTATTATAAAATAATAGTCGGTTTGAGAAGAAAGAACAGAGATATTGAGAATTATATTTTTTGATAAATACCCAAATATAATTCTTTAAAAGTACTTAAAATTTCAGAATTTTGTACATCTTGAAAATATGGATCTGATATAAAATATCCATCTTCTGTTTTTAGTATTCGCTTTATTTGCTTCATAGTTTTTGCATAATCATTATCTGATAAGTAACCAAA
>CADBUY010000003.1 GCA_902797965.1 uncultured bacterium
TCGCGTTGAACGTGTCTTCGGATTTTGCAAAAAGAACTTACGTTCTATTTGCAAAAGTCCTCTGCACTCCGCTCGCAATCCGCAATACTTGGAGGGCCACCTCCTGGGAAGATAGCTCGCTGCTAGCATCTATTTTAAATAAAAAAGAAATCGGTTGGACAATCGGTTTCTTTTTTTTGTTTTGTTAGTACGGTATATTCTGACCTACACTACTAGAATGTAGATATATTTTAAATTTTGTAAACAAATGTAAATGTTTTTATATGTGTTGAAATCAGCATTTTTTCAAATACTTTTTATATATGTAATCAATATAAGGTATAATTAATGTCAACAGATGCAGTTCAAAATAAATACCAATATGGCAATTACGAGTTTGGAAAGAGCAATCCTTTCGGACAAGTAAGACATATTAGTACAAGAACGGGTGCTGTATCTAGTATAGATAATCAGTATGGAATTTCAATTCCCGAGAACTTTGCTTTAGTTGGGAATGAATTTGGAGTTGGAATATCACAAGGATTGGATGGAGTTGGTTTGGCGCATGTAGATGCAAGAGAACACGCATTCCACGCAATATGTTAATATAGAAAAATGTAATAGAGATTAAAAAAGCCTCTTTTTAAGAGGTTTTTTTTTGAGTGCAATATTTTTATAATTATTTGTAATGCCAAAATCTAAACAATTTTAGTATTCTTGTAAAGTTTTGTAACGAAATGTATAAAAAGACATAATTTTTCTAAAGTTTTAAAAAAAAATGCCGATATAAATATTACGGAAAGAAAAAATACATTTACGGAAAGGACAAAAAGGATATGTTAAAAAAGATTACAACCCCAACAAATAATATATTTTGCGGTGTTGAATTTATATTAAGAGGGGCAAAAAAGCGCAGGGCAATGGCAGTTTCAAATGCTGTAGCGATAAATGCTGAATCAGGAATTCAGGTTAAGCTGCAGGCAGTTAAAGGATAGGAGATTTAGGAACCTTTAACGAGGCTGTTCGTTATATTAGCAAGTGAGAGTATAAAAAACTACCCATTTTTAAGAGGAAATGGGTAGTTTTTATTGAAAATAAAAATATTTATGATATCATAGAATTATCTTAAGTGGAGACATGGCCGAGTAGGCTGAAGGCGGCACCCTGCTAAGGTGTTATGTGGGGTAACCTGCATCCTGGGTTCGAATCCCAGTGTCTCCGAATTTTAAAGGGTTTTAGCCATCGGCTAAAACCCTTTTTTATTATAGGTGCTACCTACCTTTTAACAGGACATTTGGTCGGAAGTTCAAAATGTCATTGCGAGCCTGTTGTATTTTTTTGTCCGTTTTGCTCGTAAGTAAACAAATGTAAGTTGGGGTTTCTACCCCAACAATAACTTTTATTGTAAAATCAACATATGAATTACAAGAGAGTTTTTGTTCCTAATAGTTATGTACATTTAATTGTTGTTGCATATAATCGCAAAGATATATTTGTAGAAAATATTGAATTACTCAGAGCTTCTTTTAAAAATGCAAAACAATTTATTTGTTTCGATATTATTGCAATTTGTGTATTACCAAATCATATTCATATAATTTTAAATCCGAAAGAGATACAAGAATATCCCCGAATAATCACTTCTATAAAATATCATTTTTCAAAACATTATGATGTTGGGGTAGAAACCCCAACCTACGGTTATGTCAACAAAGGTGAAAAAGGTGTATTTCAACGCAGATATTTTGAGCATACAATTTGTTCACAAGAAGAATTGAATAACCATATTAATTATATTCATTACAATCCCGTAAAACATAGGTATGTAAAAAACGTAAAAGATTGGGAACATTCATCTTTTCATAAGTTTGTTGAAAATAATTTATATGATGAAAGCTGGGGAAGTTCTGCTGATATAGAAAATATCAAGAATTTAGATTTTGAATAATTCTCAAAATCTCTGTCTTGGATTTGCTCCACGCTCGAATAGCCTCGTTTACGAACCTGCGGTTCTTTTAAACTCGGTACTCTCGCTATCCGAATTTCGCTTTGCTCAATACATACGCAAATCCGCTGTTCTTTTTTCTCAAACCGACTGTTCTTTAACAAACAGGACATTTGGTCGGAAGGGGCAAATGAATTTAATAGGCAAAAGTACGATAGTGGAAAATGTTGTCAATGTGTAATGTGGAAAATAATTTTCCGCACATTTCTACCATTTAATTTTTGGTGGGAATGAATGTTTAAGCATTGTAAAATTCAATAATTGTCGTATTTCCCATCCTTCCTTTACTCAAAAAACAACAATAATTTTTTAATATCCCTTACGATAATCGTCTTGATGTATAACAAAGACCAAAAAAACTCCACCTCCTGATATTTATTTGCTTATCAACATCTTAAAAGAAATTCTACTTGTAAAACAAAATACAGATTCTCTGTAACAAGTACAAACACAAAAACAAAAACCAACAGGTTGTTTATATTCGGATATTGACCGACAAATTGATGTAAGAGAAATCTTGGGAATGGAGTAGACAATCATAAAGAATTTCTAACAATACACTAACAATCTTTATGTATAATAAAAATATGGATATATTTGGTGCCAAGATTTTAATAGTTGAAGACGAACCACAGATTAACAGGTTAATTGAGCTTGTGCTTTTATCTGATGGATTTTATAACATTCGAAAAACCTTTGATGGAGCTGAAGCCTTTGAATTAATTAAATCTGATAAGCCTGATTTAATTTTACTTGATGTAATGCTGCCTTCTCTTGACGGTTTTTCTTTATGCAAAAAAATCAAAGAAGATGAATATTTAAAAAATATTCAAGTTATTATGCTTACTGCAAAGAAAATGGAAGAAGATATTTTGAAGGGATTTGAAAGCGGTGCAATAGATTATATTTCAAAACCTTTTAGTAACAAAATCCTGCTTGCAAGAGTAAAGGCACATTTGAAAAATATTAACTTTTCTTCGTACTTCTATCAAAATATTAAAATTGACGATATTAAAAAAGTTGTAACGATTGATGATAATGAGATTGAACTTACAAGATTTGAATATAAGATTTTAAAAATATTTATCTCTAATATAGGAACCGTTTTTTCTCGCTCTCAGCTTCTTTCATATTTAAGAGGTGATGATGGATTTGATATATCAGAGAGAGCAATTGATGTTCAAATATTAAATTTAAGAAGAAAATTAGGTGAAGTTGGCTCAAATATTGAAACCATAAGAGGTGTTGGATACAAATTAAGGGAGCCGAATTAAATGAAAAAACGTGATTTATTTTGGCTAAAAAGAGTTTTAATAATACTATTTGTAGGTTTTATTTTTGTTTGGATATCTTTCCATAACATTGCTCAATTCAACCAATCATATATTCAAGAAGAAAAACATGAAATGGATGTTCTCAAAAAGCAAATAGAATGGGTTGCTGTTCCGCTATTAAGAAAATCCGATATTAAAACATTAGAAAAATATGCTCTTGATTTTTGGGATGATAAAGAATTTGCTTTCAAAATATTTGATAGTAATAAGAATTTGCTGGTTTCTTCCGATAATAAAATAAATATATCGCAATATTTACAAAAACAGTATGAAATTAATATTGACGGAAAACATTACTATATTGAAGTAGATTTATCTCAGGAGTCCGTAATGAACGCAATTGTAAAGGCTCAAAATAAAATTATGATTTTGTTCGGACTTGGTATTTTCTGCCTGATTTTAGGTCTTATTCAGACATTTTATTCTGTAAGAAAATCCTTTAATGCCCTTGAAGATAGCGTTATTCAAATTGCAAGAGGAGATTTTGATGTAAATATTGAACTCCCGAAAAACGGACTATTAAACGAACTATCACTTGCAATAATGAGAATGACTAACAGACTTAAAAATCAAATTACAAGATTAACACAGCTTGAAGAATATCGAAAAGAATTTGTTTCAAATATGTCGCATGAAATAAAAACTCCGATTACGGCAATAAATTCCGCAGTTGAATTAATAGAGGAGAATAGTGAAACAACAGATATACAAAAAGAGTGTTTTGATATAATAAAATCTCAAACATATTCTATTAATAGACTTGTCAGTGATATCTTAACTCTTTCTGAAATTGACTTGGAAAAAACAAACGAACACAAAAATTTTAAAGTATTTAATCTAAATAATGCCATTAATCAAGCAATATCTGTTCAACCTAAAGCGATTATTTTTAATCAAAGTGAAAATATAGACATTTTAGGAAATGAAGAACTTGTAATAACAATGATTTCCAATCTTTTATCAAATGCAATAAAGTATTCAGGCTCTGATAAAATTGAGGTTAATTTGATAAGTGAAAGCAGCAGTATGGTGCATTTTAATGCATCGTTTTCAACAATAATAGAAGTAAAAGATTATGGTGTGGGAATTCCTGCAGAACATTTGCCCCGAATTTTTGAAAGATTTTATCGGGTTGATAAAACCAGAAGCCGTCAAAGCGGTGGAACAGGCTTAGGACTTGCGATAGTAAAACACATAGCAGAACTTCATAATTGGAAAATTGAAGTTGAAAGCGAAGCCGGTGTTGGTACAAATTTTAGGATTGTTATTTAAGCTAACAATTAACTAACATTATTTTTTTATAATTATCCTGATTGGAAATAATTATGAAAAATTTACATATAATAATAGCAGTAATTTTATTGCTATTTTGGGGAAATATAAATACATTTGCTGAAGATTTAACTCATGAAACTACTCATGAAATTGTTCAGGAAGAAAACGAGTTTTTTGTTGATTCTAAAATTCAAAGGGAATTAAAAGCTTCAATACAAAATGTTTATGGAAATGAAAATGTTGAAGAAGTTTATAACAATTTAATTAAGCACGCAAAAACTGCAATAAAAAATCGCCCTCAAAAATTAAAACGACAAGATGTTGAAAGGACCTCGGACTGGTTCAAGGATGAAATAATTTATATGTTTTATGTGGATCAGTTCGGGGTAATTCAAAAAGATAAAAATAACACATTTGAAGATACTGCTCTAATGCTTGATTATCTACAAGAACTCGGTGTAACGACTCTTTATCTCCTTCCATTTGTTGACAGCCCGATGGAAGATTCAGGATTTGATGTTAAAAATCCGCAAGACGTAAGACGTGAACTCGGTGGCATGGCACAATTTGAAAACTTTATAAAATCCGCAAAAGAAAAAGGGTTCAAGATTAAATCCGATTTGGTTTTAAATCATTTATCCGATAAGCATGAATGGTTTAAGAACTTGCAAAGAGGGGATTTAGAATACTTAGACTATTTTATTTGGACAGATAAAAAGCCTGTTTACAAAAAGTACGTTGACGAAAAATTAGGAACGGTTGTTGAATACCAAGAAGATAACGGAACTATATCAAAACGAAGATTGATTTTCCCGGAAAATACAGAAGATAATTGGCGAGAAGTAGGGGTAAATATAACAAATGAAGAAGGAAAAATCGAAACAAAAACATATTATTTGTACCATACTTTTTACCCATTCCAGCTTGATATAAATTGGGAAAAGCCGGAAGTTTTGTATTATATGCTCGATACAATAAGCACATGGGCAAATTTGGGTGTTGATATTTTCAGAATGGACGCAATTCCTTATTTATCGAAAGAAAAAGGAACTAATGCGGAAAATCAGCCTAAAACTCATAACATTGTTAATATTTTAAGTGATTATATTCAAATTACTGCACCATCATCAGTTATTCAAGTCGAGGCTTGTCAGGAACCTAAAGACATTGCGCCTTATTTTGGAAAGAATCACACCGTAAATATAAAAATTGATAACAACGAAAAAGAACTGCATAGAACCTCAGAAGCTCAGATTGCTTACAATTTCCCATATATGAACGCAATTTGGGCAACGCTTGTTTCGGAAGATAAAAAATATTTTACAGATGTTTATAAACAAATGCCCTCCGTTCCTAAAAATACTATGTGGGGAGTATTCTTAAGAGTACACGATGAACTCACTTTAGAGATGGTGAGTCCGGAAGTAAGAGAACTTATTTTTCAAGATTTAGAGCATAAAGGAGCAGAATTTAGGAAAGGATTCGGAGTATCAGGCAGGCTTGCAAACTTTTTAGACAAAAATCCAAACAGAATAGAAATGGCTTTTTCAATACTATTTTCAATCCCCGGGATTCCGATAATATATTACGGTGATGAAATCGGAATAGAAAATGATTACCAAAATGCCGAAAAACAAGCTAAAATAAGAGCAAAAAATAAATCCGCTTTTTCAAAACTTTTATCAGTATTTGATTCCAGAGATATTAACAGAGGTTCTGTTCCTCGGAAACTCTTTTATGGTTCTCAATATGGATGGTACGCATTTAACTCAAAAGTCTATAACAAAGTTAAACACTTAATAAGTCTTAGAAAATCGCTTCCTGTAATGTCAGACGGGAGTTTTGAAATACTAAAAACCACATCAAAAGAAAACTTTAGCTATATAAGAAAAAATAAGGGACAAGAAATTTTAGTAATAAACAATCTTTCAAAAGAAAAAATAGTAGCCGAAGTTACACTTCCTGCGACGACAATTTTAAAAAATAAAAGAAAAATTACAAAACTAAAAAATCTTATTAACGGAGATAATATAAGGGTGAACATCTCACTTCAAAATAATACAATGCACTTAAGAGTCGCACCTTATCAAGTTCTTTGGCTCGATTTAAGTTCAGAAGACAGTGATATGGATGATGTTTCGAAAGTAAAAGAGGTAAGCAATGGAAAAAAAGAAGTCATCATTTCTAAATTACATAAATATATTCAGGGGGCTGGCAATTCTTTTAATTATAGCAGGACACACAACCCAATTTGGAGAAAGTTCAACTCTCATCCACAAAATTAATTGCGAAATAGTTTGCGGAGGAACAGCACTTTTTATATTTATTTCAGGCTTTTTATTTCAGCATTTGTCGGGAAAATTTGAATACAAAACTTATTTGGGGAAAAAATGGACAAATGTTGTAATGCCGTATTTTTTAACTTCAATAGTTGGTATTTTATTCTGCTTTATTTACCCCCAAACATACGGGAACTCTTTTGACGGCTTAAATCCGCTACTTCAAATACCGATGTTCTTGACTACAGGCAGAATACATAACACACCAACTTGGTTTATTCCGATGATAGTTTTGTTCTTTTTCTGTTCGTGGTTATTGTTAAAATTAGAACAAAAAGGTTGGTTATATAAATTATTACCGTTAATGTTTTTAATTACTCTTGTTTACCCAAGAGTAGACGTTGATTATAATTCAATAATGAATTTAACTTATACTCAAAAATATTTAGCGTGTTTAGGATATGTTTTTAATGGGTTTATTCATTTCTTTTCTTTGTATGTTTTTGGAATGTTTTGTTCAAAATACAAAGAGGTTGTTGATATTTTTTATAACAAAAGATTGTTATTATGGATTTTAATGATAGGACTTTCAGGGGTAAATATATATTTATCGTATAAAGGTATTTATTCAAGTTTTACAATATCAAAAACCGTATTAACAATGCTGATTTTAGGGTATTTAAAGCATTATGACGAATGGATTATGAAAAAAGAAACACTAAATAAAGCTTTTGATGTAACTGCAAAATATTCTTTCGGACTCTTTTTTGTTCATTGGTACTGGTTTTTTATTTATAACCAATTTTTTGGACTAGAAAAAGTTATTCCTCTTGATGGTAATTATATTATGGTTTTAGGAATAGTTATCACAAGGTTTATAGTTGTAACAGTTCTTTCAATGCTTTCCCTGTATTTAGGTAAAAAAATAATCCTCTTAATAAACAAAGACGCAAATACGAGAATGTTTTTGGGAATATAAGTATTTTTTGAACAAGATATAGAGAATTTATGCAACTTTAAGAGTATAGCCGAGTTCTTTTAACATTTTTAAAACAGTATCAAATTGCGGAGTTACTTCGCCTTTAAATATTGCATACAAATTACTTCTTGAAATACCTGTTTTGCGAGATAAATTTGAAATGTTGTCTTTTGCTCTTACTACATATTCCAAAGAACGTACAAATGCGTTAAGATTGCCGTCTTCAAGGTATTCTTCTAAGTTTAAGGATAACCATTCTTTTATATCTTCTTCTGTTTTTAATTCGTTTGCTATCATTCCTGATAAGTCAAAATCTTTTATATTTTTCATTTTATAGTCCTTTCAAGTTTTTGATTATTTCTTGTGCCTTTTTAATATCTTTTACTTGTGATTTTTTATCGCCACCGTTTATGAGTAAAACTATAGTATTATTTTCAAAAGTGTAATAAACCCTATATCCTGAACCAAAATTAAATCTGAGTTCATACAAATATTCGTTAAGTTGTTTATAGTCGCCAAAGTTCCCATCTTTCAATCGGTCAAATCTTAATAAAATTCTTTTTCTAGTAGTTCCGTCTAAAGATTTGAACCAGTCTTTAATAGGCTCTTTTCCGTCATTGTCTATATAATTTGCGATTGTATATTCAACCATATTAACATTGTACTAAATATAGTACATATTGTCAAGATTTGTAAACATTTTACAGGTCAATTAGACAATTTTTGAAGAGAAAAATACTTTATATAAATATAAGGTTAGTTAAAAGTAGGAAAAATAATGTCTATTGATTACGTAACAGGTTACAATCCGAATAGTGTTAATGATACTTTGTACGCATATCAAAGTAATAGAACTGGGGTTTCTACCCCAACAAAAAACTAGACTTCATAAGTTGTGCCGAAATTAAAGAAGCCGTTTTCTTTTGAATAACCTATTTTTATATCCAAATCAGGCATACCGTTCCAACCTTTTTGGGCAACTTTATCCAGCAAATCTTTTACATAATTAAAAGCTGCGCCTTTGAAATCTAATCCGACAGAACTCGTTTTATCAATACCGTCTCTCAACAACTCCTCTACATTTACCCCTCCGTCAGCAGTATAATACTCTCCGTCTTTGAGTATTAATTCTGATAAATCAAGTCCTGTATATTCTTTTAAAGCTGAATAAGCATGATATTTAGTTCTTGCATCACTATCTACACCTTGACTTTGCATACCATAATGTAGAAGATTTGTTGAATTGTTGTTTTTTTCTAATGCTTGCAGGAGAATAGACTTCATGTTTAAATCATCCATTCCCTCAATCATTACACCTTTAGAATAAGGGTTAATAGAAAATAACAAAGAATTATTACCAATATCAATTCCGTTATTTTCAAGTAAATGTGCCATATTGTTGCTTATTGAATCGTGCTTTGCTTTTTCTTCTGCTTTATCGTATTCATCTGCGGAAGTATATTGAGGATTATTAATTCGAGGATCTTTTAAGTCAAATTGATAAGCTCTGACTGTTCCATATAAAACCATGTTCAAATCGTTTTTATACATAGCATATTTTTCGGGTTCGTGGTCTTTCATTGTATAACCAATTCTCTCTTGTCCGAAATATTTTTTGCATAGGTATTTATCAACATCATCAGCATTTGAAAATTTTGTTCTCATACCCTCAGCCCAAGAAGCAAGTTTCTCATCAAGTGCGTGTGTACTTTTGTTTAAATCAGAATAAGGGTTAAGCATTTCATCTTTTGTTCTAAGGTCATCTGATTCATATTGATTAACCATTTTCTGATACCAATCATCAGGTTTATCAACATTTCTACGACCTTGCACATTGTTTCACTTTGTGTATAAGAGTTAATTGCTTTTCCTGTGCTTTTTGTTTTAAACTCGCCATCTTCAGATTCACTTACCTTTGTATCAGATTTTTGTTCTTGCGGTTGTGAATGTTCTTTGCAATATTCTATATATTCTTTATAACTTACTTTATCATCATTGTTTGTGTCCATAGCTTCGTCATATTTGCCATCGCCACGTTTTGCATAAACTGCTTCCGATTCAACTTCTTTTATTGTATTTTTTTCATCAGATGAATTTTCTTTTATTTCTTTTTCGGCTTTCTTTTGTGCTTGCATAGTCCTATATAAATTTGCCATCTCTACCATTCTAACCATTTCTTTTGAAGATATTCCGTTGGCTTGGCAATAATCTTTAAATTCATCAAAAGAAACAATTCCATCTTCATCAGCATCCATTTCTTTCATATACATTGGCTCGCCTTTTTTGGCATAATAAGCGGTATTGTTATTATTAGTTTTCATACCAAAATTTAAGCCTGCCGGCTTTTTGTTAAGAAAATTTGTCTGTAAACCGAAACTATTACTACTATTTGTTGAAATGCTGTTTTGAGATAAATCCATTCATACTATCCTTTTATATCCGTATATATTTATTATATCATATTTTATAACTTTCTCAATCCCATTCAAATAATAACACTTTTTGCAAACATTACTGCCATTTAAACAAATGATTTTTATTATAATTTTAAAAGGACTTCAAACTGTTAAATTGAGCGAAATCACAAAAACAATTAATAAAAACGCAAATACAAGAATGTTTTGGGAGTATAAAAACATTCTCTTTCACGTTTACCCCTGCACTTTTATAACTTTTTATTTACCACTCGAGTGTGTGGAAAAAGACGAAAAATGACAATTTTTCGAACTTTTTCAAACACGACCTAAAGTGTGTGAAATGCGGTTCGTGTGCGGGATAGCACACAACCCGCATTGAAACCGTTCTATGGAGCTTGCGAGAAAAATTTTAATTTTTCCGCAAGCTCACTCCCTAACAATATACTAACAATTCTTTTTTATACTAAGGATAAACGGGTAAAAAGAATTAGCAATTAATAGAATGAAATACAAATGCTTACCCCTAAAATGAAGAAAAGGATATGTAAATGAATGCCGGAATAATCCCAATTAACTTTAAATCTAAAGAAACTTCAAAGCTGAGTATTAAGTCAGTAGCAGGAGCTACAGCAGGCACCGCAATACCTTTAATGATAATGATGAAACAAAGGAAAATTAAAAATCCGCTTAAAATGGAATATGGTTTGCAAGACATGTTAATACTTTCAGCTGCTTCTGTCGCCGGAGGCGTGGCTGCCGGCATGATAGGAGAAGATAAACAAACAAAGAAAAGCCAATTAAAAGAAGGTGTTTTTCAATTCTTAAATGCATCAATTCCTACTTGGATTATAGGCGGAGTCCTTAAGCTTCCTGAAACAAGCCATAATTTTAATAATGCTCCTACAAAGATATTTTCTGTTATAGGAGGTCTTATTGTGGGTATGTTTGGAGCTGCTCAGTTTTCCAATCTTATATTTGATCCAAAAGATAAAGAGCCTGACAGAAAACTTACATTTAAAGACTGTATTGTAAATGCTGATGATGCATTAGGAGCTTTGGTATTAGCAAAATTTCCGCTTATAGAAAAATTACATTTGGATAAATTATTGCCTGTAATATATACATATTGTGGTATTCGTGCGGGAAATGCTCGATAAAACAAACAGAGAAAGGAAGTATGATGGATGTTTTTTCAATATTTACTTTAATCGGAGGACTTGCATTTTTCCTTTTTGGAATCTCTTTGATGTCCTCAGGGTTAGAAAAAATTGCAGGTGGTAAATTAGAACAGCTTTTAAAGAAAATGACCTCAAATCCCATTAAAAGTTTTGCGCTCGGTGCATTTATAACAGCTGTTATACAATCATCTTCTGCGGTTACTGTCATGTTAGTAGGACTTGTTAATTCAGGAATTATGAACTTATCTCAAACAGTAACGGTTATAATGGGAGCTAATGTAGGAACAACAATTACCGCTTGGCTTTTGAGTTTAACAGCTATTCAAGAAAGTGCCGGGTGGTTTTTTAAACTCTTGAAGCCTGAATCATTTTCTCCAATTCTTGCTTTTGTTGGAATTTGTATGATTATGGTATCAAAGAAAAACAGTAGAAAAAATGCAGGCTCTGTTTTAATGGGTTTTGCAATTTTGATGTATGGTATGGAGCTTATGTCAGGCGCAATGGCACCATTAGCTGACGTTCCGCAATTTAAAAACTTTATGACAGCTTTTTCTAATCCGATTTTAGGCTTGATAGCCGGTATAGTGATTACAATGGTTATTCAAAGTTCATCCGCTTCCGTTGGTATCTTACAGGCTTTATCTTTAAGCGGAAGTGTAACATGGGGAGCTGCAATACCAATTATTTTAGGACAAAATATCGGAACATGCATTTCAGCAATTTTAGCGAGTATTGGGGTAAATACTAATGCCAAAAGAGTTGCAGGAGTGCATATTATATTTAATATTTTAGGTGTTTGTATTTATTTACCAATATTATTGTTTATTCAAACTTTTTTTAATCTAAAATTCTTCAATACGAATATTAATCCTTTTGGAATAGCAGTCTTTCATACCATATTTAATATTTCAATAGCTTTTATTTTACTTCCGTTTGCTAAAGTTATTGAAAGACTTGCAGTTAAATATATTCCTGATAGTCAAACTAAAACAGATAAAATCGTTTTTCTTGACGAAAGGTTATTATTAAATCCGACGTTTGCCATATCAGAAGCTTTCAGAAAGACTCTAAATATGGCAGAACTTGTTGAACACAACCTTAAATATTCAACAAAAATGTTAAAGAATTTTCACCAAAAGAAAGCTGAACAAATTAGAGAAAAAGAGGTACAGATTGATACTTATGAAGATAAGCTTGATGCTTTCCTCTTGAAACTTTCATGTAGAGAACTTGCGGATGAAGATAATGAAAAAATCTCACAAATGCTCCTTACTATAGGGGATTATGAAAGAATTGGCGATCATGCATCTAATATTCTTAAAATTGCAGAAAAGTTGAAAGATAAGGATAAAAATTTATCAGAGGAAGCAATTATTGAATTAAAAACAATAGTTAATGCTGTTTTAGAAATATATTTAATTGCACTAAATTCTTATGCAGAAAATGATTTACAACTTGCTTATAAAGTTGAACCATTAGAAGCTGTAATTAAAAAAGGAGTACGCAGAGCAAAAAACAATCATATCCAAAGACTTAAGGAAGGAAAATGTACTCCGGAAGTCAGTTTTTTATTTTCGGATTTATTAAATGAACTAAGACGAACTGCCGCTCACGCAGGAAATATCGCGATGAGTGTAATTCAACTACACGACAGAAGTTTTGGTAAACATGAATATAACCATAGAAATAAGGAAGACGATTTAGAATTCAATATGCGATATCTGGATTATAAATCAAGATATCAAGTTTCTAAGAGAGAAATTATCTAGGACTAAACATTTTGGGGTAAATATTCAAGGGTAAATATTTTTTAACAATTCAGACTTTCTAATGAAGTTAAATTTTATAATTTAAAGAGCCGAAGTTGCAATTTGCGGCTTTTTCTTTACATTCTTTCTATGTACCAATTTACATTCCAAAATTATTGCTCTTGTTTGGTGGCATTAAGCTGGCACGCTGATGCTTCAGCTATCTGCAGCTAAGCTGCATATTACACTACAATTCAAAATAAAAAATAAACCCCATACGTTATGCCAGAATAACATTTTTGTTGGCATAGTGAGCAGGGTGGACTTCAGTATGCCGAATATACAACCGAACAAACCGCATATTTATCCCTTTTATTTCTGTAGTATTATATATTTATGGAAAGAGTGAAAGAGTTTTGGTTTAGTTTAGATGATAAAATTCGATATTTGATAGTCGGAAGCTTTAATGCGGGAGTTTGTTACCTAATCTATGCGTTGATATGTTTGTTGATTGGTGACAGGGTTTATCAGATAGCTCTGGCATTAGCGTGGTTTTTGTCATCCGCTATTTCGTTTACAATGCAGAGAAAATTCGTTTTTGAAGGTAAAGGAGTTTGGTATAAAGAATACCTGAAATGCTGTGTAACTTGGTTCTTTAGTTATTTAATAAATGCAGGATTGTTAGAGTTTACCGTTAAAGATTTGCATTTGAATGTATATATCGCTCAGCTTATCTCTAACTTTACGGCTGCAGTATTTACATATATTGCATTTAAGCTGTTTGCTTTTAGAAAATAAAATATTACATATTTTTTACTAGACCATGTGGTCTAAAATTGTCTAAAATTTAAATCTATTGATTGATGTTAGTTACAAGAAAACAGTTTATAGTATAAGTGTATAATTTTAGGTAAGTATAGGGTTAATATACCAAAAGAATAAAAGGCGGGAGAGGTTTAGTAAGATGAATCTTACGAGCTTGGATATGACATTACACAGAATTCAGGCGATTGAAAATCAGTTTCAATCCCTTATGTCTTATGGCATGCCCGAAAAGCCGACAGAAAATTTCCAGAAAATTTTAGATACTTCAATGGAAAATACTAAGAATCCAACTAATGTTTCCAGAAATGAAATAAATAACCTGATTGACAAGTATTCAGCGGAATCTGGATTAGATGTTGATTTTGTTAAAGCTGTGATTAATCAGGAATCGGGATTTAATCCAAATGCAACTTCAAAATGCGGAGCAATGGGGTTAATGCAACTAATGCCGGGAACAGCTCAGGGGCTTGGAGTTACAAATGCTTATGATCCGGAGCAGAATATTCAAGGCGGAACAAAATACCTGAAAGGTCTAATGGACAGATTTGATAATAATAAATCTCTTGCTTTGGCTGCATATAATGCAGGGCCAAACGCAGTTAAAAAATACGGTGGTATACCGCCATATCAGGAAACGCAAAATTATGTAAAAAGTGTTTTGGCAAAATATGATCGTATGAAAGGAGGGGGGTAAATGTTTTTTAACAGCTTTAGCTCTTTTTATAAGGTTGGTCTAAGGGGGTTAATATGATTTTGAGAGGACTGGAATCTTGTGCAAATGGAATGCTCGCTCTCATGGATATGAACGATAATACTGCAAATAACCTTTCAAACGTAAATACTGTCGGGTACAAAAAAGGTTCAATTAAGTTTAAGGATCTGATGGAATCAGCCGTTTATACTCAATCTGAATCCATATTGAGAAATGATACAACCAGATATCTAGGTGACTTGAGCGTTGGAAGTTCAGCTTTTCAATACACTCACGATTTTTCTCAGGGTGCTCTCAATCAGACTGATAATCCTTTTGATTTGGCAATTGAGGGTGACGGTTTCTTCAAAATTCAGGATGTTGACGGAAAAATTTATTATACAAGAAATGGCTCATTTACTAGAAATGATCAGGATTATCTTGTAACTAAACAGGGAGAATACGTTTTGGATATAAATAACAGACGTATAAGAATGATACCTGAAGATTTAGATCCGGATTTAATAAGAGATAAGGTTCAAATAATAGTCGGAGAAAAAGGTAATATTGAAATGAACGCAGGAATGCAAAAAGTTCCTATGCAAACAATCGGTGTCTGGGATTTTGCAGACAAAGATGACTTATTTGAAATTAGTGACACTCGTTTTATTCCAAAGACTCCGGAAGAAAATCCTGAACTTCGTTCCGAAAAATTTGTTATGCAGCAGGGGATGCTGGAACTTTCGAATACAAATGTAATCAGAGAAATGATTAACACAATCAGTACTCAGAGAAATTATGAAAGTTTAGCTAAAATAGTTACAACAAACGGTGAAATGCTTGATACTGCTGTAGCTCTCGGCAGACTTAGAAGTGTATAAAGATAATTTATAGATTGAATATAAAAAATCCGAATAATCAGTTCGGATTTTTTTAGTCTATATGGTCGATTTTTTGATGAATTTTATCTTAAATTTCAATCTTTTGGTTGATGTGTATTGTAGTGATTACATTTATAGTATTAGTGGGGAGGGGTAGATGTTATTCTATCACTCAGGAAAATGGTAAGTTTCAATAAAAATATAAGACTTGGTCAAATGATTGTTGCAATTATTTGATTACTGGAGGAAATATGTTAAGAGCTTTAACAACCGCAGCAACAGGTATGATAGCGCAGCAGAACTATCTCGATGTTATTGCAAACAATGTAGCGAACGTTAACACTACAGGTTACAAGCAAACCCGTATTGAGTTTCAGGACTTGTTATCGCAAGCTGCAAGAACTCCCGGTGCATTGATGAATCAAGGCACTTACCAGCCGGTTGGTATTGAAATCGGATTAGGTGTTAAAACAGCTGCTACAACAAGAGTCTTTACCCAAGGTGTTGCAATATCAACTGGAAGAAATTTGGATATTGAAATTGAGGGTGACGGTTTCTTGCAGGTAATGAAAGAAGATGGTTCTCTTGCATATACTCGTGACGGTTGTTTGCAGGTTGACTCACTTGGTCAGTTATGTACAAATGACGGTCTTTTAATTCAGCCGTCAGTATCAATTCCTCGTGATGCAACAGAGATTACTATTACACAGGATGGTAACATTTCTGTTACGCTTCCGGGACAAACGCAGCAATCAACCGTAGGTTCTTTGCAATTGGTTAAATTCCAAAACCCTTCCGGTTTGTTGTCAATAGGACATAACTTGTATCAGGAAACACAGGCTTCAGGAAACCCTGTTCAGGATACACCGGGACAAAACGGGTTAGGTCTTATTCAACAAGGTATGTTAGAGGGTTCTAATGTTCAAATTGTTGATGAACTTGTAGGTTTAATTAAAGCTCAGAGAGCATTTGAATCCAATTCCAGATTGATTACAGCTTCAAGTAATATTCTTCAGGTAACTAATAATATGGCATAGAGAAGTGAATAAGTGAACAGGTGATTAATAAGATGAAAATGGAAAGTAAAAAATGGAAATTTAACATAAGCAAAGCAGGTTGGATTGTTAGCCCAACAACAGCATTTGTGTTTATATTATTGCTATTATCTGTTTCTCCTGTTCAAGCTCAGGTAATTCCTGCAAGTAAAGTTAAAGTTGATGTTGCAAGATTATTTGAAAATAATTACAGAAAAATTACAAACGGTGATGTTCAGGTTAAGATTATTGCAACTCCGTTTGCAGATTTACAGCTTCCGGACGGAAAAATTACATATAAGGTTGCAGCCGGCGGAGATAAAATCTTACCTCGTGATGTTAAAAGAGTTGATGTATATGTAAATGGTGCTTTTGTGAGAACTTTGAACCTTCCTGCACAAACTTCCGTTTATAAAGATGTGTTGGTTGCAAGCGATACGATAACTCGTGATCAAACTTTAACAAAGGATTGTACTGAAGTTAAGAAGGTAGATGTAGCAAATCGTGCAGATTATGTTCTTGATAGTTCAATGCTCGATAAAGAAATAACAACAAAAAAAATATTCCAAAAAGGTGAAGTTATTGATAAAAGATTTGTAAAAATGAAACCTGATATTGCAAGAAATGCAGATGTGAGAGTATTCTTTGTTTCAAACGGCTCCGTAATGATATCAATAGACGGAACAGCTATGTCTGACGGAATGTTGGGTGATTATATTAATGTAGAAAATAAAAATTATAAAAAAGTTTATAGCGGGAAAATAATTGGAGAAAACAGAGTTCTGGTTAATATATAATTAATCGGCTCGGGAGGATATAATGAAAAAAATATTAGCAATGGTTTTAACAATTATGATGGTTATAGGGATAGCACCTGTTAATGCGGCAACCGTTCGTATAATGGATATCGCTCATATACAGGGTGTAAGAGAAAACCAGCTTGTAGGATATGGTATTGTAGTTGGTCTTCCCGGAACAGGTGATAACTCTCGTTCAACACAGATTACAAATAAAATGCTTTTAAGAAACTTGGGAACCGTAATTGAACAGGAAAACTATATTCAAAAAGGTGCATCAGCTGCTGTAATTGTTACGGCCAATGTCCCTCCGTTTGCAAAAAACGGTGATAAAATTGATGTAACTGTTTCTGCAATGGCTGACTGTAAAAGTTTAGAGGGCGGTGTTCTTGTTCAGACAATTCTAAAAGCTCCAAACGGTGAAGCTGTTGCAGTTGCACAAGGCCCTGTAACTGTTGGTGGTATTGCAAAATCAGCAGGTGGTTCTTCAATGAGAAACGCAATTACAACAACAGGCAGAATCCCCGGAGGTGCAATTGTTGAAAGAGATATATATACTGAAATTGGTGACGGTGATTCTATAACACTCTCTCTTGATAAGTCAGATTATACACTTGTTTCAAGAGTAGCAAAATCAATATCAAGAGTTGCTCCGGCTCGCGCAATTGACGGAAGTTCTGTAAGAGTTCAAATTCCGTCAAAATTCCAAAACGACAGAGTCTCATTTGTATCAATTATTGAAAATCTTGATGTAACTCCTACTGCTGAAAGAGCAAAAGTTGTAGTCAATGAAAGAACAGGAACTGTGGTAATAGGCTCAGATGTAAAACTTCTTCCGGCCGCTGTTGCACATGGAAACATTACAGTTACAGTTTCGTCACACAATGATGTTTCTCAGCCGAATGAATTTTCAAACGGTGCAACAGTTGGGTTTGAAAATGCTGATATAGATATTCAAAAAGCACCCGGAAGATTAATAGAAATGAGTGCTAATAGTAATCTGAATGATTTAGTAAGGGCGTTAAATTCAATCGGCGTAGCACCTGTTGACTTGATATCAATTTTGCAGGCACTTAAAAAATCGGGAAGTTTGCAGGCTGAATTGGTAATTATTTAGAGGTAAATGTTTAAGGGAAAGTTGAAGAGGTAAAAATGGCAATTTCGCAAGCAAGTGATATAACAACACCAACATTAGATTTAATCAAACATGGCTTAAACCATGCGAGAACGGTTAATGCTGATCAGGAATTGTTTAACCAGATTAAAAATTCAGGTGATGAAAAAACTCAGTTAAAAAAGGTCGCCAAAGAATTTGAATCAATTTTTATAACTAAAATGTTAGAAGAAATGGATAAAACAGTTGACAGAGAAGAAAATGGTCTTTTTGGTGATGATCACCAGTATGAAGATACTTTTAAGTCAATTGTATTCCAGCAGATGGGCAGGGATTTGGCTAATAATCCGAGAACAACATTTGGATTTGCTGACCAAATCTATAGACAAATGGAGCATCTCGTTAGATAGGAGTAAAAAGGAATAAAATATGTTATCAAGAGTAGATCAAAATAATTCGGGAATAAATTCAGTACAACAATTTAGTGCAGTAAATGCGTTTAGAACAAATAAAAATTTGAAACCTGCTGAAGAATTACAGCAAAATGCAGAAGTAGCTGACGGAACCAAGACTACATCAACACCATCATTATTGGATAAGGTTGATGTGAATGAAATAAGAAAATGTGCAGAATATGTCGGTGAATACGATATAACAGATGAAGACATAAAATACGGTATGATATATGGCAGAAGTGTAATCGCTGAATGGTTATGCTAGGAAATCTATAAAATACAGGTCTTTAATACCTGAAAAATGACTTGAGGAAGGAAAAATGAAAAAATTTTTAATCACAATTTGTGTAATGATAATTGCTATGCTTTGCATGAATACTGCAAATGCAGAATCGCTGTTTGTTTTGGGTGCATCTCAGAATTATCAGGGAACTCCTCGTTCTTTGTTTGGTGGTGTTCAGGCACATCAAATTGGTGATTTGATTTCAATAAGAATGTCAGAAAATGTTTCTGTTAGTGATAACTTAACATTTTCATCTGCAAAAGAGTCTTCAACGACAGATTCATTTACATCTTTTCTTAAAGAGTGGCTGCATTTGTCTTTCTTGAAAGATACCGGAGGATATGGCGGTTCAAATGAAGTTTCAAATACTGCAGCTGGTCAAAGAGCTTTGAACATGGGTGACAGAATCGCATGTCAGGTCGTACAGCAGCTGCCAAACGGAAACCTTGCCGTTCAGGGTAAAAAGACGCTTGTTAACGGAAATGAAAGAGTTGATTTTGTTGTAACAGGTGTTGTTGATCCACGTTGGTTAAATGTTGACGGTGAGATTTATTCATATAACGTATCAAATCTGCAATTTGCTCTATCCGGCAGAGGTGCTGTATCTCGCAGTCAGAACGAGGGTATATTCAACAGATTTATCAGATATCTGTTCTAATATGAATAATTATCAAAAACAGGTTATAATATAATAGTTGAAAGAGATAAAATGGGAACACAAAAGTTTCATAATTTAATAGAGGTTTTAGACAAAGAGATAAATGCTTATACAGAGCTAAAGGAACTCTTTGAAGAAAAACGCGAAATATTAAAAAAAGCCAAATCAGATGATTTGGGTGTTCTGGATAACAAAATTCTGGCTTTGAATAATAAAATAAAGGAGCTGAATAATACAAGAAAGAACATAGGAACAGAAATTACGGGCAAAGAATGTAATATGTCAGAGTTTATAGAATTTGCTGAACAAAATGCTCCGGATTTCGTTAAACAATTAGAAGACAGAAAGGTAAAGATTTGTAAATTAATACCTGAAATCACGTTATTAAATCAGCAGAATGTGGAATTATTGAAGCATGGCATTATAATTACTAACAAGATGTTAGACACAATTATAGATGCATTTTCACCACAAGGAAGTTATTATAACGAAACAGGAAAAACAGACACTCGCGACATGGACATGTGGACTATTAGCGAAGAAATATAATGAGGTAGGACAGAATGAACTTATTATCATCATTGAATATAGCACAAGGGGCATTATCTGCGCATGAAAAAGCAATTAGTGTTGTTTCTCATAATGTTTCAAATATGAATACTGAAGGATATCATAAGCAACGCGTAAATTTTCAGGCAAGAAATATTTCTGGTGCCATAGGCGACAATCCTGATAATCAAGTTCGTGCAAACGGCGGCGTAAAAATTGCCAATGTTATGCGTTACAATGATGATTATTTGAATAATTACTATAGAGAACAACTTTCTCAAAAAAATATGCTTGAGCAACAGTTGGGTAATTTGGGCGATTTGGCAGAAATTTTTAACGATTTAGATGGTCAGGGAATGGATGCTGCATTGAGTAACTTCTATGAAGCTCTAAATAACTTGCAGCAATATCCTGCAAGTTCTACAGCTCGTACAAACTTTATTGAAACTGCAAAATCATTAACCTCATTGATGAACAGCAAGAGTGTTCAGTTGGGTAAAATGACCGGAGAAGCTCTTGGTGATGGCGAAAGTCCGGAAGCTCTTCAGAGTTCGAGAATATATTCTCAATACAGAGAATTAAATAATTCTCTTGACGAATTAGCTGCCGTAAATAAGGCTTTACAAACAACTCAAACAGGAACTTTGACTGCAAACAACCTTCTTGACCAAAGAGATTTGATTTTGCACGATATTGCTCAGTTTGTTGATATAACAGTTGAAGAAAAAGAGAATGGAACTGTATCAGTATATGCAGGTGATCAGGCTCTTGTAAAAGGTGCTAAGGTAGTAGGAAAATTAGATATTGAAACTGCTAAAAAATATTGTGATGATCACGGTATTGTATATCCTGATGACTGGACAGGTGAAAATGCTGTAATAAGTATTGTAGACAGCGATGGTCAGGCTATTGTGGAAAATGCTAACAGCATAATTACAGGAGGCGCTATAGGCGGCTTAATTCACTCTGCAACAGATTATGGTGACAGTACTACAAATGCTGGTACTGTTCAGACTGCTTTAAATAAGTTAGCTTCTACTATAGCAGATGTATTTAATGACCTCAACACAAGGGGAAATGCATACTGTATTGATTCGACTAATACTAATCATTTAAAAGCAACAAATGCTGATAACTGGATTTTTGCCTGCTATGATGCAAACGGTAATGAAACAAAAACAGGCATTACTGCTGCTAATATCAAAGTAAGTGATAATTTGTTAGCAAAAGATGGTATTTGGAATATCAGTTGTGCATATTTTGATGATCCTAATAATTATGATGAAAATGCAGTCGGTAATGCACAAAATGTCGTAGAAATGATAGCTACCCGTAATACAAAACAACCAAATTTAAATGGTATGTCTGTGGAAGACTATTATTCTTCCATGTTAGGAAAAATAGCATCTGCAGGTGATAGTGTACAAAATTTATATGAAACTCAATCTGCGGTAGTAGACTCTATAGAAAATCAACTTGATTCTGCATACGGCGTTGACTTAAATGAAGAATTGGTTGATTTGGTTAAATATCAAACTGCTTATGCAGCAGCAGCAAGAGTGTTTAATGTAGTTAACTCTTGTCTTGATACTCTGGTAACACTGGGAAGATAGTACAAGTAAAACAATGCCAAGGAAGGTAAATTATGTATTCAAATCGTATCTCAACAGCAGCACGTTATAATTTATTAACGGCAGACATTCAAAAGAATGAAGCAAACTATAATAAATTAACTCAGCAATTAGCTTCCGGTAAAAAATATTCAAGCATTACCGAAGATCCTATAGCTGCAGTTAATATTGTTAATACAAACCGTCAGCTTGGTCAAATAGAAACATTTAATAAAAATACCGAGCTGGCAATGGAAGAATTAGATACTCTTGATGATTTGATGGAGCTTGCAGGAAGTTATTTGAGTCAGGCATGGGATAAAGCCGTTCAGGCAAATAATGGAACATACGGTGATACTTCTTTAAAAGCATTAAAGGTTGAAATTGATGAAATTACAAAAACAATGGTTGACCTTGCGAATACAGAGTTTAATGATAACTTTATCTTTGGAGGTGCTAATACAAAACTTACTCCTTATGAAATTGATTCAAACGGAAATATATTGTATAAAGGGACTCCGCACGATAATCCTGATTATATAAGGCAAACAGAAGTTGCTGATGGTGTATATGAAGTAATTAACACTACAGGAGATAAAGTTTTTGGTTACTATAACAGTGATACTGATTATTCAGGTGTAATGGGTGCTTTAAAAGTTCTAAGCAATTCAATACAGGAAGTTGTTGATGCCAGAGAAGCAAAAGACTCTCAGGCAGAAACACAAGCGTATGAAAAAATGCACTCAACTCTTGATATGTTTAGTAAAGCTCATACAGAAATATTAACTGAACAAACAAAATTTGGTGGTGTTTACAACCGAATGGAAATGACAGAATCTACTTTGGAAACTAATAATGAAAACTTAACATCATACTTGTCAGAATTGCAGGATGTTGATATTGCAAGTGCGACAAGCAAATGGCTTCAGGCACAGTATTCATATCAGGCAAGTTTGCAGGTAGCAGCTGCTTCTATGAATATGAGTCTGTTAAATTATATGTGATGAGGTGTAAATATTTAAGCAGGGTATAAAATTATTTATCCCTAAGAGAGATTTTTAATATACTTACCATTTCAAGGACATGAAGGTGTCCTTTTTTATTATCTTAATTTTGGGCAAAAAATTTTTTTAAGTGTTTTAATCAGAATATGAAGATACTTCCGATTAATCAGGGAAATAAAAGAACGAATTTTAAAAGTTGTTTGCGGACATATTTACCGGATACAGCTATAAAGCAGTCTTTTTATGATGGATATGTCAGAACTTCAACAAATATGTTTCGGGAAGACATAAATTGGCTTCTTTTGTTAAAATATGCTTTGTTTAAATTTATGGATGCAGATAAAATTAATACATTCTCATTGGGAGCCTCTGACGGTTCTGAGGCATATTCTTTTGCAACATTACTAATGAGCAGATTGTCTAAAACAATGTATAATAAGTTTTTTCCTATAATAGCTGTCGATATAGATGATCAGATGGTAAATGCTGCAAATTCCCGCAAAATCAATATACATGATTTTGAATTTGCAAGTGTTAACAGGGATTACCATATTAATCTGCATGATTATTTTATAAACAAAAAAAAATCCATACAGATAGATAATGATGATGCGGAATGGACTGAAAAAGGGACATTCCATTCTTATGAACCGATTGATGAACTAAAGGATGCTGTAATATTTAAAAAATCTGATGTATTAACAGAGATTAATCAGATGAAAGATAACGGAATTTCTTTGATTTTTTGCAGGAATATATTTCCGTATATGAGTACCGGTTACAGAAATGATGTAATATCGGCTGCAGGGAATAAATTAAAGAGAGGAAGCTTGTTTATATTGGGAGATTATGATCATACAATTGAAATTACGCCCGCACTCGAAAAACGTGGCTTTTATAGACCTTTTCAAGGGAATTTTAATATATTTCAGAAAAAGTAATCAAAAAGTTTTATTTTAGTTCCTTTTGTAATATAATCAGTGGGTAAGGGGTAAAAATATAAAATATATTTTACTTACAATATAATTATGTATTTGAATTAAGTGGAAGGGTATAATATGCAGGTTTCATTAAATTGGTTAAATGAATTAGTAGATTTAAGTGATATAAATGTTGAACAGATTGCTCATGAACTTACAATGAGCGGTTTGGAGGTTGAAGAGGTTGAAGAAGTCAGACCACAGTTTACAAATATAATTACAGCAAGAATAGAGAAAATTGATGCTCATCCGAATTCTGACAGATTGCATCTGGTAACAGTAAATACAGGTGATGCTTTAAAGACAGTTGTTTGCGGCGGTCAAAATATAGAAGTTGGACAAATAATTCCGTACGCTTCTGTAGGAAGCAAAGTTTTGGACAGAAAATCCGGAGAACAATTTGAGCTGACTCCTGCCGTAATCAGAGGTGTTGAATCTCAAGGTATGTTATGTTCTGATGATGAGCTTGGTGTTGCTGACAGAAATTATCAGGAAGAAGACGGTATTTTAATTTTGAACAGGATTTTCCCAAATGTTGGAATCGGTTTGGATGTTGAAAATGTTTTAGGTTTTGAAAAAGATTTTATTTTGCATACAGCACCTACTGCTAACAGAGGTGATCAAATGTCTGTGATTGGTATTGCAAGAGAGTTGAGTGCTTTGTTTGACAGACCTATGAAAGTTGCTGATATTAGTGTTGAAGAAAAGAAAACGAGCGACTTTAGAGTAGAAATCAAAGATAATGATATTTGTAAATATTATTCAATAGGTTTATTAAAAGGTATTAATATTAAACCCTCACCGGATTGGATGCAAAAAAGACTTATTACTTCCGGTATAAGAGCTATCAATAATGTTGTTGATATTACAAATTACGTTATGCTTGAATACGGAACACCTCTTCATGCGTTTGATTATGATAAATTAAATGGTTACTTATGTGTAAGACGTGCCGAAGATGGTGAAAAAATTGTTACTCTTGATGAAGTAGAAAGAACAATGACAAGAGAAACCGTTGTTATTGCAACAGAAAATGAGCCGGTCTGTTTAGGCGGTGTGTTTGGTGGTCATAATTCAGAGATTGATGAAAACTCTAAAAATCTTGCACTTGAAGCAGCATATTTTACGGCTCAGTCAAACAGAAAAAGTTCAAGAAGTGTAGGTTATAAGTCTGATGCTTGTTCTCGATTTGAAAGAGGAATTGATATAAAGGCTGTTCACAAAGGTTTGATGAGAGCGGTTGAACTTCTTATCAAGTACGCAGATGCAAAATTTGAAGGGTATGTAGAAACCGGTGACGACAAGCCTGAACCAATTACAATTACTCTGAGATTCCCCCAAATTAAGAGAATCTTAGGCTGCGATATTGAAACTGATAAAGCATTAACAATTTTAGAAAGACTGGGTTTTACCATTTTAGGGAAAAATGAAGTTGCTTGTAGAGTAGAAGTACCGTCATTCAGAGCGGATGATGTTACAAGAGAAGTTGATTTAATTGAAGAAATTGCAAGAATCAACGGATATGATAAGATTACTCCTACACTGCCAAATAGAGCTGGAACAGCAGAGATTTCTCCTGCAGAAAGAGTTATGGCAAAAGTTCATTCTCTTATGAGAAGTGCAGGGTTGAATGAACTTCAAACCTCTTCTTTGATAGGTGAACCGCTTTTAAAACAGTTTAATATGACTTTTGATAAGGAAAAAGCTATATATGTAGAAAATCCAGCATCAGAAGATTGCACAATGTTAAGACAAACTCTGATGGCAAGTCTTTTGAACTGTATGAAGTATAACTATGATAACGGTCAAAAAGACTTCTGGGGATATGAAATAGGCAGAAGTTATCTGAAAGTTTCAGAAACAGATGAAAAGAATTCAGGTGTCAGAGAAACTTTAACTTTGGCTGGCGTTATAACAGGAAATGTTCAAAATTCTTTATGGCAATCAACCGGCGAAGTTGATTTTTATACAGTTAAAGGTATTGTGGATAAACTTTTGGAAGAACTTGGATTGTCAAGAAGAATAAAATTTGCAATTCTAGCTGATTCAACGCTTGCTGCTTCGCACGGATGCTTACATCCATATAAAACAGCTGTACTGACTCTTTTAGGAAAACAGCCTGCTGTAGTTGGTTATTATGGAGAAGTTCATCCGGAAGTAAGAAGTAAATTGAAACTTAATCAAAATGCTTTCTTATTTAAATTAGACTTAAATATGATAATAGAAGCGTATAATGAAACTGTTCCAAGATTTAAGAAACTTCCTCAATTCCCTGAGGTTCAAAGAGATTTGGCAGTAATTGTTCCGTCTGTAACAACTTGGGATGAATTGGAAAAAATAGTTAAAAAAGGTGTAAATAATAACATCTTTAACGGTTGTGAAGTATTTGACGTATATCAAGGTGAACATGTTCAGAGTGGTTTTAAGTCTGTCGCACTTAGAATAAAGATGCAAGATGCAAATTCTACTATGACAGATGATGCTATTGAGGCACAAATGGCAAATGTCAGAGCAACGCTTAAAAAAGCATTACCTGATTTAAGTTTTAGAGAATAAGCATGGAAAATGAAATCTTTATTGTATTCAATACTACAAGTATTGGTGATGTTCTTGTCACCAATACTCTGGTTCGTAATATAAGGTATTATTATCCACAATCTTACATAGTTTTTGTGTGTAATACTCCTATGCTTGATGTTGCAAAATATCAGGAGGGTGTAAATGAAGTAATAACCTTTGATAAAAATGAAATAAAGGGTTTAAAAAATATTGCATGCTATGCAAGTAAATTTCCATATAAGAAACCTTTTGCATCTATAATAACTTATGCAAACGAACGAAACCTTTTGATAGCAAGGCTTATTGGCTCAAAGCATGTAATCTCTCAGCATAAATTTAAATTGTGGAATACAAGAGAAAAATATGAATTAAAGAATTATACTCACATGAATGATAAGTGGGGAGGATTAATTGAACCTCTGACAGGAGAACATAAAGCATTTGGTATAAAATACAATGCGCCTATTGTTGAAACACCTGTAATAAAGAAAATAAAAACTCTGAAAAGTCCTGTAGCACTTTCTCCGACAAGTAATTTAGCTCAAAAAGATATGAGTGTAGAAGATTGTGCAGAACTCATAAATCTTTTAAATAGTCAGGGATATACCCCCGTAATGACTGGAGCCGGAACTATAGCAAGTGAGTTCAATGCAGAACTAAAGAAAATCGGCTGTTTTGACTTTGTTGATATTGTGGACTGTACTTCATTTGTGGAACTCGCAAATGTTTTAAAAATTTGCAACTTGTGTATTTCTGTTGATACAGGTACTTTGCATTTTGCAAATGCTCTTAATGTTCCTGTTGTAGGAATTTTTTATTACGGACTTTCATATATGTGGGGTTCTGATCCAAAACTGTATCCGTCAATAACATTAGAGGGCGGAGATGTAAAACCGACTGATATTATGTCAGCATTAAAGGAATTAAGCGGAGTTCTTGTATGAAATTAGTTCAGTACTTTGACGGACATATTGTGATTAATCTTTTAGGATTGATGATAAGGATAAAGTGTAATTGGGTTAAATATGCTTGTTCTGAAGTGAAAGAATGCGGGATAAATATTCCTCAAAGAGAAGTCCCTGTTATAGTATCTTTAACAAGTTTTCCTGAGAGAATAAATATTGTAATTAAAACAATAAAAACGCTTTTAACTCAGACGATGAAACCTGATATGGTAATCCTTTGGCTTGCTCCGGAACAATTCCCAAATCTGGAAAATGATTTACCCAAAGAACTTTTGGACTTGAGAGAATTTGGACTTACAATAAATTGGTACAAGGACATTCGTTCTTATAAAAAAATTTTACCGACATTAAAAAAATATCCTGATTCTATCATTATTACAACAGATGATGATATTTATTACGCACCTGATACGGTAGAAAGTTTGTATAAATCATATCTTGAACATCCTGAGGAAATTCAGGCACACAGATGTGATTGGCTTAGTGTAGGGGTAAATAATAAAATTGTTTGGGCAAAAACAAGAGAACTGTATAAAGACAAACATAAAGGTGAAGCATCTTTTAGGCAAAGGTTAACCGGATATGGTGCAGTTCTTTATCCACTGCATTCTTTATACAAAGATGTATTAGATGAAGAAAAAATAGCAAAGACAATTCCGACCCATGATGATATTTGGCTATGGGCGATGGCTGTTTTACAAGGTACAAAAACCAGACTTGTAAAAGGGTATTCTGAATCGATTAATTATATAGAAGATTCTCAGCAGTATGGTCTATGTAAAGTCAATAAAAAAGGTGTCGGCATGGGATTAGACGAAGCCTATGATATTGTCTTACAACAATATCCGCAAATATTGGATATAATACAAAATTCTTAATGCATCAAAATATGTATTTTGATGTATTAGCATCTTAGATATATGTACTTTCTTCTTTTTCCTTTTATTTGCGGGGCAAAAGGAAAAGGAAGAAAGTACCAAAGAACAAAAAGGAAAAACACGCGACTAAAAACCAACCACAATGCCCTAACGGGCATAAGACTAAATTGATGTTGCAAGCTATAGCTTGCACTCTAACGCTCACTATTGCAGCAAAGCTGCACGTCTGCGATTAACTAACCCTAACCCTCTCCCACAGGAGAGGTAATTTGCCGTTCTTGCGAAAGCTACGCAGTTAAATTTGGCTTTCGCCAAACCAGCCATTTAATCTTTACGCACGAAGTGCGTTGTGGTTATCCGTTTAATCCGGTGTTTCTCTTCTTCTTTTGCTTCGCTTTCTTCTTCTCTTTGCCTCCGAAACAAAGAGAAGAAGAAAATGAAGTTAATATCTAAATTAAAAAACATCCTCACTTAAACTCTATCATATGAAGGAGAAACAAAAGGTTATGCATCAAAATGCATATTTTGATGTGTTGGTTTAATAATAATTTATTCGAAATTTCCATGTTATAATTTTTACAAGTATTGAATACTTTTATCAAAATTTAATTCTTTTTAAATATACAGAGGTAAAAAGTGTTTTTAAAATCTTTATTTTGGCAAATAATTAATAGTTTAATAAAAATCTTTTTAGAAGTATTTGTTTTTGACAGAAAAATCAGAAGAATTCTAAAAGGAAATTGGGCTAAGTTTTATTTGAGAAAATATGTAAGTGGTAAATATTCATATTCTGCCCCCTCACTCTCAACCCCTCTCCCACAGGGCGAGGGGAGGATATTGTGGCAGTATTGGGAAAGTCCTGACGATTCTATTCCACCACTGGTTCAATCGTGTTTAAATAGCGTTGATAAATACAAAGGAAAATGCAACAGGATTTTTTTGACACCTGAAAATGTAAAAAATTATGTTGACATTCCACAAATTTTTTGGGATTTAAAAGAAAAAGGTAAAATTAAAACTGCATTTTTTTCAGATATTTTAAGAACCTGCCTTTTAATTCAACATGGCGGTATTTGGATTGATTCTACCGTTCTTTTGACTGAAGAATTACCTGATTATATAACAAATGCTGATTTGTTTGTTTTTCAAAATGATTTAAAAATAGATCTGGACGGACTTAATATGGCAAGCTATTTTATAGCTGCAAAAAAAGATAATAAAATTTTAAAAGAAACATTATCTGCATTAATTCAATATTGGAAAGAAAATAACTTCTTAGTTAATTATTTTACTTTTTTGCATACATTTACAATGGTTACACAAGCAACTAAAGAAAACAAAGAGTTATTTAAAAAAGTTCCGTTCTTTAATTTTCTTCCTGTTCAGCAATTCCAAGGAGAACTCTTAAATCAGTATTCCGAAGAACGCTGGAATGAGATTAGGAAGATTAGCGGAATTCATAAACTAACTCATAAGCAATCTGTTTTATCTAAGAAAAAAGATTTTGATATAACCGGAACTTTTTACGAAAAATTAGTAAATGGAGAGATTAATTAATGAAGTTAAATATTGCTTACGCACCTGATGATAAGTATATTAACCAAACGATTGTTTCTATGGTTAGTGCAATCGAGAATAATAAAGAGCATGAAATTGAATTTATTATTATTTATTCAAAGTTGAGTGAAAAAAATATTAATAAATTAAATAGCATTAATGGTTGTAAACTAAGACTTTTGCAGGTAGATGAAACTATATTTACTTCTCTTCCGCTTTCTCATTGGGTAACTGTACAGGCATGGTTCAGAATTAAACTCCCTGATATGTGTCAGGATTTGGATAAAATACTTTATCTTGATTGTGACACACTTATTCTCGGGAACTTAGAAGAACTTTTTAATACAAATCTTGAGGGTAAGTATTTCGCAGGAGTAAAAGATGTTTGGGGTGTAGAGAAGTATTGTAAACGCTTGAACATGCATTCAGGAGTTTATGTAAATTCCGGAATGCTTCTTTTTAATGCAAAATATTGCAGAGAAGAAAATTTCTTTAATCAGATCGTCGAATTCGCGAGTAATAATGCTAAAATAATTGAATTTTGCGATCAGGATTCTATAAATAAGATTGGTGATGAAAAGAAAGTCGTTCTTAATCCCAAATTTAATTTTATGGATACATGGTGGCGTGGTGGATATTACGAATTTGAAGGACAAGAGGAACAAGAATATCTTGAAGCAAAAGAGAATCCTGTTATAGCTCATCTCACAGGTTTGAAGCCTGCATTTAAAGGGTGTGGAAATAAATTTAAAGATAGATGGTGGGAGTATGCAAAGCAAACTAATATTTACGACGAATTAATTAAGGATTATGAAAATTCAAAGGAACCGACAGAACCTCTTAAAGATAAGATTTTTTCAATTAAAAACAGGTATGAGGGAAAAGTAAAAATAAAAATTTTGACAATTTTAGGTATACATATTGTTTTATCTCGTAAAGGTAACAAATAATGAATGAGATTTTTGATAATAAAAAACCGGATTATAAAAAACTTATTAAGTATGGTTTCAGTAAAAAAGGACAAATTTATAGTTATAAAAAGGAAATATATAACGATCAATTTGAACTTGAAATTGAGGTAGAAAATAAAGACGTAAGTACAAAGCTTATTGATTTATCAACAGAGGAGTTATACACATTGCATTTACTCGATGGAGCAGAGGGAACTTTTATTGGTCAAATAAGAGAAGAGTATGAACAAGTCTTAAATGATATATCAGAAAAATGCTTTGTCACGGATGTTTTTGAGTTCAAGCAGTCGCTTCAGGTATTAGATTATACAATGGAAAAATACGGAACTGCTCCTGAATATCTTTGGGAAAAATTCCCGCGAAATGCTGTATGCAGACGAAAAGATAACAAAAAGTGGTATCTTGCAATATTATCAGTAAAAGGTTTTAAAATAGGTCTGGAAAGTGATGATATTGTCGAGTTAATAGATGTAAGAGTGAACAAAGATGAGATAGAAGAATTATTAAATACAAAAAATAACTTACCTATATATCCCGCATATCACATGAATAAAAAAAGCTGGATAACAATAATTCTTAATAATCAAATGAATATAGATAAGATATTTGAATTTATTGATAAGAGTTACGAACTTGCAAAAAAATAAAAAACTCCGTTAGCAAGTGTTAAACTTCACTTGCTAACGGGAGGTTATAAAATCATTTATTACATTTCATACTTAAATGATCTGTTGATTGCGTTGTCTACAGCACCTCTGGTTGATTCAAGCTCTGCTTCAACCATCTTTAATCGGCTTTGGTATTCCTGCATCTGTAAATCCAGCTTCTTTTCTAATGCAGTTAATTTTTCCCTTCGGTGTTCCATTTGCTTAACTGCAGGATTTTCAGGATCCAAATCGTTACCTAGTGCCATAATCTCATCAGCAGAAGCAACCAATTCCATCTTTGCAGACGAAATCCATTGTATCCTTGACTCCAACGAGATTTGGTAAGCAGTCAGGTACATCATTCTGAAACTTGAGGCAATTAATCCCATAACAGGTCCCTTTATCTTAGTTCGTTTAAGTTTTTTGCCCTCAGGAATGTGTGTTCGTTGCTTTCAGCTATCAGACTTTCCATCTTATGAAGCTGGTGTTGGTGGTAACTAACCCTATACTTTGCCATCTTCAGTTTCTGACGAATTGTCATCATTTCCTTTAGGCTTGTGATTAAACTTACGGCAAGTTCCTTAAATGGATTTTTACGCTTGAAGAAAGAACGCGCAAAATTCAAAAAGTTCACTAACCTTTTAATCGTTGTTTCCAGTTCTTCACGCATAAGCATTTTCTCCTATACGTATTGAACCTACATGTATTATAAAACATGTGGGACGAGATAATTGCCTGTATTGATGGGTATTTGTTACATTTGTTAACATTGTTATTTTGTACCAATATTGTGTTGTGCTGAACTTGTAAAAAGAAATTTGTTTTGATACTTATTTTTTTTACCTATATTAGTTATCGGCATTTTTTTTAAAAACTTTAGTTCGTGATGGTTATAATATCTTTGTTCGTTACAAAAATTTACAAAAGATGCTATGGATTTAGCCACAACATTATCAAACAATATATCAAGCATAGTACGAATAAAAGTTCTGTTTTGCATTTTAATTATTACCGAAATTAGCTTCCTAAATCTTGAATATCTTTGCTTGCAGATTCAATGTCTTCTTTAAGCATTTTTCTGACAATATCACCTTGGGTATCAAGCATTTTACAAACAGTTTCGATGTTTGCAACTTTTTGCGAAAGAATTGTATCTGCATTTGATACAATATTGCTGGAAACAGCCTGGTAAGCAGATAATGCCGCTGAAGTTGTACCTTGCATTAAATTACCCATTACAACTGCAGGTAGTCCGAATTCACCAAGATAAGGAGCTGCTGCTGTCATAATTCCACCCCATCCTGATACAAGACCTGCTAATGGCATTAAAATATTTTTCCCGCCTATTCCATAACCGTTGGCGGTTCCGATACCATAAGCAGCAGTGCTGGCAATATCTGCGATACTTCCTATACCGGAAGCAAAGCCTGTTGTTTGTCCGTTTGATGAGCCAAAACCGGTAATTAAATCACCTATTCCAGATGCACCACCGGTTGTTTGTCCGCTTGATCTGTATCCAAAATTTGCTGCAAATCCGCTTGGAAAACCTGAATAATTACCAAGTGTGTTAACACCAAATGAAGAATAAGAACCTGTAGTTCCGCCTGCACCGCCTGTATATGGACTCCAGTATGAGGTGCCCGGTATATTCATTGCAGTATTTCCACCTAAGGTAGTCATAAATGCAGATGGTGCAAATAAACTTGCCAATTGGTACAGAAAACCTCCGGCAGCTTCAAAACCCGTTCCAGAACTTCCGGAACCTGATACAGTTAAATCTCTCAGTCTGTCGTATGTTTCATAAAGCATTGCTTTTGCGTCAGATGAGGCTGCACCATATCTGTTTGCTATTACTAAATATCCATCATTTTTATATGCCATTTTTTCTTCTTTCTCCCATTAACTACATGATTAATGGGTTAGGGGTTATGCTGCTATGCTATTAACCGCTGAATGTTTTAAATGATTTTTCAACGTTGTCTTTAACAACTTTAGATACTGCATCAATTTCCGTATTAAGTGCATTTTGTTCAGTATCAAGCTGTTTTAATCTTAATTCAAGATCTTGGTCTTCTCTTTGAATAAGTGATGTTTGTGCGTTAATTTCCGCAACTTTTTTGTCATACTTAGCTTTATCATAGTCGTATTGATTCATAGCATCTTCGTAACCAACATTATCTTCAATTTCTTCTGCATTAAGCGCGTAGACAACACTGTCATTTTCAAATCGGGCAGTAGTAAATCTTCCCTCTTTATTTACTTCTAATAAAGCTTTTTCAGTGCTTTCTTTTCTTGTCGGAACATAGTCTGCAGTGTATACTGGTAATTTTGCCTGATTATCAATATTATTGATACCTTCACCGTTGACATAAGAATTTGCTAAATCATAGTATGTTGTGTAATACGTTGTGTTATTTACTTCATAAGTATAAATGCCGCCCAGATAGGTGTTAGCATCATAATTTCCGCTCAATGTATTGAAACACCTTATGAGATTTGTATTAATATTATTATCTCTCATATCTTTTATTATTTGTCCAATTTCAGTTACCTGATTCTCGGAAAGAGTGCTTAATGGTGTTAAAGCATTGTTACCAACATAAGTAGGTAAGTCAAGTGCTTTTAGTGTTGCTTCTGCCACTTCAAGTGCACTCTTGCTTATTTCCATTTGCGTTTCAGCTGCCTGGATTGCCTGTTTTGTTTCAGCAATACCTGTCTTTCCTTCAGGTGGTGTGTTTGGATAGTATTGCGGTAAAATTTTTGAAGTACCCGGAACAGCACTCATATCTGATAAAAATGCAAATGAATTATGCTCTTTGTCATAGAATGTATCTGCATATTTAAAATCGCTTGTTAATGCACCTTGTGCTTTTAATGTATCTATTGCATCAGATACAGTCTTCTTGTCAATATCTGAAGACAAGGTATTATAACTTATGTAATTCCTTGTTTCTAATGCTTCTTCATACTGAGTTGGATCTTCATCTTTGACTTCAGTATACTGTTCTGTAGAGGAATCATAAGTATAGTATTTACCGTTTTTTTGATATCTGTTTTCACCATTAAATTTGAAAATTTGATATCCGTCTTTATTAATTTCCTGACGAGTAATTGTATATCCGCTTTCAGTACCTGATGAATAAGTTGTTTTAGACTTAATATTAGTAACAGTTGTGCTATCAGAATATGCTTCTAAAGAACCTGATTTTGCAACTAATGACTTATAATTAGCAACAGCAGTATCATAGTCATTCTGCGCACTTGTAACTGCCTTCTGAGCAGCTTCGATTGTTGCAATTTGAGTTTCGTATTCAGTTGAAGGACTTGGTCCAACTCCCTTAAATTGAACCTGTGGATTATTTTTTATTTTTTGAGAACCGACATACTCCTCTGTTTCATAATAGCGCGTAACGATGTAGTTATATCCATCGCTATCTGCATTAGCCAGTTGGTGCCATTTGGTAATAGCAAACTCATTTGTACCGTCAGTGTATGTATATTGTAATTTCATATAGTCTTGTTTTGAAGGCGGAACCGGTACATTTAAACCCATCATTTGGTTAAACAAATTTGCAGATTTGTTTGACAAATTAAGCCTTGATTGGTTAATTTGCTGACCTTCGTATTCACAATTTGATTTTCTTGCGACAAGAGCCAAATATCTTGCCTGAGATGCTGCCATACCCATAAGCGGTATTCTCCTATATAAATTTATCCCTTATTAATAAGGGTACAGGTTGTACTTTTACCTGTATGCTATTTGCGTTTCCATGATTCTTTTAATGGGATATTACTAAAAGTCAATCATACTAATAGTATTATATTATATTTTTACATTTTTTAACATTTCAAATTAATAAAAATCATGTGTTTGAAGTAGTTAAAAGTATAAAATCATACGCTTAGAGGATAAAAAAAGACGATACTTATAATGCTGTATCGTCTTTTTTATCTTATATATTTTTATAACTATTCTTTTTCTTTAATTGGTTTTGCATCTGCTAAGTCGCTATCGCTAATTTTGTTTTCCTTTTGCGCGTCTTCCATTTCAAGCTGCTTATTGATAACAAGAGTTTGAACAACTTGGAAGCAGTTACTTGCAACCAAATATAGCAGAACGCCTGCAGGAATCGGAATAATAAAGAATGTGAAACCGAGCATAAGCGGCATAAATGTATTCATTGATTTTTGCATTGCTGCTTGTGCAGGGTCTTGATTAACATTTTTGTTCATTGACATCATAGCCTTTTGAGACATCACCATTGTAAGCATGAACAGAACTAACAAAACTAGTACATCCCAATTAAGCGGTTGTTCTTTTGTTGCTTTTGTCGGGAATGACGTTCTTAGTATTCCGTTTTGTTTTTCAAATGTCATAGTTTCCATTTCTTTTGTTCTGACATCTGTAACGGAAAGAACAACTTTGTTTATTCTTACTAAGTCATCAAATTTGTAATTAAATGTATCATCAAGGTTTAATTTAAAATCAGCATTTTCTCCGGGAGTAAATTCCCCCTGAATTTCTACTGCTTTAGATGTTTTTTTAACTTTTACGTTTAAACGTGGTTCATTTTCGTCATCAAAATATACTGTTGCAGTCTTAGAGGCAAGAAAACTATCATTCTTTGAAACTTCAAAAACGCCGTCATTAGAAACACCTGCTGTAGATTTCATTGTAGCATCAAGTCTTTTAATGAATAAGAACTGCGAATCACCTGCTATAGATATAAATTGAGGGCTCATTAATGTTGAATATAATAAAATAAATATAGGCATTTGGATAAGTAATGGGAAACAACCTGCCATTGGGTTGAATTTGTGTTCCTTATAGAATTCCATCATTTTTTGCTGCATCTTTTGCGGATCGCTTTTGTAACGTTCCTGAATTGCTTTCATTTTAGGCTGCAATAGCTGCATAGTTCTCATTGAACGTTGCTGAGAAACCCCAAGAGGCCACATAGCAGCTCTTACAATAACCGTTAATAATATAATTCCTATACCGTATCCGCCAACGACAGATAACATTTTTAATACTCTGATAGTCAGTAATGTAAAATCCATATTTTCTCTTCCCTTAATATTTCTTTGTAATAAAAACGCACAATTTACGCTATCTATAAAGATACTTTAAAGATACATTCAAGTCAATCATGACGCTAATTATATTAAAAAAGTTGTGTAATGGTTTAGTTTATGTTAGTATCAAGGAAAATAGTAGAATAGTATATTAAAATAGGAGTTACTAATGATTTCAGTAAACGATTTGAAAAATGGCTTAACTTTGGAATTAGATAACGGTCTTTGGACTGTTGTAGAATTTTTGCACGTAAAACCAGGTAAAGGTGCTGCTTTTGTAAGAACAAAACTTAAAAATGCAGAATCAGGAAATGTTGTAGAAAGAACATTCAGAGCCGGTGAAAAAGTTGCAAAAGCAATGTTAGACCGCAGAGAAATGCAATATTTGTATAAAGAAGGCAATGATTACGTTATGATGGATAATGAAACTTATGAACAAATCCAGGTAACTGAAGATCAATTAGGCGATGGCAAGAAATATCTTAAAGAAAACATGATAGTTCAAATCCTTAAACATGATACAAGAATTATTGGTGTTGATATTCCTGCTCATGTAGAATTGGAAGTAGTAGATACACCTCCAGCTGAAAAGGGAAATACAGCTCAAGGCGGTACTAAACCGGCTACGCTTGAAACAGGTGCAGTTGTTAATGTTCCGTTCTTTGTTTCAAACGGAGATGTCATTAGAGTTGATACCAGAACAAACGAATATTTAGATCGTTGCTAGTTTTGGTAAAGGAGATAAAAATGGATTTTAAACCTGAATATATAGAAAAACTTGCAAAAATTATTTCAGATAATGCTTTAACAGAAATATCACTAGAAGATGGTGAGCAGGCAATAACAATCAGAAAAGACTTGCCGGAGGTTGTAATGTCGCAATCTTCGCCGATAGCAGTCACAAATACACCTGCACAAGCAGTACCTGCTGCATCTGTTGCAGAAGCAAAGAAAGAAGAAGCTGCACCGCAAGGAAAAGCAATTACTTCTCCAATGGTAGGAACTTTCTATTCTGCACCATCACCTGATGATGCACCATTTGTTGAAGTTGGTTCAGAAGTTGCAGTTGGTGATGTTGTTTGTATTATAGAAGCAATGAAACTTATGAATGATATTAAGTCAGAACAGGCAGGTAAGGTCGTTAAAATTTGTGTAAAGAACGGTGATCCTGTTGAGTTTGGTCAGGTTCTGATGTATGTAGAATAAGAAATTTTTAAAGAAACAAAAGGGACATTGTTTGTCCCTTTATGTTTTATTATTTGGTAAAAAGGGATAATTATGTTTAAACGAGTATTAATAGCAAATAGGGGAGAGATAGCCGTAAGAGTTATAAGGGCTTGCAGAGAATTAGGAATTCCTACGGTTGCGGTTTATTCACAGGCAGATGCAGAGTCTTTGCATGTAAGATTGGCAACAGATTCATTTTGTATAGGACCTGCTCCGAGTATTGACAGTTATTTGAACATTCCGTCAATAGTTTCAACGGCTCTTACAACAGGTTGTGATGCAATTCACCCAGGGTATGGTTTTTTGTCAGAACGTGCTGAATTTGCAGAAATATGTGCAATGCACGATATTAAGTTTATCGGTCCGTCTTCAAAATCTATGAGAATGATGGGTGATAAGGCAACTGCAAGAAAAACAATGATAGAACATAATGTTCCAGTAACTCCCGGAATGGGTATAGTTCGTTCTTTGGATGAAGTTAAAGAATTTGCACATAAAGTAGGATATCCGATTATCTTGAAAGCTACAGCTGGTGGTGGCGGAAAAGGTATGAGAGTTGTTAGAAGTGATGAAGAACTTGAAACAAACTTAAATCTTTGCAGACAAGAGGCTGAAAAATTCTTTGGTAATCCCGATGTTTATGCAGAAAAATTCTTGGAAAATCCAAGACACATAGAAGTTCAAATTCTGGCTGACGCTTATGGAAATGTAATTCACCTTGGTGAAAGAGATTGCTCTATTCAAAGACGACACCAAAAGTTGCTTGAAGAAGCTCCGTCACCTGCAATTGATGAAGAAACCAGAAAAGAGATGGGCGCAGCTGCTGTAAGGGCAGCGAAAGCTGTTAATTATGAGGGTGCAGGTACTTGTGAATTTTTGCTTGACCATGACGGAAAATGGTATTTCATGGAAATGAATACAAGGGTTCAGGTTGAGCATTGTGTTACAGAGATGATTTCTCAAATTGATATTGTAAGAGAACAAATTTTAGTAGCGTCAGGTGAAAAATTAGGTTATACCCAAGATGATGTAAAATTAAGAGGACATGCAATAGAATGCCGTATTAATGCAGAAGATCCTGATAACGATTTTATGCCTTGTCCGGGTAAAATTGACGGATATTTTGCCCCTGGTGGTTTTGGTATAAGAGTTGATTCTCATGTCTATCCGGGGTATTCAATTCCTCCATACTATGATTCTATGCTTGGTAAACTTATTTGCTGGGGAGAAAACAGAAAACAGGCAAGAAGAAGAATGTATCAGGCTCTTAAAGAATACGTTATTACAGGTGTTAAGACAACTATTCCTTTCCACCAGTCTTTGATTGAAGATGAAGTATTTAAGAGTGGTCAGTTTAATACAGGATTTATTGAAGACTTCTATAAACGCAAAGACGCAAATAAATAAAAAATAAAATATATACAAAAACTCCTAACAATTACGTTAGGAGTTTTTGTTTTATTTTAAAAGTTCTATAATTTTTTCAAACTTCATACTTCTTGATGCTTTTAAAAACAGCGTTGTTGGAGGAATAATACTGCTTTTAAGATAAGGTATTGCATCTTCAATAGTTTCAAAGTGCTTTGTTTCACAATTTTTAATTGAGTCAGTTATGTTTTTTGATAACTTTCCGATAGAAATAACTTTCGCTTGCGGATTTAGATTTTTTTTGCTGTTAATATATTCACCTAATTCACTATGATATTTAACTTCATTCTCTCCCAATTCTCCCATATCGCCTAATATAAGTGAATAGTCTTTATAAAGTTCAAAAATTGTATCAACAAATGCTCTCATAGATTCAGGATTAGCATTGTAACTATCATTTATAACATTGATTGTATGTCCGTTAATATTTACTCCAACAGCTTCCCAACGCTTTTCAATGGGTTTGTATTTTTTTAACCCGTCTTGTATTTGTTTTGTTGTCAAGCCTAATCTTTCTCCTGCATTAATTGCAGATAGGGCATTTTCTATATTGTAGTTTCCGCCTACATTAAGTTCGTATGTGTTACCTTGGTACTCAAATTTTGAATAGTGAGCGGATTTTTCAAGAATATTAACATCGCTAATTGAATAATAGATTTTTTCACCGTTATAATTAACAGTTTTTTTGATTAATTCATCATTATGAGCGATAAATACATTTATATCTTTATTAACGCTTTGATGAGAAACAATTTCGCATTTCGCTTTTGCAATATTTTCTCTTGAACCGAGCCTGCCGATATGTGCTGTTCCTACATTAGAAATGATTGTGATATCAGGTTCAGAGTATTTAGACAGAAGTTCTATTTCGCCCAAACCTCTCATTCCCATCTCTAAAACCAAAACTTCCGTATCATCAGGAGCTTCAAAAATTGTTTGACAAAAACCGATTTCATTGTTGTGGTTAAGCGGAGTTTTAAAAGTTTTGTATTTTTCACTCATAACAGAAGCTACAAGTTCTTTTGTTGTTGTTTTTCCTGAACTACCTGTTATTGCGACAACAATTGGATTAAGTTTTTTTCTTCTGTAGTTTGCAAGTTGAAGATAAGCCGTTAATGTATCAGAAACTTTTATTAAAAAAGTGTTTGCAGAGCAATCTTTTGTACAGAAAGCACCAACTGCACCTTTTTCTATAGCTTGGTTAATAAACTTTTCACCATCAAAAGAAGCTCCTTTAAGGGGTAAATAAAAATCTCCCTGTTTTATCGTTCTTGTATCGGTTGAAATATTCACATCCATATCTAAATCTATGTCTGGCGAGACATTATTTAATTTCTCATTTCCCTCAGTTGCTTCTATAAGTTCTCTAATCTTCATAATTAATCCCCTTCTTGTTATATTATACATTAAATTAAGGTGATGATTTATTATAATATCAAAACTAAGTCATTAACATTTGTATTTTCTTAACAAGTATATATTTACCCCTTTTTGATATACAATTAATTTATGAATATTATTGATGAATTTGATACAATTACGGCTATCGCAACACCTATTGGAATGGGAGGAGTCGGTGTAATTCGTATATCGGGTGATAAAGCATTTGATATTATTGAAAAGATTTTTACTAATCCAAAATTCGAGCCAAGAAAATTTAATCATGGCTGGATTATTGAGGATGATAGAAAAATTGACGAAGTTATTGTTCTACCTTTTTTTGCACCAAACAGTTATACTGGCGAAAATGTTATTGAAATTCAATGTCATGGCGGGGTGAATGTAGTTAAAAATATTCTTAATCTTGTTCTTAAAAATGGTGCAAGAATGGCTGAAAAAGGCGAATTTACAAAACGTGCGTTTTTAAATAAACGTATGGATTTATCTCAGGCTGAGTCAGTAGCTGATATTATTCACTCAAAGACTTCTGAGTTTGCAAAAGTTTCAATAAAGAATTTATCCGGAGCCTTAAAAGAGGGTGTAAATGATATAAGAAATCAAATTTTTGAAGTTCTTTCTAAAATAACTGCGGGAATTGATTTCCCTGAAGATGTAAAAGAGCCTGAATACGATTATTTAGTTGATTCTTTCAATCGTATTATTTCATCTATAGATTCTATTTTAGCAGGAGCAAAAACTTCTAATATTTTTAGACAAGGTGCATCAGTTGCAATAGTCGGAAAACCTAATGTGGGAAAATCTTCACTATTTAATGCTCTTTTGAGTTTGGACAGAGCCATTGTTACCGATATTGCAGGTACGACTCGTGATGTTCTTCGTGAAACTCTTGATTTGGGAATTCCGGTTACTTTAATTGATACTGCCGGTATAAGAGAAGAAGGCGATAATAAAGTTGAACAGATTGGTATTGAGTATTCAAAGCAATCTCTTGAAGAAGCTGATTTGGTTCTTTTTGTCTATGATGCTCCACAAGGTTTGAATGCGGAAGATAAAGAAGTGTTGGAGCTTCTTAAAGATAAAAATTATTTACTTATTGCAAATAAAAGTGATTTAGAGGATTGTGACCCTCTCCCTAACCCTCTCCCAGCAGAGGGAACGGTTTTGAATCTTTCTGCTTTAACAGGTGAGGGAGTAAATGAACTTAAAGAAGAATTAACAAAGCGTATTTGTGATATTAACCCTGAAAACTTGGAATTTGTTACCAACACCCGCCAACAGGAATGTCTGAATAAGGCAAAAAAATCAATAGAACAGGCTTTGCTTGCTGCACAATTACATGAACTCCAAGACCTTATTTCTATTGATGTAAAATCATCAATCCTTGCACTTGATGAATTAACAGGTGAACTTATTACAGATGATATTTTAAATAACATATTTGACCACTTCTGTATAGGAAAATAGGAATTAATAAATACTTGAGAAAGTTAAGAAGAAGTCAGAGATTACGTTAATTAACATTGGTAGAATCCAAATCATAATTGCAGCACCAAAAACAGGTTTAAACAGGAATGATAATTGGAATACGTTTACTTGTGGTGCAGTTTTTGAGATTACACCCAGAATAATATCCTGACCCAATGTTGCTAATAATACAGGGGATGCAATTTGCAGACCTATATATAAAACGTTTGAAGTTGTTGTTACAAGATAATCAATATTAATAATTTTTTCCAAAGGAATTGCGACAGCGTAAATAGGGAAAATCTCAAAACTTCGTATAAGTGCATTTATCATCCAGTAAAAACCACCTATCTCCATAAAAATAATTAAACCAAGTAATGTGATTACACGGCTTAGAATTGATGTCTGGCTGTTTGTAGATGGGTCCATAACCATTGCAGAAGACAAACCCATTTGAGTATTAATCATGTCGCCGCCGGCTTCAATTGCCATAATAATCAATTGTGCAATGTATCCGATAATTGCACCAACAACAAAATTCAATAAAAGAAGTAATAATGGTGAAATATCAGCGGGCGGCATTGCCGGATGTAATAGAGGGGTTAAAATTATAGTCATAATAAACACGAACGCAAGCTTAACAAGTCCTGCAATCTCTTTTCTGTTAAATATAGGTGCAAACCTTATAAATCCGAGTAAGCGTGCAAAAACAATCATTCCCGCTGCAAACCAGCGTGAAAATTCAGGAAAGAGTGTAGCTATCTGGCTTACTACCTGATCCATTCCCTATAGTTCCTCCTTTAAAAATGGCGGTTCATCAAGGTTTTTGATGTAATTATCTTCTTCGCCTATTGCAGGAGGCTCATCTAAATCAAAATAATATTCGTAACTTCCGGGCGGACAATCAATATTTAGAACTTCAAAACCATCTTTTGTTTCTACAAATGTATTATCTTCTGTTACTCGGACTGTGAAAATGTATTTTTCTTTGTCATTTTTAACAACACTAAACTTTGTTGTACCTTCTTTCAAAGGATGAATAATAATCGTGTTTTTATCATTCATTATTGTTATCAGAGGAAAAACATCAATAATATCATTATGCTGAATTTTGATATTATTAAGTTTTCCGTTTGACATCATAAGACAGTCTTCAAATGCAAAAACAGGAAGTACTAACATTAAACTCAATATTGTCAGCAAAAATTTTTTCATTTCAAATTCCTATCTTCCTAACATTTTATTGATTTCAACAAAGTTTCCTTTTGGCATTGGTGCTTTAGGAGCAGTACCATATTTAACTTTTTTGTTTCTGTCTAAATAAGGTACTTTGCCCGGATTTTTCATAGCTTCGCTTACATCAGGAACATTTTTGAATTTATCATTCATTTCTTTTTCAAATGGCGTTGTATATTTGTAATAATCAGCAGGGAGGACATAATTCTCAGATTTCGGAACTGTATTAAAAGCAAGAGCCATTCCTTCCGTAAATAGGTTTGTAAGCAATTTTACAAACCCTAAACCGCCTATTACAATTACAAGGAACACCATGAAAATTTTAGGCGCGGCAGCAATTGTTTGCTCCTGAACCTGTGTGACAGCCTGAACGATACCGACAACTAAACCGATTGACGCTGCTGTTAGTACGCATGGCATTGATATTGATAACATTGTCATAAAACCTTTAGCAAGATATTGAGTTAATAATTCTATCATGTTTTTGTCCTTTTGTTTAATTGTTTTTAATACAACGTCACTTGTAACCTAGTTATAACTTTGAACCAATCCCTGAACAATCAGTGCCCAGCCATCAACAGCAATAAATATCAATAATTTAAACGGAAGTGAAATAATTGTCGGTGATAACATGAACATACCAAGTGCCAGAAGAATGTTTGCAACTACAAGGTCAAGAACAATGAATGGTACAAATACTACAAAACCGATTTCAAAAGCTGTTTTGAGTTCGCTAAGAATATATGCCGGAGCAACTTCCCATATTGATAAAACTTCCGGTGATTTAGGCGGAGTTTTGTATTTTAGCTCAACAAAAAAAGCCAAGTCATTTTCTCTTGTTTGTTTAAGCATAAATTCTTTTAATGGCTTAGAACCTGCATCAACTGCCATAATTAAGTTTTGGTTCTTTTGGTATGGTATTGAACCTTGCTCGTAGCATTGTTGAAAGACACCTCCCATTGTATAAAATGTTAAAATCATACATAAACCTAGTGTTACGATAGCAGGAGGAACCTGAACGCCCATAGCGGTTTTAAGCAGTGAAAAAACAATTGTAAATCTTAAAAAACACGTCATGCAACAGAAAACGAACGGTAATAGTGAAAATAAAGTCATTACCGTAAGAAGTTGTAAAACGGGATTCATATTTTGAAGTGCGCTATCCATTGTTTATAATCCTTATATTTATTTTAAAATTTCTGCAATATTCTTTATTACAGATTTATTAGAGCCTGCTTGTCTGCTCATAATACTTGAACTTATTCCAATTGATTTATTTGTATTATTGTTTTGTTGTGGCAAAGACGCAAGTGTATCTTTGAAAGAATTGGTAATCGGTTTTATGCCGTCAAAAATCTCAGACTTTGGTTGCAGGTTTGTAATATTTTCGTTTACGTTTTCTATTTTCGATATTAAACAAGTATTGTTAACATCACCTGCAATTAAAAACTGTTCTTTTCCGGTTGATACAATAAACAGATTTTTTCTTTGTCCCAGCGATATTGAGTCAATAATTTTAAGATATTTTGAACTTTTACCGCATCCTGCGGAAGTTGCATTTTTAAAAATAATAAGTGCCACTACAATTACGCCTAACATGGCAAGAGTGTAAACGATAAAATTTGTAATATATCCCATGTGCTTATCCTCATATTCTAATTACTTAGATATCTATATTTTTTTAATTATATTTATCCCAAAATCAACCCTGATTTCCTTCGACTTCAAAATCGCTATAATCAAAGTCATCACCCTTTTGTGAATTTGTATTACCGTCTGCACCACCTTGAGGTTGATTGTTTTCAATTGTTGCAGCAGTATTAGATTCTGAAACTTGTTCTATTCTGACGCCGAATCGGTCATTTATAATAACAAGTCCGCCTGAAGCAACAGTTAAACCGCCGACTTTGAGAGAAACTTTATTATCGTAAACAGAGCATAAATCAACGATTAATCCCTCTTCAATACTTTTTAAGTCACCTAACGGAACTTTGACTTTATCAAATTCGGCAAACATGTCTACCTGAATGCTATCCCATAAATTCGAATTATTCATATTATCCTCCATCCCAATTCCCGTAACTGAATCATAAGGTTCTACAATATCAGAATTAGGTTTTATTTGAAATTCTTGTCTTATATCCGGTGTAATAAGTGTCATCTTAGATGAATTGCTGTTGTCAAAAACTACAACATCACCAGGTTCAAGTTTTTTTATATCTGCAACAGGGAATGTTGTTGTTCCGACTAAGAAACTGGCTTCAACGGGACAAGAAGCAAAATCCATATCAGTAAATTTCTCAGGTTTTGTTTCTATAGCCTGCGGTGAAAGAATATCTCTGGGAACAGAAATAATAAATTTTGCAGCAGCGTCAGAACTTTCATTTTTAACATAGTAAGTGAGGTGTAATATTTCGGAATATCTTCTGTGGGGGTCAATGCTGAAATTAGGCGCAAGCGCTTCGTATATAAAATCGTTAAACGCCGTAATTATCTTTGCTTCAAGCTCTGAAACTTCCGTTAAATCAAATTTTCTGTTGTTTTTGCCTAAAACTTTGTCTAAAATAACGTTAATTGCGTCTTGAGAAATTCTTATGTAAACGTCGTTTTTGGAATTAATTTTTACTTTTGTAACAAAAAATGTATCGTTCTGAGAAAGAACATTCATGTTGGTACTTATAGCGATGAGTTTGTAATCGAGTCCGTCAAAAAAGAACTCCTTGCTGCAGTTCTCTACAACCGGTGTGAACAGGGAGTCATACCATGTAAATTCTTTATATAAATCATCTAAAAAAATGGAATCTATCATACCTCATCCCTACTATATTCCATACATATAATAGAGAATTTTTGTCAAAGACACATCAACCGTTTAGAGGAAATTAGGTTGTAGATTCTATACTATGCAGCTATATTTATGAATAAATAATCAGATAGAAGAATTACTCTCTCTACAGCTGTGCGGGTTTTAGATGCTTTGAGCTTTATTAATTTAAAACGATTTATAGTATTATTGAACCATTTTTCTACTTCATTTTCAGGTAATACTTTTAATACTTTTTTGTAAGCATTTCCTGAACCACCCCAATAATGTTTAATAAGAGAACTGTCATCAATACAACCTTGAACATGGTAACCAGGTTCATTTAATATAATTGTTTGAAGTTTTGTAATTCCATACCACCATTTATAATTTTCATCTAAATTATATTTGTCATATAAATCTCTATCAATTAAAAAACAATATCTATCGCATCTGGCAATTATTTTATCTATATCGCATACTCCTATGCTGGTTATGCCCTTTTCATGTGAATTTATGAGATATTCAAGCCAGTTTGGATTTATAATTTTTATATCACTATTTAAAAGCAAATAATATTTTGAGTCATTATTACAATATTTGCTAGCTATATTATTTCCACCTGCAAAATATGTATTTGTATTGGATTTTATTAAAGTGTCAATGAATCTTAATTTATATAAAATCTTTAATAGACATTGAGTCATAAAACCAGAGTTATTGTCTAAAACAACAGTTTCAAATTTTATATTTTTAGTATTTTTTAGTGTCAATAAAGTTTGTAATGTTAATATAGGAGAATTATAAACTAAAATGATAACGCTGACTAATGTCTTTGTTTTATTATGAGAAAAAATTTTTATACTATCTTTTGTTTGCATTGAACTCTCCATTACTTTGTTATGTTATAGTTTAAAATCTGTTTTCTTATATCATTTAATTGATTGATGTCGATTTCTTCATTAAAAGCTTGTTTAATACTTAAATCAACATTTTTAATCATTAATTGTTTAAGTTCTTCTATATTGGGTTCTTCAGGGTTAAAGTCTATGTAACCATTTATTAAGTCTGATTTAGAATAAATTTTGTGTATACCTTGTAAAGACCCAAAAACGGTCATTTTTATCTTCAAAGTCTATTAATATTGTTGGTATTCCCATTGCTATACAAGGTGATGCACAATGTAGTGCTGAAGTTATAACTAAACTTGCATTATCTCTATATTTATTTAATAAATTTTGGGTTTTGTACAAATACTGCTCTTCGCTATTTATATAAAAATCAGATTGTTTATCAGTATCAACAGCCCTCTGATTAACAAATTCAGCATTTTGTAACAGTTTTGAGGGAATATATTGTAAATATTCATTTGAGATATCTACTATAAATACTTTATTTTGAGTGCTTTTTATTTGTCGTTTTGGAAATGTTAGGGTTAAACATCTGCTTAAATAGCATTTTTGTCCAATGTTATTCAAAAACTTAAGTGTTGAAGTGTCTCGGCAACCAAATGTAATATTATCAAAATAACCAGGATTATGTTTTACTAAATTTATAAATTGATGCATTTTGGCTGTTGTAATATGCGTTCCTATAAATATTGGCAAAATATTATCATTTGGTAAATAAGTATCACTATGTGAAAACCAACCTTGCATAATAGTATAAGCTTTTTGATTATTATAATGCATTAAATTATCTCTATCCCAAAAAACAAAATTTGTATCAGGTAAAATTGAGTGTATAATGTTTTTAGTTGCAATAGTTTGAACATAATCACCAAGATTTACTCCAAAATGATGCTCCAACTCATTTAATCCCATGAAATAATCATACTTAAATAGTACTGCTGTTCCGGAATATTCTTTTTTCTCTTTGTAATTTAAAGCATTTTTAATATTAGAAAAATTTTTAGCATTAATATTCGAAGTTATTATTTCTATTTTTCTAGATATTTTTCCAGATATTTTATTATTACAATCATGAAAATTTTTATCCTGTATCTTTAGCAATGTTTTGTATTTATTTTTAAATTTAAATTTTATACCAAGTATTTTTATTTGTTTACCGACATAATTATCCTTCTTTATATTTGTTATAGAAAATATGCCTTGAATAAAGTCTCTAATTTTGTAATTAAATATATAACGACTACCCTTTATCTTTATACCTAATATAGTAACAACTTTTCGTTTGATATTATTTTTGTATTCATTCTTTACTGAAAATATATTTTGTACCAAAGCTCTGATAATCGATTTTATCTTGAAAATTATATATTCTGCGGTGCATTCTTTTAATAATAAATTATTTGATTTTTTTATAAAAGTTTTTCTGTTTTTTTCGTTTTCTTTTTCATTTACAGTTATATAACTATTATCATGCCTGTTCCATATTGTTAGTTTATTATCAACAAATGAAATAGGATATTTTATTGCTACTTGTCTCCACAACCACCAGTCAAGCCAAGCTGGGATTGGGGTATTAAAATCCAGATTTTTTATTACATCAGTCTTTATCATTACTGAAGAAAATGTAGCAATCGCATTATCCTGATAAAAAATTCGAAATAAATTTTTATTGTGCTTTCTATATATATTAGCTAACCAATATATATAATCGTAATATTTTTCTTCTTTACCTTCTATTTTTATATCATTTATTAAAATAGTTGTACTATTATTTTGTTTTATATAATCGATTTTTTCTTGTAAATAATTTTCTTGCCAGTAGTCATCACTTTCTAAAAATGCTATATAATCGCTACTAGTTTTTGAAATACCTAATTTTAAACTTTCTACTAGTCCTTTATTTTCATTATTTTCGTGCGTGTATAGATGAAATCTCGGATATTTTTCTATGTAATTTTTAATAATGTTTAAAGAATTATCTTTTGAACCATCATCTATAATGATTACATCAAAATCTTTATAAGTCTGATTAACAAGTGATTCTAATGCTCTACCAATAAATTGTTCATAATTATAACTTGTTACAATAACGCATATTTTCATTCTTTTATTTCTCTTATTTTTCTTATTTTTCTAATTTTTCTAATATATCTTCTATTTATTTGAGGATCTATATTTTTTTCTTTTTAATTTAATCTTTATACCGAATATTGTTATTACTTTGTGATTACCGTTATTCCTCAAGGAAAATATGTTTTGAATAATTTTTTTAATTTTTTCCTTTAAAATAATATCAATATATCTTTTTATATAATCAATCTTCCAAGGTGATTTATTATAATAAAACCACCATTTTTCGAAAAACAAATTACATGAAGTATTTACCCAAGGCTTATTTATGCCAGCATAATGGATAACAATTGGATTCTTAGCTGCGTTTTGAAAAACTTCATTTGAATAAGGAAGTCTATCATAAATGAAAGAATAGTCTTGATCTGCAAAAACATTATATTCTGGAGGTAAATAATACATAAACTTTTGATATTTCTGTCCATATATTGCATTCAATATATCTTGATCAGCATACGGCATTGCCGGGTATTTTTTTAGTAAGGAGATAATTTGTTCAAAAATTTCTAACTCTTTGGCTCTTTTGATATTTGCAAGAAAGAAACCTGCTCCGAAATGAGTATATTTTAAAGGATCTTTTACAAAATTTGTATATTCAGGAATTTTATACCAATGTTCAAGAATTTTTTCTCGGTTTTGCATTGCAAAACCTTCTGGGACAGCTGCAAAAATTTTATCATCTGGCAGTTGTAAAATAGAAATATCGCCATCTATAACAATATCCGAATCCACATAAAAACAGTCTTTAACATCATCAGGTAAATATTTAAACATTAAAAGCCGATATAAACAACTTTTGTTAATATGTTGGTTTTTAAAATTCTTTTGCTCAATAAAGTCAAAGATTTTAATATACTTCTCAACATCTATAATATTAATTTCACATGGATATATTTTTTTTATTTTATTAATTTTTGAAATATCGTGATGAGTAAACCCCTGTGTATACAAGAAAAATCTTGCAAAAGTATTATTACTAAGATTATCAAGTATTGATACCATTGCAACACCAATAACATTTGCATAGTTTTTGTCTCCGGTCAAAACTACATTTATAAATTTACGTTTGTTGTTTTTCAATTAAGTTCTCCTTGTTGTTAGTTTTATATCCTTTATTAAATTTTTTGTTTAAATTTTAGCTTGAATCCACAGAACCAAATCGTGCTACTGTTACCATTAATTCTTATAAAAAAAATGTTTTGACTAGAAGCTAAATACTTTAAAAAACCATATTTCTGAATAAAAGAATTATTTAATTCTTTTCTGTATGATTTTACCAACCCTTTTATTCTGTTCTTATCTTTTGGCTCAGATAATTCAATCGTTCGTTTCTTATAATTATGCAGAAGTATTAACAAATTTCTATAATTCTTATTGAATAATTCTTTATTTTTTGAGATTTCTACGAATAATTCATGCCAATTATACAAATGCGAAATTGCAGATTCATAAGACTTGTTTTGTGTTGTTTTTTCCATTATAGAATTTGAATGCGTTCTGTAATGATGGAAGATATTTTTGTCAAAGTATATTTTTTTTGAAAGGAAGAAATAATACCAAGTAAAAAATATATCTTCGTATAAAAGACCTTCTATGAAATGAATATTATTATTTTTAATTATTGATGTTTTAAAAACTTTATTCCAAACATGAATATTTTGATTTTGACCTACATCAAATGTCGCTTTCTGTATACCGTTAAACTTTATTTTTAAATATTTATTTAATGTTTTTGTTTCCTGATTTAAAGAGTTGTTTTCTTCTGTATAAACCTCAGAGCCAAAGCAATAATAATCAATATCATTATTTGAAAATACATTAAAAGCTGTTTCCAGCAAATTCGGCTCTATGTAGTCATCGCTATCTAAAAAGTAACACAATTCAGATGCTACACGTCTTAATCCCTCATTACGGGCTGATGACAAACCTCCATTTTCTTTTGATATAACTTTTATTCTTTCATCTTTTTTTGCGTATTCTTCTAAGATTTGCAAAGAATCATCAGTAGAACCATCATTAATGCAGATTATTTCAATGTCTTTTAGAGTTTGATTAATTACACTATCAAGGCATTGTCTGAGATATTTTTCTACATTATATACAGGTATGATTACTGATACCTTTGGCATAATTACTCCCATTTTCCTATATTAATTATAAAACAAACATAGCTAATAAAAATATTAGCCATGTTTGTTAAATTTATACATATTTACAATTTTTATAAGTACATCAATTTAATATACGCAGTGCAGATTAGTAATGAAACACCAACAACTGCGATACCGTATTTTAAGAATCTCATAAATGCTATCGGATGCCCCTCTGCTGCGGCATTTTCTGAAACAATAACGTTTGCTGCTGCACCAATAATAGTAAGGTTTCCGCCCAAGCAGGCACCAAGAGATAAGCACCACCACAGAGGGAATGCGTATTCTGCACTCTTAGCCTGTTCTATAACGCTAAGCATTGGAGCCATTGTTGCTGTGTAAGGAATATTATCAATAACACCTGATATAATTCCTGATGCCCAGAGAATCAACATTGAAGCAGCTTCCTGTGAACCTTGGGTTACATTCAATATCCATTCTGCCATTAACTTAATACCGCCTGAAGCTTCAACTCCGCCAATAATGATAAACAAGCCGATAAAGAAGAATATTGTATTCCATTCAACATCTCTCAATATATCTGTCGGTTTTTCAAATAACAAAAGTACGCTTGCTCCTAACATTGCGGCAACACATGTCTGAATGTGTGTAATATCGTGTGTTACAAAGCCAAGAATTACCAAGCCTAATACCAGCATTGAACGAATCATTAAGTTTTTATCTGTAATAGTTTTTGAGTTATCCATATTCGCAACTTCTGCCATCTTGTCGGCGTCAGCGTGCAGCTTCTTCTTAAATAATAAGGTAAGTATAGTTAGTACAACTATCATAATAACTGCAACAGGAATTGTCAGATTGTATAAAAAGTCCATAAATGAAAAGCCTGCTGCACTGCCAATAATAATATTTGGAGGATCTCCAATCAAGGTTGCTGTTCCGCCGATATTTGATGAAAAAATCTCTGTTAATAAATAAGGAAGCGGATCAATTTCCAGTTTTCTTGCTATAGCAAATGTTATTGGTAAAACAAGAATTACTGTTGTTACGTTGTCCAAAAATGCACTCGTAACTGCTGTAAATAAACCTAATGCAATAAGAATTTTTATCGGATGTCCTTTCGTGAACTTCAATAATTCATTTGCAATCCAAGTGAAAACACCGCTTCTTGTTGAAATATTAACTATAATCATCATTGAAACCAATAAAAATATTACGTTAAAATCTACAAAATTTATAAAATAATGTGGATTTAAACCATCACCAATCATTTTATTCTGGCTGACTAAGCCCAGTAATATTGTGATACCGGCTCCTAAAAGTGCAATTGTTACTTTTGGAATTTTCTCCGTTGCAATAAAAATGTAAGCTAATATCAATAATCCTGCTGATATAGCAACATTATGAGCCGATACAAAAGCATGTACCATTTCCATATCTTTTCTCCTCTTTTGTGTTCATACAAGTCAAGCATAACACAAAAAAAAGACGACTAAAAGCCGTCTTTTTATATAATAGATTTTATCTTATCTTTATGTGTTTTGCAAACCGCGCTTAAATTCTTCGGGGCGGCTTGAACGAGAAAGAGCATCCTCTAAAGTAACCTTTTTCTTGATATATAAGTCTTTTAATGCCATCTCTAACGTTTGCATACCAAAACCTGAGTTTGTTTGCATTGTAGAATATATTTGAGCCGCTTTTGCTTCACGAATCAAGTTCGCAATTGCAGGAATTACCAACATTACTTCCTGTGCCATTACACGACCTTGTTTTGTACCATCTGCTTGGAGCAACGGCAATAAAGTCTGAGAAAATACTGCAACAAGTGAGTTAGAAAGCTGAACGCGAACTTGTTGTTGTTGTCCCTCAGGAAATACGTCTATGATACGGTCAATTGTCTGTGAAGCTGAAGACGTGTGCAATGTTCCGAATACCAAGTGACCTGTTTCAGCAGCAGTTAACGCTAATCTGATTGTGTCTAAGTCACGCATCTCACCTACAAGTATAATATCAGGATCTTCACGAAGAGCGGATTTAAGAGCATTCGCAAAACTTCTTGTATCTTGGCCCAGTTCTCTCTGGTGAATGATAGAGCGTTTTGACGGGTGAATAAATTCAATAGGGTCTTCAATCGTCAAAATATGCTCCGAACGTGTTTCATTAATATAATTAATCATTGCGGCAAGAGTTGTTGATTTACCGGAACCGGTAGGCCCGGTTACCAGAACCAATCCTCTTGGCTTTTCTGCGATTTTTCTTACTGTTTCTGAAAGACCTAATTCTTTGAAGTTTGGAACCTTAGATGCAATAACACGGAATGCCGCTGCATAGTTTCCTCTGTCTTTATATATATTTACACGAAAACGGCTTAGTCCCTGAATGCCGTATGAGAAGTCTAATTCCCAGTCTTGTTCAAGTTTACGTCTTTGTTCTTTGTTTAACATCGGGAAAAGAAGTAATTCGACTTCTTCAGGTTTTAATGCAGGAACATCCATTCTCTGCAAGTTTCCGTCTATACGAACAACCGGTGGTAAACCGGCTGAAATATGCAGGTCTGATCCCCTTTGTTTTACAACTACTTCCAAATATTTTTCAATAAGCACTCTAAATTGCCCTCTTTAATGCACTCTTCTATACTGTAAATTCTATCACAGTATAATTTTTTTGTAAATAAATGTTTAAGCAAAATCAACGACTTGAAGTATTTATTTTAGTAGATATTCATTAATTGCTTTTGCCGCTTTTTTACCGGCTCCCATTGCATTAATAGCATTTGATTCTCCAACCGGTGCAACATCGCCGCCGGCATAAATATGTGGAATAGAAGTTTCTCTTGTTTCTGTGTTGACTGTAAAATAACCTCTTTTATCCGTATCAAATTCTATCCCGTCAAGTTTAGCGGACTTTTGAATTATCGGGTTAGGACCTGTTCCCAAAGCCACAATGACTGTATCAACATTAAGGTCAGCATATTCACCGGTTCCGATAGGAGAGCGTCTTCCTGATTCGTCAGGTTCGCCAAGTTCCATAATCTCAAATTTCATACCGTTAACATACCCATCTTTTTCACAGATTTCTTTTGGTGCACGAAGGAATAAGAATTGTACTCCTTCTTCTTTTGCATGTCTGATTTCTTCAAGACGGGCAGGGAGTTCTGCTTCAGTTCTACGGTATACTATGTATACTGTTTCAAAACCAACCCTAACCGCAGTTCTTGCTGCATCCATTGCAACATTTCCACCGCCGATTACTGCAACAGATTTTCCTACTTTAAGCGGTGTTGCAGTCTTATCATCATTAGCTTGCATAAGGTTTACTCTTGTAAGAAACTCATTTGCTGAAAATACTCCGTTAAGATTTTCGCCCGGAATATTCATCATTTTTGGAAGTCCCGCTCCTGAGCATATAAATATTGCATCAAAACCATCTTCTTCAAGTTGTTTTAATGTTATTGATTTCCCTACAATTACATTTTTTTCAAATTTAACGCCCATTTCTTTAAGGGTATCAAGTTCTCGGTCAAGAACTTTTCTTGGGAGTCTGAATGGTGGAATACCATATCTTAATACGCCGCCAAATTTGTGCAGAGCTTCAAAAATAGTTACGTCATGACCGGCTTTCCTTAAATCAGCAGCTGCAGTAATACCGGCACATCCGGAGCCTACAATGGCAACTTTTTTACCGCTTGGTACTATTTCTGTTTTTGGGGCAGTTGTGTTGTCACCGACATATCTTTCTAATGCGCCGATAGCAATTGGTTCGCTTTTAATACCCAAAATACACTTTCCTTCGCATTGTCTTTCCTGTGGACATACTCTTCCGCATACAGAAGGAAGCATGCTTGTTTGACGAATGATATCCCCTGCTTCTTTCAGATTGTCTTCTTTTATTGCTTTTATAAAATTAGGAATCTGAATATTTACAGGACAACCTTTAACGCATTGCGGATTTTTGCAATTTAAACATCTTGAAGCTTCAAGTTTTGCCTGCTCAGGTGTAAGATTTTCTTCTACAGCATTAAAATTGGTTCTTCTTTCTATTCTGTCTTGTTCCACAGGTCTTTGGCGCATAATTTTATCTCCCTCTTAAATCAATTTATATAATATCAAAAAAAATATTTATTGTATAATAAAATTTATGAAGAATGTAGCTTTTGTATTCGGCACACGTCCGGAAATTATAAAATTGGCTCCTGTAATACTTGAATTAAGGAAGTATCAGCAGGATTATAACGTGATTATTATAAATACAGAACAACAAAAAGAGTTGTCTAATCAGACTCTTAAATATTTTGGACTAAAAGCTGACTATAACCTCGATTGTATGAGAGAAAATCAGTCACTTTCATCAGTTCAGTCAAGAATTTTAACTTCATTAGATGAAGTTTATAATAAAAATTCTATTGATGCTACCATTGTTCAGGGAGATACAATGACGGTTTTATGTGGGGCATTAACAAGTTTTTATCATAAAATTCCTGTATTCCATGTTGAAGCAGGACTCCGTTCTTATGATATATTTGAACCATTTCCGGAAGAAGTTATGAGGCAGATGACATCCAGAGTTGCGGATTTACATTTTGCACCTACAGAGGTCAATAAAGAAGCTTTATTAAAAGAAAATATTGATATAAATAAAATCCACGTTGTTGGTAATACTGTTATTGACGCTCTTTTCTGTTTGTCAGATGAAGTTGTTGAACAATCAAGAAAATTTTATGAGGAAAAAGGGGTAAATATTGACGACAAGTTGGTCTTGATAACAGCACACAGACGTGAAAATCATGGTGAGAGAATTGACAGAATTATTGATGCAATATCATTTTTGGCAGAAAAATATTCTGATCATACTTTTGTTATTCCTGTTCATCCTAATCCGAATGTGCATGACAAAATTCATTCAAGGCTTGGTGAATTTAAAAATATCCACCTGCTGACTCCCCTAGATTATCCGAATTTGGTTTATTTGATGAAGCATGCAAAACTTATATTAACGGATTCCGGCGGAATACAGGAGGAAGCACCTTCTTTTGCCTGCCCAACTCTTGTAATGAGATATGAAACCGAACGAAAAGAAGGAATAGATGCCGGTGTTTCCAAGCTTGTCGGAGCCGATTATGACAAAATTGTATGTGAGAGTGAAAAGGTCTTGGCTTCTTCTAAATCAGATACAAGATTAAAAGCTCAAAATCCTTATGGCGACGGAACTTCGTCAAAGAAAATAGAAAATATTATAAGACAATTTTTTGCTTAGTCGGCGAACTATGTGTTAATTCAATTGTCAAATTATTCTATTCTTCGTGGTATTCTTTTTCTGTATTTACTTCCCACAAAATATTTTTATCTGTTCCGTTTTTGATACAGTTTACAGCTTCTATTCCGCTTAGCATTGAGTGATCCATATTGTTGTACTTATGCTGTCCGTTTCTTCCGATGCAGTATAGATTGTCAAATTGTTTCAAATAATTTTTAACAGTATCAAATTCTGAATACACCCCAAAATATGCAGGATATGCTTTTTTAACTTTAACTATAACTTTATCCAATATATGTTTTTCTTCTGTTAAGTCCAGCTTAATTATATCTTCCAGCGCAATTTTATACATGTCATCTTCTGTTTTAGACCAAAGTTCATCGCCTTCAGTTGCAAAATATTCCAAGCTTATAAAGACTTTATTTTGAAAATCTTGAACCAAGTATGGTGACCAATTATTCATGATTTGCAATCTACCTGCGGTTAAATCATCATCTTGCAAGTATATCCAAGAATCCGGACAGATATTGTTGATTGTTTTTGTTTTAGTGTTGTTTTTAAGATTAAATTTGTCCAAATAAAATCCTGTTAAAATATAATCACGATACGGAAGATTTTGTGCAATATTTTTAACCTCATAAGGAACTTGTTCAAGTCCTGATATAAGATCTTTTACCGGCATGGATGAGAATACATAATCTGCATTAAGGAAGTATTCTTCACCATAACCGCCAATAATCTTGACTTCGTTTATTTTGTTTGGATTATTTTTAAACCCTATGACTCTGGAATTATAACGAATTTCTCCTCCCATTTGAACAATTTTTTCAGCCATAATATTCCAAAGTTGACCGCATCCGTACTTGGGATAGAAAAATTCATCAATTAATGACGTTTCCTTTTTCTTGTTTGAAATCAGATGCAGCGGAGATAAAATTGCATTAATTATTGCTTTAGATAGCGATAAACCTTTAATTCTCTGTTCACCCCATTCTTTGGATATTTGGCGCGGGTGTAAACCCCAAACTTTTTGAGTATATTTTTCAAAGAATGTTTTGTAAAGAACTAACCCGAAACGATTAATCATAAAATCTTCTAATGATTTTTCTTTCCTCTTTATAAAACAAGATTTTATATAACTAAATCCTGCTTTTGCAGTTCTTATTATTCCCATATTTAGAATGGTTTTTAAGCTAAGTGAAATTGGATAGTTAAAAAATTTTTTTAAATAATAAATTCTTGAAAGTCGTTTTCGTTTTAACATAACAATATCTTTTTCATCAGGATCAGGTCCGTTTTCTGATACTGTAATACTGCGACCCAAAATTTTATCATCAATTGGAGGTTTGCCTTGAAGCGGCATTAACTCTTCCCATAAATCTAAAATTTTTTGGCTTTTTGAAAAAAGTCTATGACCACCTAAATCAATACCATTTCCGTTATAAAAAACTGTTCTTGCAATACCGCCAACACAATCAAGTTCTTCTATTATAATTGGTTTAATATCAGTCTCTTTTAATAAAGTATATGCAGTTGTTAATCCAGCCGGTCCGGCTCCAATTATTATAGCTTTTTTAGACATTATCTTACTCCTTTACTTGAGAGCCTTTTGGAAATTCATAAATTTTAAACTCTTTATCAAATTGTTTACTGTTTATGCTAGGTGCAATAAACAAATATGTGTTTTTATTTTTGTCATATAAATATGGCATTAAATCTTTATGTGAAATGCAATTATGGGTATCAAAAGTATCCCAATTTAAAGGTTTTTTATTGCAAGCATTAAATATTTCAATATCATTTTTTAGGTAAGGTATTATTAATGCTTCTCTTTCATATAAAAATATGCGGCAATTTCTGTATTGAGGTTCATTATTAAGTGTATATGTCAAGTTTTTTGCTTTCATCATGTGTCCGTAATATATATCTTTTAGGTCTTGTTTCAATGGTATAAACATCAAAATAATAAGCATAAGGCTTATAAAATCAATTTTCAATTTAAAGATAGAAATTTGTTCAATTTCTTGATATTTATCAAAATATATCCATAAAAACAGAATTAAATATATAAATATAAAAATAAAATGATGTGGACCTCCCGGATAAAAGAAGGCAAAAATCGACAGCATTAATACATCGGTATAAATTATTAAAGAATGCTCTTTTTTTATTTGCGTTTTTGTAAAAATTAATAATATGGATGCTAAGTAAAGTATTAATCTTAGGATAGGAACTAAAAAAAAGTGTGTTATGTTAGTCAGTCTTTTCGTTACTGTAAAATAATGATTTGATGCTTCTGTTCCAAATTCCCCAATAAAAGGGAATATGAATAATAATGCAGATAAAACAAGTATAGATATAGAAATAATTTTTGTTTTTTTATTTAGATTGCTTTGTATTAATTCCAGAAAATAAATTAATCCGAACCAGCTTGCTCCAATCCCGCACATCATGTTTAAATTAAGGGTTAACGCTACAAGTGTTGGGTATAAAAAAGGATGTTCAAGTTTATTTTTATACAAAGATGCAAGCAAAAACAGAAAAAGAATACCCAATGAATATCCTCTGGCAACTATAGGAAAATAAATCACAAACATACAGGAAAAAGTTATTCCAAGTTTTATGTATTTATTAAACGGCGACATTTTCCACATTACTATGATTGCTGATAAACAGGTTATGTAGTTTATAATTAGCATCGGGTATGGATAGTGCCAATTAGTTTTTGCAAATGGCATAAGAATCAGAAACCAGAGCAAAGGATGTCCCTCTACACTAACGATATCTATCCAGTTATTCCAATTCATAAAGTATGCTTGTATATAAGCATGAGCCTCGTCCCCCCAAGGTATATGGTTTAGCATAAAAGGGAAAGTTATTAATATATACAGACCAATAGAGAAAATAAACAACTTATTTTTTGTTAAAAACTCTTTTATGTGTATCATACAACTCCCTCTATTGCTATATAATATCATAAATATTGTATATATAATAGTGGAATTAAGTATTTACTGCATATAATTTACCAGAGAATTATAGTTCCGTTGCAATTATCTCTGCATAATCTTAAAAACTCAGGATTTTTCTGTAGTTCTTCTATATTTTTCAAAGAAGCACCGCCTGCAATTACATTGCAGTCAATTAATGTTTCTTCATTGTGTGCTTCGTAATTGTCATGTTTTTGTTTTTCAATCAAAACTTCTTGTGCAGCGAGTAAACCGTCAACTAAGTCTTGTCGTTTGATAGTGACGCTGCCTAAATTTAAATCTTGAAGTTGGCTTTCAATATATTGTTTGTTCCTTGCATAGCGCATTATTATGCCGTATTGGTGGTCATTCAGTTTGATACCTCTTTGTTCCATAATTTTTAAAAATTCTTTTTTAAAGAAGTTGCGGCTCTTTTCAAAATGACTGCCAAATAATTCTTCTTCTAAGTTGCTTAGGTTCTTTCTTGTTCCTGTTCCGGCGTTTTTATAATATGCAACACCAAGGTTTGCATTATTGCCTTCCATAATGCAAGAAAAGTTTCTTCCGCTATATGCAGATGTGTGTGCAGGATTTATTAAAGAAAGACTCTGTACTGAAAAACGTGACGGATTATCTCCAAGAATTTTTGTTGTGGTAAATTTACCCCATTCACCATCACCAAATCTGTGAACGAGAAGTTTTAGGTCTTTCAACTTTATGTGGCTGAAACCGTATTGATACATGTCGGTTTCAGGGTCTAAATCATTAAGGTTCAATATCCTGAATTGTTCAATTTTTCCGTCAAGTTCAATATTAACAAGCGGGAACCCTCTGCGAGGAACAACTTTTCCGTCTGAACCGATATGTTCGGCAACTTCTACCCATTTAGACGGAGTTACAACGGCACTCGATTCTTCAATTTGAGTAACTTTTGCCTGAATATTATCCATAATTGAATTAAACTTTTTATAAGCACTTGCTTCGTTTGAAACTTCTTTCGGGAAGTTTCTGCTCATTCTTGAGGTAAAGTAACCTTCGTGAACACTTTCTAAATCAGACTGTGCCATAATTCTTGCAATAGTGAAATCTGATGTTGTTCTGAACATTGATGCAACTGTATTTTCTTGGATAGCACCTGTGCATAGCTGCTCAAACCAGTGGTGATTATTTACTATATTTATAATTCTGTTTTTAACTCGTTTTGGAAGATTAAATCTGTCCAATATTGAGTAAACGTATTCGGCTGAACGCTCTGCGTGTCCTTCATCTTTTCCGCTCATGTGCATTTTCCCGATATCATGGAGAAGAGCTGAAAATTTAAGTACCATTTTGCTTTCATCGTCAAGCAGCTTGAAACCGTCTTTGTCTACAGCATCATAAAGCGGATTATTTAAAGATTTTTGCAGAACATTCAGAATGTGAATGTCAAGAGAATATTGATGACCTCCATGTTGCGGCTTGCCAAAATAAGGCGCAAATTCAGGAACCCCTTGGAGAATGCTATTTACAAAATCTCTGACTTCTTGCGGAACATTAGCGTTATCTGCAACTCTATTATGGATAGTGAATCTTTCTATTTCTGCTTTAATTTTATCTGCAACCGCTTTTTGTTCAGGTGTAAGTTGAAGTTTATCGGAACTTTGTGTATTTAATAAGCCTTCAAAACCGTTTTCAGTTTGAATATATCCAAAAGTCCCTGCAATATCAGGTATTTCTTTAAAGTCTGTTACGGTTTTGCCCTGTGCTTCAATAATCAGGTCAACAATGTTTTGGCTTCCTTCTTCAAGTTTTTCCAAGTTTTCATAGAATTTTTGTAAGTATGCTTTTCTCCTAATCATTGTTTCAGCTAATTTGGTGTCGCGTGATGGTGATTGCATAATCGTTTGATATATAGTTGCATCAGGGATATCAATAACACGTTTAATAGAATTTAACACGTCTTGTTTTGTCATCTTAGAATAGAATGAATTGTGTTCAATCAGAGATAATAGTTCAATTACAGTTCCGTTGAGATCACTCTTTATTGTGCCTCTTGCATGATAGTGCATTGAACCGCCAACATCACTTTTAATTATTTTTCCATTGTCATACAATTGAGTATTATCGTTACAGGGAGCATCCCAGTTAGCAAGCCAAGCATCAACAGCAAAACTTTCAAACATCAGTCTTGTTTCAGCATCATTTGCATAACTCCAATTGCGTGGTTGCATGTCAGGAACGTATTCACTTGCCATTCCTATAACTTCACCATTTTTATCCAAGATATAGTGTTCGTTTGGAGCATCAATTCCTGCAGCACGATACAAGCGGGAAGCAATAACTTCTTCAACACTCTGTCCTAATTTGTCTGATGTCGGAGTTTTTACATAGAATAGTTTACCATCTATTAAATAGAAATCTCCGGGGTTAGAGCCGTTTGTTTTAGAACCTCTAAAACGAACCCCATGACATTTTTTGCCATCCAAAATAATTTCTTCATCTTGTGTGCGGTTATGATATTGGTATGAAAATTCTTCTATTTTTTGTTTAACTTTGTCTTGTGCTTCTTCTGATAACTCTAAATCAGGGATCTGTCTTCTTTCAACAGAAGTGAATCCTCTTAATTTATCACTTTCGCCAGATGTGTATTCAGTAATCAGACGACTCATATTTTGCATAAATTCTTCTCTTGTGTATTGGAGAGGAATGCCTTGATATATTTCCCTCGCCCCTTTGGTGAGGGGGTTAGGGGGTGGGGTAAATTGTGTCAAATCCATCCTTCTTATGATTTCGTCAGCGTCACCGTTATTAGCCAAGGCTTTCAGTGTTCCGATTTCGTTACCTTTTTGAACTCCGATTATCGGGTGTTTTACATCAATGGCTTTTTGTAGTTTTTGAATTTTATCATATATATCAATACCATCTGCTTGAAGCAGTTTGATGTCTTCACTGCCAACAAGGTTCAATATTTCAAGGGCATCAATATTTTGGGTTATGTTATCTGATAGAGTGTCTGATGTAAGTATTTCAACACATTTTTCCGCTTTTAAGCCTTGCTGTTGAAGATGCTGAAGAACGGTGCAGAAGTTTTTTGTGTATCTTGAAATCGAACCTGAAGTTCCTAAAATACTTTTTATAAAATCATCAGAGAATTCTAAGTCTAAGAACATTTTGAACTTGTTAATATACATGTCTAAATTTGTATTTTTGTTTTTGTAACAACTCATTGCAAGAGGAATTTTATCAACCTGAATTTGTTTTATTTTGCTTGTACATAGTTTCCAGGCAAGCTGTTTGTTAATATCAGTGCACGCCCAAAGTACATCAAAGATATGTTCTTTAGGAAAGTTAATTTCTTTGTTAAAACACAGTTCTCTTGATAGAGCTTCTGTTCTTTCTGTTGTTGCGTTTAGAATCTTTTTTATTTGGTCTTCCGTAAAAGTTCCGTCTTTGAGCATTTGTTTTGCAATATCCGCTCTTGTTGGATTATTGGTAAAAAGTGCTATATTGATGATAAATTCAGGTGTGTATTTTTTATCATTCAACATCTCCAAAATTAAATCTTTGTTTGATGTCTTTGTATGCCCTATGAGATTACCTAATGCAACATCGTCAAAACGATTTTGACTATATGCAGTCAAGAATACTTCTTTATTAAATGTTTCTACACCAAGTAACATATACAATTTTTGTGACAATTCACCTTTTGCAAGTTTTTTCTTTTTAGGTTTAATAAGATTCCAAACTTCCATTTTCGCTTCAAAATTTTCACCTGTAGAAGAACGAAGAACTTCGTCAATCCTATATTTTGAATCTATTGTATCTTCATAAGACAGAACTTCATCAAGAAATTTAAGTTCTTCACTTAGTAGTGCTTCATCTTTGGATAAATATGTGACAATGTGATTGATAAAATCAGCTTCTTCTTCTGTGCCGAACAAGTATTTTTCAAAGAATTCTATTCTGTCAGGAGAAAGTTTATATAATCTGACAAATTTGATAATTTCATCTAATTCTATTTTAGATACACCATGTTTTTCTCCTGTACCGACAATTTCAAAAGGAATGTCATCTTTATTCCCGTTATTTATCATTGAAGCCTGATATTCCAAATAGAATTGTAGTTTATTCAAAGCTTCATCAGGGACTTTTCCGCCAAGGAATAATTCAAAGAAGTCGTTTGTTAAATAAGGTCTGTTTGTAGTAGGCATTGTTAAATAACCATTTTCGGATTTTGATGCAGTACCATCATCCAAGTATGTTTCTTCAATTAATTTTTCTGTTTCAAGAATAAACTCAATGCTTTCTTTTGACAAACTTTTATCAAACAATTTATCCATGTGCCCATAATTTCCCAAATTATAGAAAGATTTTCCTTCTGTCATTTGTGATAACAGATTGTTTACTTCTTTACCGTATTTTTCCAAATCGACTTTATCTAAGAAGTCTAAAATCGGTTTTACGTCTACTTCATTGTTATAATAGCGGTCTTTGTTCTGTTGTTTTACAATAATTTCACCTATTGTTTTTATAACTGACGGATTATCAAGTTTTTGAGCGTAAGCCAGAGTCCTTTCCAGCAAATCGACATCTTCTGTTTGCATACTGTATATTAAGTTATATATTTGAGTATTTTTGCTTTCAGCTTCGTTTGGTTTGTAAATATCATCAGCATTTAATATATTTTTATGTCTTACATAAAAATCAATTATTTCCTGATAATTTTGAGCAAAATGGTTATCTCTGACATTTGATCCGCCTCTGATTTTGTGGAAAGCACATGCTATTAAACTATCACCGAGCCCTTCTCTTTCAGCTTTAGCAAGAGCATCAAGAACTTTGCAGAATTCAGGATTATCAAAAACTAATGTTGTACCACCTGTGCTGAGAAGAATTGTAGAAAGTTCTCCTTTAAGCATCAAATCTTTTATTTTCGCTATAACTTCAGGACAATGCTGACCGTTGTTAACTCCGTCACCATTGTATCTGTCGATTTGTTGACAAATAGCAAAAGCATATCTTTTAATATTGTTACGTAATCTAGAACTCTGTATTGTTGAAAGTACTGGTTCAGGAATTCGTCCTTTCCACTCCATTGTTGGCATAAGAGGCATTTTATCGTTATCTAAAGCATCTAAAATATCTATTAATAAACCGCTATGAAAACCTCTGCCATTTTCCAGATTTCTCCACGCATCAAAGCACATTTTCCATTCACTGTTTTTAAGGTGTCTGAAGCAGAAGTTATAATATTTGTCGTTATGCGGGAAGTTTCTGTCTAACCATATTTCTTTTATGTCATTAAAGCTTTCGGGGTGCTGAGCAATTTGTTCCAATATTTGAGGAACTCTTGCAAGTTTTTTCGGGTCATTCATTACGTCAGTGTTGCAAATCTGTTGTCTTACAAAGCGATAGTAGTCAAGAAACGGAACTTTGCCCTCTTTAAGAATAGGAATAATAGACTCTGAACTGTCTGCAAAATAGTGCATCCAGCCTGCTGCTTCATGTTTATAATCATCAGGAACGTATCTTACCATCTCTAATGTTCTGTCAAACTTTTCTTTATCAAGTTTATAGTATTCGTCAGTATGAGGTTCACCATTTTTAGAACAACTGAATATTGCCTGTTCTATAACAGAAGCAGAAAATCCTTTTTGTAAGTATTCGGTAAACAGATTTATTGCATCTAAATCAAATTCATAGTTTCCGTTATCTCCCCAATGCTCAATAATCGCTCTGAAAGAATCTGTATTCTTCGGTTCCCAGCCTGCTTGGTAGAGCTGACTTATGCATTTCATTGCTTCTTCTTTAGGAAGTTTAGTCTGAGAGTTTATTCTGTACATTACGGATGAAAACTGCTCATCATTCAGAAGGTATTTGTTTGCCCATTCCAGCATAATATCCATTGCTTTAGTATCATAGTGCGGAGGATTTGTTATGTATCCGTTTTCATCTCGTACTGCAACTTCACTTAATCTTGTTTGTATCTTAATCATGCCGGCTTGTATGAATTTTTCTATATAGTCGGTTGCTTCGCAATCTACACTTGTAATTCTTTCTAATATGTTTGTTAAGTTATGACCAATTTCTCTAAAGTCATGATTTTTTTCAACTTGAAGTATCTCGGATACTTCATCAGAGCTTTTTATGTATAAATCAGTCCAGACTCCTATTTTATCCAAAAGTTTATAGTCTATAATTGATTGTTCCCAGCTTGGTTCTCCTTTAGCAGGGTGTATACATTCACCTATTATTCTGTTTAATGTTCCATCTTCAAATCCGTATTTCTCTTTGAATTCGATAATTTTGTTATATATTACTTCTTCAAATTTTCCACGCACAGTGCAAGTTTGGATATATTTTTGCAAGTCAAAATCATCAACATTATATTTTTCTTTTAGTTCAATTGCTTTTTCATACTTGAGTGGATTAAATTTGTATGTTTTTTCTTTGCCGTCAGCATCTTTTATGACATCACAACAAACTTTATACAAGAACATTACACGTCTAGAGCTAACTCCATATTTTTGTTGAAGCTCGTCTAAGTGTTTAATTGCTAATTCTTTATTTTCGACTTTTTGTAGTATATCAATGTAACCAGAAATATCTTCGTCTTTTACATGTCCTTTTAAAGCAATAGCCGTTTCGTATTCGCCTTTGTTAAATTCTCCGTCATGGTCACATTCTCTAAGGATAGAACTAATATTATCCAATGATACATTGTATTTGTCTTTGAGTTCCAGTATTAAATCAAATCTTTCCTGTGAAAACTCTGTCATTCTCTTGGTACTAATGCCGCTTGCGTCTCTGCAAAAATCCATTAAGCAGCTGATATCATAAGTATCAAAGCCCATTTCTTTTAGTTCCAGAGCTTTTGCCCAAAGAGCATCATCTATATAAAAATATGAATGATTTGAGTCTGGAGTTACATGTATTTTTCTGCACGAACGCATAATATGTTTTACCCAACCATGGCTTTCTCTTGTATTATCAGCAATCTGTTTAAATTTTTCATAATAATCATATCTGAATTTGTTATCATCTTCATCTTTGCATGCTTCCAAAAGTTTTGTCAGCATTTCGTTTTTATCTTTGTATTCACCTTTTGATAATTCATCATAAGTTTCAATTGCAGCTCTATCAATGCCATTTTTGTTTGTAAAAAGTTCTATGAACTGGCGAATCATTGATAAATCAGAGATACCTTGTTTTAGCATTTCAACAGTGCGATTAACAAGTTCTTCGCTAACCTTATCTTCAATCGTACACTCTCTTAGCAATGAACTGCTATACCAATCATTTCCGGAAGAGTATTTATTTAATGCTTCTTTTAAAGTAGCTTCTGCTTTTTCTTTATCAATGGTCGGAAATTCTTTTTCAATTTTAGATTGAGTTTCTTCGTAAGCAATTCTTTCAGCAAGTTCAATTGCTGTATTTACAGCTTCTTGATATTTTTCTTGAACTCGCTTTATTTCGAAGAATTTATCGCTTTCATCGAATTTTTCTCGAAGCGTATGTTTGCCATTTCTGAATTCTTCATGGTCTTTAATAAGTTGTTCAATAACCTTGTCTGTCTCAGCTTTAATTTTATACAATGTTTCTAAAGTTTCTTTGCCTGTAAGTGGTCGAATAACATCATTACCATCACTTCTAATAGTAAATTTATTATCCTGAGATGCTTGTGGAAGTGGTCTATCTATTAATTTTACGCTGTTTTCTGCCTCTTCGTTAATGGTTCCATTAGCAGGCATGGTGATTGTAGGATGTTCAGAAGTTTTATTTGTATTGTCAGATAATAAAATATCTTTTATTTTACTTAAATCATTAAAGATTTCATCTTTATCTTTTCTTCCGTCTTGCAATGAGTTAATCAAAGTAAACATACTATATCCGATGTCGCAGTTTGTTTCTTTGAACTTTTGAATGTATGTTTCAACAATATTTTCAGGAATATCAAGTCTGTGAACTATGTCACTAAGAACACCATACGAACAGCCCGCATCTATTAATTTTTGCAGGTTGTTAATAACATTTTGCTTGCCGTTTGCTTTTTCAAACAGTCTTTGAATTTTTTCACGCGGGATTGAATTATCAGTTTCTTCTTTATAAAAAGTTTCATCTTTTTTGTTGTCGGTTTTTACACTCTCTTCAGGTTGTAAACTTTCTTGCAGTAATGTTCGTATATTTGCTGCTTTTTTTTCATCAATTCTTGTGTCATCAAATCTTTTACTAAATGCCGTTTCACCTCTTACCATCAGATGAAGAGAAGATATCATTTCTGTTTCATTTTTACAGTTAACGGTTTTTCCGTTTGGAAGTTTTATTCTGTAACCGTTTTCGGTTGATTCCAGCGTAGAGCCTTTCAGCTGAGGTATATTATCTCTCATATACTTTGAAGCCTGCATTCTTGCACTTCTGCTTCCTGTTAACCACATAATAAGATATGATACCCCTTTAATTTGACCTAAGTTTACACCTTGTCCTTTAAACTCATCCCACAGAATTGTTGTTAAATCTTCAGCGCTGATGCCATTAGGGTATTTTTTAGGGTCGTTTAATGCGTGATATATAGCTAAAGCTGATTCAAAAGCGGTAAAACCGAATACATCTGTTGCAAAAGCTACTGCTTCAGCAACTTTTGTCGGCATTGATTTTTCAAGGATAGTTATGTATGCATCTGTAGCATCTACAGCTCCTGCCGCAAATTTGTCAGCGAGTGCTGTTCCGACTTTCTGAGAAGTTCTCGAAGCAATCTGCATAACTTTTTGAGTAACAGTTGAACCAAAGACACCGGCAAAAGCACCGAAACTAAATGAACCTACGGCACCATCAAGAACGGCTGCTTCTGTGTCAAGCAATCTCTCTAAAGAATTTTCTTCACTGTCAAATTTTGCTGCTCTGTTTGTAATATTTGTTACTGTTCCGGTTGCGGCAGTATAAAGATACATTTTAGTACCTTCATTAATCGCTGGTCCAATGAGTTTTATGCCTCGACCGCTTAATCTTAATGCTCCCTGTAGCAGTTTATTTTTAGCCTGTCTGCTTGCAACATCAACACCAAGTCTGGAAAACGTACTCATAGCCGAAGCAGCTAATATTTTCCCGCCTTGTGTTTCAGCACCCCAGCCAAGTGTAACTATCATAGTAAGGGCTTCTCCAAAACCGTTTAATAAATTATCAGGATGATACCACGCTTTTGCATTCGGGTTAGAAATATCAAAGTTAGAAAATGCTTTTACTGCTTCTTTATATTCTTCTGTATAGTTCCCGTCTTTATCTTGAGCTTTTCCGTCTTTAGATAGTGCTATCATTTTTTGCAGAGCTTGTGTATTAAAATTATTTTTTCCAGTTAATTCTTCAAATTCTTTTTGGAACTTTTCAGGGTTTAAAACTTTAAAACGGTTGATTTTATCAATAAATTCTCTGCAAGAATTCGCCCATTGATAGTGATTTTCGCCCTGAATGCCGCATTTGTTAAGCAGCCAGCCAAAACCTTCCGAACCCATTCCAAAGAGTCCCTGAGAGTCGGTGTAATCGTCATTATATTGAGCTACTGCTGCATATAGCTCTGACATAATGCTGACAGTTTGAATTTGTGAGATTAGCTGCTCTCTTTTTCCCTTTGACGCTTCAAATTCCTCTTCAGTTCTAAGGGTAATTCCGTACACAATTTCTAAAATGTTGGATATGTTTTCAAAATCAGCTTCTAAATCGTTTTGGGTTAATAATTCTGAAACTTCTTTGCCGTCTTTTATTGCGGAAAGCGCATCTTTGGGTATAGAAGAAAGGCGTTCCACCATTTTTAAACCTTCTTCCGTCTCGGTGTCAATGCCAAAGTTATCGACGATAAATCTAGGAGAAAATTCTTCTTTATGTTCATCTCTTTCAGTTGTATTTGTACTAATTTTTACATTATCAGATGATACACCAGAAGTAAAACTTTGTGTTTGACCTTCAACCCCTTTTTTGTTGCTTATTTTTCCTTTTTCATGAAGTTTGTTTTTTACCTTGTTAAATTCTTCTTCTGAGATTTCTTTTTTTTGTCCGTTAATTTCCATCTCAAAAGTTGTTGTTTTAATATGTCTATCAGTCTTTTTCCACTTAAAATCACCATTTTTATAATAGGAAACTGTTTGGATTGTACCGTCTTTATATTCTGTAGTAACTTCTTTTCCGCCATCTCTTGTATATTTTTCTTTTGTTGAGACTATTTCAGTGGCTGCATCGGATATGGATTTTGCAAATCCCATAAAATCTGAGTCGGGCAGGTTTGCTTTCTGTGCAAAAACGCTTTTTGCCTTCAAATTTTCAGCTTCATCTAATGTATTATCATCACCTGCAAAATTTTTCAGGTGAGTGTACATATTTCTAATCTCTTTATCCTCTAAAACCCCATCGTGGTTTGTATCAAAACCATCAAAAAGATTGTGATATTTAGGCGCAATTTGCTCTTTTCGAATACCATGTTTGGCTTCTTTAAGTTCTTCTTTGTTTCTATTATTAAATTTTAACCAAAACTTATCCGGACTCATTTTCTAAATTCGAATTTCCAACTTTGTTACAACTTACGAGTTATAATGCGGTTTATTAAAAGCTGAAATTATAAAACCATGCATTACAATCTTGTTATCGGCATTTTTATTTTAAACTTTAGTATATTTTTTTAAAACTTTACATTTCGTAATGTTAAATAGTACATGCCAAATTTAAAAATTTTTTGTAATTGGAAAATACATTAAACAAAATTTTCAAATGTGTATTAATATCAAAATATAGGGGGAAGTATTATGCTTACAAAACGAGAAAAAGATGTTTTGAAATTGCTGATCCTAGGCAAGAAAAATCGAGAAATTGCAGAGCTGTTGTGTATAACTACGCACACTGTAAAAGCTCACATAGACCATATCTATGAGAAGTGTAATGTGCATTCTCGTGTTGAACTGGCAGTAAAAGCAGTTAGAGAAAATATAGAATAAACTAAATTAAATTAAATATAATTCTTGTATAATTCCGATAATTTTGTTTAGGAAATTTTTATATTTTATTCTGTCGGCTGAACCTGATAAAACAATATCAGCTTTTGCTTTACATGGTCTTATATGAACTTCTGCTTTTTCGTTTGCATTTGCGTAAATGTGATCAGCAGAATCTCCAAGCCCACGTTCATTTGCTCTTATATAAAATCTTTCTTTTTTTATGTCTTCATCTATATCGACATAAATTTTAAAGTCAAAAGCATCTCTTACTTTGTCAGTAAGTGTAAATAAACCTTCCGAAATGATAACTTTGGAAGGTTTTGCAAGAGTATAATTATCATGGCGAATAGCAGTTCCGCTCATGTCATATTTAGGAAGATAAGTTGTCTTACCGGAAAGTAATTCTTTAATATGTTTATGCATAAGCTCAAGCTCTAATGCCTGAGGAACATCAAGGTCATAATTTTTTGCAAATTCTGCAAAACTTCCTGCGGCTTTAACCATCTCAGAACGGTCATAATAATAATCGTCTGTGTTAACTCTTGTTATAGCATCTTCAATATTAAATTCTGTTGCAAATGATTCAATTGTATCAATTAAATCCATTGTAATTGTTGATTTTCCGCTTGCTGTTTCGCCTGCAATGCCTATAGAAGCAGGCATTTTAATTTTGCCTGATAAGTATCCTGCAATCTTTTTGATAACAAAAGGATTATAACTAACAAGAATTGAATCTTTTTCAGCCATCTCTTTTTCAAAAATATTATTTAAATAACGCTCTACTTCGTCATTTATAGAAATGGGATTAGTGATTTGTGTTTGTGATTTTAACGGACTTTTAAAAATTTTGTTGGATATATTTAACATAACTAACTATTCTTTCTTGTTCTATTATACACAATTCAAAACTAATGAAAAGATTTTTTGCTGACGTGGATAATATTTTTTACAATTATTTACAAAATATCAAGAGGGTCTATGTCAATAGCAAGTCTTATATCTTTGGGCATAGTAATTTTGCCTAAAAATTTAGATAAAAAGTCGTGTCCTTTTTGTGAAAGTTTGTTTTTAATTAATATCTGGAATCTGTAGAACCCATTGATTTTTTCTATAACGCATGGTGATGGTCCAAGAACTTCAAGGTATTCGCTAAATCCGAATTTTTCTGTCATTGTATTCAGCCTCATTGCAATCTCCATAGAGGATTTTTCTGCTCTGAAGTTGTTTTCTGAAGAAATTATCAATCGGACAATTTGGCTGAAAGGTGGGTAATCAAATTCTTGTCTTGACTTGATTTCTGTTTCAAAGAATTTTTCATAGTCTTGAGATTTTGCTGTTTGGAATGCGTAGTATTCAGGGTTGTAGGTTTGAAATAGAACTTTTCCTTTGAATTCGCCTCTGCCGGCACGCCCTGCAACTTGTGTAAGAAGCTGAAACCCTCTTTCTGAGGCTCTGTAATCCGGAACATTAAAGCCTGAATCAGCACTTAAAACTCCGACAAGTGTAACATTTGGGTTGTCTAAACCTTTTGCAATCATTTGTGTTCCGACCAGAATGTCAATCTCGCCTTTCTGAAACTTTGATAAAAGTTCTATGTGAGCATTTTTTTTTGTTAAAATGTCGCTATCAATTCTCTCTACTCTTGCATTTGGATAAAGTTCTTTAATCAAAATCTCAATTTTTTGTGTTCCTACTCCAGATGTTGAAAGAGCATCACTTCCGCACTGAGGGCAATAATCGGGGAACGTCATTTCTTTCCCGCAATAATGGCATTTTAGTTGTTTAATACTTGTGTGCCAAATCATAGGAATAGAGCAATCGGGACATTCAATAACCGTTCCGCAGGCTTTACATTGAGTGTAAGTTGAGTATCCCCTTCTGTTCATTAGCAAAATTACCTGTTGTCCTCGCTCTAATGTTTCAGAAATTTCAGTTTGTAAAGGTTTTGAGATTATGCTTTTATATGCAGCTTTTCCGTATTCCTGCATATTAATAACCTGAGGTTTTGCAAGCGGTGAATTATTAAAACGGTGTTTCATTTCAAACAAATTATTATTGTTTGTTGCATAATAATACGTTGAAACATCAGGTGTTGCGGAGCCTAAAATAAGCGGAGCCTGATAAAATTGAGCTAGTCTTTTAGCAACAACTCTTGCATCATACCTCGGTGCAGGATTTGTTTGTTTATAAGCACCCTCGTGTTCTTCGTCAATAATAATTAATCCGATATTTTGCAAAGGTGCAAATACTGCAGAACGAGCGCCTGCAAGTATTCTAATCTCATTTTTATACAATCGCTGCCAAACGTCATACTTTTCGCCTTCGCCGATTGAACTGTGCCAGATTGCAACATCTTTTATGCCGAATTTTCTTGCCAGACGTTTTGTAAGCTGGGATGCAAGTGCAATTTCAGGTGCTAAAAACAGAACATTTTTACCTTCGTTTAAAACATCCTGTATAAGTTTGAAATAAACCTCTGTTTTACCGGAAGCTGTAACACCATGAAGCAGAATAGGGTTCGGGGATTTTAATTTTGATTTTATTCCCTCATAGGCTTCAATCTGTTCACCCTGTAATTCAAATAGAGGCTCTTTTTGTATATCTTTAAATATCGACAGAGGATTTCTGTAAATGTATTCTTCTTCAATTTTTACAACTCCTATGTCTGCAAGTTTTTTCATAGTTGCTCTGGTTGTTTTTGCTATCTCTTCAAATTCTATAAGTGAAGATTTTCCACGCTCTTTGAGTAAAGATAAAATTTCTTTATGGCGTTTTGTCAAACCCTCGGTATCTTCTTTAATGAGTGATACTGCCAGTTCTACTTTTGCATTTTTTTCGATTAAACGCATAGGAAGAGCTGTATTCAGAACCGTTACAAAATCAGTGCAATAGTAGTTTGCAACCCACTCTAAAAGTTTTAAATATTTTAGCGAAAACAGCGGAGTTTCATCTAAGATTTTATTAATCTTTTTAACTCTGAACTCTCCAGGTATGTAGTCTGAAAAACCCACAACAAAAGCATTGATAAGTCCTTGTCTGCCGAAAGGAACAAGTACTGCCTGACCGATTTGAATAATATCTTTCATCTCTTCAGGTATAAGATAGCTAAAAGTCTTAACTCCTAATCCCTTAATATTTACAAGAACCATTGCATATTTCATAACTTTATTATACCAAAAGGAAATAATTTTATTCAAAATCAAATAATTGAGCAAAATGAACCTTTAATGCGATGGCTATTTCAAGCAGATGTTTATCAATTAATACTCCATAAGCCTTTCCGTTTTCTATTTTCTGCAAATATTCTTTTCTTATATTTGTTTTTGCTGAAAGATCTTTTAATGTAATAGTTCTTTCTTCTCTTAGCTTTTTTATTTGTAAACCAAGTTTGATAAAATCTTGTTTTGCTTTTTCGTCAATCTTCATAAATTTTCTTCTCCATATTAGACATATATTAGACATGGGCTAATATACAACAATGTAATAACTTTGTAAAGTATTTGTATATATAAAGATAAGGATTTAATTATGAAAAAGAAATTGATTAAAAGTGGAAATGCTTGGGTTTTACTAATGCAGAAAGCTATTTTGGAACTTTTGGATATTAACCCGGAAGAAGATGAAGTTGAGCTTGAAATAGAAAATAAGGTTTTAAAAGTTAAAAAAGCAGAAAAGTAAAAAATCTAAAATTTATTGATTAAAGTATGCACATCATGTCATTGCGAGGAGCTCAAAGACTTGAGCGACGTGGCAATCCAGCCGATTATTACTATAAATGGCAAAATGGACATTAACTAAAAAATACAGTTTATAATAAGCTGGATTCCTTCACCCTAACGGGTTCGGAATGACAAGGACTTGATTATTTGTTGCATATTGTAAGTCGAGTCAGTAGGTCAGGCACTGCCTGACAATAAAAGATTGAGGTTGGGTTTTCTACTCCAACAATAACGCTATTCTTATAGGGTTTGGGGATTATTTACCCCCGATTCCGAAATCCTTTTTCTAAACTGATAGTTCTTCCGATTGCTTTGATTTTCCCCTCAATACATCCTCTGCATTGTTCGGGGTTTTCGTTTATGCAAATTTTTCCGGGGTATATTTCGTATTTTGCTCGGTATTCTTTTGATGTTACATTTGGCATAACTACATTTGCACCGCTTTGAAGTGCAATTATTCTTCCGTTCGGATTAAGAGTTTCCATTGCTGTTGTTGCAGGAATATTGATATTTGGAAGATTAATTCTTGTTAGTGCCATTACTTTTAATGCAAGCCAAAAATCGCCTTGTTCGGCATCTTTAAGAGGAGTTTGTTCGTGCGGAATAAAAGGACCTATTCCAATCATATCGGCGTCAAGTTCTTTAAAGAATAGAATATCATCAGCTAAAGACTCTATTGTCTGGTTTGGAAGCCCGACAAGACATCCTGAACCGGTTTCAAACCCTAAAGATTTTAAATCATAAAGACATTGAACTCTGTTTTCAAAACTGGCATGGGGATGCATATTTTTGTATAGCTCTTTATCGGTTGTTTCTATTCTTAGAAGATACCTGTCCGCTCCTGCCTCTTTGAAAGCCTTATATTCATCGTAAGTTTTTTCTCCGATACTAAGAGTTAAGGCAACATCATACTTTTTTATTTCACGAATAATCTCAACCATTTTATCCGTATCATAATATTCATCTTCACCTGATTGTAAGACAATTGTTCGGTATCCCATCTTAACAGCTTTTTGTGCGTATAATAAAATCTCGTCTTTTAAAATACGATACCTTTCAATTTCTTTGTTACCGCTTTGCAAACCGCAATATTTGCACTGACGTTTGCAAATATTAGAAAATTCTATTAATCCACGTAAATGAACTTCATCACCTACATTTTCTTTGCGAACCCTGTCAGCTTCTTTAAAAAGCCATTCAATTCTAGAATTATCGGATAAAATGTCAATCAATTCTTGTTTATTCAAATTTTTTACCTCTGAATATTTCTAATGCTCTATCTAAAATTCCGTTCATATAAGCTATTGCCATTCCGTAATTAACAATTGGAATACCATTTTCTTTTGCTTTTTTTATTCTGGATTTCATCTCTGCTTCATTAAGCATGCAACCACCACAATGAATTATAAGCTTGTACTTGTTTAAATCTGATGGGAACTCTCCCCCCTGTGTAAATTCAAAATCTACTTTTGCTTTAGAAAAATCCTTTATCCAATTAGGAAGTTTAACAGTTCCTATGTCGTTGCATTGTCTGTGGTGTGTGCAACCCTCTGAAATTAAAACTTTATCGCCGTCTTTTAGTTTTGAAATAGTTTCTGCTCCGTTTAAAAGTGTTTCAAGACTCCCTTTATAGTTAGCCATTAGTATTGAAAAAGAAGTAAGAATAATATTCTCTGGCACGATTTCTTTTACTTTATTGAACGCTTGAGAGTCTGTAATAACGAATTTGGGTGTAAATGAATTTAAGATAGATGAAAGTTCTTCTACCTGACAACAAATAGCTGTTGCGTGAGCATCAAGACATTCTCTCAAAACATTTTGCTGAGGAAGAATAATTCTGCCTTTCGGTGCAGATTCGTCTATGGGAATTACAAGGATTACAATGTCGCCTTGGTTCAGACGGTCACGAATAATAAATTTTTCTTTTTTGTTTTCATTTATTATATGCCCGAGTTTTTCTCTTAACTCATTCACGCCCTCGCCAGTTTTGGCAGATACAAACAAGCCATCTTCCTCTCCCAGATGAGAGAGTTGGGGTGAGGTCGTGTTTCCACCCCCTCCCTCAAGGGACGGGGGTGACTGAATTAAATCACATTTATTCAAAACTAAAATATATGGAATTTTTCTTGCCGCAAACTCTTTTATTAACTCCTCGTCATCTTTTTGAACCCCTACGATAGAATCAATAACAAGAACTGCAATATCTGTTTTATCTAAAATCCTTTTTGTAGCTTTTATTCTAAGCTCACCTAATTTCCCTTCATCATTTATCCCTGCTGTATCAATAATAACAACAGGACCAAGCGGTAGAATCTCCATTGATTTTTGGACTGCATCTGTGGTTGTACCTTTTATGTCAGAAATAACTGATAATGCTTGATTAGTAACAGCATTAACTAAGCTTGACTTACCAGAATTGGTACAGCCAAAAAATGATATATGCGGTCTTTCGGATTTTGTCAGGTTCATAATTCCTCCTTAAAAACGAAAATCTCGTTTACCGTTTTCGATTTCTTTGAGGTTGTTTGTTAGAACCTTTTTTATTGCTTCATTAGGTATTTTATCTAATTCTTTTTGGATAAATTCTTCACCGATTTTCTTTGTTGCTTCGCTTGCGTAATCCATCAAAAATTCTTTCAAAGTAATCAAAGCGTTTGGCTGACAGCAGTTCTGGATTTGTCCGGTTTTACAGAGTGACATAAATCTGTCACCTGTACGACATTCTCTATAACAAGCTGTACAGAAAGAAGGAATGTGACCTCTTTGCATTAGCCATCTTACAACTTCGTCTAAGGTTCTTTGGTCTGAAACATCAAACTGTTCAGTATCAATCGGTCTTTCTTCTTCCGTATAACCGCCGACTGATGTTCTTGATGCGCCTGAAACCTGAGAAACACCAAGTTTAAGAAGTTTTTCTCTGACTGCTTGAGTTTCACGGGTTGAGATAATTATGCCTGTATAAGGTACCGCAATACGAGTAAGTGCAACAATTTTTGCAAATGTTTCATCATCAATTCCGTTATCAAAAGCATTTGGGTCAATATCGTCTGCTTTTTTAACACGAGGAACGGAAATGGTGTGAGGACCTACTCCATGTACAGCCTCTAAGTGTTCTGCGTGCATCAATAGTGCTGCAAATTCGTATTTGTACCTTTCTAAGCCAAACAAAACTCCCAAGCCAACATCATCAATTCCGCCTTCCATAGCTCTATCCATAGCTTCGGTGTGGTAAGCGTAATTGTGTTTTGGACCTGTCGGGTGGAGTTTTTCATAGCTTTCTTTGTGATAAGTTTCTTGGAACAAGATATAAGTACCTATTCCTGCTTCTTTAAGCTTTCTATAGTTTTCAACGGTTGTTGCGGCTATATTTACGTTAACACGTCTTATGGCACCGTTTTTATGTTTGATTGAATAAATTGTATTAATACATTCTAAAATATACTCAATAGGGTTGTTAACAGGGTCTTCACCTGATTCAATTGCAAGACGCTTGTGTCCCATATCCTGAAGAGCAATAACTTCTGCTTTAACTTCCTCTTGGGTTAGTTTTTTTCTTGGAATGTGATGATTTTGGTTGTGATAAGGACAATACACACAACCGTTTACACAGTAGTTTGAAAGATAAAGCGGAGCAAAAATAACTATTCTTTTTCCGTAAAAAGATTCTTTTATCTCTTCAGCCAAATCATATATTTTCTGTAAAACACCTTTATCTTCGCAAGCAAGTAAAATACTAGCTTCTTCGTGTGTTAAACCTTTACAAAAAGTATCTCTTCCAACGTGTGTCGGGCGAGCTTTTTCTAATATCTCATTAATTAATTCCAAATTATTTTTATTTTTTTCAGCGTAATCTAAAGTTCTCAAAACTTCTTCATGATTAATAAATTCTTCCGCTTTTAATGATTTTTTATCGTACATTTTATATCCTCATTTTGTTGGGCAAGTATGCCCAACCTACTTTACTTTTTTGATTTTGTCAGGCGATGCCTGACCTACTAATTTATATTTACCCCTTATACATTTGAATAAACTGTTTTTGCACTTATTCCGTCAATTTTACCGATTTTGCCTGTTAAAGCATTAATTGTATCAACAGGAGCATCCAGAACAACGCTTATAATTCTTACATCTTTTTGTTTATATGGGATACCCATTCTGCCGATTATAAACTCTGAATATTCTGATAAAAGGTTTTGAACATCACATATAACAGCGTTATTCTCTACGATAATTCCTATAATTGCAACTCTTGTTTCCATAAATATATCCTTTCTTGAGTAATTCCCTCCCCTCACGGGGAGGGTTCGGGTGGGGTGTTTCCCCAATATAAAAAAGTCGCACCCGCAAGGAGGCACGACTTTTTAAGTATATCCCCCTTTCCTTAAAGAACTAACTTGAAGGTCAGGCTAATTTTATTATCTTATAAAATAAAAATTTATGCAATTGCCTTATTGTATGCTGTTTTTATTTTATTTTATTTTATTTCTATCTTTTTATAATTTTTTATTAAAAGCTCGGGAAAACTTTCTTTAATACATTCTATTGTTTCATTATTTAATGATTTGTCAGCAAAAGGTATTAGGCAAAGTGTTGTATGCGGAAAATATTCTTTCCTTTTTTCTTTAAATTCTTTTGGAGTTTTAGTTTCTTCTCTCAAAAATTCTGTCGCAAGTTTATCATTTGTAAAAGTTGCAAAACGACTGTCTTTTCTATTCATAAATCTTTCTCTGTAAACAGTTTTTAGTTTTGTAAAATAATCACTTACGAAATTAGATGTGTTAAGCCATGGGTCTATTATTATTGCGTCTTTGTTTTTGAAAAAATATTCTCTTCCCTCTTTGATTTTTTTATTTGTAACAAAAGCAACAACATGGTCTAAATGTTTTACGGGCTCATCATCTCTTTTAATTCCCAAACATCCGGTATAGATGTTATCCTGACCGTTTATTTTTCCTATTAATTCTGTTAACATAGAATCTTCGGTACAGTTACCTATTTTCCCTAGTGATAAGGTGTAAACTATAGCGGTATAATAATTCCCGCTTTCCCGTATCATGTTGCGCAAATTTATGTAATATTGGTTTAATTGGCGCAAAAATGCAGGTGCAGGCTTATAATACCCAATATTACTTCTTATTTTACTTGTTGAAAGATGAGGGTATGTATTTCTTGCCTTGCTTTCGAGTAGTTTGGCACTTTTTAGAGGTTGTTGGTTTGCTTGAAAAGTTATCATATTTTAATTAAAACCAATAAAAAATAAATTTGCTATATTTTGTATTATAAAAATAAAGAATTCAGATCCTGTAATAATTTGTTTTCGTCATTAGTAAAACGGCTCAAAATCCTTTTTACAAAATATTTGCGTGTGCTTCCTGATTACATATATTTATGAAAAACGTGTAAAAAACAAATTTGGCAGGATAAGTAAGCAAAAAAATATATATTTACCCTTGTTTGTTTTATAATAAAATAAAAGCTCGGAAGAGTAGAGGTAAATATATTTGTTGGCATATTAAAGCCAACCTGCCTCAAATAGAAAATAGGTTGGGGTTTCTACCCCAACGAAAACAAAAAAGAAAATAGGTCGGCTTTACCAAGCCGACAAATACAAAATCAAACAAAACAAAACAGAAAGGAAAGGGAGATATAAATTATGTCAAAAAACACAATCACAGTTGACGGAAACTACGCTGCAGCACACGTTGCGTATGCGCTTTCTGAAGTTTCCGCAATCTACCCTATCACACCTTCTTCTACAATGGGAGAATGGGTTGATGAATGGGCTTCACAACACAAGAAAAACATTTGGGGCAAAGAAGTTAAAGTTGCCGAAATGCAATCAGAAGCAGGTGCAGCTGGTGCTGTTCACGGTTCTCTTGCCGCAGGTGCGCTTACTTCTACTTACACAGCTTCACAAGGTTTATTATTAATGATTCCTGTTATGCACAAGGTTGCAGGTGAAATGTTACCACACGTAATTCACGTTTCTGCTCGTGCATTAGCTGCTCAATCACTCGCAATTTTCGGTGACCACACTGACGTTATGGGCTGCCGTAACACAGGGTATGCAATGCTAGCTGCTAACAGTGTTCAAGAAGAAATGGATATGGCTCTTGTAGCACACTTATCTACTTACAAAGCTAAAGTTCCATTCTTGCAATTCTTTGATGGTTTCAGAACTTCACACGAAATCCACAAGATTGAAGAAATCTCTTATGAAGAAATCGCATCGTTAGTTGAACCACAATACATTGAGGAATTCAGAGCAAGAGCTTTAAGACCGGAAGCTCCTATTTGTAAAGTCGGTGCTCAAAACACAGACGTTTACTTCCAAGGTCGTGAAACAGTTAACAAATACTATGATGCAGTTCCTGATATCGTTCAAGAATATATGGACAAAGTTGCTAAGGTTACAGGTCGTCAATATCACCCATTTGATTATGTTGGTGCTCCTGATGCTACAGACGTAATCGTTGCAATAGGTTCAAGCTGCGAAACAATCGAAGAAACTATCGAATACTTAAACGCTAAAAAAGGTACTAAGTATGGTTTAGTTAAAGTAAGATTGTATAGACCATTCGATGTTAAGAGATTCAATGAAGCATTACCTTCTTCAGTTAAGAGAATTGCAGTACTTGACAGAACAAAAGAAGCAGGTTCAATCGGTGAACCGTTATACTTGGATGTAGTTGCTGCATTACAAGGTAAAGACATCAGAATCATAGGTGGTCGTTACGGACTTTCTTCTAAAGAATTTACACCTTCTATGGTATATGCTGTATATAAACATCTTGCAAATAACGGTTTCCACGGATTTACCGTTGGTATTAATGATGATGTAACTAACAAATCTTTAGACTACTCAGAACACATCGTTACAGAGCCTGAAGGAACTACGAACTGTATGTTCTGGGGCTTGGGTTCAGACGGTACTGTTGGTGCTAACAAAAACTCAATCAAGATTATCGGTCAATATACAAACAAAGATGCTCAAGCATACTTTGCCTATGACTCTAAAAAATCATTTGGTGTAACTGTTTCTCACTTACGTTTCGGTGATAAGCAAATTAAATCAACATACTTGATTACAGCACCTGATTTTGTTTCTTGTTCAGCTCACGCTTATATCGGTCGTTATGACTTACTTAAAGGTATTAAAGAAGGCGGTACTTTCCTTCTAAATTCACCTTGGTCAAAAGAAGAAGCATTCTCACACTTAACAAGAGATATGCAAGAAACAATCATTAACAAGAAAATCAAATTCTACAATGTTGATGCTGAAAAATTAATCAAGGAACAACCAGGTCTACGTGGTAAAGGTGCTAACACAGTTATGATGGTAGCTTACTTCAAAGTTTCTGGAATTATTCCATTTGAACAAGCTTACGAAGGTATGAGAGCAATGACAACTAAGACATTCAAGAAAAAAGGTGACGATGTTGTTAATATGAACTTAGCTCTTATTGATGCAGCTATCAACGCAACTGAAGAAGTTGTTGTTCCATCTAGCTTAGACGGTGTTGCTCACGCAGAAGATGTTAAACTTATCTCTGATGATGCTTCTGAATTCGCTAAGAAAATTATTGAACCATCAATGAGACAAAAAGGTGATGATATCCCTGTTTCAGCTATGAGCAATGATGGTGTTATCCCAACAGGTACTGCTTGTCTTGAAAAACGTGGTATCGCACCTCGTGTTCCACATTGGAACAGCGCAACTTGTGCTCAATGCGGTATTTGTGCTTCTGCTTGTCCTCACGCTGCAATCAGAACAAAATTGATTGAAGCTGATGATTTGAAGAACGCACCTGCATCATTCAATACAGTTGATGCTAAACCAAATGACCACGGTGAAAAATTCAGAATTCAAGTTTACTGCGACGATTGTACAGGCTGCGGTGTATGTTTAGACCAATGTCCTATGTCAAAAGTTCCTGGTAAAGAAGTTCTTACTTGGTCAACTATTGAAAAAGAAGTTGAGGCAGGCGAAAGAGAAAACGAAAAATTCTTTGATGAGTTACCAGATAATGTTATGGGCAAAAACACTACTAAGACAATCAAGGGTGCAATGCTTAGAAAACCGTTATTTGAATTCTCAGGCGCTTGTGCAGGATGCGGAGAAACACCTTATGTTAAATTGGTTTCTCAATTATTTGGTGAAAATGCAATCGTAGCGAACGCAACAGGCTGCTCTTCAATCTACTCAGGTACTTTCCCGACTATTCCTTATACAACTAATAAGGATGGAAGAGGTCCGGCTTGGGCTAACTCTCTATTTGAAGACAATGCTGAATTCGGCTTTGGTATGAGACTCGCAGTAGATTCAAATAGAGCTTTATTAAGAGAAAAAGTTGAAGAAGTTCTAGCAAAAGAAGATGCACCTGCTGACCTTAAAGAAGCATTCAATGCTTGCTTAAGCCACTGGGATAACTCAAAAACTGAAGAAGCAGTAAGAGCTCAGGATGCAGCTAAAGTTCTGATTGACAAGTACGCAAAAGAATGCGGCTGCGATACAATCAAGAAAATTAAAGAGCTAGAAGACTACTTTACAGATAAATCAATCTGGATTATTGGTGGTGACGGTTGGGCAAACGATATCGGATACGGCGGTATTGACCACGTTCTTGCTCAAAATAAGAATGTTAATATCCTTGTTCTTGATACAGAAGTTTACTCAAATACAGGCGGTCAAGCTTCTAAATCAACACCAACCGGTGCAGTTGCGAAGTTTGCAACAGGCGGTAAACCAACCTACAAGAAAAATATGGGCTTGATGAGTATGTCTTATGGTTACGTTTATGTAGCATCAGTTGCTCTTGGTGCTGATAGAATGCAAACTCTTAAAGCATTCCAAGAAGCTGAAGCTTATGACGGACCTTCTATCATATTCGCTTATGCTCCTTGTATCGCTCACGGTATTGATATGTCTAAGACTCAGACAGAACAAAAACGTGCAGTTGAAGCAGGTTACTTCCCATTATACAGATATAATCCATCTGCAGAAGTACCGTTCACTTGGGACGCTAAAGATCCTAAGGGAGCTTACCAAGACTTCATAAGAAGTGAAGGCAGGTACAAATCACTTCTTAAGACAAACCCGGATGCAGCAGAAGAACTTTATTCAAAAGCTGAAAAAGACGCTGCAAACAGAATGGAAGTCTACAAAGCAGTTGGTGCTTTACTTAAATAGTAAAAGCAAAAACTTAACAAAAAGTAGGGTGCGAATGGTAATATTTACCCCGCACCTTATTTTTTATATTATTATATTTGGTGCGTCAAACGACGCACCCTACATTACTGGTTATATAGTGGAGGGAACTCCATCTACCAGCTAAATTCTGCTCTACAAATTGTAGCATTGTATTTGTTTACCAAAGTTTATATAATATTTAAAATATAGTAATATTTGATATAATATATTTGTGTTCATTAAATTAAGGAGGAAATATGAAAAAGATTTTATTAACATTAGGTTTATTAGGTGTATTTACTTTAGGAGCAAATGCAGAATTTTTAGGAGGTTTTATTTATAACGGTGCGACCACACCTGGTGGTGGTTATACTTCAGTTGTAGCTTCCAAACAAGGTTCTTCAACTTGCAAAAATATTTGGTACATTGTAACTGTTGGCGACTGCTCTGTTCGTGCGGCTATGAAAAATGGCGGTATCCGTTCTCTTGCAGGATATGACGTTCAAAGAGAAAATATCCTTGGTTTTCAAACTATTACTACAAAAGCTTGGGGTAACTAAAACTTCGTTATAACAAAAGAGGGTGACTAAAAAGTAAGTTTTTCACCTCACCCCACCCCTCTCCTCAAAGGAGAGGGAGTTATTGTTACTGAGCTTGAGCGAAGTTTACAATAGCGGGTGAAGTTTCGATTTTGACTTTTTAGTCACCCGCTTTTGTATTTGATAAAATTAAACATATCCTTTTTTAATATACAGCTCCGGATAAATTCTTCTTAATTTATTTGTTTGACTTCTTGTAAAATCATCTTTAAGAAAATCAGTATATTCATCATTAATATTTGTATAAAAAGCCAGTTTGTTATCTTTCAATTTAAAAATTTTATTGTATAGAGTTTTGTATTTGTTGAGTGCATTGGGTGCATAATCAGCAAAACCTAACCAGCAATCAATTATATAAGGTTTTTTATCGTTTACAAAAAGTACGGAGTGATCTAAATCTTTACCTTCATGATTACATATTTGTGCAATATGGCAATCTTTTATTCCGTTGATTTTTGCAACTATTGCAGCCAGTTGTGCGCTTTCACCGCAGTTTCCGAATTTATATTTTTTGATTGGTTTTAAAAATGCAAGGATTTTTCCAATAAAGCTATTTGTTTCATCATAATTATTTGATATTTCACATCTTAAATTGTCTGTTGCTTCCATGTTTAATCTTTTTTTTAGATTTCTAAAAGCATTAATATTTACAAATTCATTAACCATTGTTGCAGAAATTCTGGGGTAACACTTATTCACATGTCTTGCTATATCATCAGCAAAACGAATTGTTTGATTTCTTGATTGAAATTTCGTACTATCAATTTTCTGAACTTTCATATTTGAAATAAAACTTCTAAAAAGATTTTTTTGCTAATTTCTATATGCAACCAAAAGTCCGCCCGGAAGTTCTAAAATTTCGTATTGAAATTCATCATCTGCGTTAACTGCATCGACAAATGTTTGTACTTTTTCTGCGTGAGAAGTAATATTATCAGCAGTAATCAAACATTTTTGTGTAAGATGCGGTTTTATTAAATTAAAATATTCTACATACTCTCTTTTACTTGCATCTATAAATACAAAATCAAATTTTTTATCGTCAGGAAAACTTCTGATAATATCACACGCAGAACCCTGAATTGGTGTGATGATATCAAAGACATCACAAGTTTTAAAATTTTCAATTGCAATGCTTTGACGTTTTTCATAAAATTCAATTGTAGTAAGGTGTCCGCCGGTTTCTTTTAATGCTTTAGAGAGCCATAATCCCGAATAACCGTTTGAAGTCCCAATCTCAAGAGCCTCTTTTGCTCCCATCATTTTAATAAACATATTCAGCATAACGCCTGTCTGACGTGGAATGTTCCAAAAGTCGTGCTGAGTTTTTTCAAGCTCCGCCATTATATTGTTTGTGGTTTCGTCCAGTATAATATCCATGATTAGTGCTATTTATCCTTAATGCCTGTTATTCAAAAAGTCTAACCCTGTCAGCTATTATTACATCTTTTATAGGAATACTTAGTTCGTAAGTTTTTAAAATGCTTCCGCTGGGCAAGTCTAGTATTGAATAATAATTGTTTTTTAAATCTGTTACTACGGCAAAATTTGTTCCTGTCATTCTGTGCAGACCTGAAGAGTATCCGCCTGTTTTAAGAGATATAGTGTTAACAACAGAATTTGATGAAGTATCAATTACTTGAATTTCGTTGTTTTGAGAACCTAAAACATAAAGCAAGTTATTATTTATAAGCATTGCTGTCGGTTTGTTAACGGTAGTAAATTCGTTAATTAAGCCTAATGTATCATAATCGATAATAGCAATTCTGCTTTTTGTTCTGCTTGCTATAAATAATTTATTGTTAGCGTATGCAAGAGCAGATATGTTAGGAAATTTACCGATATCTCTTAACTCGTAATCTTTTTGTAATTCAATTGCCCAAACTTCATTGTGTAGTTTATCTACATAAAAAAGTCTGCCGTCGCTTAGAATAATGTGTTCGCAATAGCCGTTAATTTTTATCTTTTGAACTAAGCACATAGTCTTTAGATCAACAACAAAAATTGTTGAAGCGGACGGAGAGGTGATATATGCTTTATCATTAGCTTCATCCAATAGTATTTGTTCAGGATTTGAACCGAGTGCAATTTGTTTTATAAATCGGGAATCAGCTACTGATACAATATCAACAAAAGGTCTGTCATAAGATGTTACCAAAAGAAATTTACCCTGATTAACCGCTTTAACATCAATAGGTATTGATTTTTGAGCAAGTGAATAACTTGGAGTAGAATGTGCAGGTTCTACAACCTGAATATTCTTTGAATAATTTGTTGTAACAAAAATAGTTTTATTTTTGAGTTCTGATATTAGCTTTTGATGAGTCGCCGGTTCAGGATTTTGTAAAAATTCTTCAAAAGAGTCATCATTATTAACTCGGATTACATCCTCATTCTTTGTGTCGATTTTAAGGTTACCAACAATACTTTTTATGTTTTCAGGAATAATAAGTCCGCTTGGTACGAGCATGTCTTGCGGCAACAAACCTGTTCTCACCTGAAGCGGCGGATTTGTCTGATGCAATACGGTTCTGTGTCCCTGACCGTCTGTAAGAAGTTTCATTAAGACAAAATCGTTATTAAAAATTATGATATCAGGCTCCTGTCTTAAAGTTTGTCCGGCTGGATACGTTTCTTTGATTTTTAAAGATTTAATATCAGAAAATAAAGACGGATAAAGCGGTAAATATATAGTATTAGACGGTAAAATGATTACACCGTCAAATCTTATATCAACATTTGGTACTTCTTGTTGTATATACTCTCTAACATCTTCCGGAATTTTAGCTGCAAATACATTTGATGTGCAGAGTAAAAGTATTCCGAGTATTATTATTAATTTACGCATTTTTTCTCCAGGGTCTTTTTGCAATTAATATTTTACCACAACATAACAAAATTTTAAAATCAAAATAAATATATGTGTTTTAAGCTCTGTTATGTAAATTAATGTAACAATCATAAAAAATGATTATTTACTGATAATTTTGTCATAAAATAGAATTATAGATAATTTGTTACAGGAGTTAAAAGTTGGGTCAAGTTGTTTCTCAAGATGAAATAGTAAATATTGTAAGAAGCGGGCAAAAAGAGGGAAAAACGTATGTTGCAACGAATGGTTGTTTTGATATATTGCACGCCGGACATGTGAGATATCTGAATAAGACAAAAGCTCTTGCAGATTATTCTATTGTAATGCTCAATTCTGATAAGTCCGTAAAGCTTATTAAAGGTGAATCACGACCTATTAATAATCAGGATGACAGAGCGGAGATATTATCTGCTTTAAGTTCTGTAGATTATGTGGTATTATTTGAAGAGAAGTCTCCGGCAGATTTGCTGGAAAAAATCAAACCTGACTTTTATACCAAGGGAGCAGATTATACAATGGAAACGCTTCCTGAAAGAGAGATTGTAAAGAGGAACGGTATAAAGGTTGAATTTATAGAGTTTGTTCAGGGCAGGTCTACAACAAACATTATTAACAAAATAAACAAATAGTTAAAAATATTAAAAGGAGTGTATTATGAAAACTTTTACATTGGAACAAATTGCACAAATTACAGGCGGTATGTTAACAAAAGCAGCCGATGTTGCGATTACAAATATCGCACCACCAAAATTGGCAGATGAAAATACTTTGGCTCTTGCTTTAGGAGAAGATGAAATCTCAAACTTATCTTCTACAAAAGCTAAAGCCGCATTGGTTCCATTGGGAGTTAATATAGACGGTTTTACTACAATAGAAGTTGAAAGACCAAGACTTGCTATGATGAAACTTATTACAATGTTTTATGAAGAACCTGCATTAAATTCAGGTATTCATCCGACAGCATCTGTTGCATCTACTGCTAAAATTGGACAAAATGTATCTTTGGGTCAAAATGTTGTAGTTGCAGAGAATGCTGTTATCGGTGATAATACAAAAATTTTAGCTAATTGTTATATCGGTAATGGTGCGCAAATTGGTGCAAATTGTTTCTTCCATCCTGGGGTAAATATAGGTGACAGAGTTAAAGTCGGTGATAAAGTTATTTTGAACCATGGTGTTTCACTGGGTGCTGATGGATTCAGCTTTGTAACAGAAAATCCTAACAATATTGAACAAGCTCGCAAAGATGGTGAAATTAAAGAAGGAAATACGGAACAGGTAATATTTAAAATTCCTTCAATCGGTTCTGTTATTGTTGGTAACAATGTAGAAATCGGTGCTAATTCTTGTATTGACAGAGGAACTATTGAAAATACAGTCATTGGTGACAATACTAAGATTGATGACCTTGTTATGATAGGTCACAACTGCCGTATCGGTAAGGGTTGTATGATAGTTTCTCAGGTTGGTATTGCAGGAAGCTGCGTAATTGGTGACAGAGTTGTTATTGCAGGTCAGGCTGGTTTAGCGGACCACATATCAATAGGAGATGATACAATTATTGCTGCGCAGGCAGGTGTTACAAAGAGTTTTCCTGCAAAATCAATTGTTGTAGGTTCTCCGGCTGCTCCAAGAAAAGAATTTATTAAGCAATTAAAAATTATGAAAGATGCAGGCGAATTAATTGCTAAATTCAAAAAATATGAACCGCTTTTAAAATCGTTTGAAGAAAGTGTAAATGATGGGGAAGTTGCGAAAGTATAATCATGGTTGTAACAATAAAGAATGAGATAAAAACTTCAGGTAAGTCATTAATGAAAAATAAGGAGTGCGAAGTTGTAATAAAACCTTCGGACTCGGGTCGTATTCGATTCTTTTCAAAAGGTGCAGACCATTCATTTGATGCCTGTATAGAAAATCTCTATTCCACTGATCATTGTGTTACGCTTTGCAGCAAGGATAAACGAACTCTTTTAGGTGATTATAAATACAAGGTTATGCTTTGTGAACATTTTAACGCTGCTTGTGCAATAACAGGCGTAAACTCAATTGATGTTTTTCTTTCAGAAACGGAAATGCCTATTTTTGATGGCAGCTCAAAGGTTTGGGTAGATTTATTTAATCAGGCAGGTATTGATGGTAAAAATAAGGATGTTTATACGGTTAGTGAGCCTGTGTATTATTTAAACGGTAAGACAAGCCTTGTTGTAATTCCCGACAAGGAGCTTAGAATTACCTATGCTGTGAATTACGACCACCCTGACCTAAAGCATCAGTGGGTGACAATGGATAACAAGAATTTGCAGGAAATTATTGAAGCCAGAACTTTTGGGTTTTATAAGGACTTAGCAAAATTTCAGGCTCTCGGATTCGCAAGGGGTGTTACTGTTGATAACACTGTCGGGCTTAAAGATGAGGGGTATACAACAGAACTTCGTTCTGATTTAGAGCCTGTTAAACATAAAATTTTAGATTTATTAGGTGATTTTAATTTAACAGGTGTGTCACCATTGAATATGAAAGCGCAAATATTGGTAAAAGAGGCAGGACACGCTGTTCATTGTAAAGTCGCTCAGATTTTGAAGAATAAATTGGTAAAAATATAATAAGGAGAAAAGAGATGACAGATGAAGTAAAAGAAGAGGTATTATCGTTTGATATTCAGCAAATTATGGAAATGATTCCTCACAGATATCCGTTTTTATTGGTTGATAGAATTACGGAATGTATTCCGAATAAGTATTCAAAAGGATATAAAAACCTTACTATGAATGAAGAATTTTTCCAGGGACATTTTCCGGGAAATCCTATTATGCCGGGGGTTCTTCAATTAGAAGCTTTGGCTCAATGTTCAGCACCTATTTTAATGTGCTCTCCTGAAAATAAAGGTAAATTAACTTTATTTGCAGGCGTAGACAATGTAAGATTTAAAAATATTGTCCGTCCGGGTGATAGATTTGACATGTTTATCGAAATGACAAAGGTAAAAGGTCCGATAAGCAAGTGTCATGCAGTAGGTTCTGTTGACGGAAAAGTTTGTGTAGAAGCAGATTTGACCGTTGCTTTAAAATAGGTAAAAATTAAAATTTTAACAAAAAATAGGCCGGTATGACAATACCGACCTATTTTAGTATTTCCTTTTTATAAATATATATGATATAATTTTTTTGTGAGAGATTTAATAAAAGTATTTTTAGTTGGGGTGGTTTTATTTTGTACAACGTCTGCATGGGCAGCCGGAGTGCAGAAGAAAACTGTGCTTATATTGCCAGATAATATTGTAACAGAGAGTTTGGCAATTGATTCATATATTTATGATTCTACAGCTGAATTTTTTGCAAACGAAGTTGTTAATCTTTTGAACCAAACGGATTATATTGTGTCGCCAACCGTAAGTGATGAAAGAAAACTTTTGAAAAGCAATCCGTCTTATATGATACCAGCAAGAGATTTAACCCAAAAATTTAAAACTTCTTATAATATAAATTATCCGCTTCTTAACAGGGTTGCTAAAGTTAATAAACAGCAATATGTTTTGCTTTTAACTTCAACAATAGATGCAGAAAATTATGTAATGAGAAGAACTTTGTGGGATTTTCTGAATATTGCAGGTGCTGCGGTTATTGACCCTGCTTATAAAATCAATACTTATGCCGTTTTGGTAGATACAAAAAATAATTCGGTTCTTTGGTCAAAAACGTTCTATAAAACAATTAGTGTTGTTGAAGGTCGTATATTAACAAGAGGTCCGTCACCTCAGACTGAACAATTGCAGAAAATAAGAGATTACTCAAGAATGGTTTGTCCTGAGATTGCGGAAAGTGTTCAATTAAGTGTTCTGACTGATGATGAATACGCTAAAGAATCGTATAAAATTTATTATGATATGGCAAACTTTGATAATATCTTCACTAAGAAATACAGAAGATGGTATAAAGAGGGCAGAAAAGATTTTGACGGTCTAAAATCCAATACGGGTAACAAAATTGATTCTGCAAGAGAACGTAGAAGAATTAAACGGGAAGAAAAGAAAGCAAAGCAAGAAGCTGAAATGAGGGTTAGGGCAGAACAATGCAAGGAAACTGATTGTACTCAGCCGCAACAGCAGCCAAAAATCCAAACTCAGCCAAAGGTCAACAATCCTACAAAGATTATTCAGCCGCTTGATTTTGAGGATCAGTCACTCTTTGAGCCTGTTAATATGAAAAGAATTTGGCGTAACAAATTGTATGGCGATTATGATACTGACAGACCTCAATTAAGAGATTATGAAAGATTATAAAATAAAAAAGTCAGTTTTATAAGACTGACTTTTTTTATTACTTACTTACTTACTTACTTACTCATAGTCATTAGTAGTTCTCTAATAACTTTTGTTGCAACGGCTGTTGATGCACCGCTTGAGTCATAGTCAGGTGCAAGTTCTACAACATCAGCGCCAATGATATTGAATTTAGAAATATATTTAAACCATCCTAATAACTCGTTGAATGTTAATCCTCCGACTTCAGGGGTTCCTGTTCCAGGCATGATTGAAGTATCTAATACATCAAGGTCAACTGTTACAAATATGTTTTTGTTTTTCAGAACATCCAAATCCTCATATTTTGTTGCTCTTGTTTTATATTTATCCATTAATTCAAATTCTTCTTTCATACCTGAGCGAATGCCTATTTGTTTTAAGTTTTCAAAACCAATAATATTACCGGAATGTCTTATTACAGCCGAGTGTGACATTTTTTCCCCAAGGTATTCTTCTCTCAGGTCTGTATGAGCATCAAAGTGAATTATTGCAAGGTTATCATAGAATTTTGAAACTGCTTTAATTTCAGGTAATGTAACGAGGTGTTCACCGCCTATACCAAAAACTTTTTTCCCGTCTTTATAAATATCTTCAACATTTTGTTCTATTAAGTCTAAGGATTTTACAGTATTTCCGAGAGGAAACTCTAAATCCCCTGCATCGTGGAAGTTGCAATCTTCAAGATGTTTATTAAAATAAGGCGAATATTCTTCCAACCCCCAGCTTGCAAGTCTGATTTGCTCAGGTGCAAATCTTGAGCCGGGACGGTAAGATACAGTTCCGTCAAAAGGTAGTCCTAACATTATAATATCTGATGAAGCATAGTCTTTATTTTCGCCCATCCAGTTTCTGTCCAAAAACGGTCCTCGCAACATATTTTCTCCTTTTTGTTTACTTAACCAAGTTTAACACAAAAAATTCGATGGCAGAAATATAAAGAAGTCAGTAGGTCGGATTTACTAATCCGACAATAAAATATAAATGTCGGCATAGTAATAGCGACCTACTAAAACTTTCAGCCTAACAAAGTTGAATTGCTATAAAATTATTTAAACTTCTTTCAATTTTGTATATAATTAAATTATTATGCCACACTTTTTTATCGGGGAAAATGAAATAATTAATGATAAACTTGTTAAGATAACTGACAAGGAAAATTATCGTCATATTGCCAGAGCTTTGCGTGCAAGAGCAGGCGAAAGCTTGCTGCTTATTGATGATAAACAAATTCAGTATGAAACGGTTATTACAAAGATTACAAACGCAGAAATAGAATGTGAAATAAAAAACTCTTATCCCTCAAAAAGAGATTTGGAGTTCGATTTATATCTGGCTCAATCGCCATTAAGAAGTGATTCTCAGTTAACTGTTATGGAAAAATCAACAGAACTCGGTGTTCGTGGTGTTTATCCTGTTTTAACAGATAATTGTGCTGTAAAAAAAGATGCTGCTCTTTCTAAAGTCGAAAAGTGGCAGAAGGTAATGTTTGAAGCATCAAAACAATGCGAAAGGGCAAAAATTCCAACTTGTTTTGGGGTGAATAATCTAAAAAATATTTTAGAATTAGATTTTGACCGTAGAATTGTTTTTGGTGAGCGTTCAACAGAGCAAAGTTTAAAACAGTATCTGGGTAAAAATCCAATCAAAAAGGGTGAAAAAATGCTTGTTGTTATAGGTCCTGAGGGAGGTTTTTCACAAAAAGAATTTGAAATGTTTAAAGAAAAAAAACTGCCGATTATATCGTTAGGTGATTTGATACTAAAAGCGGACACTGCTGTAACTGTTGCTTTAGGAGATATCGTTTATGAATATCAAGGATGATTTTATACTGAAAGATATAAATGAGGGGTATCTTGTTGGTGGAATGGTCAGGGATTTTTTTCTTGAAAAAAAATCAACAGACAGAGATATTGCAATAAAAGGTGCTGAGATTTTTGCAAACAATCTGGCAGAAAAATATGACGCGACTTTTATAACTCTTGATAGCGAAAATCAAATTTTTAGAGTTGTATTAAAAGATAAAGAAAACTATCTTGATATTTCAGAGCTTCGTGGAGAACGAATTGAAGAGGATTTATTACAAAGAGATTTTACGATTAATGCAATTGCGTATGATTTAAAAACAGAAAAGTTTATTGACGTAACAGGCGGAATTGAGGATATTAAGAACAAAAAATTAAGAGCAATAAACGAAGAAAATTTTGTTGATGACCCTCTCAGAATTCTTCGTGCGTATAGGTTTATGGCAACACTTGGATTTGAACTTGATGGAAATTTAGAGCAAATGCTTGTTAAGCATAAAGATCTGATAACAAAACCTGCCAAAGAAAGAATTCAAGATGAAGTAATGAAACTTTTTGGTGGAAGGGGGCAATATACATCAATCACATTGCTGAAAATGCTTGATGATGGAATTTTAGAACTGATTTTCCCATGTGTAAAAGAGATTAAAAAAGTTCCGTCAAATTCTCATCATCATTTGGATTTGATACATCACCTTATAGAAACTGTAAGACAAATAGAGATACAATACGAAAATTTTAACGGTGAGATTTTAGAGCATCTTAATCAGATTGATTTTGGCGGATATCCCAGAATTAATCATCTGAAACTTGCAGGATTTTTGCACGATATAGGCAAACCTTCCACTTGGACACTGGAAGATAGTGTGGGTGAATGTGTATGGAGAGTTTCTGATAAAGTGGATTATCCAAAAGATAAGCCATATCGTCACAGATTTATTAAACATGACATAGAGGGTGAAAAACTGGTTAAACCGTTATTAAAAGATTTAAAATTTTCCAATAAGCAAATTGAATACATATCATCAATGATACGTTATCATATTTATCCATCAAATGTAATAGTTTCGCCAAATCTTGATAACAAAGTGATGATGAGATACATAAGAAAAATGGAAGAAAATGTTATTGACAATATTGTCTTAGCAAAAGCTGACAGACTTTCAGCTCAAGGACATGATGTAACAAAAAAAATGACAGAAAATAATCTTAATGGTTTACAGAAATTGCTTGATTTTTATATAGAGATTAAGCCGACACTAAGACCTTTGCCAAAATTACTTGATGGTAATGAGATTATGGCAATCCTTAATATAAAACAATCTCCAAAATTGGGTGATATTATTAATCAATTAAAAGAGGCACAACTTAATGAAGAAGTTAATACAAAAGAAGAAGCAGTTGAGTTTGTAAAAAACATTGTGTTAGAATAATTCTAAAAGGAGTGTGTGTATGAACCTGTCCCAAATCAGTTTTTTAGGTCAACCTAAAAACTACGCAGTTATAGATAAATATCTTTCACGTTCGGCTCAGCCTGAGAAAGAGGATTTTAAGTGGCTTAAAGCGCAAGGTGTAACCGATATTTTTAATTTCAGAACAATGACAGTTTCCGGTATTAGCTATGATGAAAAAAAAGAAGTTGAAAGACTCGGTATGAAGTATCATAATATTCCGTCAATAACAAAAAAACCGACAGAAGAAAATGTTGATACTTTCTTAAAAGAAATTGAAATGGTAAAACAAAATGGAGGCAAAGCTCATATTCATTGTAAAGCAGGAGCAGACAGGACAGGAATGTATGCTTTTATATACAAGATGAAACAAGGTTTGGGAAGTTTACCTAAAAATCAAGCAGAATGGTTTGAACATGGATATCACTATAAGCGTTATCCTAATTTAATGGAATGGGCAAGGAATTTTGTATTAAAGTTTAAGAAATAAAAAAAGTGGTTGAGCAAACAACCACTTTTTTATAAACGAAATTTAAACTATGCTTCAGGAGCCGCTTCTTCTGCTGGTGCTTCTGCTTCTGTTGCTTTTGCAGCTTCAGCCTCTGCCTTAGCAGCTTCTTCAGCTTGTTTTTTAGCTTCTTCTTCAGCAGCTTTCTTAGCTTGAGCTTTCTTAGAAAGTTTTACTGTTTCAGATTTTTTGTAGTTCAAAGATCCATCATCATTACAGTTAGCGATTAAGTATTTAACTGTATCTGTAGGTTGTGCACCTTTAGAAATCCAAGATAGAGCAGATTCTTTGTTTAACTTCATATCTTTAGTTTTTGGATTGTAGTAACCTAATTCTTCGATTGGTCTGCCTTCTCTTTTTGTAGTTGAGTTAATAACGATAACTCTGTATGTAGGAGCTTTTTTTGCGCCTAATCTTTTTAATCTGATTTTTAACATGTTAATTTCCTTCTCTTTTTTGCATAAATGCTTTGTTTTCGACTTGTGTGGAGCCCAGCCGCGAACTCCTTTTTTGAAACAGGCTAAAAAGAGGATACCTGTTCATGTATAAATAATCACAAACGTAGTTAAATGTAAAGAGGGTAGGGGTAAATATATTGAGTAAATATTATTCAGAAATGTTGTTTGTTATGTCAACGTAAAATATAATAAATTTGTTTGACTTTTCGCTCTATAATTGATAAAATAGGTTTTTCTAAGAGGAGATTTATATGAAATATTCATCAGACGGAACGCAGTACCATATTGGACTAAAGGAAGGTGATGTCGGCGAGTTTGTTATTCTTCCGGGGGATCCGAAAAGATGTGAAAAAATTGCCGCATACTTTGATGAACCGAAACTTATTGCTGATAAACGTGAATTTGTCACTTATACAGGGTATTTAAACGGAGTAAAAGTCAGTGTTACTTCAACAGGTATTGGCGGACCGTCTGCATCTATTGCTTTAGAAGAACTAGTAAAAGTCGGTGCAAAAAAGTTTATTCGGGTCGGAACTTGCGGTGGTATGCAAACAGATGTGAAAAGCGGTGATTTAGTTATTGCAACCGGTGCAATCAGAATGGAAGGAACTTCTAAAGAATATGCACCAATTGAATTCCCTGCTGTTGCTGATTATGATATTGTAACAGCACTAAAAAACTCTGCTGAAAAACTAAATATACCACACCATCTTGGTGTTGTTCAGTGCAAAGATGCGTTCTACGGACAGCATAATCCTGAACTAATGCCTGTAAGTTATGAACTTGAGAACAAATGGCAGGCTTGGTTAAGAATGGGAACTTTAGCATCCGAGATGGAATCAGCTGCTCTATTTATTGCAGGGAGTTTTTTGAAAGTAAAAGTCGGCTCTGTATTTTTAGTCGTTGCAAATCAGGAAAGAGAAAAACTTGGTTTAGATAATCCTGTAGTGCATGATACGGATTCAGCGATAAAAGTTGCTGTTGTAGCAATTAAGAATATAATATCATAGTTATTTATTTTTAAATTTTTAATAATTTAAATAGCTTTTTGAAGGTTGCTTTAAAAAGCTATGGCGTATTGCTGCAATGTTAAAAATTTTCAAATTGTATATTGACAAATAAAATCAAGTCCTTTATAATGATATTGTATCTATGTACAGAAACAAAGTAACATAAATTTAATATAGATACAGGGAATCGGAAGAAAATAAAATGTGTAGAAAATCCGTTAATTTGAATAGTTCTTGGTGGCGCAGATCCTGTTAACTGCCCTTTTTGCCATGACTATTCAGTACAACACAGACAATTACGGACAGTTATTAAAAAGCCGAAATTGTTTATGTTGGAGAAGAAAAAATGTCAGATAATATTAAAATACTAATCAACTCACTGCCGAAAAATTTAAGACCTGTAGCACGCTTTCTTAGACATCAGGAAAGCGCCTCAGGTCTTTCTACTACACGATATATTCAGGATGTTTCCACATGTCTTATTCCAAAAGCCGTTTTTTCAAGAAGTATTGAGGATTTGACAGAGAATACTTTTTTGGAAACTTCTGAAGAAGCTCTGATATATTTAACTCCGGCTTTGTTGGGAGAACATATTGCAAGAAAAGGTTTTTCTAAAAATTTACCTCAAAATTTAAAAAAAGATGTTGCAGAAACAGGGGTTAATTTACTTAAAAAGGCTGAAAAAGATGTTTTAACAAAAGAAAACAATAAAAAAGTTTTACCGGTAAAAGCTGCTATTGCTCTTGCTGCAACGGCAATTCCGCTGACAGAATTTTCTCTTAATTATATTAAAAATTTGATGACTTTAAAGCTATTTAATAAAAGCGATTTTAAAAATATTGCGTCACTTGAGCATAACAAAGAGGACAGAGCTCATCAGGAAAAAGTTGAAAAAAGTGCAAAAAAACATATTTTAGGTGCAGCATCTCTTTATGCAGGATTTTTAGGACTTGCAGGACTACTTGCAACAAAAGGCAAAAACTCTAAAATGCTTCAAAAGATTTCAGAATTTATTGTTGCTCCCGGAAACAAGTTATTTTCAAAAAATGAAAAAGCAAAAAACTTTGTAAATAAGTATTTTAATATGGATTTTAATAAGAGTAAGAATGGCAAGTTGGTTTTAAGTAAAGGGCAATTAACAACTTGTGTTCTTGTCGGCGGATGCGGATATTTTGGAGCTTCAGCCGACAGAGGAAAAGAAAATCTTAAAGAAACAGCAACTCGTTTCCCTCTAGTAGCGTTGTATGTTATTACAGGCAGCGAACTTGTTGAAAAGGGTTTTAGAAACTTTTTGCATAAAAGAGGTAAATGCAAAGATGTTCTTAATGATAAAAAAGAGGTAACTCCATTTGAACAGTTAGATAAATTGGCTGCAAGACTTGCAAAGGAAAAAGGAACTACTGTAGAACAGGAATTTAAGTCACTAATTAAACAAAAGGGACTGATTTTTGGACTACCGTATTTATTTGCACTAGGTGTAATGGGGTTTTTCGTATCAGGGATGACAGTAAGAGCAACAAAAAAGAGATATGAAAAAGAACAGACAATGATGCGTAAAGCAGCATAAAACTTATTTTAAAGCAATTTCTTCTATTTTTTTAACGGCATTTTCAACGGTGTCGTTTATAACTGTATAATCATAGTTTTTAGAATTTTCAATCTCAAGTTTTATAGATGCAAGTCTTTTTTGTATAGCTTCTTCTGTTTCGGTATGTCTGCCTCTCAGGCGTGCTTCCAGTTCTTCAAAAGAAGGCGGAGCTATGAATATTAAAGTTGCTTCCGGCATGAGTTTTTTTACATTAAGTGCACCCTTTGTATCAATCTCTAATATTAAATTTTCGCCATTATTAAGGCATTGTTCTACAAAAGATTTTTTTGTTCCGTAAAAATTCCCTGAAAATTCTGCCCATTCAAGAAATTCATTATTATTAATGCAGATGTTAAATTCATCTTTTGATAAGAAGAAATAATTAACTCCGTTTTCTTCACCATCTCTTTTCTTGCGAGTAGTACAGGAAATAGAAAGTTTAAAATCAGGATGTTTTTTTAGAAATTCGTTTATTACTGTTCCTTTGCCAACACCTGATGAACCTGAAATTACAAATAATTTACCCATTGCTGCTGACCTCATTATTATCTTCATTATCAATTAAGCTTTTATGTACTATTGTTTCATATTCAAAACCGCTGCCTGGAGTTGCTAAAATGATTTTTTCAATTTCTTCGTCACTCATTTGCCAAGTTTCTTGTTGTGGCTCAGATTCAGATTCTGAATTATCTTTTACAGAATATATGATATCCTGAGTTAAATGAGGGGTGTCAAGAACATCAGTGCAAACTTCTATATAGCACATTTTATTCATTATTTGGGTAACTTTTAATGCTTTGTCAAAATCTTCTGAAGTAACTGCTTTAGTTGACCAAACATCTCCGTCAAAAACTCTTGCAAACTTAGAATAATTCATTTGAACAATATCATTTATGTTTTCTTTTGTATCTCGGCAATATAGTCTTTCTACAGCATAGCCGTTATTGTTTATAACAATAACAATCGGTTTTAATCCGTATCTGAGCATTGAACCGATTTCCATAGCTGTTGCTTGTTGAGCGCCATCGCCGGTTATTAAAATTACTCTTGATTGCGGTTTTGCAACGCAGGCTCCAAATGCGGCAGGGGTTGCCCAGCCGATAGAACCCCACTGCGTTTGGAATTGCAGATTTACATTCGGAGGAAGTTTCATTTGTGCAACACCATGCATAGAGCTTCCGATTTCGGTTATTACAATATCATTTTCTTTTATATAACTTTGTATTCTTGAAAATATATAGTCTGAAGTTAGTGGTGTTAATTCTGAACTTTTTAATTTGTAACCTGTATTAGGTCTATCAATGTCAATTTTTGCAGGAACTAGGAGTTCTGTAACGGCTTCAAGCAACTCAGACATTTTTACGTTGTCATAAAGTTTGTTATCAACGTATGCGTATGTTCCATATATACCAATTTCATTATTAATTTTTTTTGCTTTTTTGTAATCGAAAAGATTTTGGTTGTTATATAGAGTCCCTACTGCAATTACGCAGTCAGAGTTTTCTATATACTTTTGTGCAATCGGATTGCGGTAATTGCCGAAATATCCGCCTATATACTTTTCATAATCCATATCAATGATGTTTATGCCTTCTAAAAAGTTTGAAACAGGGATTTCTGATTGTTTGACAAATTCTTTATATTCGATTTCAGCATCAAATCTTTTTATAAGAACATCCCCTATTATTACAGGTCTTTTAGCTTTTGATATTTTTTCCGCAATTTTCTGTGCTGCATAATTCAGATTTTCTTTGTTACTTGTCCAATTGTAGTCAACATATTTATCATTAATTTTGACTTTTACTACGTCGCTTGGAATTGCAATATAAACAGGTTTTCTTTCTTTTACCATAATGCTGAGGACTCGGTCAATTTCCTGTTTTGCATTATCTTTTTTTATAAAAGCAGAAGCAGCTGTAATATGTGAAAAAGTGTTCATATATGCTTCGTTGTCAAAATGGTATTTTTCCAGTTGATTTGTTGACGGTAGTCCAACAATGTTGACAACAGGAACACATTCGGAATACCCTTCTGCAATTGTCTCTATAGCAGTAAGTTCACCTCTGTATGGGGTTATCAAAGCTCCAAAACCTTTAATTCTAGCATATCCGTTTGCTGCATATCCTGCATTAAGCCCATTCGTACAGCCAAACCACTTTGTGTTGGGGTTATTTTTTATTGCATATAAGATGTTAAAATTGTAATCTCCCGGCAACCCAAAAAAATCATTGACTCCCAATTCTTCCATTTTTTTTATGATGTATTCGGCTATATTCATAAATTACCTCTAAATGTTTAGTTAATAATATCATATCTAAGACGAAAAATACAATAATTTAATGCGTGTATATTTAAATAAATATTAATGCAAAATATAATGTGAATAACCACATTTAACTAATCCTAAAGTATTAGTTCGTAATAATTTGTTACAATTCTAAAATGATTGATGTTATTGCATTGTAGGCTTTAGCTTTGTGTTTTTTAGCCTTTATTTTGTTAGAAAGATTGATTATATGATATGTTATTGGTAGAATTAAAAACGGACTTTATAGTCCTTTAGTAGTACTTAGAAAAAATAAGAAGGTTAAAATTATGACATTACCAAACGTAGCTTATTTCTCAATGGAAATTGCAATGGATCAATCCTTAAGCACATATTCCGGTGGTCTTGGCTTTTTAGCAGGCTCACATATGTTGTCAGCAGGATATTTACAAATGCCGATGGTCGGCGTAACAATGTTATGGTCTTATGGTTACTATGACCAACGTATCGATCATTCAGGAAATGTAGAAGTAGCATATATTAGAAAATATTACGATTACTTAGAAGATACAGGAATTGTTGTTGATGTTGATACATTCGGCGAAAAAGTAAAAGTAAAAGCATTTAAGGTTAATCCTGAATTGTTCGGAACTTGCCCTGTTTACTTATTAACAACTGATATTGATGGAAACAGTGATTGGGCAAAGAGCATTTCTCACAGATTATATGACGGAAATGAAAGAATAAGAATTGCTCAGGAAACAATTCTTGGTATTGCCGGTGTAAGAGTTCTTCAGGCAGCAGGTTACAAGTTTGATGTAATTCACATGAACGAAGGTCATGCGCTTCCGGCAGCATTTGAACTATTAAGACAATATAACGGCAATCTTGAAGAAGTAAGAAAGAAAACTGTATTTACAACTCACACTCCTGTTGCAGCAGGTAACGAAGTTCACTGGGTTGATACACTTCTTGAAGGCGGTTTCTTTGCAGGTGCAAGCAGAGATAAAGCAATTCAATTGGGTGGTGAAAACTTCTCACTAACAGTTGCGGCATTAAGAATGTCAAGAATTGCAAACGCAGTTTCTCAGCTTCATGGCTTAGTTGCTAATAAAATGTGGGAATGGGTTGAAGACAGATGTCCGATAAGAGCAATTACGAATGCTGTTAACCTTCACTATTGGCAAGATACAAGAGTGGCTAAGGCTCAAAATGACCCTCAAGCATTGCTTGATGTTAAACGTGAAATGAAAGCTGAATTGTTCAAATATATTGCAAATGTAGCAGGTAAAAGATTTAATCCTGATGTATTAACTATTACTTGGGCAAGAAGATTTGCTGACTATAAACGTGCATGGTTAATCTTGATGGATAAAGAAAGAATTGAAAAATTACTTAATGAAGATAAGGTTCAAATTATATTTGCCGGTAAGTTCCATCCGGATGATGTAATGGGCAAGGAAATGTTCAATAAGTTGTTGAACAGATCACATTCATTGAAGAATGTTGTTGTTCTTCCCGGATATGAACTTCAATTATCAGGTATGTTAAAGAGAGGTTCTGATATCTGGTTGAATACACCGTTAAGACCATTTGAGGCATCAGGAACTTCCGGAATGTCTGCTAATATGAATGGTGCTTTGCACTTATCAATTTTTGATGGTTGGACAGTAGAAGGTACTTTCAACGGAATTAATGGGTATACTGTTGAATATCCGGGCTTGGATGACGATATGCCTTGGGAAGAAAGACATTGGCAAGACCATAAGTGTGTAATGGAAATTATTGAAAATCAAATTATTCCTACATACTATAATAATAAAGAAGAGTGGGCTCGCTTAATGAGACAGGCTATCAGAACTTCTGAAGCTTATTTCAATTCTGACAGAATGGTTATCGAATACTATAACAGATTGTATGCTCCAATAGCTCATGATGACACTTCTGCAGGTGAAAAAAAGAAAGAACTTAATATTTCTGAAACACCTACATTTGATGCTTGGACTTATTCTAACATCAAGTAGTGTTAAAATGAGTAAGGATGAAGAAAAAAATACCGCTTTTCAAAGCGGTATTTTTTATTTTTTAATTTTTATAATTTATTTATTATTTGTTTTCCAATCACGAATTATTTTATTTACTTTTTTTACAATATTAATAAATTCTTTTCTTTCACCTTTTAAGCCAATGTGCTTTAAATTTTCCTGCAATTTTATTAACTCAGGGTCAAATAATAGCTCAATATCAGCAGCAATTGTATCAACAATATTTTGCCTCAGTTGATTTGTGCTTTCTCTATGATTTTCTGGTTGTTCAAAAATAGGAATAATACCTTCTTTTAAATATGATTTTGCTATTCCGTAGAATTCATCTCTGTTTTTTGCAGTTTTAGAACTTTCTATAAATCTGTCGCCCAGTTCCTTAAATTCTTTTCTGGAAATGCCTTGTCCAAAATTAGGAACCTTATATTGAGTGTGTTTATTACACTTTTGGTTGTGTGTAAAATCATTAACAGGGTATATTTTCATTTTCTCCTCCGTGTATAAATGTTTAAAGTCTATTATAGACTACATTCTCATTGTATAACAACCGTAAATTTATGCAATATATTAAATCTTGTTTACATTATATTTTCCCCGGATGTACTAGTTTTTTTTACCCGCTTCGATGATTTTTTAAATACGGTTTTTAATTATAATACGCATATAAATAAAAATATCGCAAATTATAGAGGAGAGATTTATATGAGTATTTGTACAGCACCCGTTTATCGTATGAAAGAATTAAATAATATGTTTATAGAATTAACAGCAAAAAACTGCAATCAAAGATGCAGCGGATGTTATATTGATTTTCCTGTAACAAAAAATGTTAAAGATTTTATATCAATAGATTTGATAAAAGAAGCATTAAACGATACAAAAGAAGAAAATTTGTATTGTATATATTTGACAGGCGGCGAACCAATGACTCATCCTGAATTTAATTCTATTTTAAGAATGTGTTTAAAACGATGTAATGTTTGTATTTGTACGAATTCAAGTTTTCTTAATGAAAAAAAGGTCAGATTTTTAAAAAAAGTTGAGGATGAGGGTGTGAATCAAATCTTTTTTAAACTTTCTGTTGCTCATTTTAATGAAATGGAAAGTGATAAAGTCAAGTATAGGGGACAATTTAGACAAACAATATCTGCTCTTAAAATTTTAGGCAGATATAATTTTACATCTGTGTTATCTGTTCAGAATTTTTATAATTTGGATGAAAATTATATAAAAAATAATCTGGAAAGAATATTTTCTGAAAATGATATTACAGATACTGATATCCAGATAAATTTGTCTTATCCAAATCATGGAGAAAAAAATTATGTACAGCGAGCAGAAACAACCGATTGTATGTCGGGAAGAATATTATCAAGAAACGGTGTTTATTCATGTCCCTTTCTTTGCAACGATTACAGGGGAAGAATGGGAGGCTCTTTCAAAGATTATTCTAAAATTATAACCGCAGAAACTGATTTTTGTGCTACTTGTTCTGCAAACAAAAAAAGTATATTTTCAATTGGATAATTGTATTTTTTACAATTAATAAACTCTTATATAAACCTTATATATCTGTATTTTAGCGTTAATCCCTTAAAATATAGTTAACATTTGTAACATTATTCTGCTGAATTAATACTAAAGAGTTACTTTTTTGTTCAATTTATGGTATAAATAGTAATGTAAAAATATATATCGAGGTGCCGTATAAGAATTAAAAATAATCAGGTATAGCAGTTCGATATCTCAATAAAATAAATGAACGGAGGCAAAGATGTCAGTAGGACAATTCGTATTTATGTTGCACAGCCATCTCCCATACTACAGAAAAGCTGGTATGTGGCCATTCGGAGAAGAAAATCTTTATGAATGCATGGCAGAAACATACGTCCCTCTTCTTAATGCAATTTCTGAATTGTATGATGAGGGTATAAAAGCAAAATTGACGGTAGGTATTACTCCAATTCTTGCAGAACAATTAAATGACGAACATTTACAAAACGGTTTTGTTAAATACATAGATGCGCAAATTACTGCTGTATCAAAGGATTTGGAAAGATATCCTGACCCAAAAGTTGCTCATAGTCAGCATCTGAAATATTTAGCAAAATATTATTTTGATTTGTGGAATAAATTAAGAGATGATTTCGTAAATAAATATGAAAAAAATCTTATCAAATACTTTAAAAAGTATCAGGATTTAGGTTGTATTGAAATTACAACATCAGGAGCAACACATGGATTCTCTCCGTTACTTGCAACTGATAGTAACTTAAATGCACAGTTTAAAGTTGGTCAGGATACAACTGAAAGATTATTCGGTAAGAAAGCAATGGGTGCTTGGCTTCCTGAATGTGCTTACCGTCAAGGTTACGAATATGTTGGAAAAGACGGTCAAAAACACTGGAGACCTGCTATTGAAGTTACTCTTCAAAACAACGATATTCACTATTTCTTTACGGATTCTCATGTAATAGAAGGTGGTAATTCAATTGGTAACAGACGTGTAATCGGTGTTTACGGGAACATCGAATACATTCCGCTTCCTGACAGACCAAAAACAGGATATGATACATATTCTGCATACTGGTTACCTGATGCACAAGTAGCAGTAATGGGAAGAAATGACAGAGCAAGCTATCAAGTTTGGTCAGCTGCTGACGGTTACCCCGGAGACGGATGCTTCAGAGAATTCCATAAACGTGATGATAAATCAGGTATGCACTACTGGAGAATTACTTCACCTACAACTGATTTAGGTGACAAGATGTTATATGATCCGGTTCTTGCAATGAATAAGATTAACGAAAACTCAGATCACTATACAACATTGATTTATCACTTATTAAATGACTACAAATTGGCCAATAATAAAGAAGGTCTTGTTATGGTTTCTTTTGATACAGAATTATATGGTCACTGGTGGTTTGAAGGCATTGAATTTATAAAACAAGTTATTAAGAAATTCAATCAGTACTTACCTGAAGTAGAAAGAATGACTGCAGGTGAATATGTAACTAAGTATCCTCCAAAAGAAGCTATTCAAATTCCTGAATCTTCTTGGGGACAAGGCGGACACTTCTATGTATGGCAAAACCACTTAACAGAATGGATGTGGCCTATTATCCACTCTTGCGAAAAACGCATGTGCGAAATAGTTGATGCTCATTCTGAAATTCCGGATGATAAACTACTTCACAGAGCATTAAATCAATTAGCAAGAGAAAACTTGCTGCTTCAATCTTCTGATTGGCCATTCCTGATTACAACATGGCAAGCTAAAGATTATGCAACAGACAGATTCAATGAACACGTTGACAGATTTAGTTTAATTGCCGATATGATTGAAAGCGGTAACATTGACGATGCTAAACTTAAAGAAATAGAAAGTATCGATAACTGCTTCCCTGTAATTGACTACAGAGTATATCAATCAATTACGGAAGGTGTTATACCTCAACAAGAGAAGAAGTTAGCGCCATTATATCAATAATTAGTATTGAATCAATATGAATCGGGATTTTGAATATTGTTCAAAATCCCGATTCTTTGTTCACATGTTTTATGCATGATATTTACGATTTTTTTTCATTAATTTGTTAAGATAGTTTTTGTCTATTCTTAAAAAAGTATTTATAATTTGTTTAACAGAATTTTTTTTAATCAGGAATATTCCATTTTTAACATCTTGTCCTTCTTTTGTTGCAACAAGAGAAAATTCATTCCATAAGGCAACATTTTTGTTTGCAAGGTTGATTGTGTAATCATCAAATCCGTATTTTTCATAATCTGCAATCTTTTGATTTAGCTTGTAATTATTTTGTAATCGATTTTGACCATTATTAATATAGCTTCTCATAAATTTTTCAAATTGTGGAGAAACTTTTGCTTGGAAACTCGGTTGTACGTTTGTATCTAAATTTACTTTCATATATTATCCTTTATTTAGTCGCAGCATGAACATTTTTGCCTCTGCAAGCATGTTTCAGAGATGGTAGTCTGTAATGTATTTCATCTTGTTGGTGTTTTGTCATTTTATTTTTAATTTCAAATTTATTTTGGTTATTATATTGCTGTATACCGCTAATTTTCATACATTATTCTTCCTGTTTGATTAATAACTATAGGCTTATTTAAATGTTTTATGTATTCACAAGTTAAGAAAGCCTTGTTAAACGGATATTCTACACATTCCTCTTTTGGAGAAAGAACATCATAATCTGCTCCCCAAGACATGATAAATGAGTCTGCTACAACCTTGTATTTTTTGTCTTCTCTCGGATTGTTAATATCAATCGGATGTTCTATGCCGTCTTTATCAACAAAATTCATTGCTGTGATTGTCTTTTTTGTTGGACTTACGGTGTAATTAAGTCCTGACACGCCAAGTAATCCTGGTTTATTACCATGTGAGTTATAGCTAATTTCAGTTGCCTTTTTAAATGCATCTACAAGTGTTTTTTCTGATACCTCAGCAACTGAAATATTGTCGGCAAAAGGAGCAATTTCTTTTATATCACTTGAATCAATATCACCTTTTTTAAAATAATTTCTGGTACCTGCATTATTCCAAATTCCGATATCTGCATTCATTTCATACTTCATTGCATCACACATAAAGTTTGCGTGCGGATTTTCTTCCAGCAAAGATTTTGGTGCAGGAGGCGCATATTCAATATATCCGACTTGTTCGGGCTTGCCTAAGATTTCGTTAAACATGTACTGGTGAACGAGGTTTCTGTGGTATAGGCTTGTGTCACCAAGATTATTTTGAGCTTTTGTAATAACGCCGTCTTTGTCAAAGGTTAAGTTTAATTCGCCAAAATGTTTTCCATCCTTACCAGCTTCTGTAATAATTATTGGCTCGCCCGTTTTTGAGTAGATTAAGTTTTCATCTTCTTTAATTCCCTCAAGAAGTTCATGAGTATGTCCACCAATAATTACGTCAATTCCCTCTGTATTTCTGCCTACTTGTTTATCTCTTTCAATGCCAAGATGTGAAAGTAAAACGATTTTATTTATTCCCTGAGATTTGAGATTATTAATTTCTTGTTGAATAAGGTCAGTTGTTGTATCTAAATCGTGAGCTTTACAGTCTGTGTGATAATCCGGGTGTGTTGCTCTATCGGTTAAATCAACAGGAGTTGTTCCGATTAGGCCAATTTTTTCGCCTTTAACATTTACTATAACTGATGGTTTGATAAAATCTTTAATGTCAGCTTTATCGTAATTTTGTATATCTTCTTCCGTTTGTTCTTGTAATGGTTTTTGTTCAATGTTAATTGCCAGTATGTTACCGTTAAATTTAGAAGCAGTTTCCTTTAAATCACCTTGTTTTGTATCCATTTCGTGATTGCCGAGAGCAGTACCTCTTACTCCAGCAAGGTTTAAGAATTTTGCAGTCGCATCGTGAACATGTCTGTTTTTTTCATCACCAATGTCGTTATCGCCGCCGGACAGGATGATATCCCCTTTAATACCTGATAAAATTCTCATCATGTTATTTGTTTGACCGTGTAAATCGTTAATATATCCGATTTTTAATTCAAAAGTATCTTTGTCGGGTGTACGTTCTAAAGCTTCTCCGCTTTTGAAAGAAGGTTTTGTAAAATTCGGAGATTTTTTGTAATTATTAAAATTTGAGATAGTTATTCCTTGAATGTTCATATTTACCTGCTTATTGGAGCTATTGTTCTGTATATTTTATCCTTCCGAATTGATTAATTTCAACCGGCTTGTTGTTGCGTTTGATATAATTACAGACCATTACGTCTTTATCGTATGAATACTTTTTCAAATATTCTTCTTCTTTAGCAAGAATGTTGAAATCAGCACCGGCTGACATTAAGAACTCATCTGTAACAATTTTATATTTTTTTGTTTCGCTGGGGTTATCAACGTCAATTTTATGAATGTTGCCTTGTTTGTCGGTAAAATTCATTTCTACAAGAGTGCCGTTTTTTGTGTCGACTGTATAATCTAATCCTGATACAGCAAGCAACCCCGGTTTACGACTGCTGGATGAATATGTGTCCTTTATTGCTTTTTTGAACAGGTCTACCATTGTTTTTTCAGGTACTTCCGCTACTGCAACAAAGTCTAGGAATGGTGAAATATCCTTAATATCGCTTGAATTTATTTCACCTTCGTGGAAAGAATTTCTTACTCCGCAATTATGCCAGATTGCAATGTCGGAATTTGTTTCAGCTTTCATAACGTCACAAACAAAATTGGCGTGTGGATTTTCTTCTGTTAGTGATTTTGGTGGCGGAGGTGCATCTTTAATGTAACCTATTTTTTCGGGAGTACCTAAGATTTCGTTGAAAATGTATTGGTTAACAAGGTTTTTGTGGAATAATCCTGTTTCACCCAAATTGTTTTGAGCTTTTGTAATTACGCCGTCTTTATCAAAGATTAAATTGAGTTTTCCAAAATAATTGCCGTCACGTCCGGCTTCTGTAATGATTACAGGTTCACCTGATTTAGAATACAATAAATTCTTGCCATCAGTAATTCCTTCAAGCAATTCGTGAGTGTGGCCGCCTACAATAATGTCAATTCCTTCTGTTTGCTGAGCGACTTGTTTGTCTTTCTTTAGTCCAAGGTGCGATAAAAGAACAATTTTGTTAACTCCTTGTTCTTTTATTTTATCAACTTCTGCTTGAATATCTTTTATGCTGTCATCAAGTTGATCAATATGGCAATCAGTATGATATGTTGGGTGTGTGAGTCTGTCTAGAAGATCAATTGGAGCAGTTCCTAAAAGTCCTATTTTCTCACCGTTTATTTCTACAATTTTAGATGGCTTGAGGTGATTAAGTAAATCTGCTCTGCCTAATTTTTCGACCTCTGCCTTGTCTTGATTTTCGATTTTATCTTTTTTCATATTTATAGTGAGAACATCTCCGTTGTATTCTTTCAGAGAGTCTATTAAATCTTCTTGAGTAGCATCCATCTCGTGGTTCCCGAGAGCAGTTGCGGCAACTTTTCCTAAATTAAGGAATTTATAAGTGGCTTTATGGATATTTTTATTTTTTTCATCACCAATATCGTTATCACCGGCAGAAAGAACCAAATCTCCGCCAATACCGGATAATATTCTTAGCATATTGTTGGTTTGCCCGTGAGCATCGTTAACATATCCTATTGAGATTTCAAAACTGTCTTTGCTTGGCGATTTTACTAACGGACTTGATGCATCACCAAACTTTTTGTTTTGTTGGCTGTCTTTTGGACTAGTGGCTTTGAAGCTGTGAACTCCAAAACTTATTTTGTTGATTTTCATATTTAACCTTCTTCTGCTCTTATGAAACCACCTAAAGAAATATTTTTGCCTTATTCCTTAGAAATAGTTACAATTGTTTACATAGAGAGAGTGGTTAAAGCTTTCCTCAAAACTTCCTCTGAGTTGGATGTTTCCATAATAGTCGGCATTACCTTTTTAATCGCCTCCTCTATCTCATCCTCCTCATATCCCAGAGATAACAGTACGGCTTGAGTATCTGTAACTGCTTGCGTCTGCGGGATAGAAGAAAGTGACGACTTCGGAAGCTCGGATTTGATGAGTTTGTCCTTAAGCTCTAAGATTATCTTTTGAGCAAGCTTCGGTCCGACACCTTTTGCGCGTGTTAACTCCTTAAAGTTCCCATCTATTACAAGAGATATTACGTCACACGCATCAAATTCATTCAGAAGAGCAAGCGCCATTTTTGCGCCAACTCCTGATACCGATAGCAAAATCTGAAAAATATCGCGTGTTTCTTTATTCAAAAAACCGTAAAGTGACATTGCATCTTCTCTGTGAGTCAGTAGAGTATAAACTTTTTGTTGTTTATCTTCACTAACTGTAAGAGAATCAAAATCCCTGTCAGTAATTTCCAATAAATAACCGACACCTGAAACTTCAATTGAAAGATATGTACCCTTAGAGTTTTTTCTTTTGTCTGTGATAAATCCCTTAAAGTAGTCGAACATTATTCACATACTCCCTACTAATATAATAACATAAAATACAGGCATGGAAAAAGTTAAAGAAAATGAATTAAAACTACTTTACAATAAAATATGTTTACAGTATTATAGACAAGTAAACCGATTAATTGCATGGAGGAATGCCAGAGTGGTTGATTGGAGCGGTCTTGAAAACCGTCGTACGTGCGAGCGTACCTAGGGTTCGAATCCCTATTCCTCCTCCATTTAGAAAGTCCAAACGATAAGCGTTTTGGGCTTTTTATATTAAATACCGTTGCCATTTTGTGTCCATTAGTCATTTTGAATCAAACCCTCATTGCATGAATTAAGTACTTCTATTGCAGAAAATATTGCTGTTTCTGGAGTATGAACATATTTCATTGTAGTACTTATATCAGAGTGTGTCATAATAATTTGAACTGTTGGTAGCGGTACACCTGCATTAACTAATCGAGTTGCAACAGTATGTCTAAGGTCATGAAACCTAAAGTTTTCAAGACAAGCTTTTCGTTTTGCAGTATTCCAAGCCTTTTTAATATCTTTTGGAGCTTTTTTAGTTAATGGGTTTATAAACAAAGCACCATGTCTAAGATGTTTGGGGGTTCTTTCCAAAAAGCTATATAACATTTTTGTGCATGGCAGGTCAATACAGGTATTTGTTTTGCGGATATACAAGTGCATTACTTTTTTGTTGTAAGATTTAATATCTTCCCAAGTTAAAGGTAATATATCAGATTTTCTTAGCCCTGTATTGAGAGCGAAAATTACTATACCTTCTAGATATGTATTTTTAACCACTTCTAATAACCTATTTTGTTCTTCAAGCTTTAAGTATCTATATTTTTTGTCATTTTTTACCTTAAATTTAACGTCTTTTCCTATGGGATTACTTTTTATCCATTCGTTACGTATTGCAATATTAAACATTTTGCTGATAACTTCAAGATATCTGTTGACAGTAACTTGCTTTAAACCTTTGTTTAATAAGAATCGTTTAAACTGTTCGATATTATCAAGTTTAACATTGTTTATGTATTTAAGATTTTTAAAAAATTCTCTTATAACCTTTATTCTTGATATATCTTCTTTGTAACTTTTTTTATTCAGCTCTGAATGTTCAAGAAATTTGTCACAAAGTTTATCAACTGATACTTTCTTTTCTTCACGTGGAATTATACCATTTTGCTGTTGTTGCAACTTGTACTTAAAAGCAGCTTCCATTGCTTCTGCTTCTTTTCTGTTTTTTGCACCATTACATTTAAAATGCTTACGTTCACTGTGAATTTGAAAACGACAATAAAAATCACCATTTTTCTCATATATAGTCATTATTCATTACCTCATGCCACTTGTTGCATCCATTGTTGAATCTCTTCGACTCTTACAAATACAGTAGAGCCAATAGTAAAAAAAACAATAATCTGGGATATCGCCTCTACGTTTCCAAGTTCTAACAGTACTTTCAGGAGTATTAATTTCCTTTGCGAAATCTTTTAATTTCATAATTTTGAAATTGTCCATTTTTGATTACCTCATTTTTTATTTTAACCATTGTATAACAAACGCGTTCGTCATAATAATACATTAACACATTCCAAATACTTGTCAACTATTTTTCGAACAATTTAGGCAAAATAACGCAAAATTGTTACATTTCTTAATCTTTTTAACGAACGCGTTAGAATTGACAACGCATTAAAAATCTGCTATCATTACGTCAGAGGTAAATTATATGGATATTTCAAAAGACACAATAACAAATACTGCAAATGAACTTGAAGCAAAAATTTTAAAAAGACTCGGTAACTTCTTTTATAATGCTAGGGCTGATAAAAATATGTCTGTAAGGGCATTGAATACCTTGTCTGGGGTTAGTGTTGCAGTAATTTCAGACTTAGAAAATGCAAAAGGTATGCCTAGAATTGAAACGATTATAAGATTGGCACTTGCTCTTGGCATTAATGATATGAATGAAGTATTTTCAATGACATTGCTTGACGATAATAAAACAGCAGTAACGGACGAAGCTATTTTAAGACAATATTTATCGCAAACAGGCTTTAATAATTCTGAAATAAGACAAATCCAATACTACATTAATTATGTGAAGTATATGCAAAATGCACCTTCCTCACCCTATGAAAGAATAAAAAAATAGACTAGTAAATAGTGTTATTATATATTATGGGTGTATATAAGATTTAATCTTATTAAAATTATGCTTGTGCGGATATGCGGATTATTTAAAAGGTAATAACAAATAAAGCAGGAAATATATTAGTATAGGATATTTATAATTAATTATTATTTATAATCCTTATATAATATACTTCCTGTATTTTTATGTTTCTATGCTTTTACTTATTCGCATATCCGCACAACTTTTTAATAATTACTTTTTGGGATTATTTCTGCAACAAAGTTTTTCCATTCTTTGTCAGATTTTTCTTCCTGTATAGCTTTTTCGTATTTTTCTCTTGTCCTATCGGCTTCTGATAAACCTACTAAATCCTTAGAATCAAAGAGTATGGAGTACTTTGTTCCTTTTGGTGTAGGAAGTTTAATTATCCTATTTTGTTCTATCAAGGTATTTATTATTTCTTCTGCTATTTCTGGCTGTGATTGCTTTGCACCTGCTACATTATTTTTGTTCAAATACGACCCAAAGAACCAACCACAAGTACATTTATTTACAAGATATAAGTATGCCTTTGTAATATCGACCTTTTGTGCTGTTTCTGAAAATATTTCTTTTCCTGTATTAAGGTAATATCTTCCTATTGTTATAGCCATATCCATAGTATCCTTATTGATAGTATTGCTATCAATATTTTCTGTAACCGTACGCACTACATGCAGAATCCCTGCAATTTTTGCGGTATGTCCTAAGAACTTTGTATAATATGATTTTAATGCAGGACTTTCAAGGTTTTTCAAATCCTCCTTCAACTCATATTCAAACTCGTCAAAAAGTTGCTGTGCTTCTTTGTCAAACGTAATTATGTCAAAGTTATCTTTAGAAAAGCCTTTGTTTAGGAGTGTTTGGAATAGGTATTTCATTTTCACTATTATATCTTCCGATATAGCTTTTTTTGACGTACCGAAGTATGTTCCGTCATCATCATTGCATATAGCAAAGACAAACCTCTGTAAGTAACCAGAAGCACTTATTAAATCGTTACCTATTCTTTTAGACTTCAATACTTCTGGCTGAACCCCTGCTGATATAGTTAATATTGGTTCTTCAATCTCAATAGGGCTTGCACCTTTGCGGTCAATACAAACACTCTGGCATGTCCACAAAGATAATAATTTTGCTCTATCAGCTTCTGCACCTGCGCCCTTTTTATATGCACCGCAGACAATAGAACCAAGTTCATCACCAAACCACATAATAGATTTATTCTTTGAAAGTAATTCAAATAAGGCTTCTATGGTAGTATCATTTGTCATTATACGCTTACTTTCACCTTCTTCATACAATAAATCTTTTGTCAGTTTATGCACCTGCTCAAAGCATACTGATTTTTTAGTGCTTACACCTCCGCAAATTATAGTCCAGAAGTTTAGCGGTAATTCCCAACTTGGAACAGGTTGAACCTTGTTATATCTACTTATGAAAGTTGCTAAAAGTGATAATAATGCTGTTCCTATAAATTCAGGTGGTGCAACAAGTGCTTCTGAACTTTGTTTAACATAGTCAGATAATAACTTAGGTAGTTTATTTACTGGAAAATCCGTTATTTTGCTTAGATTAGCAACTGCTTGTACGTCTTTAAATCCTAATTCAACAGGATAACGCACACTGTCTTTAAATATACAGTGATTGCAATATCTACTCCCACCACACGCTATAGAGGAGTTAGTGTCTAATTTAACCGTATCTTCATCCTTTTTGTTCATTCTGCCCAAAGAAGATAGCTTTTTTAAAAATTCCTTTTCCCATTCTTTAATATCGTCATACATATAAGGGTCAAGGTTATTAAAAGCTTCGCAGTGAAGCTTTAGTTTTTCCGTACTAAATACTTTCATTTTAAATATACTCCTTTACCCTGCTAATTATATTTTTGTGTAGCAGGATTTAACTAATGTATAAAACAGACTGGGGATAAAAATCCCCAGCTTTGTTTTTATGTTTACCACTTTTCAATATCATAACAGTCGTCATAAAAATCGGAATCGTCAAAATCGTCAGTATTCCACTCTAAATTCTGAACTTCAACATTAAAACTTCTTTCTAAAAAGTCTTGCCCTTTAACTATATATGAACGACCAGTAAGAACTCTGTTGATTCGCTGAATGATTTTTATACTATCTGTCGTTTTTATTTTTGAAAACCTTTTATCTAGTGGGGCAGAATGTATAACAACTTCAACCACGCTACAAATATAGTCTATGATTGTTATATAGTCTGATTTATACAATGTTATGTACTTTACATTTGGTACAATATCTTGTAAATATTGTTTCTGTAAAGTACTTGCACTGTTATCTGCTTCAATAGCTGTGCAGATAAGCTCTTTAGCCAGTTCAAATTCTATGCGAATTTGCTCTAGTTCTGCTTTTTTATTGAGCCTAGCAAGTTTTTTTAAAATGGTTTTAATTTGCGTTTTCATTGTTTTTACCTCGTATTTTTAAATGTTCTACTATTGCCTGTGTTATAAACTTACTGATATTCAGGCATTCTTTAGTTTGTAAGTCTTTTAGTTTTGTTCCTATATCCTGCGGAACATAACAGGTAAATTTAATTGTCATAACTTTGTCCTTATATATTTGTGTCCGCTAAGGTTTATATCCTTGCAAAATAGAATTTAAAATAAAACTGTTTTTACAGAATTTTGGTTTTTAGCTCTAAAAACTGTTTCTAGTAAATAATTTAAAATTTTATCTAAACGAAATAATTTCGTTTAGATAAATCCCCTTATACGTTACATTCTTTATTGCACCGTAAGTGTTAGGTACGGTGCAGAAGGAAGATGTAAGGATATGAAAAATTTAGTTGAACCGATTAGAAACAAAAAAGACGTAGAAGCTATTGAGAAGTATTTGGCAAAGCATAGTTTACGCAATCAGCTTATTTGGGTATTTGGCACTAATACAGGGCTTAGAATCTCTGATATTCTTGGATTAAATGTTGAAAGTGTTAAGGGTAAACAATACCTTGATATTGTAGAGAAGAAAACTGGCAAATTCAAACGTATCAAGCTGAATAATAAGTTGCAGGATTTAATAAAAAAATACCTAATTGAACGTGAGAAAAAATATTACTCAATTACTGGCGAAGAACCATTATTTGTCGGGAAAAAGCATAAAAGATTACACAGGTCGCAAGTGTACAGATTTATTAATGACGTATGCAAAAAATTAAATATATCCGTTAATGTCGGCACTCACACTATGCGTAAGACTTTTGGCTATCACCATTATAAATTTAATAATGACGTGGCACTATTGCAGAAAATATTTAATCACAGCTCACCGTCAATAACCATGCGATATATCGGAATTGCACAAGAGGAATTAGACGAGTCATACATTAACTTCGAGATATAAATATGGTGCTAATGCACCATTTATCAATGCAACAGTTTATTTAAACTGTTGCATATATTGTTACTGCTTGATTATAGCACAAATTATTAAAAAACATACGGTGCATAAAAGCATAAAATTGCCGATATTTGCAAATCTAAAACACAGTATTTGCAACATTCGGCAAATTTATGCACCAAAATAAATATAATGGTGCAAAAACGTCAAGAAAGGTTATTGGTGCTGAATTGAGAAATAAATTATTATACATGGCAGTAATACTTGCAATACCTGTTATAACATTTGCATACCCTTTTAAGTTTGAAACCTGTAATTTGGGGTGGCAACACGTTCACCACGACCACAATGAAGAAAGCTATCAACAGGCATGGTGCAACGCACATAACGGAATTATGGAATACGAAAATGAAGATTTTACCAGAGTGGATTGTTTAACCAAAACACACGCAGTAGAGTTTGATTTTGCAAACAAGTGGGCAGAATCCATTGGACAGGCTCTGCACTACGGCATAATGACTGGCAAAAAACCTTTGGTTGTACTTATACTTGACGAACCAGATAAGCAAATGGTTTACTTTAAACGCATTCAAAAAATCGGTAAAAAATACAAAATTGATACTGAATACGTCACAAATGATATATTACAACTTGATAAAGAAGGTAAATGTTTGAATCCAAAATGCAAGTGTAATATAAATGTAGTTATTCACCATGACTTTTGAACAAAAATATGATAGGATAAGTAAATAGGAGTATAGATACCATAATCTATATAAGGATATACATAAACTAATGGCAAAAAAATCATTGTGGGAAAAAGAACAAGAGATAAGACGAACCTGCATGCTTATGATTACACATAAGTGTAATTTGAATTGTACCTATTGCTATGAAGATTATAAATCTGACCTTCAAATGGACTTTAAAACAGCTATAAGGTTAATAAAAAAAGAAGCTGGACGTGTTAAGCGAAGTAAAAACATAAAAGGCTTAGAAATTGACCTAATGGGTGGAGAGCCAATGATGAATTTTCCTTTGATTAAAAGGTTAGTAGAATGGGCTGAGGAAGGAAATATTGGTGTACCTTATCTGTTTGCAATGACAACTAACGGTACTCTTTTCGGAGAAAATGAAAAAAAATGGTTTAAGAAACATAAAGACAGCATAGTGTGCTGTTGTAGCTATGATGGCAATGCAGAAATGCAGAAAATGAATAGAGGTACAAATAGCAGTTCTATTGATTTAAATTTTTTCTTTAAAACTTGGAATTTTCAGAGTTTTCATATGACAGTTTCGCATGAAACATTGCCTAATTTGGCAGACGGGGTTATATATGCTCAAAAGAAAGGATATAAAATAGAAGTTTCTTTAGCAGAAGGAGTAAATTGGACTGAAAACGATGCACTAATATATAAAAGAGAGTTAGAAAAATTAGCAGATTTTTACATTGAAAATCCCCAATACGAACCTATAAGTATTCTTTTGAGGTGGATGAATATAGTTAATCCAAAGAAAGATAAGAAGAAAATTAAGAAATATTGTGGTACTGGTACTTATATGACCGCATATGAACCAGATGGAAGTGCATATGGCTGTCATATGTTTAGTCCTATCGTTTTAGGTGATAAAGCAAAAAACATAAAAGACATTAAATATAAATGTGACTCGATTGCAAGTGATGTAGTGTGTGAACAATGTATTTTAAAACATTTCTGTCCGACTTGTGCAGGGTTTAACTATAGATATAGAGGAAATTTTGGAGATAGGGATAAGAGAAAATGTGCTTTACACCTACAAGAAGCAACACTATCTGCAAAATTTCAAATAAAGCTAATAGCACAAAGAAAAAATAAACTATCATTAGAAGATGCTCAACATGCAGAACAAGCAATAAAAGCTCTTAATATTATAGAAAAGGTTGTACATAAAGATAAGTACCCATATTATTTGTAAAGGAGGCAAAGATGGAAGTATCAACTTTAGAATTGCAAAAGGTAAATGAATTGCTCAAAGATTTTATTGACAAAAACGGCACTATTGCAGAAAGAACAGTCATAACAACTAATTGTGCTGGAGGTAGGTGTTCAGGTTCTTGCACAGGAAGCTGTAAAGGTGGTTGTAGTGGCAGATGTAAAGAGGGTTGCTACGGTGCATGTAAAGGTGGATGCAGTGGTAGAGCAAAAAGGTATGTCTAATAAAAATCGCTACTCGTTTTGCCTTTTTGATAGTATAACAACAGAATCGACAAAGCCACTAATAGACCTTATAAAAGATATGGCAGAAGGTTCTATTTTAGATTTATATATAAACTCTCGTGGAGGTTCTGTTCCTGTTGCAATAGGTGTTTTTAACTTCATAAAAACTATAAAGAATTTAGAAATCAATACCTATAATGTAGGACATTGTGATTCAGTTGCTATCTTGTTGTTTTTATCAGGTAGTCATAGATTTGTTTTGAAAAATTCCTCATTTTTCATGCATTCACTACAGTTAAATTTTACTCAACCTCAAACAATTAATACTCTAGCGGTTGAAATTAAAAAACTAAAAGACGATACAACTACACTTATTAACTTATTAACTGAAAATTCTAATATTTCAAGAAAGCAATGGAATTCATTAATGAGTGATAAAGGTACCTTAATACGAGCAAAAAAAGCAGTTACAATGGCATTAACGGAGTCTATATTAGATAAATGTTATATTCCAAAAAACAAAAATAAGGAGAATAAAAAATGCTGAAAATTATTGGAGTAGGTATATTCATGTTAATTTTATACTATCTAAACAATAAAGCAGGTGAAATATTTAGAGATGTATTTCGAAGATAACGAGTATTATAGGAGGTAGGAATGACAATAGAATCCGTTATACAGAAAAGTTACACTATTACAATATACGGAGAAAATGGAAGAATTCTTGGCAATATTCCAACGAACTCTGGAGATATGTTAATGGGCTATACAGCAACTAGTGTAACTGTTAAAAAGGGTAGTTTTGTAAATGTATATAACGAACATGGCTCAATGACATACTCTCAACCTGTATCATAATGAATAAATAAAGATTGATAGGAGTGATATATTAGTATGAAGATTGATTTTGAACACATGTTTTGGATGATAGGGAAATATCAGTGGCAAGAGTCTTACGAAAAATTAAATAATACAATAAATTACGAAGAAGCTCCTTTCAGATATTATATGGCAGGAATATGTATTTCTATTATCAATATTATTGCTTCTCTTATTATTGCATTTAATTATATATTTAAAGGTCAAGCAAGAGGTGCATATTATGTAGAATATTGTGAGCATAGTAACAATGTAGCTTCAGGAAAAGAAACTTCTGCATTACAAACTTTTTGGGGTACATTGTTGCTTTTAATGATTATTGTTGGTTTAGTAATATTTTTTGTAAATAAAAATTCTCCAGAAACTCTTAAACAAAATAATACTGATGTCAAAATTGAAAAAGCAGATTTTGAACCTTACATGCGTGAAATACAAAACGACATTAAGGCTAATTGGAAAGCAAACGATGAAAGTAAAAATAAATTGACAGTTGTATTTTTCAAAGTTGGTAAAAATGGAGAATTGTTGTCATACAAAGTTCAAAAATCATCTGGCTCACAAATTGCTGACAATGCAGCACTAAACGCAGTTAAATATACTGCCCCATTTAAGCCTTTACCTAAAAGTTTTAAAGGCAAAAGTGTAGATATTCAGATGAATTTTGAATATACACCTCGTAAGAGGTATTAATATGAGTATCTATGACGAATATATTAAAATTTTGAATTTAGGAAAAGAGTTCAAATCAAAAAATCAGTCTGAACAAGAAAAAGAATTAAAAAAAGCATATAGAAAACTAGCTAAAAAATACCATCCTGATATGTGTTCTAAGGAACAAAAAGACTGGGCAAATCAGAAAATGGCAGAGCTTAATAATGCTTATGAAAAATTAAAAGAGGCAATAAATGAAAATCAGTTTAAGCAAGATTCAGATAATAATGATAAAGAGAATGAATACACTTATAAAGAACAAGAGGACAATGTAAGTTCTTCAAATGAAGAAAAAGCCAGATACAGTAGTCATGGGAATAGTTATGCTGAAAAATTTTACTCTAATCAAAGTGATAGCAGTGCGTTTGGTTTTTATTTAAAAATTTTTATCATAATAATTGTAATATCAATATTAGCTATAATATTGTTTCCAAAAGCTAACAATAATAACGCAAGTAGTAGTTATACATATAGTATTAATGATAATCTTGGAGATGAAAATTATGACAATAATGAAAATGAAACAAAGCCTAAAATAAAAGAAGCTACCAACTATGACACTAATGAGGAATCTACAATAGAACAAAAAAATACATTAAATCATATAGAAAATGCAAAAGTAGAAAAACAAGAAACTATAATTCAAAAAGAACCAAATTGGCATGCATATGCTAGTGAAATATCATATCGTGTAAAACAGAGATGGGATGTTGATTCAAATAGTGTAGAAAACGACCAAGTAACTATAAGATTCACAATGAGAAGAAGCGATAACCAAAGAGGATATGTATCAGATATTAAAGTTATTTCTTCTTCTGGTTCATATTATGTCGACCATGAAGCAATTGTTGCAATAAATGGTATATCTGGTCGTTATCCTATGCCAGAAGAATTCAATGGAGAAAGCGTAGATATAGAATTAAAATTTCCTATTATGGAATGCACTATTATAGATAAAAACTGAAAAGAATCTTAATGTAAATAAAGGAGATTAAAATGGAAGAAAAAGAAATAGAACAGAGAATGAATGATGCTAGAGACAATATCCCATTAAAAGAAGAATTGGAAGAATCTAAAAAAAAGTTAGAAGATAAACTTGAAAGGTATGAAGAAAACAAACCTAATCTATATAACAGTGCGAAACGAAGGACTAAAGCATTTAAATTGAGTAAGGCAAAAAATATAAAGAATAAATGTCTTACTTTATGTAGAAAAAGTATAAGAATTGGTATATTGATAGTGCTTGGAGTATTTTTATATCAGCTTATCATAAGATTTATAGTTTAGGAAACTGGCTTCTTTAAATCTTTGGGAATTAATAAAGCAAAAATAAAGTTATTAGTTGGCTATCATAGTTATTACAGTTCATTATTATCTTTTTTAGGCTTTTGCCTAAACCTAAATTGTTCCCAACTTTCTTCTATTTCCTTATGACTGCGGTATTTATAATTTTTTTCCTCGTCATTTAATTTTTTTAATATTTGTTGCATTCTTTTACTACTAATAGGAAATACTACATTAAAAGATGAAATAGCAAGATTACTGATAGGTTCAATAGGTGCGACCATAAAACATACTTTCTATTAATTGTGATACCTCATATTTATTTTAAGTCTTTGCTTTGTATTTTTAATCATGCAAACATATTAGTTTATAGTTATTTAACTTTTTATAACTCAAATTGCTGTAATGTTTCTTCCACGTTATCTAGTATAATTTCTATTGATAGTGTATGTATCCATAATTATGGGTGTGTAAAACTCTTTAAAAATCTATGTTTACAAGAAAAACCACCATGACAACTGGTGGTTTTTGCAAATAAAAGGAGTGTGTTTTAGTATTCCGATGGCAACAGTAACATGAACTGTATGGGGTTGTAATTGTGCAATGATAAGTAGAATTTGTACGTGGTAATATCTTCGTCAACCTTTACTGGTAAATCAATATAAGGTATTTTCTGATAAATTATAGACAAGTGGTCGTGATAATCATTACCGACATACCCTTCATAGAATACTTCCATATATCCTGTTTTGTCTTGCTTTACGCCTATCTCAACTACAAAAAACGTATCTTCTGTTTCTTGAAAAGTTTTTATTACAGAACCTATGTAGCTGATAACATTATCAACTACCCAGTAGGCATTTAATGTTTTTTGAAAATCCATAACACCTTCAGTATATAGTAACTGATTGAAGTAATCACGTTTGAATAGTTGCATACTACCGTAATTACTGCCATAAATTTGTTTTACTGTATTATATGTAATCATTTTGTACCTTCCTTTATAAAACTTCTGCTAACTGATTTATTTTTAATGGTTTTATTACTACCTCTGAATTATGGTTATATAAATCATTCTTCTTTGCCTGTTCGTTTGCGTGTTCAAAGCTATCAAACACACCAAAACACACATAACTTGATTTACTTTTCCAAATGTCTGTTTGATATAACAGGTATAAAATACCGTTTGTTGTTTTAATATTTTTAATCATTGTTTATAATTCCTTATAATTCAAACTGCTGTAATGTTTCTTCCACGTTATCCTGTGCAATTCCTATATAACGTAATGTAATTGACGGGCTTGAATGGTTTAATAGGTATTGCAGGATAGCAACATCATGAAACTGTTGGTAATGGTGATACCCAAAGGTTTTACGTAATGTATGCGTGCCAATATTATCTTGTATTCCGCACTTTTTACAGGCTTCGTTAATTATCATATATGCCATTACTCTTGTTATAGGCTTATTTATTCCGTTACGACTTTTAAAAAGATAATCTGATAATGGTTTATTTTTGGTGTAATCGTCAATCAATGACTGCAAATTCCCAAAAATTGGAAACCTTTTTACTTTACCTGTTTTTTGTTCTCTAATCTCTACGTGAGTTTTATTGCGTATGTCTGCAATCTTTAATTTTAATAGGTCTGATATACGTAAACCAATGTTAATTCCCATGCAGAATAGCAACAAATCACGTGTTCCATTTTCTTTAAGAACTGATTTTATTTCTTTAATTTTTTGTTTATCTCTTATCGGTTGTACAAGTTCCATTTTTACCTCTAAATTCTGCTGATATGTTAAATTTAACTTACAATATTAAACCAATATGTTAAATTTAACCTTTGATTTTTAAGTGTTTTTTTACTTCTATTGCTTATCCTGTTTGTGTTACAGGTGATTTTATTGAATTTAACAAAATAGACATTCTGTTAAATTGGTGTAGAGGGCGAACCCTCTACACAATATCAAATTTTCTATAATGTGTTTGTTTGATAAACGCATTGTATAATTCAAGATATTTTTTCTTGAAAGCTGACGTATTAAAGTTATTGCGTGTAATGTTTGTAAATCTGACGATAAACGCACCTATCTTTAATTCTTCAACTCCTGCTTCGTCCATAACAGACTTGATAAGGTTTTCCTTTTCTTCTTTGAGTTCCTTTAACTCCTGCAACTTTGCTTCCAAAGTTTTAATAGTTCTGATTTCGTTTTCTAAGTTTGCATTAGTGTAAATTACTGTTGTACTCATCATTTTGCTCCTTTCGTTTGCTTGGTACGTTAACATCATGTATCACGCTTCCGTGAAAGTCAACTATTTTTGCAAGTTGTCAACACAAAACTTTACGAAACCGTGATACATGTTAAAATTAGTGTTATAGTTAACATGTGAGGTAACAAATGACTGAAATATATAACGCAACAAATGAACGAAAAGAACAAGCCAGAAGGCTTGTAAAGGAGTTTTTAAAGCAAAATGATATATCTATACTCAAACTTGCTAAACTTCTGAATGAAAAGTATGGTCGTTCGGCTTCTGCACCTAATATTATGAATAAACTTGCAAGGTCGTCATTCAAGGTAACAGAATTAATGGATATTGCAGAATTATTTGATTGTGAACTAAAATTTGTTCCAAAAACCTTGATAGAGCAAAATAATAAAATGACAAAAAATACAATTTTAGAAGGCTGAATTTGAATCTGTATTTTTGATAGTTTTATGCACCGTTTTGTATATTATGATATAATTATACAAAAAGGAATTTAATTGTGCATACAATATTACACACTATTTATCATATAATGAATACTTTATTTTTTATATTTGTTGATTTATTGAAAAACTGGTCTTTCGTTTTTTTGATTATAGTAATTTTGTTTCATAAACAAATTAAAGAACTTATATCAAATTTGAATATACTTAAATTAACAAAAGACGGTTTAGAATTGCAAAAAGCAAAAGAAACTATCAATGATTTACAAGAATTAGCGGTTACTATGTATATACCTGTGTTAGACTTGTTAGCAAAAACTGGTAGATGGAGTGGAGCTCCTACGATTGAAGAACGACTGCTAAATAGAGATATGGTGCTTAAATTTACAGAAAAACATTGTATCAATGATTCTAAAGTAAAAGAAAAAATAGACGGTATCAACAATTCTATTCTTTTTGATGTATTAAATTCAATAACAGAAAGTTTAAACGGTACGGCTAGAGCTAATATTCATAGTGAGATTCATAATTTATGTCATACAAGTTCTGTAGGAAATTTCACTTGTAATCCTGATATGCAAGCTATTAAAGAAAAATTAATTGAATATGATTTAATGGATGAAACTGTCAAGTATATATACGAAGAAGCAGAAAATTTTATAGCTACAAAAAGTTTTAAAAATATTTCTAAACTCCGTCAATGTATGAATTTGAATTCAAGAAATCGTGACGATTATTAAGTAAAAAAAGTTATTTATTAGCACCCCTGCATTAATTGTTGCAAGTTGATACCATTAGCACGTGCATATTTTAAGAAGTCTTGCTCAACAGCAGAAACTTTAATCGTGATATTTAAAGCATAGTCGCCTTTTGCTTTTCTACCTGCACCTTCACGTTTACCGCCATGAAGAATTTTCATAGCTTCTGCTTGTGCGTTTGCTTCAATTTTTTTAGCACGTTCTTCACTAATTAAAGAACGGTCATTTAATATATCGTCAGTTGTAATTATTTTTTGCATGTCTGTTGTTCCTCCAAGTTTTGCAGGTAACGTTCTATATTACTTATGCATTGCTTTTTATAGGCTTCTGGGGCTTTCTGTGTTTTTTTCAAACATATAAACCCAACTATAATGATTCTTCTGCGGTTCGGGTCATACATAAAATATGCACGTACACCGCTAGGTTTTATTTCGTACAAATCCTTGCCAAGATTATTAATATTCTTATACGCTGTTCCTGTATATTCAAAAATACGGATAGCTTCAAGGATTTTATCTTGATTGTCTATGTGCAATTCTTTTAACTGTTCTATCGCTTCTGGCGTATATTCAGTTTGAAATAGCTTTTCCATTTCTTACTCCATTATAACATGATTAGGTTACTTTTTTCAAGCGCGTTATACATATCTTTTTACAAAATCATTCTAACATATTTTTAAAGCATGCTAATAGAGAAACTAACCCCTATTAGCATTCGTTTATTTTAGTTATTGCTCGGATTGTTAATATCCTCTACCATTTGGTTATAAGATTTGTTTAAAATGTCGTAATTTTCGGGTAGTTGCACCCATTTATTGCCAACAACAACCCTATGAAGAACAAAATCAACTTTATATGCTGTTTTTAGCGGTTTTGGTTGTTTTGAGTTTGACTTATTATTTAAGTAATCTTCAATAGCTTGCACTTGTTCGTTTTCTGGTTTAGAAGATATGTTTTTTAGTATTATAAAATTATTTTCAATGTCAGTTCCTTTAATTTTACTAACACTTTCGTTTGATAATTTCTTAGCAATACTTACATAGTTTTCCGCCCACCTTTGAGATTTATTAGTTTTCTCTGAAAGGTCTTTTGTAAAACTTTTTCCAACATATACCGAAGCGAAATTATTTCGTTTTATGTTCTCTGCTTTACTTTCTGGATATAGAGTTTCATATATTTCTTTACGTTTTAATATCTGTTGGGCTGTTTCGAGTGCTGATAAATTGCTTCTAATAAGGTTTTCATCAATCTCTGCAAGTTCTTTATTGACTTTTTTATCAATAATTCTTACAGGAATTTCTGATTTGCCCAATTCTTTACATGCAAGATACCTATGATAGCCTGTTATTAAATTATTATCACTATCTATAGTGATAGGGTTTAGTACTACCCCAAGAGTTTCAATGCTATCTTTTAATGGGGTAATATCCCTTTTTGCACGCATACGCTTATTTTCATCAACCTTGATTAAGTCGATGCTAATTGTTTGTTGCGTGTTGGATGTAGCGTTATCAATAACGCTTGAGTTTAATTTTCTTGTCATTTCGGTTTCCTTTTAATTATTTTTGTATTACTATTTACTTAAAGTTTGAACATTAACAATGTAATATTAGTGGCATAGAATCTGTGTCCATTCTGTGTCCACTTGATATGTTAATTTAGAGCAAAAGGATTTAATTCATGGAGGTCTAAGGTGTAGTATTTTCGCCCAAAACGATAAAATCGTAGGGTTCGAATCCCTATTCCTCCTCCATTTAAAAGCCGATATAAAAGTCGGCTTTTTTAATTCTTAATACGGAGAGGTGTCCGAGTGGTTTAAGGTGGCGATCTCGAAAGTCGCTGTAGGGGAAACTCTACCAAGGGTTCAAATCCCTTCCTCTCCGTTTTTCGCACTTTCTACCTTTTATGTATTTTTTTGTCCGTTTTGGTCGGAAGTAGATAAGGGAAAATGTGTAAATTTTCCCAACAACACTAAATTCTAGCGGTTGGAAATTGGTTAAGAATCTAAATCTCAAACTACTCGAAAAGTGACTTTTCTTGCACTTTTTTACTCATTTTTTGCACTATTCTTGCACACTTTTGCACAAATTTGCACTCATAAGTAAGGTTGACTTTAGTCAACCAAAATGTAGCGGTAGACTGAGGTCTACCCTACTGGCTACAGGTAATTTATATAAAGTTTAGGTACTTAAACAAGTTATCAAAAAAATCTTTAAATAAATCAGTTTCACTTTTTGCGTATTTAATAGCACTTTTTTCGCATTCAAGATTATCATGTCCTATAGTTTTACATAATTCATTATAATTTACTAACTCCTGATCAATTTTTTGTAAAAACACCGTCCTTGAATCATTTCTAGGTATAACACCTCTTTTTTGAGATTTTGTTACGAATTCTGTCAAACCAGGATATACTTCTTCAATTTTTTTCATTACATCCGGTTCCATTGATGCTCGTTCTTGAATACTTTCTTCCGTTCTATATAAATCGGAAAAGTCATAACGATGCTTTGTTTCATGAGAGATGGTATTGAATATTGTTTCATTTCTGTACAAAGGCTTATGATCTATACTTTTAAAAGAAAGACACCCCGAATTTAATGTAATGACACCATTAATATTACAATTCCCAGGTTTAAAAGGGTCTGATAGATTTTCAATTTTAATATCTTTTGAAACTAACCCTGATATTCCTAAGTTATTTTCTTCCATTCTACCAATATACTTTATCATACCTTCTAGATTTTCACTTGATTCCAGAACATATAATGGCAAAAATTCTCTAAAACGCTCAGGCATATTCTCTGTAATTGGAATATTTGCATACATATCTTCATCATAATTAAAATTGTATTCAATCTGTTGTTTTTTCTTTCCTGCTTCCAGTTTTTGTATGATATGTGTATTTTCTGGATTATCAGGTTGTATAATTTCTTCAGCAGATAACCAAGCATTGTCTTTCTTTTTTATGAATCGTCTGTTACTTGTTTCTAATAATTTCCCATCAAGAGAATATGTTTTTTTACTTACAAGCCTTATTCCATCATCCTTGTAGTCTTTAATTGTGGTTATAATACGAATACCTTTGTCTTTATACACTGCTATACTACCAATTTGTTTACCCTTAAAGTTAAAAAAGGAATGAATTTCAAAATTACCTTTTTTACCAGAATGGCCTTTTAAATAATTAAAATAGGATGTATCATAGGAATTACCATTAGAAAATTCTATGTACTCAATTCCCTTTTGTTGTAGTTTGTTTTTATCACAAAAACGGCCATAGGATATTCCTTTTTCGTTCATAAAAATTTTATTAGCTTCAACTACATCACTCACTCCACTAGTATACTGCATTTTGGTAGCACTATGAGTTAGATTTTGTTCACAAGCTTCAAATACACTTTTGGTTGTTTGAACAGAATCTTTCATTGAAGTTGGTACATACTTTAATCCATTAACACTAGATTTACTAACAGCTTTTGTTTCAAGTATGCTTCTTTTACCGCATGCTTGAGCATATTTTGCACATCTTTCTGCTAATGTAACTATTTTCTCGTATCCCATGTAAAATCCCCTGTTAAAATCTTACATATATATAAAGTATTCTTCTTTCCAAAAATTGCTTAATTGTTGCAAAAATTTTACAAACAAAAAATCCGAAATAATCAAACTAACTGATTAAAATAATCAAACTAACTGTTCATTTACATTTTAACAGGACTTTTTGTCGGAAGGGGTAAATATTTTGAATTGGTAAGATTTCTAATTCTATTAAATCTCAGCGATTGTATTTTTTTGAGTAGTTTGGTCGGAAGAAAACAAGTGTGCTGTCATGCTGAACTTGTTTCAGCATCTTACAAAAGTGGCGTGTTTACTGCATTCTGATAAGACCCTGAAATAAATTCAGGGTGACATTATGGTCGGAATTTGGTCGAGTTGAAATGTCCGAAATGTCCAATTTGGGTAACAAAAATGTCCGCAAAAAGACTTTTTAAGGGGTAAATATAAAGCTCAAATGCCGACAGAACCTAAATCATACAAAAGGGAAAAAATAGGTAATTTGAATAATTTTATTGATTAATTGTCAAAAATTTGATAAAATCAACCTATGAATAGCTTAATTGAAGTAAAGAATCTTATTTACGAAATCAGAGATTATAATGTCATGTTAGACTCTGATTTAGTAAATTTGTATTAAGTCCCAACCAAACGTTTAAATGAAGCAGTAAAACGTAATATTACACGTTTTCCAAGTAATTTTATGTTTAGATTAACAAAAGAAGAATGGCAAAATTTAAGGTCGCAATTTGCGACCTTTAGAAATGACATAAGGAAATATCCGCCTTATGCCTTTACTGAACAGGGTGTTGCTATGTTGTCATCTGTATTAAATTCTGAAAGAGCAATACAAATTAATATACAAATAATGAATACATTTGTTCAAATGCGTCAATGGGCATTGGATAATAAAGAATTGACAAAAAGAGTTGCTGATATTGAAAACTATTTAATTAACTATGCAAAAGACAATAATAAAGAGATAGAAAAAATCTATGAAGCAATAGATTTACTAATGGACAGAACAAAACCAAGGAAAATAGGATTTCAGATAAAAGGGTAAATAATAAATGGACAACCAAGTCTGTAGGGTGCAATTTTTTGCACCAAAACAATTCTCAATTTCTTAAAATTGTTTGTCGAATTCTCTCAAGCAATAGGTTTTTTATACTATTTGTAAAAATTATAAAATTTTATTATAAAATAGTACAAAAGGAGTTAAATATGAAAAATTTTGGAAGTTTGATAATTGGAATAATTCTATTTCTTGGTGCGTTCTGCTTTTTATGGTGGAATGAGGGAAACAGTGCCAAAAAAATAAATATTGCTAATTATGCAGATAAATATGCAATAGAGGTGAATGCAAATAATATTCAAAGGGAGAATGATAATAAATTAATTGCGACCAGCGGTCACGCTAAGACTTCTGTAACTTTGGGTGATGAATTTGTTACCAGTCCAAATACACTTGTGTTGGTGAGAAATGTACAAATGTATCAATGGATTGAAGATCACGAGGATGGGAAAACTGTTTATAAAAAAGAATGGTCTGACATTGAAGAAAATTCTGATGAGTTTGAGGACAAAACTCATAAAAACCCAAAATTCACAATTACCTCAAAAGAATATATAGCTCAGAGTGCAACTCTTGGACAATATGATTTAACGGAAAAACAAATAGAAATGATAGATCCTCAAAAAGAAATCTCAAATTTGCAAGAAAAAACAGGATATAAAATAATAGATAACCGATATTACAAAGGTAACAATATAGATAATCCTGAGATTGGTGATATATTAATATCTTACAATTATGCTCCATCAGATAGCGAAGTATCAATTATTGGGCAGCAAAAGGATGATAATACAATTGTCTCAATGGTTCATAAAAAGATTGGGGCAATATATATTCAGTATGACGGCAAAATGACAAAAGACGAAATGTTGGATAAATATACAAACGATAATAAAATACAAACTATGGGATTTAGGTTTCTTGGTTGGCTTTTGATGTTTATTGGACTCAAATTGTTCTTTGAACCTTTGATGAGCATTTTAAACTTTGTACCAATTATAGGAAAAATAGCGGATTGGGCTTCAACATTTATCTTTGCGCTAATTACATTTGCACTTTCGCTGTTTACTATTGCAATAGCTTGGTTTGCGTATAGACCGTTACTATCTTTATCGCTAATAATAATAGGCGTAGCAATTACAATTTTTATAAAGAAAAAACTGATAAAAGCAGAACAATAAATTACTGCACTTTGTGCTTTTTTAAATTTGTGAACAATATATCTATAATATTCGTTAAACAGACAGAAAGGATATTGTATGAATAAAAAATTATTGATTTCTTTTTTGTCTGTTTTGATTTTTTCATCTGTTTCAGTAATGGCAGATGATACAGCAACGACTACTGACGCAAGACCTCAGCCTCCCCAATTTGAGAATGGGACTCCACCGGATTTTACTAAAGGTCAGGGGGTAAATGAGGGGGTAAACATAGCTAATCCGCCACGAGACTTTAAAGGTGGTCAAAATGGTCGATTTGATGGCAGACGACCAAGCAAAAAACCTGATTCAAAACCGGGAGGTGACAGAACTCCGCCAAATTGGGATTCTTCTGTGAATGGTCAAAATATTCAAGATGGTCAGCCGCCACAATTTAATGGCAGTATAAAAGACAGACCACCAAAGCCACCAAAAGAAAAAAGTTCAGCATCTTCAACAGAAAGTTAGAGGCATAGCCTCTAACTTTCTAATGCTTATATTTAACTTATTTGCTTATTTTTATAAATCCCCAAAAATAGTTTAGGGATAGACAACTATATAGTAGAATGTTAAAATAATAATAGAAGGTTAGGAGAAATAGTATATGTCATTAATTCATGCTCTATCGATTGCACAATATACCAGACTTGCAAATGATGCGGCTTATTCTATGATGAAACTAAATAATACAAGAATGAATATGTTATCTTCTATGGGTTCAAATATGGATTATGGTTTTGGAATGAATTCTTTAGAGAGTTTGGCGGCGTTAGATACTCAGCTTGAATTAGATGCTTTGTCTTCAAGCTTACAATACAAGATGGCAAAGGCGATGCTTGAACAGCTTAAAAAACAGCAAAAAGAAGATGTGAAAAGTTTTAGTACGTTTGCATAATTCTTAATTACAGATATTCTTTTGGAATGTGTTTAAAGCTGTTTCTTATACTTTTTCCTTGTTTATCATAATCTGTTCTTGCTTTTTGCCCTGCTTTACGAGCTTTAACTTCAATGTAATTATCTTTGTATTCCTGAACTTTTCCGGCTTCTTCAAGTTCTTTTGTCAGGGCAACATAATTTTTTATTGATTTAGCATAACGCTTTGCTTCACGAAAAAGTTTTTTTGATTTTATTGCTCCAAATGTATTACTGATAAATTCTTCCCACTCTGTTGTAGGGAGCGCAACACGGGAGCGCAGAAAATATTGCCAGCCATGTTCTACTTCGTGCCTTGCCATTCCTACAACACGAGTTTTTGAGTATGGCTTAAACAGTCTGTTAAAGTTTATTGAACCGTCATCAGGAGTAAAGTCTGCTGCATATAACTTATCATCTTCATTTTTTGGATAATAGTTAGTATTGATTTCGATTAATGTATTCTGTAATCTTTTTTCTTTAATGTATCGTCTTGTTAAAGGTTCTTTTGAATCATCAATAGTCAAGGCTCTATACGCAAGATATGTGTCAGATTTAGGAAAGCGAACTCCTTGTTTTACTACAGAGTCTGTTTTTACTTTGTCGGTATAACCGTTAACCATAAAGCTTAAAAACTTTTTCTTTCCCCTTTGGATTTTGTTATTTAAAATATGCGGGAATTCTGTAAATGTATGCCTTTGCTTAGTTGGTGTATTAAGTTTATCAATTTTAACCTGTGAAATAATTTTTTCACCGGTCTTTTTATTAATACTTGTGAAGTTTGTTATTATTTCCTTTAAATTCCAAAGCATTGTTTTCAGAGGTTTTGTTTCTTCAAAATCTTCAAGCAGTTCTTCATAATAAGGAATAACTTTTTTGTTAATAAAAAAATCCTTTATTGTTACAGAAACAACATGTTCATTTTTATCAATATTCCTGCTCTCTCTTGAGTATAAACGATTTCTGAGTTTCCCGTCTGAATAGTCAAACGCTCTTTCAATAACATTCCCATTTTTGTCTTTAAATGTTGTAATCTTTCGTGTTTTTTCAGGATGTTTTTTTACCCCAATCCATACTTCATCATAAAACTTGGGAATTTCTTCAGATATACTTCTTGCACTTCCTTGATATTTTACATAGCTTTTATTGCAAATTTTTGTAATTAAAAAGTACTTATCACTCATGTTTTAATAAAAACTCATAAATATATTTTTTGCTAAAAAATGTATAAGAATTATCTCATGTAACACACTTAATAAAAAATTAACGCCTTCCCATAATTGTAAGTATCGCTAGTGCTTAGCAACAACCAGCTCCCTCCCTAGTTAGGGAGGGTTGGGGAGGGTGTTAATTATATATAGGTGCGTGAGCTATGATAATTCCTAAAAACATTAAATTAGAAAAAATAAAAATTTCGTTATAGAATATAGCCATGAATATTTGTATTTTTCCGGGCACATTTAATCCTATACATATAGCGCATATAAAGATGGCTCAGTTTGCCTTGCAAAAATACGGTTTTGATAAAGTGATTTTTATTCCGGCTTATATTCCGCCACATAAGCAAGTAAGTTCAAATCTTGCGCAACATCGCTACAATATGGTTAAACTTGTTTGTGATACAAATTCAAAATTTGATATTTCTGATATAGAGTACAATTCTGAAAATACGTCATATACTTTGATTACTGTGCAAAAAATCAGAGAACTTTATAACATAAAAGGCAGGTTGAATTTTATAATAGGAACAGATGCTTTTTCAAAAATAAGAACCTGGTATAAGGTTGATGAACTGAAAAATCTTGTTCATTTTATTGTCTTTCCAAGAGGGGAAGATGTAATAGAACCAAATGATTTTAAAGATTTTAGTTATGAACTTGCAGATGCTGATAAAACGGATATTTCGTCAACAGAAATCAGAACTGCTAAAAAACGAGAAACTGTAAAGGAAGTAGAGGAATACATTGTTAAAAACAGGTTGTACAATTGATTATATAAAGAATTGGCTTTCTGCAAATTTAAATCAGGAAAGATACGAGCATTCGTTAGGAACAGCAGAGTGTGCAAAAGAACTTGCAGAAAAGTTTGGCTTGGATGAGGAAAAAGCATATTTTACAGGTTTAATTCATGATTGTGCAAAATGTCTTCCAAAGACTGAAACCATGGAAATTTTAAAAAAAATAGAACTTGAATGTGGTGAACTTGAAAACCCAAAGACACATCACGCACCGGTTGGTGTATATATAGCACAAAAAGAATTTGGGGTAGAAGATAATGAAGTTTTGTCTGCAATAAGATGGCATACGATTGGTAAAATTAATATGAGTGATTTTGAGAAAATCATATTTATTGCTGATAAGATAGAAAAAAGAACCAGACCGGATGAATACGCAAATCCAATAAGAGAAGCTCTTAATAAAAAAGGTCTTAATGCAGCACTTTTGGTTTGTTATAAAAATACTATAAAAAGCCTTGTGGACAGAGATTTAACAATTTGTACCCAAACTGTAGATATTTATAATGAGCTTTTAAGAGCAGGATTGTAGCTATCAATATAAATTTTGCTGACTTGTAAAAGTTAATGTAAGGCGCTCACTGACCTATAAAACTTCTACAAGAGAGAAAAGGAAAAACTATCGGACAATTATATTCACCGCTTATGATGCTAAACGTATAGCTTTTTTAATTTTTTCTTTGTCCAAATCATTCATTAATTCGATTTCTTTTTTCAGCTGAGCAATATATTTTTGCCTCAATTCCGGATTTTTTTGATTCATTATTTTTTTATAATATCTTGCAGTTATTTTATCACTTAAGTCTTTTGGGATGTTGCCGCATTCAGCAGTTCTTGTATGAGAAATAATTTCTCTATATGTTGTTAAATTTAATGAACCTTGAAAAAGATTTTTTAATCGAGAAAAACCTGTTAAATTTGCCATTAAAATCCCCTTTATGATACATAAAGATTTATAGTATTCCTATATTGAAATCCCCTTATAATCTCTTACACATACATAAAGTAATTTTTCTTAAAAAACTTGCTTCTCTGTAACAAAAAAATTTACAAAACGAGGATGCGGAAAAAGTCTGAAAAATGACAATTTTTCGACTTTTTCAAATCCGACCTAAGGTGTGTGAGAGTCAGGTCAGGTGCGGGATAGCACGTGACCAAACGGATGTGTTAGCTATTTTCTTATTATAAGAGTTATATCATTAAATACGACATATATCATCAGAATTATAAGCAGCGAGAAAAAGACAGTTGAAACAACTTCAATTATTTTTTCGTCAACAGGTTTTCTTATAATTTTTTCTATAGTAAGGAACATTAAATGACCGCCGTCAAGAGCCGGAATAGGTAATATATTAAGTATTGCAAGGTTCATTGATATAAGTGCTGCAAGCAGTATTCCTGAACTTTTACCGCTTTTTTCAATCATATCACCGCCGATTTTTGTAATTGCAACAACGCCGTGCATATCTTTCATCGGAATGTTACCTGTGAATAATTGTCCGAGAGAATACATCATTGTGTAAGTGTTGTCCCATAGATACACAACGCTTTCTTTAACAACTGCAACAGGAGTGTTTGTTGCAATCATTGTTTGTTTTGTTGTTAATCCGATACCGATAATACCTTTTTCATCCGGATAAATCGGGTTGAGGGTTAAAATCTGTCCACCACGTTCTACAACAAAATTAATCGGATGTGTTCCGTTAGATAGTGCTTTTGCTATATCTCCCAAAGAATATTTCCCATCCGAAATATATATGCTTTTACCATCCAGTTGCTTTACCAGCTCTAATAAATTTTCGTCAATTTTTTCCCCTTTTGGCTTAAAATATTTTGCACCTTTAGCGGCAAATTCATCCATTGTGACAACTTCACTTGATAATTGATTCGGAAGTCTTATTGCAAGTCCCTCAGGAATTTTTTCATCTTTTACAAGTCCCGGGTTTAAATTTTTTAATTGAGCATAGTTTGCATCTACAATTTCAGGAGTAATAAAACCGTTATTTTTAGCACTATTTTTAACAATTGTTACTAACGAGTAAGCGTTATGGATGTCGCATCCGTTTGCTTTAAGTATACGGTCACCTTTTTGAAGTCCGGAAGCCCAAATGCTTGCTTCTTTAGGAGCACTGATATCACTTGCAAAAACTTCATATTCTCCTGATGGTAATTTGCCTGAAACGATTGCTACTAAAATTACAAGAGCAATTGCACAAATAACATTTGCAATTACGCCAGCAGATACAACGATTGCACGCTGCCATACAGGTTTATTTACAAATCTTTCAGGTGAATCTTTAGGTAAATCACAGTCTTTTTCGTCATCAGGAAAAGATACATATCCTCCTAATAAAAGAGCATGAACTAATACTTCCACATCACCGATTTTAGTTTTGTAAAGTGTAGGTCCGACAGGCAGACCGAAACCGAATTTATCAACTCTTATACCGAATGCTCTAGCTGCCATAAAATGACCGGCTTCGTGAACAAGTATAAGTAAGCTTAACAAAAGAATCATTATTAAAATTGACATATAATCTCCCTCTTTTTCATTATTCTAGCACGAAAAAGAAAGAGTTGGTTATTTTTGTTTTTTTGCAGCGTTATACTCGTCTAATGTAAGTTTCCAGCTTTCTTCATAATCAAAGTCTTTTGCTGCAATTGATTCAGGAATGCCGGCATGGTGAATTTTTGGCAGGAGCTCTTTTTCTGTCATTTCAATAGCTTCTGCTTTCTTATCGTCAGAATCCTGACAGATAAATACTCCTTCACCATTAGGTTTAACTTTATAACTTACAATTGTAATTTCATGACCTGCAAGTCTGTTGTCATTATACGGGTCTGGCCAAGTATAACCAATATTGATGTTATAGCCTGCTTTTAGCGTATCAAGTAATTCTTTCTTGATTGTTGCAAAATCTTTTGTATATCCGCTGAGTCTGCCTTCGGCATCAACATTTTGATAGATTACAGAAGTTGTATTTTTGTCTTCAATAACAGATTCTACAAAAGTTTTTTCAAATTCAATCAGTCCGCCGTCATCTTGTGTCCAATCGTTAGGAGCACGCTTATCAACAAGAGAGTTGTATGTCTGTTGAGAGCCAAGCTGCATAAAAGTCGATTGCATCAACACATCAATAAGTGAACGTTCTCCTTTATCTTTGTGATGGTTTTGAATTCTTGCTCTTATTATTGCATTTTCATCGGGTTTTAAGAGAATTGTTGCTGTATTAAAATCTTCTTTCTGCCAAGGTGTTTTAAACTTGTTCAATAACCAAATTGCATCAAGTGAGTTTTCTGAGAGGCTGTCTAATTTAATTTTTTTAGTAACCTGATGTTTTGGTGATGTTAATCCCTCAACAAGACGGAAAAATTCTGCGGTGTGTTTTGTAGCTAAATCAAACTCAATACTTGCGGCAGGGCAAGTTCCTGTGTGCATATTATCTAATTCCCATTTTGTTTCAAGAATTTTTTTAGGATTGGTGTCTAAACCTGTAATTAAGCCGATTACAGATTTTTGATACTCTTGTGGTATATCTTCGCAAGTTTGTGTTATAACATAAGGATTTGCAATAATATCTAAGCATTCCTGAAGGATTGTATCTTTATCTAATCCCGGATCTCTTTCTTCTGTGATAATTTTGTATAAATTGTCTAAAACCGTACTTTTATCATTTGAATTATTTTTGAGAAGTTGACCTGATTTCAGTGCGTATTCAAGTTTTCTTTTGTATTTCGGATTGATAAGCTCTTCCATCAGCTCTTTATATTTTTTCTTCTCATCTTTAGTTGTCAGCGTTGTACGAACAGTTACAGCAGTCGTGTAAGAAGCCGGACGATACTCAGGACTCTTTGTTTGGGTAACAGCAGGATTGGTAACCGCATTTGTCTGTTTGCGATTAACTGTTTGCGGAGAATTGAGTTCATTTACTCCAACACCTAAATTTTTAAATTGCACACTATCCATATTTATATAAAAACATTTTATGTTCAAAATTTGTCTTAATGTAAACAAATGTAAAAATTTAATTTATAAACTAAAGTTTTTATCACTTTGTGCCGATAAATAAACAGTATGGATATATAATTATGAGTTTTGGAGAATTTTTTCTACAATCAAATAATGGTAATAAGGTTAACCTTAATTTTAAGGGTAAACTTAAGCGTGAAGATTTTTTAGGAAATGAAAAGCTTTTAAAGATTTTTGATTATTTTGATTCTGATAAAAGCGGAGTTATAGAAAATCTTACAAAAGATGGCAAAAACGAAATTGCTAATATTTTTGCTCATATTAAACAGGCTTCGGAATTACGAGAGGGTGAGGGAAATGCTGTATTAGATTCTCGAGAAGCAATCTCTCTTACCAGTTTTATAAAGGGTTTAAATGGTGTTACTGCCTCTGAACTTTTTGAGTTTTTGAAGACTGTAGAAGAAAAGAAAAACGTTGTAGAAAAAGAAAAAATTGAAGTGTCTTCTGACGGTACCAAGACAGTTACAAGTACACTTAAAGACGGTAGTATAGAAACGGATGTGTTTTATCCTGATGGAGAACTAAAGCTCAGAGTAACAGAAACTCCCATATCCGAGGATTTTACTAAAGGTAAAAAAAATATAGATTCTGATACAGAAGTTCTTGAAAAAGAGGGTAGTGACGGCAAGAAAGAAATGCTTTCTATTGCAAAAGGGGCAAAAGAGGGAGCTATAGTTCTTGAAGGTGATAGCGCAAAGTATTTGAGCGAAAAGTATAACAAAGAAGTTGTTTCTGCTTACTACAAAAACGGAGTTATGGAACTACGAGATAAGAATAATAAACCTGTAATGCGTGTAGCTGTTGATATTTCACCAAAAGTTGAACATGAACTTCGTGAATTTGTCGGAAAACACTTAAAAGAATCCTCCGAAAATGTACTGGAGTTAGCAAAGACTGTCGGTTGGGTTGATAAACTTGGTATTGATTTGCAAGATATAAGCATTAACAAAACTAATCTGGCATTGTCTATTCTTAATCCTGCTTTATTACTTACAGTGCTTGAAGCTAACGGAAAAGAAAAGCTTGAAGAGTATTTGAACCAATTAAGAGACAACGTTAAAAACGGTGAACTGTTAGAAAGCGGTGCAACAACTCAAGGTGCTTTTGATTCAAGATTTGAAAGAATAACAGGACATAGTGAGGTTAATTTTCTCCAAATAGAACAATTAAGACAAACTGCGGATAAGTATAACAACGTTCAAGGGCTTAACCAAAGAATTGTACTTTTGAACCAAGGAATAAAAGAAGTAAAACAGCTTTATCAAAACTACCGTGCTCAAAAACAAGGTGTGCCAAATTCCGGTAAACTTAATTCTAATTTTGACGGCAAGATTTTAGAGATTTTGACTCAATTCTTTAACGGTGACGAAAATGTCGCAAAAGCATTAATCCAGACTATTTCAAAAGGTATAACTTCAAAGGATGATTTATACAGAAAATTTAATGCCGTACTTACAACTATCAAACAAAAAGCGTCTGAAACAAAGGCAGATTTGCTTAAAGGTGAATCTGAAGAAGAGCTTAAGGCGAGATATGAAAACGAATACAAGGCTATGTACGGTCAAGATGCATTTTTTAGAGCAGAAGAGCTTATCACAAACGGTAAAGAAACCGGCGGAATGATTCAAATCGGTATGATGACAGCTGCACAAATGTTACTTGCGGCAGCTACGATGGGTACGGGAAACGCTGCACTTATGGCTTTGCAGAGTAACGCACTTATAGGCTTCTTGTCAACTGTCGGAACTGATTACGCTTTATCTCTTTCTAACATTCTCTCCAGTGAAAGAGGTTTTACAACTGAAGCGCAAGATGAGCTTCATCAAAGAACATTAGGTACTGCTGAATTTATCGGATTTGGTATGGTTGCAGCCAATCCGCTTTCAAGAGCAGTCGGTAAATACGCATCCAAACTGTTTGCAAGTGATGCTGAGAAAGTTTTAGAGGGAGCTTTTGCGCAAGAAGTTAAGGCAGGGACAAATGCTGTAACAAGAACAACTACCGGAGCTTTAACCAAAACAACCCTGAGCTTGGAATCCGCTTTAGAGTGGGTGGTTGTAAAAGGAGCTGAATTTGGTACCGAAATTTTGGCGTTCAGCGGACTTGAGCTATTACAAGAAGATGAAGAGTTTAAAAAAGTTCTCGGAGGACAAGCTTCTACTCTTACAAAACTAAAGGTTATGAATGCCGCTCTCCAAGTAATGTTAGGCAGCTTTGTAAGAAATCAGGCACTTAGAGGGCAGTCAAAACTCGTTGTTAAAGAATGTAATAAAATGCTTAAGGATATGGGCATTGAGGACGGTAAATTAACAGAAAACAAGCGCCCCGGAGGCTCGAATTATACTCTTGAAATAAACGGCGAAACTATGACTTTCAAGGATATAAAAGAGCTTCAGGCAAACTTTATGTCTGTTTTAGCAGAAAATTATATCAAGACACGTCAAATTCCTGAAGAGATAAAGAATTTGGATAATGACTCTTTAGTTAGCGAATTCACAAAACTAATCCAAAAACAAGACGCTCTTTCCGAATCCGAAAACGCACGCCTTGTTGACTTGTACCAAGAACTCCAAAACAGAGGATTGGGGGTAAATGACGGAGTAAATGATAAAGTAAAAAATAACCCCACCCCGAAATCAAAGATTTCGACCCTCCCTCAAGGAGAGGGTGAAGGCACGACCTATCCCCTCAAGGGTGAGGTGAAGAGACCTGAAGACTCTCCCCTAACACCGACACCGAGAGAGGGGAATGGCTCGATATCTGACCCAAGATACACAAAACCCTTAACTCCTTATACAGAAGCCGGTAACAAAATTCATAATCTAAAGTCTTCTAAGCCGGAAGAAAATCTGCAACTAATTGCTGAAATTAAGGCTGAAATTGAAACTTTAAGAAAAACTGCCCCTGAAAAGGCGCAAGAACTTCAAATTGTATTAGAAATGTTTACTAATCCGACTGTTGTTTCTGAGGTTACAGACGCACAAATTGATGCGGTTATAAATTATTTGAACGACCATTATGACCATTTAGAGGGGTATTTGACGGAACAAGTCGGAGAAATCGGAATTAACAGTCCTAAACTAGGCAGATTTGGACACCGTATCAAAGGTGAAGCCAGCACTCATGATAAGGTTGCAAACTTCATTAAAGATGCAGTAAAAGAAGAACAAAAAGCTAAAAAGAAAGGTGAAGAATATACACAAAAGACTCTTCTTAGCGCATTTAAGGATGTTCGTGACAAATACGCTTGCAGAACTGTTTTTGAATTAGGTGATTTTACAAAACATCCTGAAGTAAAAGTTTTTATAGCACAGGCTCAAACTCTTGCAAGCGAAGGTAAGCCCGAGCTTGCTGCCGCAAAAATGCATGAAGCAGAATTAAAAGCTGCAAAACTTCAATCAGAGCCAGTACGACTTCAACTGCTGGAAGCTATGAGAAAAGCTAAAAAAGAGGGTAAAGACTTAAAGGCTGTCAGAATTTCTAATTATTATTCAGAAAACGGTATTCCTATTTTTACTCCTGAACAAATGGAAAGCCTGAAACTTGAAGCGGCTCAAATGGGCATTGATGTAGAGTTTATAAGACTTGCAAAAGAGATTGATCCAAAAGCTGAGACAGAGTTTGTAGATGGTGCTTCAACTAAGAAACAGCCATCAGGTTATACGGCACTTCAAATAAACTTTGAAACCAAGACTGGCGAGGTTATAGAATGGCAGTATAGAGGAGAGCTTGTAAACGAATTTGCAGAGGCTGAACATCTTCCGTATGATTTGAGAACAGGTAAGCATCCTTGGAAGCAGATTCCTGAACTAAAAGCGTTGTATGAGCCGATTGCTGATTTATTACAAGAAAAAGTAATGCCAAAATACGCGTACAAACAGCTTAACAGATACTTTACGGATTATTATACACACCTTCGCAGACTAGAACTCGGTTTTGAATCACAAGAACCAAGGCTATCCGATTACGAAAATTGGAAAGCAAAAGACGAAAACGGTGTTGAACAAAGGTATTCATTTAAATTTGACTCTCGCTTAGAAGCTAAAAACCTAATGGAGCTTCATCATTTTGCCGAAGGCATAAAAGACGGTCTAATCACCCCCGAAAGAGCAGTCGAAGAGTTTAATATGTTTGTAGAAAAAAATAAGAGGGCAAATAATATGTGAATTAAGTTAAAGATGTTGATACAACAAAATATAATACCTATACATTTACCCCAAAATATTGTAAAATAAAGGACAGAATATGGATAACAGAATTAATCAAAACAAAATCAACAACATAAAATTCAGAGGTGCTAAGCCAAGTAATATAAATAATGGCTTAGCAAAAGGAGTTGAAAAAATGGATGAGCTTGTCAAAAAAATGGTTGCGGATTTAAAGAACAAAGCGAAGGACAAATCAAAAGTTCCAACTAAAGGCGAATTTGATGTTGTTTGGGAAGAATTTGAAAACCCTGACAAATCACTCAATGCAACTCACTTTCTTCTAAAAATCTCTGTCCCGAAAGTCAAAGGTGCAGAAGATAAAAGATACCTCGAAGCTGCTGCCGTTAAGCGCGGAAGCCAGTATGGTGCAGAAAGTGTCATAGGATTAGGTTCTACGCAAGAAATTGTGGATAAACTTAGCGAGCAGGGCATAGAACAAATTCTTAAAGAGAAGTTTATTAAACTCGCAAAAAGTTTAGAGGATGTGTAAATCGACAGACTGTTAGTGCGTATACTCCCGAAAAAATCCATGTTATAATAAATATACAGATATTTGTAAAAGGAGAAGGATTATGACCACTTTAAGAAATGAACGTGTTAGAAAAGAATTAATGCGTGATATCTCTGATATTTTGAGAAAAGAAGTCAGAGGATTAGAGGGTGTTGTGTCCGTTGTTGATGTGGAAGTTTCACATGATAATTCCTATGCAAAAGTTATTTATAGTGTACTTGGTTCTCCTGAACAAGTAGAAAAAGACAAAGAAATTATTGAAAGAAATACAGGTAAAGTACGTTACGAAGTAGGTAAAAGAATTCGTCTAAGAGTTACACCTGAAATTAAGTTTGTGTTCTCAGACGGTCTTGAACAAGGCTCAAAGGTTCTTGATTTGATTGAAAAAATATCAAGAGGCGAGATTAAGTAATGTTTGGTTTTTTAAACGTATATAAGCCTGTTGGCAAAACATCTCATGATGTTGTTGCTGTTTTAAGGCGTGTTACTAAAATTAAGCAGATTGGTCATACAGGAACTTTAGACCCATTTGCAGAGGGAGTATTACCAATTTGTATAGGAAAAGCAACAAGGCTTATAGAGTATCTTAATGATGAAAAAGCTTATGCAGGAACTGTTCTGCTTGGCAAATCCACAACTACTTATGATATTGAGGGCGAGGTGGTAAATACTTCCGATAAAACGGTTTCTTTAGATGAAATCGAAACTGCTTTAAACAAATTTAAAGGTGATATTGAGCAGTTACCTCCAATTTATTCTGCAATAAAAGTTCAGGGTAAAAAACTTTATGAATACGCCAGAGAAGGAAAAGAAGTTAAAATTGAACCTCGAAGGGTAAATATAAAAGAAATTAAAGTATTAAACTTTGATAAAGAAAATCGATTGTTGGAATTATATATTGCTTGCTCAAAAGGAACATATATTCGCTCAATTGCAAATGATTTAGGTGAAGAACTTGGAACATACGGACATCTCGTTAAATTGGTAAGAGTTCAGGCTGGAAATTTTGGGGTAAATGAAGCGATAAAACTGGAAGAATTGAACTCTGTAGAAAAAGTTCGAGAAAATTTAATATCTCCGCTAAAATATTTGGATTATCAGCAATATAATCTGAATGACGAGGAATTTGAAAAAGTATCTCATGGAAATCAAATTTTTGCTCAACAACCTCTTAATGACGGAACAATTGTTTTAGTCAGAGATTCAGAACTTGTTGCAATTGCTGAATGCAGCGCAGGTAAGATAAAATGCAGTAAAGTGTTTATATAACAATATCAATCTCTTTTTCAAATCTGTCCAAAACCGGTTTAACTTTCGGTCTTAAATCTTTTGAAAAAAGATTTTGGTTTTTGTTTGCAATCTCAAGTATGTCTTCAGTAGCTTTGGCTAAATCAGGATATTTAGCAAGAATTTTTTTGCTAACTTCTTCTGCATATTTTCTGTATCCCAGATGCCCAGTGTATTTTGGAACATTGCCATGTACTTGTTTAAGAGTTTCAATATATCCGTTCATTCCGTCAGGTTCAAATATTTTTCGTGTTGTAATCTCCAAAATTCTTCCTGTCGGGTATTTTTGTCCAAATGTTGTATTGTTAATCTGTATGTTCATATCTTTTATAAAACCTGTAAAAATTTTTTTTGCTATAAAAAAGAAGCCTTATTAGACTTCTTTTTCTTTAGAATGTTATTTATTAATTCTATTTAACGCTGTTTGCACCTGAAACAATTTCAACAAGCTCTTGTGTAATTGCTCCTTGACGAGCCTTGTTATAATCAACAGTGAGTGTATTAATTATTTCTTCAGCGTTATTTGAAGCTGCTGACATGGCTGTCATACGAGAAGCGAGTTCAGAAGCGTTTGCTTCTAATAATGCTTGATAAATAGAGTTTGTTATATACATTGGAACTAATTGTTTCAAAACTGCATGCGGTGATGGTTCAAAAGTCATAAGAGGATCAATTTCGTGCTCTTTGGCTTTTTCAACTTTGACAGGAAGTATTTCCCATGAAACAACATTATAAGACATCATGTTATTAAAGTGAGTTGTAAAGATATCAATACTATCTAATTCACCTTTAACAAAATCTTCTGCCATATCTTCGGCAATAAGGGTTGCGCCTGTAGCAGTAGGATCATTTGCAATAGCCATATATCCTTTTTTAAGAATATAGTCGCCACTGCTTTGTTTATGTTTAAAAGCAGAAATGGCTTTTTGTCCTACAGGATAAATAAAAGTCTTTATTCCGTTTTCCTTATTTTCTTTTACCCTCTTAAAAGCGGCTTTGATTACGTTAGCATTGTATGCACCTGCAAGACCTTTGTTTGAAGTAAGAACAAGTAACCCCTCTGCTTTAACTTCTCTTGGAGTGATTAATTCCGGATAATTATCTAATGCCCTTTCAACTTTTAAGCCTTGTTTAGAGTATTCACTAACAGTTCCGAGCATTTTTCTAAAAAGGTGCAAAAGCTCATCAGAAAATGGTCTGCCGGCTTTAACCGTAGATTCAGCTTTTTTTACCTTTGCTGCTGCAACCATTTTCATTGCTTTTGTAATCTTTTTAGTGTTCTGAACGCTGTTTATTCTGTTTTTTATGTCTTTTAAGTTTGGCATTGTTTCCTCTTATATTTACCCCTACCCCAAAGTTTTTCCGTACTCTTCAAGCTTAGCTTTTAAAGTTGCAATATCTTCGTCAGAAAGTTTTGCACCTTCATTTAAAGCCTTGCTCATTTCAGGAAGATTAGCTTCAAAGTACTCAAACCAGCCTGTCTTGTATGCAGTAATATCTTTGTTATCAACTTCATCCAAGAAACCTTCGTTTGCGGCAAACAAGATTGTAACTTGTTGAGCAACTGTAAGTGGCTTGTATTGAGGTTGTTTAAGAACTTCTGTAAGTTTTTGTCCTCTTAAAAGCTGTTTCTTTGTAGCAGCATCTAAGTCTGATGCAAACTGAGCGAACGCTTCAAGTTCTCTGAATTGCGCTAAGTCCAAACGAAGTTTTCCTGCAACTTGTTTAATACCCTTAGTTTGAGCTGCACCACCAACACGAGATACTGAAATACCTGCGTTGATTGCGGGTCTTACGCCAGAGTTAAACAATGATGTTTCAAGGAATATTTGTCCGTCTGTAATTGAAATTACGTTAGTCGGAATATATGCTGAAACATCGCCTGCTTGAGTTTCAATAATCGGAAGTGCTGTAATACTACCTCCGCCAAGTTCATCATTCAACTTAACAGCTCTTTCAAGTAGTCTTGAGTGTAAGTAGAATACATCACCGGGGTATGCTTCACGTCCCGGTGGTCTTTTAAGAAGCAAACTCATTGCACGATATGCCTGAGCGTGTTTTGTTAAATCATCATACACGATTAAAACGTGTTTACCTTGTTCCATAAATTCTTCTGCAATTGCAACACCTGCAAATGGTGCAATATATTGCATTGGAGCAGGCTCATTGGCAGTAGATGCAACGATAATAGAATAATCCATTGCGCCGTGTTTTTCTAAAGTTTTAGCAATCTGAGCGACAGTAGATGCTTTTTGACCGATTGCAACGTAGATACAAATAACATCTCCGCCTTTTTGGTTAATGATTGTATCAATTGCAACCGCGGTTTTACCTGTTTGTCTGTCACCGATAATAAGTTCACGTTGACCGCGACCAATTGGGGTTAAAGCATCAATTGCGGTTAATCCTGTTTGAAGCGGCTGGTGAACAGATTTTCTTGCTACAATACCCGGTGCAACTCTTTCAATCGGACGAGTTTTGTCTGATAAAATATCGCCTTTACCGTCAATCGGGCGTCCTGTTGGGTTAACAATTCTTCCGATAAGTGCATCGCCTACAGGGACAGAAGCAATTCTGCCGGTTGTTTTAACAGTCATGCCTTCTTTAATATGTGTATATTCACCTAATATTACAACACCAACATTGCTTTCTTCAAGGTTTAATGTAATACCCAAAGTACCTTTGCCGTCTTCAAATTCAACAAGTTCGTTTGACATAACGTTACGTAATCCGTAAATACGTGCTATACCGTCACCTACTTCAATAACCGAACCTATATTTGAAACTTCGGCTTTAGCTTCGTAGTTTCTGATGTTCTCTTTTAATATAGAACTGATTTCATCAGGATTAATTACTGCCATTTCTATCCTCTCTTATATTTTGTAGTTTTTATTTGAATAAATTTTATTTACAACTATGCTCTGATTATGTTTTCGCATAGTTTGTCAAGTTTATGCTTGATACTATTGTCAACAACTGTGTCGTTAATATTAAATATCAAACCTGCAATAATATCTGTATCGACCCCCCAGCTTACTTTTATGTCTTTGTGAAGCTTTTCTGCAAGGCGTGATTTGATTTCACTTTTTCTTTCATCTGATAAATCTATTGCAGAGGTTATGTTGACTCTTACAATATTTTTAAGTTTTTCAAGTTCTTGTTCAAACTCATCAACAATTTCACTAATCAAGTTAATTCTTTTCTTGAGATTTAATGCAAACAAGAAGTTATAAACAATGGGTAATACTCTTTCTTGAAAAAGTTTGCAAATAACAATTTGTTTTTCTTCTGTTGATACTGACGGGTTACTGATTACGTCCGAAAGTTCCTTGGAATTTTCAAATGTTTCTGCAACACTTTTTAAATCAGATAAAACATTTTCTTTAGAAATGTTTTCATCTTCTTGTACCAGTTCTATAAGAGCTTTTGCCCACTTTTTTGACACCAGTTCTGCCATTTATCCTTCCACTTCGTTAATAGCTTCTACGCTTTCGTTTATTAGCTTGTTATGTAGTTCTGGGTTGTTATTAAGTTCATTAATAATATGCTCACGTGCAACTTCCACAGATGCAAGTGATGCACGGCGCATAATATCATTTTTCATAACACCTGTTTTATTTTCAATTAATTTTAATGCATTTGTTTTAATATTATCAGCAGATTTATTTGCATCAGCAAGAATTTGTCCACCGACTAATTCTGCATTTGCCTCAGATTGTTTGATAATGCTGTCAACTTCCTGTGCAAGGTTAGCAACTTTATCTTCAATTGTTTTAAGTTTTATTTCAGATTCGTCTTTTGCAGTTTCAGAGTTATCAATTTTTGCAGCAACATCCTGTGTGCCTTTATTTAAAACACCCATTACGTTGAGTTTAACGAACAGGAATATAATAATTCCTGCAAAAATTATAAAATTGAATAAATTTGTCCGAGCAATAAAATCCAAAACTGTCTCAAACATTTCTTTTTATACCTTCTAACCTTTCTCGTTATATAGAATATTGTTAATTTTGTCATTATCAAAACCTTGAACTTCGCTTCTGTATCCAAGGACTTTTTCTACGATATCGTTTGCCAAATCTGTCATTTTCCATTTCAAATTCTCTTTTGCTTCATTTGAAACATTGCTTAAATCAGAATAAGCTTTTTCTAATTCCTCATGTGTCTTAGCCTGAGCATTTTTAACGATATCAGTTCTTTGTTCTTTAAACTTAGCAAGGAGTTCATTATATTTCCCCCTGCCGTCTTCTTTTGCTTCGATTATTTTTTTGTTTCTGTTCTCATCAAGTTCATCTGCTTTTGCGTTGTTTGCATTTGCAACGTCATAATTCCCATTTATAAAATCATTTCTCTCTTTAACAATTTTATGAACAGGTTCATACAGCAATTTGTTCATTATGAAAACAAATACTAAAAATGAAATAATTGATACAAAAAAAGTTCCGTTAAATTCCATTGGTTATATTTACCCCTAGCCCATCATTCCTGATAATTTCATAGCAATAACTAATGCGTAAATAGCACAAGCTTCTGCTAAAGCTGCACCAACTAAGAAGAAACCAACTGCTTTACCTGCTATTTCAGGTTGTCTTGCTATTGATTCCAAAAGACCTTTTGTTGCAATACCAATACCAAGTCCGGCACCAACTGCACCAAAACCCATTGCAATACCTGCACCTAATTGTGCTAAATCAGAAATTGTTTTTACTTCTTCCATTTTTTTCTCCTTTATTTTCCAGTTCTATTATCTTTGAGAAGTTTCCCCCTCACCCTTACCCTCTCCCGCAGGGCGAGGGGATTGTTTGTTAATGTTCCTCATTAACTGCTGTTGCTATATAAACAGTAGTAAGCATAGTAAATACAAGAGCCTGAACGCAAGCTACAAGTATTTCAAAAAACATAATCGGAAGCGGTAACCCCCATGCGCAAATGCCCAAAAGAGCACCGATTAAGATTTCACCTGCTAATATATTCCCGAAAAGACGGAGAGCAAGTGTTAACGGTCTTGTAAACAGTTCTAATATTTCAACAAGCATTGATATAATTCCAACAAAAGAGAATTCGTGGAGTAAAAATTTACCCCTTTTCTTTATTAAACCTGCTGTTACATAGTAAATTAAAACAATTATAGCAAGACCGGCTGTCATGTTTATGTCATTTGTAGGTGATGCGAATTCACCATGTTTTAGTTCAAAAATCTTTAATGGTAATTGTCCCATAAGGTTGGCTGTTACTATGAATAAAAATAAAGATGCAATGAGCGGAAAATGTTTTTCACCATCTTTGTTAATCATACTTTTTATAAGATTATCAAAATATCCAAGAATACTTTCCATTACATACTGTAATTTCCCCGGAATAATAGACAATTTTTTTGTTGTAATAAATGCTACAACTATTAAGAAAGCCATTGCGGCCCACATGGTTACAAGTGTATCCATATTGAATGCCATCGGATGTCCTGCAATCACTGTATTTACAATCCAGTGTCCTTCGCTCATTTAAACCTCTCTTCTCAAAGTCTATAATATCATAATTTTAAACTATGTGCAATATTGTTAATCAAAACGGAGTTCATTTTGTTCACCCTCGTTAACCTCTGCTTCTGTTTCATAATATTCCTGAGAAAGTTGAGTGTCGGTAATCTTTACGTCTACAAGCTTCTTTAAAACTTCGATGTAATCAAGACATTTTTTACCCTTTACACCATGAGTTTCCATTTGTATTTCGCCGTTTGGCAATAATTTAATTTTTAATTTTTTATCAGACATATTATCAATCCTTTTAATCAATATTTACTGTTAAAACTATTGTGTTATCGTCCATAACTTCTTCTTGTTCGACTTGCATATTATTTTCTTTAAGTTTATCTAAAATATGCAAGTAAGCATCTTCCTGAACATTCATTGCGTATTCGCTATTCAAGTCTCCGACTTTCTCTTCTGCATTATCTTGTTCAAGGCAATGTATTTTAACATTGTATGGCTTATCTTCAGCTTCTTTTTCAAAAACCAATTTATAATTATCTACTTCTCCTGATAATCCGTTATCAAATTCTGTAATATTTTTAACGCCATGTTCTTCAAGTGTCTTTAACAGAATACTTTTATCCATAAATGGTGTTTCAAAAGTTTTTTCTATAAAATGTTTTTCGGTAATAACGTGATCTTCAGAACAATTTTCTGCTTCATTATATATAGAACTCAGTTCTTGAAAATTTGCATTATTCTCAGCATTTTTTGCTGCTGTTGCGGCTGCTGTTGCAATAGCTCCAACTACCCACATTAGTGCGTATGGTACTGCGATTACTGTACATGACATATTTAAATTCTCCTATTATTGACGGCTTAGTAAAGCCAACCTGCTTACTTTAGATTTCTTCTCATTGTCGATTTTGAAAACCAAACCTATATATAACTTATTTACCCCCCTTAGAAATCTAGTGTTCTTCCGCCTCTGCTTGTAGTAGCATTTTGCTCATCAATTTCTTTTGAGTAATTTTTCATTTTTGAAGTTTTTGTAGCGGAAACGGCTCTTACATTTGCCCATTGACGAAGTGCAAGAACTTGTTCTCTTTGAGTCATTGAAAGCGGAACCGTTGTTTGAATATTTTTAGCTAAATCTTCAAACTTTAATGGTCTGTTTTCAAAGAATGCATCACAAAGAGCTGATATAACAACCTGTTCAATTTCGGAACCTATAAAACCTTCTGTCATCTTTGCAAGTTCACCGCAAAGATTTTTTACTCCTACAATTTCGGATGCAACATCTTTGTCTTTTAATCTTCTCTCCAAATGAAGCTTAAAAATTTCTTTTCTTTCTTCTTCTGTAGGTAAGTCTACAAAGAATATTTCGTCAAAACGCCCTTTTCTTAATAGTTCAGGAGGAAGTCCGCTTATATTATTTGCAGTTGCTATAACAAAAACAGGGCTTTCTTTTTCCTGCATCCAAGTCAAAAACTGACCGAAAATTCTTGATGAAACGCCGCTATCACCATTTGAACCAAGTCCGCTAAGCCCTTTTTCAATCTCATCAATCCATAAAATAGACGGAGCAACTGCTTCAGCTGTTTGAAGCGCTCTTCTCATATTTTCTTCAGAGCTTCCAACAAGTCCTGAGAAAACTTTACCAAAATCAAGTTTCAAAAGAGGAAGTCCCCAAATTGTACTCATGGCTTTTGCTGTTAAACTCTTACCGCAACCGGGGACGCCAGTTACGAGAACACCTTTTGGTGCAGGAATACAATATTTTTTTGCCTGTTCTGACCATGAATTATTCCTTTTTAGCAGCCAGTTTTTAAGATTATCCAGACCACCGATATCTTTCATTGTGTAATCGGAACGAATAAATTCCAAAATACCTGTTTTCTTAATAACTTGAACTTTTTCTTCAAGAACAACCTGCAAGTCTTTAATATTAATTTTCCCGTCATTAACCATAGCAAGCGCAAATGCACTTTCCGCTTCCTGCAAGGTTAAACCTAAAGCAGCTTTACATAATTTATCTTTATCTTCTTCACTTAGTTCGTTTACAACACCTGAATTTTGATTAATCATACTGTCAAATTTTGCTTTGATTTCCTCTAATGTAGGAAGTGCAAAATCAAAAATTGTTATTTCTTTTTGCAAAGATTCAGGGATAAGAAGTTCAGTAGACACAAAGAAAACCGTTTTTCTGACAGTTCCCAATTTTAAATCAGGAATAATATCTCTTACTTTCCTAATTGTATTATAATCAGGCTGTCTGCCTTTTGGTCCAAAGTTTACATGAAAATCATATAAAATAAAAACTGAATCTTTATCATATTTTCTGATAAATTCTAATGCTTTGCAGGGGCAAGTTGTATCGGCAACTCCTTTTTGTGTATTATCGTTAAAAAGTCCGTTTGTTTGAGTCCATGTAAAGACTTCTCTCGGGTATTTAACTTGTTTTTCATCCGTTACAACGGATTTAATATATTTAGTGACTCTGTCTTCCTCAAATGTTGTAATATATATCATCGGAAATCTTGCCCGAATAAGATTTGCTAATTTGTAAGTACTCATATAAATCTCCTGTTTTAGGGAAATAATACCATTATTTTATTCCTTTTAAATCAATCTTTTGAAGTATCTCACTAAAATTGCCCATTCCGTTCATAAATATTTGTCCGTTTTTAGAAATGTTTACTTCAACTTTATTTTTGTATTTAGTAAAAATTTCTTCATTATACCTGTCAGTCAAAAAATGGAATCTTTGATTAGATGAACCGCACCAAGGACGAGAATAATCGGTTAATTCTTGTATAAACTCACCATCTATTAACAAATCAATATTATCCAAAAGCTTTTTATTAACAGGATTAGTTTGAAGTTCTTCTATTTTACCCCCTGTGAAACAAACAACACTTAAGCCTTCTTTTTGAACTTCTTCTGCAATAATTCCAAGTGCTTCAGCTTGTTCAAACGGTTCACCTCCTAAAAAAGTCACTCCTTCAATAGATTTACCCCCTCTCCCGACGGGAGAGGGTTGGGGTGAGGGGGCAATATTATTAAGAATATCCTCTATAATATCTTCTACATCATACAACTCACCGCCCTTATGACTCCAAGTATGAACTGCCTGACACCCTTTGCAGTGTCTGGAACATCCTTGAACCCAGATGCAATATCTATTCCCAGGACCTTCTACTTTTGTATTTTTTATAATGTTAAATACCCTTAATTCCATATTTGTTAATACCATTTATAATTGTCATACATATCAAAGTGCTTTACAAATCTAAATTTCTTTCATCATATTTTTTGATTTCAGTTTCTGTATCATCTTTTTGTTCAATTTGTTTATCCAAATCAATCTGAATACTTTCTGTTTGTTCGGTTGTTTTTACTTCATTATTTGTTTTTTGTGTATTTATTTGGGGTTGAGGAACTGTATTTTCTATTTCTATCTTTTCACTTATATCTCTAGTCGTACAATCCGTACGTTTTACATATTGTGATAACAAACTTAAATAATCTTTCATTTTGTTTTTGTCTTTAGAAAATTCGGAGAGAATGCTATATAGAATTAATTTATCTGCTTTTATGACAAATTTTCTTGGTTTGTAGTATAGTATAGGTCCCCATATCTCTGAGCAAATTATAACTTTTTCACCACTGGGTAGTGTTTCTACTTCCATTCTGCAAAATTCATTTTGAGCAAATTTATTTACTACAGGTTTTGGTAATCCACCTGTAAACGGTTGATAAAAGTATTTAAGTCCACCTCTTGTATTATACCCTTGATTAAGTTTTAAGTATAAATCTCTTATTTTATCATATTTAGTAAAAGAATTGAACTCCATATCAATTATTGCCCACATTGTACTTGCGTGAGTGTTGTTACCTTTAACTTCGAAGTAAGCTCCTGAAAATTTGCTGTTAGCCTTTGTTCTATTTTTTACATAGAACCAAATATCTCCCTTATCTTCTTTTATGAGTCTTGCTTCGCAATATTTGTTTATCAGATATGTTTTTGGTTTATTATTTCGGTAATAAATTTGCAAACGCTCTTCATAGGCTTTTCTGATATCTTCAAGCGGATCATATTCTAATGAAAAATCATCCTGCATTCCCCAAACTCCGTACCTGCTATAACCGCTTCTTCTTCCAGATACGGTTTCACTTGCTCTATATACAGCATATAGAATCATAATAACTAAATATATAAAAGCTCCAAAATTTTCCATTATAAATCAACGCTCCGTTCGCTGTTGCGTTTGATTTTTCCGGAACCTTTCATTTTATTAACACAAACCAAATCTCTTAATTGAGTTCGCATGTGGGGTTTAAGCTGTGTGAATTGTAAAAACTCATTAACATCTTTAAAACCGCCAATTTCTTCACGTTTTTTTATTATTTTTTTTGATAAAACTATACTGATGCCGGGTAGAGATGTAATTTCTACTTCAGAAGCATTATTAATGTCTAATTTTTCTTTTTTTTCTGTATTAGATGATGATGGAGCAAGAGTATCTATTTTAATGGTATTTGAATTATCTGTGTTATTACTGACTACTGAGTAGTTTACACCTTGTGATAATTTATATTGTTCCCCCTCTATCTTAATATCTACCTGAAATGTTCTGCATAATTCTATTAAACGATCAAATCTGGTATTGTGATCAAAAACATCGCAAAACATATTCCATAAATCCTCATCTGCGTGTATGTTAGATTTCATAACACGAAATGTCCTGTATGGTTCAACAGACTCTCTTCCGACAATTGTATACCCGTTTGACTGTAATCTAAGCGAGCAATAAGTGTTTGATAGTTTTAAATTCCTCCAAATATCACTGTAAGGAGCAAGATACATAGATGCGTTACTGAGAGCCTGATGTCTTCTTACTTCTCGTCCGTTATTAGAAATTCTGTATTCTCCCGTCTGTCCGGTACCTGTATTTTTAAGTATAAAATATGCAATAGCAATAATTACTGCAACTGTTATTGTTTGCCAAGGGAACATTGCAAGTAAGTATATAAAACAAACCACTATTCCTGCTATTAATCTGTATCTGTCCAATATTTTATACCTTATTTTTATTTTATATTTGCTGCTAACAAATTGTGTATACTTTTCTGTAATACAAGCCGACTCCGATTACTGTTAATACAAAGTCCGGCATGAATGCAGCCATTGCAGGAGCAAGCGAACCAGCTTCCCCAAACGAAATAGATAAAGCTCTTATCAGATAGTATGCAAATATAATCAATATACTAAATAGAAAACCTCTATTATAACGAACTCTCGGTGGTGTAATTGCTAACGGAACACCAATAAGAACAAGAACTACAGTCGTAAGTGGGAGCGCAATTTTATCAAATAAACTTATTGACAACCATTTTCTGTCTTCAACGCTTACTGTGGGGATTAGTTTGCATAATTGAATAAAGTTATGTTCATCAGCCAGATTTCGGTTCATTTCTTCGGATAAATCAACGCCAAACTTTACAGTTGAATCTTCAAACAAAGTTGTATCAAGAGCTTTACCATTGTCTGTAACTGTATATATAGCTCCTTTTCTGAACTTCCATCCTTCTTCAGCTGTCTCTCCTTCTTTTGCTTGTAAAATTTGTATAGTTCCGTCTTTTGATGCATCCATAACAGTTATGTTATGTAATGTTCCTTCTGTGCAGTCACCAACATAGAAAAGTCTTTTTAAAGCTCCATTGTCTTTTGTTTCTTTGAATGTAAAATTTTCTTTTCCTTCAGGAATATTTTTTTTGCTAAAAGCGTACAAAGCCAAGTCTGTAGATTGTTTTGTCATTACCGGAACAACCGTTTCGTTAACAATAAAACTAAGACAAGACATAATTATTGCAAAAATAAAAATAGGTTTTGCAATTCTGTTAAGACCAATCCCGCAAGCTCTCATAACAGTAATCTCAGAACTTAAACTCAAACCATTTAGAGTCATTACTGTTGCCAGTAATACCCCCATTGGAATAGTCATTACAAAAACTGCAGGTAAGTGTAAAATTATGATTAAAAATGCAATTTTAAACGGAATTCCATACATAGAAATTTGTTTAATGAGAGTGATAAATGTATCAGAAGCAAAGATTATTGATGTAAATACCAAAACACCCATAAGGAACATTTCAATTACCTGCTTGAGGATATATTTATCAAGTAGTTTCATTTTTCTTATTTTAAATAAAATATTATAAATAAATTTTTTCAAAATCAGCTCCCGAAGATTATTGTAAAATAACCTATTTTCTTAAATTCAGTATTGCCTGAGCTTGCTCTTTGCTTAGAACTTTTGCTCCACCCAAAATCTCTGTGTTTAAAACAACTTGGGCATAAGATTCCGCAAGTTCTAATTTTAAATATGCATCTTCAATTGTTTTTGATCCGACAATAAAACCATGGTTTGCCATTAATACAGCATCATAATTATCAAAATATTTGACAGTATTGTATACAAGTTCCATAGAAGACGGAAGAGCATATTCTGCTAAAGGAATTCCTCCAAAATAGAAAACATTTTCAGCCATAATCGGAGTCATTAAATCTTTATCAGAAGATGCAAAACTGCTTAGATATGGCGGGTGAACATGAATTATAAAATTAAATTCAGGTCTCTTTTTATATATTGCAATATGCAAAAATTTTTCACTGGATGGTTTCTTGCCTTCTTCTAATGAATTACCGCTAAAATCAGTATAAACAATCTCATCTTCCTGCAAGTATCCGTTAGAAGAACCTGATGTTGTGATTAACATTCCATCTTTGTATCTCGCAGATATATTGCCGGAATATCCGGGTGTAAAATTCTTTTCACCGCATAATTTCCCGTATCGAATAATTTTGTTTGTTAAATCGTCTCTAGAGAACATCTTCCACCGTCTTAACATCTTCAACTATTGCGTGCTGTAAAACCGGTGCTTTGTTTGTGTTTTGAAAATCGTTTTGCGGTTTTTCAGCTTTCTTTTCATTTTCTTCTTTTTGAGCTTTTTTTACTTGTCTGAGTTCCATCTTATCGTAATCGATTTTTGCACCTTTTGCATCCATCATCATTTCTACCGAGAAGAATGTATTTTCACGTTCTATATCGTATCCTAAGTTAAACTTTACATCATCAGGACCTACTGATATATAGAAAGCATTTTCCTGAAACATTTTTCCGTTTGGTGAGTCATTGGATAAGTTAAGAGAACCAAACCAAGATAAAGTTAAGTATTTATTAATTCTTAAACTTTCACGCAAATACGCATTAGACTTTCCGTATCTGTATGCATCATATACGGGAACCGGAGAATTGTCATCATATACAGATTGAAAGTATCCGATGTCTTGCATCCAGCGTCTCCACTGAGTATGGAATTGAGGTCCGATTCTTCCGATTATCTGAGTATCACCGGTACCATAAACAGATGCTGCAAATTGTCCGACTATATTAAAATCAAAGGCTGTCAATTTGTCTTCGTTTCTGTAATGATAGAAGTTCTGCGAGGCTTGTGCCATATATCTGGCTCTGGTTGTGCCAATTCTTGAACTTTTTAAATCTCCAAAATGTTTATCTACGTCGATATCATGGAAGTAACCAAAGTCAAACTGATGAATATATGATGAGTTGTGACCTTTTAGTAAAAAATTGTTGCCTAAATACCCTTTTGCATAAACCAAATCCAAACCATATTTAGGACGGCGTCTTCCAAGCCACCAGTCATCCAGATAATCGTTCATTGCATATTGTAACATTAAGTTGTCATCAAGTCTTTGACGACCTCTGATAAGGAATTTACTTTCTGTTGTTCCGTAACCGACTTGCGTAGAGTTTGTTCCGCTGCTAAACCTGCCTATACCTCCGACTCCGATACCATGGTTAATATTTAATATTGGAATTGCTTTTAATACACTACCCTTTGGTAATTCAAAAACAAAGCCTGGACCAATGTAAGTACCTAATCCTCTTTCTGAACCAACTTCCCAAATGTTGGTTTCAGCGTAATCATGGTTTTTATTAGTATAAATTTTTATGGCAGGAAGTTTTAATATTGTCCACTTGCCTTTTTTTACATTGGCACGTTTTATTGCAATAGTCTCCAAATCTCCTTTTTGAGTTATTTTTAATTCTCTTGCATGGATTTTAACAAGACCTTTTTCCATATCTTCAGAAATCGTTTGATCTTTAGGAAGCATCATTCTGGATATCTGTGGACCGGAACCGGAAGATCTGAAGTTAATCGGATAAGATTCATCAACTACTATAGAACCTTGTTCTTGAATAACTCTATCACCATATACATAACCTTTTGCAGCGCGAACTTCTATTGTTGCTGTTTGAGTTACAGGATTTTCGATAAGGGCATTTTCTTCATTCATATCGACAAAAATATAGTCGCCATTTATGATCTGATTATTTTTTATAATTTTAACATTACCCTCTGCTTTGATGGTATTGTTCATTCTGTCATATGTAATCTTGTCAGCTTTGACTACCGTTTCTTGATTAACGAATTCAACACTTACGTTTCCGGTTGCAAAAAGGCAATATTTATCTGTATCATAATCCATGTTGTCGCAGTCAAGTATTATATTTTCAGTATTTTCCGGTTCAACTGCTTTGTCAGTTTTGTTTTTTGCCCAGAAATGTTTTGATTTCGGCTGTTCGTTAATAGCTTGCTCATCTGCATCAAAACCGTCCGGCATCATGTTCTCATCAAAATGTTCCTCTATCTCTTTAGAAGCGTATTCGGAAGTATCAGTTTCTGATTTGTAGATACTTGTATCCGGAGCTGTCGGAGCGAATTGAGTCTGTTGTTTGTGACGTTCTTCTCTTTTTTCCTGTATAGCAGTACGAATTTTTTTTAATGGAGGTGTTGTTTGCGTGCGTTTGCTGTCCACAATTGTAGACGTTGAATTATAATCTTCATCATTAGTCTTTTGGTTTTGTTCCTGATTTTGGCGAAGTAGTGCCGGCATAAAGAATGAATCACCGGTATAATCTGATTTTTCTGCAAATGAAACATCTGCAAATGCTGCATTTGTTATAAATAGTGCTGATATTAATAATGTTGTTATTTTTAGTTTCAAAATTCTATTCCTATTTAATTTATATTATATATTATAACGCAACATAAGAATTTGGATTACTTGGCTTTCCATTTTCTCTTACTTCAAAGTGACAATGCGGTCCTGTGCTGTATCCTGTAGTTCCTTCATATCCAATAACGTCACCCTTTTTGATATGTTGACCGTTAACAGCTTTAATTGTGCTCATATGAGCGTACAACGTAGAAACCGGCTTCCCGCCAACAACGCCATGTTCTATGATAACAACCTTTCCGTAACCGCCGTACCAACCGGAATATATGACTTTGCCGGAATTTGAAGCTTTTATTGCACCCAGATTCGGTCCGCCAATATCAACTCCGGAGTGGAAAGTCCTGCTGTTGAATATAGGGTGAATTCTCCAACCGAATGGTGAAGTGATACGTCCCTGTATCGGTTTCATAAACCCTGAGGCAACAACACTTGTATTGTTGTCCTTCGCAGTTCTGTTTATGTAACTCTGAATACTTCTCGATTGTTTATCCAAATCTCGTTCAGCTTTTTCATAAGCAACTTTGTCTGTTTTAAGCTTTTTAATCATGCTTTGATTTCTGTTTATTGCTCGTTGAATATATGCTTTTTGTGTGTTCATCGAAGCGATAGAGCGTTCATAATTACGTTTTCTTGCTTCTATATTGTACTTTAATAATGCTATTTCCTGAGCTTTAGATTTTGCAATGTGCATTCTGTCATAGTCATCTTTTAGCAGAAGTTTTTGGAAATAAACTCTGTCAACAAGCATATTTATGTCTTCTGATGTAATTAAAAGTTCAAAAAAAGCTTTTCTTTGAGATTTAAATACCTTTCTTATATGCGAGGCAAGTACGGTATTGAGTGACATATATTCTGCGGTTGCTTTATTCAGCTGTCCTTGCATACCATATAAATCTTGCTGAACAGATGCGACTTGTTTTTCGGATTCTTTAAGGGATGTTTTCGCATCTTCTAATTTTTGCTGGTTTTTATATAACTTGTTCTGCTCAATATTTTCAAGCCATTCAACGTGCCTAATTTTTTTCTGAAGTTCTTTTTTTTGCGTAGCAACATCAGCGGCAAAAGTCGGTATACATTTTGCACTGTAACTAAATAAAAAACATATTAATATCAAAATTTTTAATATTTTTTTGACTCTCAAAAAAACCTCCGGAATGTTTATTGACCAATACCCGGCTGCATTAACATTAACAGACTTAATCCGGCGGTCCACACGATGAATGATACTGCAATTATTCCTATAATAAATTTTTTATGTTCTCTAAAAAATTCCATACTACACCTCTCAATAATATAATATTATAAAAATATAAATTGGGCAATTTGAGGTAAATATGTTTACATTTATTTTGTAAAGCAGATTAAAATGAAATATTTGTTGTTGAATAGTATTATGCCAAATGTTTATGCTTAAGTTTGTAGTTTGTAGGTTGGGTGAAACCCAACATTATTATAAATTTTCAGTCTGTAGGTTGGGCATACTTGCCCAACATTATGTTATGGTGTCGATAAGGTTACTTGGAACCCTTTGACAAAAATATTATAGCAAATTTAGGTAATAAGTACAATATTTTTCACAAGTTGATTTTGCTTATGAAACTTGATACGCAGACGTATCATAAAATTAAGATGATTTTAGGCATAGATACTAAACAGATTGATTTTCATTGTTGAACTGCCATATAGCACCATTGTACTGTTGAGTGTAACTTTTTAGTTTATTTGTTTGTGCAATTACCTTTGAAATATTAGTAGGGGTACTTATCTGAATATTTGAAATAATTTTTGTAAGTGGTTCAAAAATATCAAGGATTTCCAATTGTTCTACATTATGCTTAAGTGCAATTTTTGTTCCATTATTTAAAACAATATTTAGAAAAAAATCGAACAATTCTGCTGGGTTTGGTGTATGTGACCAGTGGTGTGTTAGAGGTTCAATAAAAAACATTTTCTTTAGTTTGTATTCCCCTATAATCATGCTTATATCTGATTTTTTTATATTGTAATTTGTTGTCTTAAAACCGTTTACATAATCTATAGATATTGCATTTTGTTTTATATTTAACTGTTTAATACATGAAACCATAAGAATATTACCTAAAACACATAAAAACAAACATATAGGAATAAATAGAAAAAATGTTCCACTTTTATCCACAAAAACACTATTTTGATATAAAATTATTGGGCAAATAATTGCTATAATTATAGAAATAGGTCTTAAAACATATTGGAAAAATTGATATGTTGTATTCTTATATAGTTGGTCCAATGTTATTCCTCTCAATATTGTAAAAATGGTGTCGATGGGGGGACTTGAACCCCCAAGGATTTCTCCACACGCCCCTCAAACGTGCGCGTATACCGATTCCGCCACATCGACTCAAACTATTCAATTATCACTTCGTGATGCGTATACCTCCCCTCTCCTCGGAAGATACTTAATCTTCCTCGTCGGCAGAGTGCCACATCGACATAGTTATTTAATTTTCAAAATTGGGCGGAATTGGTATATATCTATATACGTCTCGCGCCACTTCCGTATCGACTCGACTCCTCCACTGCGAACGATACTTAATCGTTCTTGTGGAGTCCTTGCCACGCCGACATCTTTTTTATTAATTTTTCAATACACCTATGTTATCATAAACTTTTTTTCTTTACAAACTTTTATATTGTATTGACTTTCAATTTATTACGAATGAAAATTATTAAGTAAGGTTTATCACATAATCAAAGGGATTTTTAATGAACGTATCATCAGTTACAGGTGCTAATGAAAGAAGAAATTTATTTATAGAATATTCTAATCGTTATATGAATTTTAGAGCTAATCAGGGTGATGATGACTCTAATAATTCAACTAACCCTGTTAATCAGGAACGAAAACTTGATAAAAAAATGGGAATAGAAACGCTTACTATTTTCCCAAAACAAGTTATTGATGGTAAAACTATTATTACTGCGTAATGGGTTCTACCCCTCTCCCTGGCCATCTCCCGTTGGGCGAGGGAATATTATGAAAGGAGAGAAGTATGATTTTAAAGATACAAAGATTAGAGCATAATAAGTCTGTACCAGAATATAAAACAGAAGGTGCTGCCGGCATGGATTTGTGTGCAGCAATATCCGAGCCTGTTACTCTAAAACCTTTAGAAAGAAAATTAATACCTACAGGACTGAAAATCGAGCTTGAGCATGGATATGAAGCTCAAATCAGACCTCGTTCAGGTTTGTCTATTAAACATGGTATAAGTTTAATAAACTGTGTTGGTACAATTGATGAAGATTATCGCGGTGAAGTTTGCGTTCCTATAGTAAATATCTCAAATGAAGAATACACTATTCAGCCTGAAGAACGTATTGCTCAAATGGTTATTGCTAAATATGAACAAGCTAAAATCGAAGTTGTAACAGAACTTTCGGAAACAGAACGAGGAGCCGGCGGTTTCGGTTCTACCGGTAAATAATATTGCTAATATAAATTACTCCTTTGCTTCACACTTGACGGTTCTTGAAAAAAGTTATAGAATAAAGGGCATGGTTTCTTTGTAAACCTATGGTTATAAAATATTTAGGAGACACGGTCATGTTCGAAGATGAAAAGCTTATTTGTGAAGATTGCGGAGCTGAGTTTGTTTTTACAGCAGGTGAGCAAGAATTTTATGCAGAAAAAGGTTTAACAAATAAGCCAAAAAGATGCCCTAGCTGCAGAAAGGCTAAAAAACAACAACGTAGAGGTAAAAAGAAAATGTATGATACTGTATGTGCAAAATGCGGTAAGCAAACACAAGTACCTTTTAACCCGACACAAGGCAGAGATGTTCTTTGTAAAGAATGTTTTGATGCAGCAAAAGCAGAATCTGCTGTTTAGGACATTTGAATAATGTTATGAAGAACGGCGAAGCCTTTGGCTTCGCCGTTCTGTTTTTATATAATATTATATTTCTTTTTCAAGTGTTTTATTCTTTCATTTGATTTTAAAACACATTCTGTCAACTCTTTGTCTTGGGTCACGATTTTTACAAGCTCATTTATTGTATTAATGGTGTTTTTATCGGCATCTCTGTATATGAACATATCAAGACCGGCTTTTATACCCATAATAATTGCATCTATCGCACCATAATCCTGAACCCCTTTCATAACCATATCATCAGATATAATTACACCATTATAATTAAGTTTATTTCTCAAATATCCGATTGCATTTTTGCTCAATGAAGCAGGAGTTGTTTCTTTATCAAAGCAAGTACAGTGCAAATGAGCAGCCATAATCATTTCAATATCATTTTTTACGGCAAATTCAAATGGATAAATATGTTTTTTATTCATCTCTTCAAAACTTAAATTAATTACAGGTAATGTCAAATGGCTGTCTTTATCTGCGTCACCATGTCCTGGATAATGTTTTACACAAGGTATAATTCCATTTTTTCTGTATGTTTCAGATGTGATTTTAACCCCTTTAATTACATCATGCGGATTATCAGCAAAAGCTCTTTCTCCGATAATCGGGTTATCAGGATTTGTGTTTACATCTGCACAGGGTGCAAAATTCAAGTTTATACCGTATTCTTTTAATTCATGTGCAATATTTTCAGTTTGATTTTCTAAAAAATCTAATCCTTTTTCAAATGCAAATTTTGGGGATAAGTACCTTTCATGAATATTTTCGGTTCTTTCTACTCTGCCGCCTTCTTGGTCAATTGAGAGAAATGGCGGGATAATGGCTAAAGAAGTGTGTTCTTTAATAAGTTTACAGAACTGTTCTTTGTTTTTTATATCTCGGGTAAAGTAAATAATTCCTCCAACTCCTTTTTTCAAGGCTTGTTGTAAATATTGTATATTATTTACCCCTCCTGTTCCTAAAATAAACATTTGATAAACTAATTTTTCCATAAAATAATCATACAAGTAATTGAACAAAAAATCCAATTTTTATTTATAATAAACTTAGTGTATAATATTTCGTATATGGAGTATTAGTATGAAGAGAATAATTTTAGCTTGCTTAGTAGTATTTTTGTTGTTAAGTGCCATCAGTATAGATGTATCGGCTGCAAAGAAGTCTTCAAAATTGTCAAAAGAAGATATTGCGGAGATGTCGGATACCATTGATAATTTAACTCAAAAAATATATGGTCGTTCTTTGCTGTCACCGCAAGATAACGAAAAACTTATTGGTATTAAAATAAAACTTGATAACCAGATGTTAATGGCAACAAACCCATCTTTGGCGCCATTGTATTACAAGGCTGGTAATATATATAAACTTCGTGACATGAAGCCTGAAGCTATTGAATGTTATCAGACAATTCTGGAAAACTTCTCTGATACGGCTCTAGCACCAAAAGCAAGAACAGCTTTAGAACAAATGGGTGTAGAAGTTGCAGCACCGCCTGCTTCAAATGAGGAAGGCGAAAGTGATGAAGGAATTTAATTAAATATTTATAAAAAAGGAGTTCATTGAATAAATGAACTCCTTTTTTTGTTTGAAAAAATAAATCTTATTTTGTAGTTTGGATAAACAAACTAATTAAGTCATTCAAAGCAGAATACTGTTTTTGATAATTTTGAGATTGTTTTTCCAAAGCAAGAATTTGTTTTTTGTATTCCTGTATTGAAGCTTGACATTCTCTTGCAGAAACCTTTAAACCTTCCTGAACCTGCTGAGCATCTTGCAAAACACTTTTCATTGATATACCAAGTGCTTCCATTGTTTGTTTAATAATTTGAGCACCTGTATGTCTTGAAACACCACTCGGTAACTGAGAAATTAATCTTTTTAGAACTGCAATGTTTGCAGGCATTTCAAAGTTATCTGAAGTTGTTTCTGCAACCTGCACAGGTGTTGGTTCTGTGAAGAATGGATCTTTGTTATCATTTTCAGTAATATCATCAAAGAATCCTGTTGGTTGTTTTGTAGGAATTTCAGGTTCCGCAAAAATATCACTGCTTTGTGAACTCAACAAGTTTTCGTTTGTATCAGCAACAAAAGAATCTGTCTCAAAACCTGTATCTTCTGTTGTATCTATGCTTTCAGCCTGTTTTCTCAGAGCTTCTACTATCTTTTTCCCAACACTTTCACTATTCGGCATGTTTTTACTCCCTCGTATGTTATTTTGTCTAGAACCAATTATATTTAAAACATGCTAAAAATCCAACGAAATGTTATGAATTGTAAAATTAATTTAGAATGTCATGTCATTAAAATCGCTTATGTCATCATAATTGAACATGTGGATAAAAGTATAAAGTATTCTTGGTGAAAATCTGCTTGTTCCAATATTGAGCATTTCTCTAAGAGCTTCTCTGTTGTTGGATATTGGAATATGTGTTCTGTTGCCGGCAAGGTTATCATAGTAGTTTGCTACATTTATAATCTGTGCAAATTCAGAAATAAAGTCATTGGAAAGACCTCTGGGATATCCGGAACCATCATTGTTTTCGTGGTGTTCAAGCGCAACTTTGGCAATAGTTTCAGATAAACCAAACGTATCTTTTATCATTCTGTATCCGAGTATAGTGTGTTCTCTAATTTCATCTTCATTCATTGTTAAGATAGCAGAACCACCCTGAAAATCTACTTTCAATTTCCCGATATCGTGTAATAGTGCGGACAATAGTAAATCATCAATTGACTTCGGAGCAAATTCAAGTTTTCTTGCGATAAGTCCGGAAATAATAGTAACATTTAATGGGTGACAAAGTTCATATTCTCCCAAAAATCTTACTTTAGAACCTTTATCAGACCTGTGAAGATTTTTATAAATTTCATTTCGTAAAATTGTTACCAATGATTGTAATTTTAATATTGCGTCATCATAATATCCTTGTAAAAATAACTCAAAAATGCGTTTATAAAAAAATTTAATTTTCTTTTGAGTATCCGGTTTTAAAGAAGATGCTCTGTTTATAACAGTATCAAATTCGTCAGGGTCAAGTGATTCGTATGAAAAGTTAAGAAGTCTTTGCTTAGAAGCATTTTGAATGGTTGTGTCAGATTTTCTTGATGTTGAGTTATTTTCACTCAAAAAATCTTCTGCATAGATTCTTACATAATTTTTCAGCATTATAAGTTTTCCGGGGGTGAGAACTTCGCCGGCTTCAAGTATTTTTGTCTTATTTTCCGTAAATAGGTCGAACGGTAATACTTTATAATTGCTTAATTCACTATTTTCTACTATGCGCATAATAAAATTATATCCGTTTTTTTTTATTTTTACATACAGTAAATGGAGTAATAGTGATTTATCTATAATGAAACGACAACTTGTCCGACAACTTTTCCGGCAATAGTTTTTATTCTGTTATCGTATTTTATCTCACCCCAACCAAGTCGGTTAATTATTTCAAAAAGTGCAAATCTTCTTGCTTCCGGTGATGCATCATTTATTTTTACAACAAAAGCATTGCATTCTTTTACGTTTAAAACCGCGCAAAGTCCGCCGGCTCCAACTTTAGCAATTAAATTTTCGGTTTTTTGTATTATTTCGGTATCAGTTCTTCCCTCACCGCCAAATATATAAGGATTAGCTTTGATTGAAGTCAGAATTTTAGGATATTCAAGAAGTCTTACAAAACCTTGAGCAAGGTTTTGTAATGGCATACTGAGGATTGGTACTCCGCAGCCATCTGTTGTCATAGGATAGTTTTGTGTAACTCCGCAAAGTTTATTAATTCGTTCTTTTACCGCAATTTGTAAAGGATGCTCAGGACTGTCATAGTTTTTTAAGTCCCAGTCATTTTTCTGGCAAAGTGCAAGAAAGCCGAGATGTTTTCCGGAGCAATTGTTATGAAGCTGAGTAGGGTTGTCACCTCTAACAATCATTCTGTTTTGCATGCCTCTTGAAAGTGGAGCATGAATACCGCATTTTAAATCGCTTTCTGAAAGTTTTAATTTTTTTAAAATTTTTGTTGCAACTTTTATGTGGCAATCTTCACCTGCATGAGAGCCGCAACATAAGGCAATTTCTTCCGGCGTAAAATCAATTTCCGCATCAATTAATAAAGTAGCCTGAATAGGTTTTGCACAGGAACGTAAGAAGTAAGGTGTTTTATGATCGGTTGCCGGAGCAAATCCTTTAATGGGTTGTGCGCTAACCCAAACCCCTTCGTGAACTTCTTCTATTAGCCCATCTCTAATGTACTCAATTTTTAGCATTATTTTTCTTCTATCTTATGATCTTTTATGTAAGTTAATATTGCATCAAGTTTTTGACGCATAATTTCGTTTTCTTCTTTTAATCTTGTATTTTCAACTCTGATATCAAATTCTTCTTTTTCAAGTGCAATATTTGGCATTTCTTCAGGATTTAGAGAAAAACGTTTGCCGGCTTCTTCTTTCATGAAAATAATACTTTTAACGTCAACTTCTCTTACGAATCCCATTTGAACCATTAATTCCGCAATGAAAACGTGTTTGCCGGAGGCGTTAATTTCTTGTTGTTTGTTTAGTACTTCATCAAGTTGTTCTATGGTCATTTTACCGGCACGGATAAAATATTCACCGGTTCGGTATTTCCCTGCAATAAATCCTGCGATTGCACTAATCAAATTTGGAACTTCATTTGAGAAAAATTTTGATTTCTTGCAGAATGTAAAAGCTTTTGCGACTTCTTCCATTGTTAAGTTATTATCAATTGCAATTTCAATAAGTGACATGTTTTTAGTGCAGCAGTTCATGAAAGTATAAATTAATTCATCAAATCCTGATTCTTTTGTGAAAAGTTCATTTTGCCCATGTTCTGATAATTGTGGTTTGTAGACATGGAATAAATCTCCTTCCTGAACATCAAGAAATTCATTACTCAAATATTTTGTTAAATCGTTTGATAAATTTAAGAATATAGTTTGTTTTATCCACAGCGGATAAGAACACATTTTTTCCATGTAATCTACAAATAGATTTTTGCTCATAAAATGACCCTTCTTTTGTAATGCTGACTTGCAATCATTTTTTTATATGATGTCTTGACTTAAATTATATCATAATATAATAATTAATAGGAATAATATATTTAAAGGACTTTAAAATACTATGGGCATGGACGGAATTTCTATGGCTAATACAGGAGCCATAAGAGAGCAAACATCTGCGGATATGGCTAATAATGTTGAACAATCAATGGCTTCTGATCCTACAAATATGTCTCAACAAGTTCAAGGTCTTGCAAATAATCAGCGTGTTCGTGAAAAAGATGAAACAGAAGAAGATGGCGGAAAAAAGAAACGGAATGCACAACAACAGGACGAATTTCAGGACGGCTTGGTAGAAGAGCCAAAAGAAGAAGAAGGACAGGCTGATTTTGATGTTGAGGATTTCGAAAATCCGGATAAAGAATTTTATGTTAAATTAAATATAAAAGATGATATAATTGAATTATATGATAGTTCAACTGATAGACTAATAGAAACAATATCCGGTGATGAACTGGGTGAGTTAGTACAAAAACTTAATATGGCATCAGGAATATTTGTAAACAAGAAGGTGTAATATGCCGCCGGGCAATCCATACAATAAATACATAAAACAATATCAGACAAGCAATATTACTACAGCAACTCCGGAAAAGTTGATGATATTGCTTTTTGACGGTGCAATACAGTTTTTAATGAAAGCAAAAAAAGCTATTGAGGAAAACAATTATAAGGAACGTTCTGTAAATATTGACGGAGCAAGAAAAATCATAAGAGAACTAATGAGAACAATTGATTTAGAAAACGGAAATGATGTATCAAAACAATTGTTCAAATTATACAATCGCATGGCAATGAACCTTATAAAAGCAAATGTTCAGCGAAATGCAGCAAAAGTTGATGAGGTTATAGAAGATTTAACTAATATCCGATGGGGATTTCAAAAAGCCATAGAAATTCAAAGTGGTGTTACTACTGTAGAAGAAGTCATGAAAGAGCAAGCAGCTCAGGATGCTCAAAATTCATCAGACAGACCGTCTGAGGGAGGAGATAGTAATGCAGGATGATAAGCAGTATGAACAATTAATGATGCAATACGAACAACTTAAAAACGGTGCCTTAAGTATTGCTAAAATGATTGAGAAAGAAGACTTTGATAGTGCAATTACTATGATTAAGATGAGAGAATCAATTTTTCTGAATTGCAAATGCATGCGCAAATATCTTGAATTTACTCCTGAACAGCAAGTAAATGTGAATAAAATTTTTGAAGAAATAAAATCCATTGAAGAAAAAAATATGCAGACATTAAAAAAAGTCATGGAAGAAGTGCAGTCAGAACTTAGCAGAACTCAAAAGCTTCAAAAATTGCAAAAAGCTTATATATCGCAAAATGCAGATGTATCCGGAAGCATGGTTAATATAGAAAAGTAGCTTCATTTTAGGGATATTTAAAGACAGGCAATCTTAAATCGTTGTCTGTATCTTTTGTTGTGGAAATATATAATTAAAATTCCCAGAAAAAATAATACTTTCAACCAAATGATGTACTTGCATTCTTTAATTTAAGTGCTATTATAGATTTGTAAAATTTAAGAAAGGAGTTTTATAATGAACAAAGAAGAATTAGTAGCAGAAATTTCAAAGAAATCAAAAGTTACTCAAAAAGAAGCTAATGAAGTTTTATCAGCTTTAATTGAAACTGTACAAAAGACTGTTTCTAAAGGTAAGAAAGTAACTTTAGTTGGTTTTGGAACTTGGGAACCTCGTAAAAGAGCTGCTAGAAACGGCAGAAACCCACAAACAGGTAAGGAAATCAAGATCCCTGCTAAGACAGTTCCTGTATTCTCTGCTGGTAAGAAATTCAAAGAAGTTGTTAACGGCAAATAGTTAACTGCTTGCAGATAAGATTAAATGAGGGTTGCAGACGTGCAATCCTCATTTTTTATACTTATTAAATTAAAATCTCTTTTTCCTGTTTGTATGTAACATATCCCAATGGTGCAGCCGGCGGTTTTCGTAAATATTTTGCTTTTGTGTAGATTACACCGACTTTTGAGGGCTGAGTAGCTGAAGAATATTTTCGGGCAAGTTTACAGCAAGCAAAAATTGTTTCTTCTTTAGGCTCAATTCCGTTTGTTTTTAGCAAAATGTGTGAACCTGCACATAGTCTTGTATGGAACCATAAATCTTCGTCTTTTGCAAGTTTTGAGATTATGTAATCATTTTGTTTATTGTTTTTTCCAATGAATACATCAAAGCCGTCAATATTAATTTTTTCAACAATTGGCTTTTCGTTCCTTTTATTTTTTTCTGTATTTATATCTAATTCTGATTTAATATCATCAAGTTCTTTGACCGTTTTAGATGTTGTTATGCTATACAGAATAGCTTCAAGGTATTCCTGCTCAACTGTTAAATTCGTGAGCATTTCATTTGATTTTTCTTTAGTTTTTTTAGATTTTGTATATAGTTTGTAATATCTTTGGGCATTTTCATTAAGAGTTTTTGTGTCATCCAACTCAATTGTTATGTTTTGCTTATTTATGTAATCAAAAACTTCTATACTTTTTTGAAAATCTGTCTTTTGGTATAAATTTGCAGTTAATAATTCTCCGTAAAGTTTGTATCTTTCGGTATTATCACGTTTTTTTAACAGAGCTGTTATTTTATCTATCGCATTTTTTGTTTTTTTTAGTTTTGTTGTTGTAATTTCTGTAAGTTTAGCTTTTTCTTCTTTGAGGATTAATTTTTCCTGTATATCTGCATAATAATCATCAAGCATTTTATTTACAGAACTTTGTGAAATGGAATTATCTATAAGCTCCTTGAATAAGGTGTATCCGTCATTGTATATTGCAGGACGAAAATCAGTAGTGGTAAGGTATTCATTGATTTTTTCCGCTGATAAATTCTTAAATTGTTTTTTTAATTCGTTAGATAATATAATTCCTTCGTTTTCTACATTTACCCCCGGAGGATAAATATATTTAAGTCCTCCTTGCAGTTCTCTGTATCGGCTTTTTTCTGCTCCTACATTATGTGCACACCCTATTATTATGTTTGTTTCTTTGTTATATAGTATGATGTTTGAATGTTTTCCCATTAGCTCGATAGTCAGGCATAAAATTTGTTTTTGAGAGATTTCGTCATAAGTTTCAAAATGAAATTCAATAATACGTTCATTATCAATAACGCAAGCATCAGCAATTCTTGCACCTTCAATGTATTTTCTGAGAAGCATGCAAAACATCGGAGGTTTTTTAGGAATAGTTATATTGCGTTTCTCTTCATTCTCTTTATTCATAAAAGCTATATGGTACATTTGGGGGTGAATATTAATGTATAATTTTCTTGAGTCGCCATTATTTCTAAGAGAAAAAATGAAATCGCGTCTTGTTGGCTGCTGAATTTTTTGCAGTCTTGAACCAATTATGAAATCTATATTTTCAAGAAAAAATGCTTTTAAAGTGAGAAAATCAATATTAATCATCTGTAGCTCCGATTGAATTTTACGGATGCATTATGTCTGTATAAAGCGTTGTTGTAGTTTGAATAACTCCGGTAAGTTCTATTTCTTGTTGCAAAATTAGATTGAGCCTGCCAGTATGGAATTGTTTGATAATTTACCTGCCTGTTGTAGTTATTACGGTATGAACTTGCGCTCATTGTTTTGTACAATGCAGGATTATATGAGTTAGCAAATGCATCTTGCAACATTAAAAGCAGAATAAAATATACAATAACAACTCTTTTCATAGTTATATTATATCATTAAAACGGCTTATTCTATTATTGATTTAGTTACTATTTTTGCAAAAACAAGTGTTGTATACAAGAATATAAGCGATAAAGATGCTGTGTATAGAATTAGTCCGAAATACCCCATAAAGCTAAAAATATTAAACAAAGTGCTTTTTGCAATTAGAGTTATTGCGATGAGAATAATGTATATTATAAAATATTTAAAATAGTTACCAACATTTTTATCGATAAGTTTTGCTAATTCAGGATAATTTATAAAAGAAAGGAGACTTCCTGTTTTTGCAAATTTGTAAAATCCGGCTGCTAACATGAACGATACTATCATTGATATAAGAAATGATATAGCAGCAATGATAAATGCAAAAGAAGTTAAGTTGTTTTTTACAAAAAAATTAGAACATAGTCCCAGAATATAAAATATCAGACAGACTAAAACTGCCAGAATTGCAAAGGAAAATAATGTTTTTATACCCAAAAAGAAGATGTTTTTGTATTCAAATTCAGGTAAATTATTAGAGCCACTGTTTATATTTTTAATAAAAGACATTGCGTATCCGCATGGGAATGCAAGAAGTATTATATCCAAAATAATGAATACAAAAAACAAGGGAGATAATTCTCCAAACATATTAATAGGGTTATACATTGCCGCAAGATTTCCGACCAGAACTGCAGCAAATATAAGAATGTAAAAAATACCTAAATTTATTGCAGAGTTTTTGGATTTAAACATATATGTAAAACAATCTTTCATTTTATTCTCCTCTTAATAACACGAATTATACCACTTTAAGTGTTAATAACAATATAAATATTTGTAACAAAAAATTGTTTTATACTTACGTGTATTCGTAGAATAAAAAGTTAAATAAAAAAATAAAAGGAATTAAAGAATCCCTTAATTCCCTTAAAACGGAGTTTAACTAATATGATTTCTTTGTTATTTAATCAATTTATTCTATTGAGTTGCCATTTCCATTGCTGATTGCAAGAGCTGCTTGTTAGACTTAATTAATGCATTAACGAGTTCCATTTGCAATTTTGCTTCTTGAAAGTTTGCTATGTTAGCTTTCAAATCTGTATTTGCTTGTTCTAAAAGTCCTGAACGAATCTCGCCTCTGCCGACAACAGGTTTACCGGATTCGGGGGTTTCTACCAAAATACCGTTTCCAATATCAAAAAGTCCGTTTGGATTGTGGAAGTTTGCTGTTGCAATTTTATATAACGGAACCATACGATTCCCGCCATCGGCTTTTCCGTATATAGTGCCATCTTTTTTAATCTCGTATTCATCATATTTACCCAAGAATTTACCGTTATTAGGGTCAATCCATAACTTAATGTTAGTTGTAGGAATACTTAATGCCCCGCCTTTTAGAGCGGTTTCTTCATAGAGGTCTGCACTGATTGATTTTGTGCCTGACATAATTTCACCTTTATCGTTAAGAATGTAGCCTTGAACGGTTGCACCGTTTTTTGCTCTGTAGACTCCTTCTTTGTCAAAAGTAAATTCTCCAAGTCTTGTATATGAAACATTGCCTTCTGGGGTTCTGAGCATAAAGAAACCTTTTCCTTCAAAAAATAAATTTTCGTTAGAAGTACCCGGAGTTGACTTTCCTTGATCTTGATTTCTTACATTATTATCAACGACTGCACCGCCTAAGAATGTTTTGAAGTTTATCTTATTTTCTCTGAAGCCCGGAGTATAAACATTGGTCATGTTTTCGCTCAGATAGTTCATCCATTGAACGGTGGCTTTTTGGGTGTTTAGTGAGTTTGTGTATAAATCATTCATCTTTTTGACCCTTCTTTCTGTTTTCTTGGGAATCTTGTTTTTGTTGCTTTCTTTGATTTAATTCGTTGTAGTCTATATTGTTCTCATCAAATCTTTGCTTTAATAACGGCAGGTTTTCTTTTAGATATGCTTCTGCTATTTGTGATGACGGAAGAAAGTCTGCTGAGATTTTTCCTGCTCTGTCTATCTTTATAATGATAGAAATGTCATTGTCAAAATCTATTCTTACAGGTTTATTATCATTCATTGCCTTTGCAAGTAAATCTGCTAATGTTTTGGATACTTTTGCAGATTTTTCGGCTCCTTGAATCTCATTTAAGTTAATAACTCCGTTGTCAACAAGATTAACAAAGAAGTCTACATCATTTTTATCCATAACAACATTTTCATAAGAAACGATTGTATCTACAGTTAAATTAGTTTTTGCATTAACTTTCTTAATTCCGGAGTCATTCTGAACCGTTACAGTTTTCTTTGCGGCTTCAGCTTTTTCTTTCATAAGCATGTTTTTATTTGCGATGGCAATGTTTTCTTCCATTGTAGATAAAATTGCTTTTTCTTCTGCAAGTTCAGAAGCAGTAGATTTAAGAGCTTCTTTTGTATTATTTTTGTTGACAAATTCAGAAAAAGGCTGTTCATTGCTGCTAAAGTTCATATTTGCTTCTGTTTGAACATTTAGCTTATCAGTAGGTTCCTGAATGTTCATGTTGTTATCAATCAAGGTGTTTTCCTCATTTGAAAATATATTTTTTTTATCGGCAATATGTTTGTCTTGCTTTACAAATTCTTCTTCTAACTCATCTTTTTGACCTATTTTATTAATCTCATTAACTGCATCTTCTAAACCATCAATGGCTTCATTTACTTTTGTATCTTCTTCTTTGTTTTCTTCATTTGCTTTTGCATCTTCTTTTTTTGTAATTTCAACTTTTTTTGCTGCTTCCGCCTCTTTTGCATCTTTTGCATCTTTTACATCTTTTACATCTTTTGTAACTTCTGCATTTTTTAATTCTTCAGCAAACGGTTTATCAGAAGTATTCTGAGAGGAGTATGCTTTAGATGTTGATGTTGAGTTAATGTTTATTGTTTGTTGAGTTTTTGCTATGTCCATATTGTTTAATCCATTTCCAATCTTTTTTGTTCTTCTTCGTATTCAAGTTCTTCTGCTGCTTCTCTGCCCTGAATGAAAAACCTTTGAACACCGATTTCTGAAAATTGTTTTAGTTCTGCTTTTTTTTCTTCTTCAATATATGCTTCTCTTTGTTTTTCTTTGTGCTTTTCAACAACCTTAACTTCTTGCTCGCATTTTACAAGTTTTTTAATTTCTTCTTCTAAAATGCTTTGTAATCTTAGGCGTTCTTGTTCAAGAGCTTCTGCTTTGTCCCACAGGTGATGAAGATAATTGTCGTAATATTCCATCATGCGGAAGTCGGCACTTCTTTTATTAATGATAGTTTGTTGAATTTCTGCCTGATTTTGTCTTATTCGTTCTTCCGCTTCGTAAACTGCCTGCTGTGCCTTTTGAACGACCGCCTGCTGAGCTTCTTTTTTTCTGATACGAAGTTTTAGTATGCTTTCTAATCTGTATCTAAAGGGCATAATTATATATTCTCACATATACATTATGGGGTATTTTTGATGATTTAACACCATCTGTTTAGATGATTAATGATATAAAAAAGAATGTCAACAAAAAGAGAGGGCTTAAATTAAAATATCTCAGAATTATCCCTTCTTGCACACCTGTTTATTATTGCAATACCCACCCCAACCCTCCCTGATTAGGGAGGGAGTAGTTGTATGAACGTCAGTGAGTTACAAATACGGGTGGGTGTTGATTTTTTATGGGGTGTGTTACAGGAGGGTGTCAGATGAATAAATCGGATGCAGAGAGGATGTACGGTATGCTTGAGCATATCGGATATACTCAAACTGACGAGCCAAAAGAAGCAGATATGCTTATAATTAATACTTGTTCAATAAGACAATTATCGGAAGACAAAGCATACAGTCAAATCGGCGTTTGGGGAAAAATAAAAAAGAGCAAACCCGATTTAAAGATTGTTTTTGCAGGTTGTGTCGCACAACAAGGTGGTAAAAATATATTAAAAAGAGCTCCGTATGTAGATTTAGTTCTTGGTACTCAAAGACTTTATGAACTTCCTAATCTTGTTAAAAGGATTGAAACAGGTGAGAGGGTTGTTTCAATAGAAGAAAAACCTTTTGAAGAAAGCGAGATACAAATTAATCGTGTTAAAGGGGTAAACGCTTGGATACCGATTATGGAGGGGTGTAATAACTTTTGTACGTATTGTATTGTACCTTATACAAGGGGACGTGAACGTTCAAGAAAGCCTGAATTAATATTGGCAGAGGTAAAAAAGGCTTTATCAGAAGGGTTTAAAGAGATTACACTTCTTGGGCAAAACGTTGATAGTTATGGAAAAGGAGTAAATGAAACTCAGAATGGTTTTGAAATTTCTGAGGGAAAAGAGTTTGGCAAAGATTTGCAGGGAAATACAATAAATCTTGCTTGGCTTTTGAGACAAATAAACGCAATAGAGGGCAAATTCAGAATCAGATTTGTTACAAATTATCCTACGGATATCACAGACGAAGTTATTGATACTGTAATTGAACTTGATAAGGTTTGCGAGTATTTTCATATTCCTATGCAATCAGGTGATGATTATATTTTGAAGAAAATGAACAGAAGATATGATTATGCAACGTATAAAAAGATTTGCGACCATATTCGTTCAAGAGTTAAAGATGTTACTATAACTAGCGATTTTATTGCAGGTTTCCCCGGGGAAACGGAAGAACAGTTTGAAAACACCTTGAAGGCTATGACAGAATTAGAGCTTGATTATTCAAATACAGCGTCTTATTCCCCAAGAGAAAAAACAGTTGCAGCAAAATGGGTTGATTTGTATGTCCCGGAAGATGTTAAAACAGACCGTCTTGCAAGATTAAACGAACACAACAGGGCTTGTTGTCTTGCTTCCAATAAAAAATATTTAGGCAGAGAAATGGAAGTTTTGATTGAGAACTTCGAGGTTCGCAAAAACGGTGATAAAGTTATAACAGGCAGGACGAGAAATAACAAAATAGTTCATATACCTTGTAATAGAGATTTAAGGGGTAAATTTATCAATGTAAGAATAACAAATGCCAGAACTTGGTACTTGAACGGCGAGCTGGTATAGTGTTGTTGGGGTTTCAACCCCAACAAAAATAAATTGAGGAAATGGTTATGGGTTGACACCTCACCCCAACCCTCTCCTCAAGGAGAGGGAGAAGTTCTTAATATGAAAAACATAAGACAATCAAATGTAAACACACATAAAGATGCTTGGGTTGAGATTAATCTTGAATCTTTAGCACAAAATATTATTGAAATAAAAAAAGGTATTCCGAAAAACAAAAAAATGCTAGGGATAGTTAAAGCTGATGCATACGGGCATGGTTCACAAATGATAGCTCAGACCATGCTTGCATCAGGCGTTGATATGTTCGGGGTATCTTCTGTTGATGAGGGTTTGGATTTAAGGAATGTAAAAATAAAAGCACCTATTTTAGTGGTCGGTGCAATTCCTACTTGGGCTGTTGAAACTGCCGCAAGAAATGATATTGCTTTTTCAATCTTTAATGATGACCACTTAGAAGCTTGCAAAGATGTTTACGAAAGAACCGGAATTAAACCTAAAGTTCATGTAAAACTTGATACGGGAATGAACAGAATTGGCGTTCGCTCTGAAGAGGGGGTAAGTTATATAGAAAAAGTCAGAAATGCGGATTACTTACGATTTGAGGGAGTCTTTACCCATCTGGCAGCAGCAGAAGAACCAATTGAAGCACAAAAACAGATAGACAGATGGAATAGTGTTATAGAAAATATTGATACAACGGGACTTTTAATACATATTCAAAATACAGCAGCAACTTTTGCCTATGATATTAAATCGAATATGGTAAGAGTTGGTATCTCTCTGTACGGACTTTATCCTGATTTACCGCCTAAGTATAATTACAAACCGAAACTTAAACAAGTTATGGGCTTAAAAGGTAGAGTTACTAACATTCATAATATTTACCCCGGAGAGGGAGTAAGCTATGCTCATACATTTGTAGCTTATGAGCCGACAAGAGTTGCAACTATTCCAATAGGATATGCTGATGGAGTTTCCAGAGGTTTATCCAATAAAATTTACGGAATTCTTAACGGTCAAAAGATTCGTCAAATCGGTAATATTACAATGGACCAGATGATGTTTGATTTGGGTGATGTTGAAGCTCAAGTCGGTGATGTAATAACACTTTTAGATGACAAAAATTTAACCCTTGATAATTGGGCAGAAATATTACATACTATAAATTATGAACTGACTTGCAGACTAAAAGTAAGACTGCCAAGAGTTTATGTAAGATAGTAATAGAAAGTGTATTATGAAAAAGAATTTAGTATTATTATCAATTTTAGGTTTAATGATGAGTGTTTCAGCATTTGAATATACACCAAAAACTTCTAACCCATTTGGGAGTAAATATACAGGTGGTAAGGCGATAGATGTGAAACAGAATTTATCGCAAACTCAAAAAAACGTTCAAAATCAACAATCTGAGATGAGAGAGATTAAAACATTAGCGGAATACTTTCGATACTTACCGGCAGAAGTTCACAGGCATTGGACACCATATAAAGCTGAAACTGATTATGAAATTGCAGTTCAGTTTGTTGTTCACAGAGATGGTTCAATATCGGGTACTAAAATTGTAGGAACTAATTATCCGGCTGCTAATACGGCTGTTTTAAATGCCGTTAAATCAGGTGCTCCTTATCAGCCTCTTCCAAAATCTTATGTAAATGACAGTGTAAAAGCTCAAATTATTTTGGAATATCACGCTAAAAATGATTAAGGAAGAATGTCTTCTTCCGCAAATGTTATAACTCTTCCCTGATATGGTTCATGGATATCAAAAATGTAGTCATCATATCTTCTTAATGCACCGTCTTTCAGGTTAAACATTTCTCTTACCGATTGGGGTGTATCGCTTGGTCTTGTTTTGTATGTATATGTTGCAGGATGTTTTAAAAACAATAAATATGTTGATTCGGGAGTGTATGTAATGCCATTACAAGAACCGTTTTTCTTGGCGCACTCAAGCCATTTTTTTACATCTTTTTTATTTGAACACACAAAATTATCGCCTTGATAACTACCTTCAACTTTATGATAGTGTAGACGTGTTGAATTTGTTTTTTGTGCGTTACCTTGTTTATGCTCTGCATAAACTCTATTTTCGCTGTAGGTGGAACTTATTGTAGTCATAATATTACCTCGTTATATATATAAAGTATTTGTGCTGTTAAAAATTGCCTAATTGTGACAAAATGTATCGATGTGATATAATATAACTTATGATAGAACTTTTAATTTTGTTTGAACTAAAAAAAACTGTGTTAACAATGTATGGAGTTTCAAAAGAAATTCGAGGTGATTTTTCAGTATTAACAACTCCAAGTTACGGAACAATAAAACCGGCTCTCAGAAGACTGGAGGCAGGAGGTTTTGTAAAAACGCAAAAAACAATGTCTTCGGGTGGTAGACCGTCAACGTACTATACTATTACAGAAGAGGGTGTCAATGAACTTAAACGCCTTATTGTTGAACCGCCGTTAGAAAATCCTATTCAATTTTTACCAATGGCAAGAGTAAAGCTTGCATGTGCAGATATACTTGATAAAGAAGAGCAAATGACTATGATAAAAGAATTGAAAACAAAAGCTGAAAGTATAATTATTGATGCTCAAAATATTATGACATTTAAAGATTTGTCTTTTTATCCCAAAATGGTTTTTGATAATTTAATATGTGAGTACAAAAATTTTGTGTCTTTGCTGGAAGGATTTGAAAATGCCGGCTCTCGTTAGTGATGTGATACCGGGTTCTATTGCAGAAGAACTTGAAATTGAAAACGGTGATATTATTCTTGCAATAGATGGCGAGAAAATGCAAGATATGATTGACTATAAATATCTTTGTAAAAGCGAATTGATAACAGTTGAAGTTCAAAAAGCAAACGGTGAAATCGAAGAGATAGAACTTGAGAAAGATTTTGATGAAGATTTGGGTATAGTTTTTGAAAGTGCTGTTTTTGATAAGGTAAAACCTTGTCTGAATAATTGTATTTTTTGTTTTGTTGCTCAGCAGCCAAAAGGTTTGAGGGATACACTATATGTAAAAGATGATGATTACAGACTTTCTTATTTGCAGGGAACATATATTACAACAACAAATCTTACGGATAAAGACAAAGAAAGAATATCAAAACTTCATCTTGGGCCATTTTATATATCTGTGCATACTACAAATCCTGACCTGAGAGTAAGAATGCTAAGAAACCCAAAAGCCGCTAATATCATGAAGAATCTTGAATGGTTTGCAAAAAATAATATACCATTTCATACCCAGATTGTTTTGTGTCCTGAGTATAATGATGGAGCAGAGTTAGAAAGAACTTTAAAGGATTTGTCATCTTTGGGTGATTGTTTGTTGTCTGTAGCAATTGTTCCTGTCGGGGTAACACAATTCAGGACAGATGCTTTAAAGACGGTTGATTCAGAAATTGCAAAGCAGACAATTGATATCGCTTCAAATTATAAAAAAGTTTGCTGCTCTGACGAATTTTTTCTGCTTGCCGGAAAAGAAATTCCTGAAAGCGAATATTATGGTAATTTTTCACAACTTGATGACGGTGTAGGTTCTTTAAGAACCATAATGGATGATTTTGACGCTCTGGATTTACCGGAGGTAATAGACAAACCTCTGACGATTTGCTTTGCATGTTCTGTTGCCGCAGAAAAAGCTTTTGAATATATAGCAAATGGTTTGAATAAAATTGAAAACTTAAAAGTAATTGTAAAACCGGTAAAATCAACTTACTGGGGAAAAAATATTACAGTAGCAGGTCTGATAACATCAGAGGACTTAATAAATTCAATAAATGATATAGAAGCAGATTATGTAATAGTGCCGTCAATAATGTTAAAGCCGTATACTAACTTATTTTTAGACGGGAATTCCTTAGATTATGTGAAAGAAAAAACAAGAAAGAATATTGTTGTTTTTGAAGACAATTATTCTGTTAGTGAAATACTGGATTTGCTATAAATTCAAATAAAGTTTGTAAAAACACATCAAAATGTATATTTTGATGTGTTTAATTGTAATTTATGTACTTTTTTCTTTGTTCTTTTATTTGCGAAGCAAAAGAACAAAGAAAAAGGTACCAAAAAAGAAAAAAGAAAAGCACACGATTAAAAACCAACCATAATGCTCTACGAGCATAAGACTAAATTGATGTTGCAAGCTAAAGCTTGCACTCTAACGCTCACTATTGCAGCAAAGCTGCACGTTCGCGGAATAACTAACCCTCACCCTAACCCTCTCCCGCCGGAGAGGGGATTTGCCGTTCTTGCGAAAGCTACGCAGTTAGATTTGGCTTTAGCCAAACCAGCCATTCAATCTTTATGCACGAAGTGCATTGTGGTTATCCATTCAGTCCGGTGTTTCTCTTCTTCTTTTGCTTCGCTTTCTTCTTCTCTTTA
>CADBUY010000004.1 GCA_902797965.1 uncultured bacterium
GTGGACTTTAAAGCAGGAAGCAAAAACCGAAGTGGACGGCAAAGAAGCAGACGGCTCTTTGGGGTATTATTCCAAAACATCTGCAAAAACAAGATGTGTCATTGAGTTAAAAGACGCTCAATGTAATTTAGACAGTAAACAACAATCAAGAGAAAGCAAGCAAACACCTGTGGAACAGGCTTTTCAGTATCTTTACAAGTTTGCGGATTGTGATTGGGTAATTGTATCAAATTTCAGATATACAAGACTTTACCATAAATCCAAAGGACAGACGGCTTATGAAGAATTTGACATTTTGAACTTGCACGAAGAGCGTGAGTTTAAAAGATTTTATTATTGCTTATGCAGGGAAAACCTATTAAATGAACAAGCCAATTCCCCTATGGATTTGCTAATAAAACAATCAGGCGAAGCTGATATTGATATTACAAAAGAGTTTTATGCAGAATTCAAAACTGTTAGAAAGATTTTATTTGAGCATATTGTAGAAAATAACCCCGATTTTGACAAAAAATTATTATTGGAAAAAACTCAAAAATTATTGGATAGATTTATATTTATTTTCTTCTGTGAAGATACCGCAGGACTTTTACCGCATAATACGGTTGAAAATATTTATAAAATGGCTCAAAACTCGTTTTCATTATCTGAATGTAAGATATGGGAACAGTTTAGAGGTTTATTTGTTGCAATAGATAAAGGAAACAACAATGTAAATCCGCCTATAAATGCATATAATGGCGGTTTGTTTGCTTATGATGAGATTTTAGACAAACTGATAATAAAAGATGAAATGTTTACTTATATCAAGGAATTAGCACGCTATGACTTTGAAAGCGACTTGAATGTAAATATTTTAGGACATATTTTTGAACAATCATTATCGGATTTGGAACAGATAAAAAATGAACTTGACGGAATACAAGAGGATAAAAAGAATTCCAAACGCAAAAAAGACGGAATTTTTTACACTCCCGAATACATAACTCATTATATTGTAGAAGAAACAATCGGCAAATATTTGGAAGAAAACCCCGACAAATTAGAAACTATCAAAATTTTAGACCCTGCATGCGGAAGTGGTGCATTTTTAAATCAGGCACACAGTTTTTTACTGAAACAAAGACAAATAAGAGTAGAAGAAAAAATCAATGCAGAAAAATCGCATAAAAGAGGCGGTACTGAATATGTGCAAACTGATTTATTCAAACACACAAACCAAGCGGAACACGACCGCTCAATCCTCTTAAACAACCTTTTTGGAGTGGATTTAAATAAAGAGAGTGTGGAAATAACAAAACTTGCCCTGTGGCTTAAAACCGCCAATTCAAAATGTAAACTCAATAACCTTGATGAAAATATCAAATGCGGAAACTCTTTAATAGATGATGAAACTATTGCAGGCGATAAGGCTTTCAAATGGGAAAACGAATTTCAAGAAGTTATGTCAAACGGTGGCTTTGATGTAATAATCGGCAATCCACCGTATGGGGCAAGTTTGAATGATGAATCAAAACAATATATGCAATTAAATTATAAAGATGTAATTGTCAGATATTTGAATACGTATAATTTCTTTATAAAAAAATCTATTGATTTATTGAAAGAAGGTGGGTATCTATCTTTTATATTGCCTAATACAATGTTATATCAATTAGAAGATAAGAATACAAGAGAATATTTATTAAAAAATTGCGAAATAAAAACAATTATAAATTTAGGTGATGGAATTTTTGATAGTGCTGATGTACCAACATGTATATTCATTGTTAAAAAGATAAAAAATAGTGATTATCAAAATTATAATTATGCAGATTTAAGGATATATAAATTTTCAGATATAGAATTAGATTTTAATAATTATGTAACAAGTTACAATATTGATTGCACTAAGAATGATAATTTTCATTGCTTTGGTATTAATGATAACTTTGAAAAAATTTATCAAAAAACAAATAGAAATAAAACTATAAATGATATTGCCGAAACTGTATCACAGGGAGTTATAACAGGCGGAAATCCTATATATATTTTTGATGATATTAGAAAAATCCAAGATACAAATATAGATAAGGAGTTATTAAAACCTATATTGAGAGGAGAAAATATTTTTAGATATTTATATGAATATAAAAATAGTAAAATTTTATATGTAAATAAATTTACTGATATTAATAATTATCCAAATTCATTAAAATATTTAGAGCAATTCAAAGATAAACTATCACAAAAGAGAGAAACAAAAAAAGGAACTTTACCATATTGGAGTTTATGGTGGGCAAGAACTGAAGATTTATTCAATGGAGAGAAGATTTTATTAAGACAAACAGGAGATAGATTAATTGCAACTTATGATATTGAAAATTATTTTGCTTTAGATAGTTTACTTATATTAAAGTTAATGCCTAATCAAAATTATAAATATATATTAACATTATTAAACTCAAAATTATTACAATATATTTATACAAATATTACGCAAGAAAGTGGTAGAACTTTTGCTCAAGTAAAAGCAACAAATATTAAACGTTTACCAATTCCGAATGCAACTGAAGAACAACAAAATTCTTTATCTCAAAAAGCTGAAACAATGATTGAGTTAAATAAATCATTGCAGGAGGGAATTAAAAAGGCATTAGAACTTATAGAACTTGAATACAAACCCAAAAAGGTTTCTCAAAATTTGATGTCTTTTTATACTTTGGGCTTGAATCCGTTTATTGAAGAACTTGAAAAACAGGGGGTAAAATTATCGCTAACGCAAAAAGAGGATTTAATAAGTTGGTACAAAACCAAATCCGACCAATTAAACAAGATAAAATCTGAAATAGATACCCTTGACCGACAAATCGACCAAGAAGTCTATAAACTCTATAACCTAACCCCCGAAGAAATCCAAATCATCGAGGGGGTGGGGTAAATGGATAATAATATCAAATTATTACAAATGTATGATTCCGCTAATAAATTCAAAGAATGTGCATTAAGAGTTTTAGGCAATAGAAATGAAAACGGCTCAATAAATATAATAGAAAATTCAAGACTTTTAACTGTAACAATCCCTTATGTTGTTAATATATCTCTAACGTGTGAATTATACTTAAAAATGCTCATATTTAATAATGAAAATATTGTTCCACATACACACAGAATTAAAATTTTATACGACAGATTAACTGCAAAACAAAAGAAAAATTTAATTGAAATGCTTAATATTCCCCAAAATGAGTTAGAAAAGTTATTAAAGAAATATTCTAATTTATTTGTACAATATCGCTACTATTTTGATTATGAAGAATTGCCGAGTGTTGATTATCTTTTTATCCTAAATTTGGCAGAATTTCTAAATGCTATGTGTTCAGAAATTCAACAAAATATATTAAGTAATTCCCATGCCGGAAATCCACAAAACAATGAACAATCACACCAAAAGGATAATTAATAAAAATCAATAAATCTATTAGTAACTATTGACTTCTATTAAAAAATCGTAAATAATGTAGATGGACAACCTAGAGATTTCTTCCTACGGATTTTCCGTATAGTGCTCTAGGTTTTTTTGTTTGTAGTTTTTGTTAGTTGATTATACACATATAAAAATGTTGTAGTATCTTTTAGTATTGATGTATCACAACAAGGCAAATAACTTAATATTTCTAATATCATATTATACATATTCAATAGTGCCGAAGGTCTTTTAAAAATTGGCTCATAATGAAATATTCTATTTCTTAATTTTCGTATAGAACGTAATTTTACAGATAATACGTGAATTTGTTGCTGCTGTGATTTTGGATAATTTACAAAAACACCTTTAAAACAACCTTTTTTAGTCCAAATTTTTGCATTGTATCTTTTTGAACATAAATTAGTCCAAAAACCAAAATTTAATTTTGCAATAACTTGACCTATGGTAAACATTTTATTGGGATATTCTTTTTGCAAGTCGTTATATGCTTTCATCAATATATCATAATCATGATTTAACAAAAGATTTTGCTTATTAATCTCATCTTCTAACCATGTTGGAGATATACAACTACATAACATTGTATTTATTGTATTCCTTAATGTTACTTCTAATACCGATAATTCAGGGTAAAGTGCTTGCGAAATCTTTATATTATTTTTGTATCGACTAATAACATCATCAAGACTATCATTATCACCAACAATAAATGCAGTAAGCCTTTCAACACTTATCATAGTTTTATATTTATTTAATTCTTTTTGAGTTATTGGCATGATTTGATGATACCATAAAATTATAATTTCATATTTTTTACGTAATGTTGCATAGTATTTTAAATTTAATTTTATATTAAATCTATTCGTAATTATTCCCTCTTGCACACCTATATAATTAAAACCCACACCAACCCTCCCTAATTAGGGGGGGCGAAGCGGTAGTGAAGAATACAACGGCGGGAGGGTGTTGTTTTTTATAAGGAATGTTATAGGAGAACATTCCCAATTTATTTAATAAAAATAGCACACATATACGGTTTCTTTTTCCTTATATACACACGTTAAAATATATCCAATCAATTATTAAAATTCATTTAGATAAACACTACAACCCTATTTACGGTTGTTTGATAATATGTTATAATATTTTCGTGTTGCAAAAAGAGGTGAAAATATTGGGCTTCTTTGAAAGTTTGAAAAAGTATAAATCCCAACTTGACGCTGTAGACTCTTCTGTTTATTACGGAAGTAAGACTCTGTTGGAAGTTTATGAGCGAAACGCAAAACTGGAAGCAGAAATTGAACAGAGAACTAAGGAGTTAGACAGGGCAAACAAGCAAATGCTCACCTTGCAGCATATCTGGAACATGATGAATTCATCAGAGCCTCTTTCAAGTGTCCTAAATGCGATTGTTAACAGTTTACAAGGGGAATTGGGATATGTCTACAGTTTCATTATACAACCGCAAATCAAGGATGAAGAAAGTTATATACAGGTAACAGCTTCCTCAAGGCAGGATTTTTCAGAAAAATTTGAAAAATATTTTCATTGTAAATTAGCAGATTATAAAATGGTATATCCCGGAATTGAAGGACTTAAAGATGCTGTTTTAAATAACACTATTTACCAGTCGCAAAATGTAGTAGAACTGATAAACGGTTTTATTCCTAATTTAGATAAAGAACGTTTGGAAAAGTTCTTTGAAGATGCAAATATGAAGTCTTACATCTTAGTTCCTCTAATGTCTAAAGATGTCCATTTCGGCTCACTTATCGTTTTTTCTTCCCGCGACAAAATAAGCGGAAACGAATTAAACTTTTTAGGATTATTTGCAAAACAGATTGAACTTGCTATCACAATTGCTGATCTATTCCAAGCTGTAAAGGCACAAGCCGTAACAGATAGTATGACAGGATTATTCAACAGAAGATACTTTGAAGAATTTATCAAAAAGGAAGCTATTCGTGCTGAACGTCAGAATCAGCATTTTACGGTTATTGGTCTTGATCTTGACCATTTAAAACAAATAAATGACGTATATGGTCATAACTATGGTGATATTGCAATTAAAACTATTGCAGAAGTTCTTAAAAGTAACGCACGTTCTATTGATATTGCTGCAAGAATGGGCGGAGAAGAATTTAACTTAATCCTCCCAGGGGTTGATTCAGCAGGAGGTCTTGTCGCTGCAGAACGTATTAGGAAAGCTATTGAAGGTGCTGAGCTTGAAAAAATAGGACACATTACAGCAAGCGTTGGTGTAGCTACATATTTAGAACATACTGATGATTTAGACGAGCTGCTTGAACTTACAGATCAGGCTATGTATGAGTCAAAACGTAACGGCAGAAACAGAGTTACTCTTGCTAAACCAGCTAAAGAAACATCTTGGCAAGATATTGCAATAAAAACTTATATTGATATTCTAACAAAACACAGAATTCCTGTTGATGAAACAACTGCAAAACTTTTAACAGAAAAGTTAAAAGAAATGAATTTTCACAACGAAAAACTTTATCAGGTTGCAGATACTTTAATATCGACATACAATCCTGATCATAATGACGGAAGTGTAAAGCAAAAGGTTCAGCTTGCTACTTTGCTTGCAAAACGATTTGATTTACCAAAAAGCAATATTGATAAGCTAAAAATTGCCGTTCTTTTGTATGATATAGGAAATACAATGCTTCCTAAAGAACTGTTAAATAAGACAACTCCTCTTAGTGATGAAGATAAAGAGTCTATAAAACAACACCCTGTTATTGCAGCAAGAGAAATTCTTAAACCGATAACAAATATCACGGACATTATCCCTATTATTGAAAAACATCACGAAAACTGGAACGGTTCAGGTTATCCAAACAAGATTTCAGGTGAAAATATACCTATAGAATCTCAGATTATCTTGATTATCGACTCATATTTTGCACTTCTCGAAAAACGTCCTTATCGTGATGCAAAAACAAAAGAGGCTGCTATCAAGATTATAATGAGCGAAATTAACAGCAAATGGAGCGACAAACTTGCTCATGAATTTATATCAATTGTTAAAAACGATATAGACTAATTTTTTCTATTTGCTTAAATAATCTAAAACTTCTTCAACATGTCCTTTGACTTTAACTTTTCGCCATTCTTTTTCAATGTTTCCTTTTGCATCAAGTACAAATGTTGAGCGTTCAATTCCCATATATTTTCTTCCGTACATAGATTTTTCTTTCCAAACCTCAAATTTTTCGGCTAGTTTATGTTCAGGGTCAGACAAAAGCAAAAAATTCAAATCGTGATTTTGTTTAAATTTCGTGTGACTCTTAATTGAATCAGGACTTACTCCGATTAATGTTGCAGCCTTTGTTATTCTGTTCAAATTATCCCTAAAATCGCAAGCCTCCTGTGTACATCCTGAAGTATTATCTTTTGGGTAAAAATAAAGTACTACTTTTTGACCTTTAAAATCATCTAAAGATTTTTCCACTTCTTCACCATTAGCACCTAATCCTAAAAATTTTTCATTCATATAAACACTCCTTTTTAATCAAAATTTAAAACTGTATCCAAAACTTTTTCAAAATCCTCAAGCATACAGTCAGCAGTCAGAGATATTCTGAGCCTTGAAGTTCCAACTGGAACAGTTGGCGGTCTGATTGCAGGAATATAATATCCCATTGAACGTAATTTTTCAGAAACTTTAACTGTCTTATCATTATCACCGATAATGATTGGTATTATATGCGAAGAAGATGGAGTCACAAAACCTCTTTCCTGCATAGATTTATGAACTGAATTAACAAGCAAAACAAGTTTTTCTTTTTGTTTTTCTACAAATTCTCTCTTTTCAGTAAGTAACCAGTTTGACCATGCAATATTTATCGGCGGAATTGAAGTTGAAAAAATAAAAGAGCGTGCTTTATTTACAAGGTAAGATATTATCTTTTCGTTTGATACGCAGAATGCACCAAATGAGCCCACTGCTTTACCAAATGTTGCAGTAATAATATCAACATCTTTTCCGTAACATAAGCCTGACAAATTCCTGCCATACGAACAAAAAGCGTGCGCTTCATCTATCATTAGCAGACAATTATACTTATTTTTTAGTTCAACCAATTTATTAATATCGGCGACATCACCATCCATACTGAACACAGACTCTGAAATGATAATTGCTCGTTTATAATTTTTTCGTTTAGATTTTAGCAGATTTTCCAGATTCTCATAATCAAGGTGTTTGTACCTAAAAAAATCACCGCCCAATTTACCTTTCGAAAGCTGCATTCCGTCAATTATACTTGCGTGATTAAGTTTATCAGAAAATACCACATCACCTTTATCAATAAGCGCAGATACAACACCCAAATTTGCCTGATAACCCGTATTAAAAACCAAAGCTGCTTCTTTTCCAAACAGAGTTGCTACAGTTTTTTCAAGTTCATTAAATTCAGGAGAAGAACCTGTCAAAAGTCTTGCTGAAGCAGAAGATAATGAGTAGTCAAATTTATTCAAAAACTCATGTCTTAGTTCCGTTTTTGTACTCAATCCAAGATAATCGTTTGATGCAAAGTTTACAAATTCTTTGCCGTCTACTGTAATTTTTCCGTCAGACTTGGAATTTATATTTGGTAATGTTCTTAACTGCCGGTGTTCTTCCAGCTTCTTTAATTCTTCTATTATTCTTTGCATACCTATTACTTATTATTTAAAATTTCTTTTGCTTTTTCTAACTGTGCATCCGGTTTATTTTCAATCAAAAAGTCCATATCCGTTCCGACTTCAATGTCAGGTTTTATGCCAAGTTTATTGATATCAGTTCCGTTTGGAGTCAAGTATCTTGCAATCGTGACATTTACTCCTGTGCTGTTTGGAAGCGGAACAACTTTTTGAACAAGCCCTTTTCCAAAAGTTTTATTTCCGACTAATGTTGCTTTATGAGAATCTTTTAATGCTCCTGAAAGGATTTCGCTCGCACTTGCACTAGTGCCGTTTACAAGTACAACAAGAGGCTTATCAAGAGGATTAATATCCTGTTTTGCTCTTATTGTTTTCTTGTAACCATTTCTGTAAATTATATCTACTATTGTACCGCTGGTCATAAATCTGTCAGCGATAAATACTGCATTATCAAGAAGTCCGCCGGTATTTCCTCTTAAATCAATAATCAAAGAATCTGTATCTTTGGTATTATTCAGCGCTTCAATAAACTCATTTGGTGTTGTTCCGCTCATAAAACTTACAATTTTAATATACCCGATATGATTATCTAATACAGAACTTTTAACGGATTTAATTTTAATTTCTTTTCGCTTAATTATTCTTGTAAACTTTTTGCCATCTCTGAGAATTGTAAGCTCAACAATACTGTTTTCAGGACCTCTAACAAGTGAAGCAACATCAGAAACATTCATTCCTGCAATATCTTTACCATCTACTGCAGTAATAATATCACCCTGTTTTAATTGTGCGAAATCAGCAGGAGTTCCCGGCATTACATTGAAAATTTCTGTCTTTCCCGAATTGGAATATATATTAACTCCGATTCCGTATATCTTTGAACTTATTGAAGTGGTTAGTTCTTCAAAATCTTTTTGCGACATGAATCTTGTATAAGGTTCATCCAAACTTGCAATCATAGTATCTATTGCTACTTTTGCATCCTCTTGGGTTTTAATTTTTCCATGATATCTCGTTCTCCACCTATTCCAGTTTTGATGATTTAAAGTAGGTTCATAATACTCATTGCTTACAACTCTCCATGTTCTGTCAAAAAGTCTTTGCGGAGAAACTTCATCTCCGTTTATCACATCTTGCTTTAAAAAATATGAATTTGTTTTGGTAAAAGTTGATAAAAAAACTTTATTAAAAATTACCAAAATTAATACGGACAATATGAATATTAATATTTGCTTTTTCTTCATAACTCAATTTAACATCAACGGTAAATTCAAAGCAATATACTTCGGAAGTTTTTCTTGGTAATTTTACAGAGTTTTTGCATAATAAGTATTTTATCTTTTCTTATGTTAAGAATTTTTACAAAAGAGAGTTTTTAATCAAAAAATAGGCAATTTTTCTGTAAAAAAAGTCTTTATTATAATAGTTAGGTTTATAAAGGTTAATATTATCGTGACTCAAAGTGTACAAAATTTTGATAATCGTAATAACAGATATGCTGTTCCACCTGCCGTTGTTCAGCCTCCTCGTGTAGCTCAGTCTGCGGTTCGTATTCCTGACTATTATGTTCAGGATGAAAAGACAGGATTAAAAGACTCTTTAGAGAACAATCCTATGTATTCAACTGTTGTAAAAGGTTTTTTCGGACCGTTAATAGAACATCCTATTGCTTCAATTTTAACATGGTTTGGATGCGGATTTTTGCTTGATAAATATACTTCAGCCTGTGGCGGAGAGTATGATAAGAGTTTACTAAAAAAAGCGGTCAATCTTGGTGACAACATTCAAAACTCCAAATTTATTCAAAGTAAACCTGTCCAAAAAATATTAGGATTCTTGAAATCTTCTTCACAAAAAGGCGGCAAATTAGCAGATAAAAGTTCTGTAATAAAAGCTATGATTGAGACGCCGACAATGCCTGAATGGGAGATGGTAAAATCTGAGATGATACCACAAAGACAAAGAGTTGTTCACGATTTCAATCAAATAGTAAGCCAGCTTAAACTTAACGGAGAAGGGTTTGCTCCTTTACATAAACTTGCACTTGATAAAGAAGAAAAAGAAGCTTTGAAAAAAGCGTTTAGTGTTTCAAATATATCTGAAATTCCGGAAGACAAAGCTTCCAGTTTTATACAATTAAGAAGATTAGGCAAGCCTGCTGATTTCATAAAACAAACCATTGCACTTGAAGATGGCGGTGTATTTATGACAAAACAGGAAATTCTGAAAGCAATGGGCAACAAAGATGAAGCATGGTTAAAAGCCGTCCACGAAGATACTATCGGGAAATACATTAGTGAAGTTCAGGAAGCGACAAAAAAATTAGGAAGTAAAGTCAGAGTCGGGATGGGAGAATATAAAGTATTCGGCAAAAATCTCGGTATACTGAATGCTCCTACTAAAAGAGTTCTTGGATGTGACAATATTTACAACAGACTCTATAGTCTTGACGGAGGTGCTAAAACCGCAACCGGAAGATTTATGTCGCGATTTATGCAAATGGTACATAGAGGTCTGACATTCGGCGGCGGTAAACTTGGTGTATTATTGTTTATTGCACCTGCTTTTGTAGAAACTGCTATCAATGTATATAAAGCCGAGCCAAACCAAAAAGTAGGAACCGGTGTTAGCAATTTAACAAATCATATATCTTGGGTATTTACATTCCCATTTGCATTACAAATCATGCACCACATCTGCGGTGCTCAAAATGCAGGTCTTAGCAAAGATACTATTCAACAGATAAGAAAACTTCAATCAGACTTTAACAAAAAGAATGAAAAGAACGGTACTCCGGAAGGATTCAAAGACTACGAAGCATACAATAAAGAACGAAAACGAGTTAATGCGGAAATTCAAAAACGTAAGGTTGTTGAAAACCAGAAATGGTACACAAAAGGCATAAGAAAACTTGCAGGTATTCTTACTCCTGATTTAGGCAAACTGGATGCTTATAATACCGGAAACATGTTTACAAGAAAGATATCACAACTGAGAAACTTACCGAGAAACTTAGTAGGTGTTCCGCTTCGTTTAATATTGTTTGGAGTACTTACAATGGGAGTTTTAGATACTGCAATTAATAAAACAATTAAATTTATATTTGGTGATTCTTATGACTCTATGAAAGAAGAAGAACAAAAAGATGCAAAAAAAGAACAAAAGAAATTCTTGAAAGAAGATTTAAATGAAAGGTTGTATGAAGCTCAAAGACAAAAGCTTGCAGCTATGGCTATAAATAGGGCTAAACAACAAAAGCAACAAACTGCACAAAATCCACAACAAGGACAAGCACTTGCTCATAGAGGTGCGGGATATAATTCCGAGGCAATTCCGCAAGTTCAACCAAAAGAAGTGATTAAAGAAAAAATCGACAATTACTCCTACATTCCGTCAGAGCAAAATGTTATAAAACAGCCGGCAGGAAAAGGAAGTCTTGACACATATTCTTATATTCCTGACCAAAATTCTACAGTTGCTCAAGATAAAAACGGCAAAATTAATTCATCTATAAAAAGAAGCTATATTCCGTCACAAGCCGGTGCTAACATTAATAAGAGCTGGGACAATTCTCATCTGCAATCAGCACTCGCAAGAGCAGACAGAGCAGAGGACAGAGCATACAAAATCCTGAGTGGCGACTTTTCGGGAATGTAAATTATACTGATATCTTAAACTCAGGACATTCAACTTTTTTCGGTTTTACTTCCGGATATTTAATCCTTACAAGCGGAATGTTATGACGTTCCGCATAAGAAAGTATATTATAATGAACTTCTGACAAAGGAAGTGAATTAGGAATTTTTATTCCCATAATATCTGGACGAACAAGCCCTTCATACATTTCATTCTCGTGTATAACTTTTCTTATTGCTTGTTCAAACTCTTTATCAATTTTAGCTATTTCATCTAATGTTGTGCAATCTTTTAACTTTCTTGAATTAACATCCGTAAAAGAATAGAACCATAAATTTTAGAATTTGTCTTAATGCTAAGCATTTTAATTCATTAAATATATTGTTTTACATATTTATTGCAAATCATCTATATGTTTGATTACAAATTATAAGAAAAACTATACACTTATATTACAAAGAGTATGGGGAGAGATATTGTGAAATCGAATTTAAAATTAAAACCTGCTGAGAAGAAAAACAACCTTAAAGTTGTTGATAAAAATGCAGTAAAAACTACTAAATACAGCGATATTAATCTTAATAAATGGAAAGATTACGGACATATTAAAACCGATACTTTGTGGGAATTCCCAACTCGTTTAAAAGAAGGTGGTCATTCAAATGAGTATCATGGTAATTATATTCCCCAGATTGCTCAACAAATTTATGAAAGATATACAAAAAAAGATGATGTTGTTCTTGATTTGTTCTTTGGCTCAGGAACTTCAGGTATAGAAGCTCTAAATATGGGCAGACGTTGTATTGGTGTTGAACTAAAAGACGAACTTGCAGAAAAAGTCTCTGAGAAATTTACGCCTAAACAGCTTGTTACTGATGTTAATATAATTTGTGCTGACTCAGCAAGCGAATTAGCTAAAGAAAAAGTTAAAGCTCGTTTGGAAATTATGGGTAAAAAACAAGCTCAAATGCTTATTCTTCATCCGCCTTATGACGATATTATTAAATTTTCAGATAAAAAAGAAGATTTATCGAACTGCTCATCAACAGAAGAATTTTACGATTTATTTGAAAAAGTTGCAAAGAACGGCTATGACCTCTTAGAAAAAGGCAGGTTTGCAGCTCTTATTATTGGTGATAGCTACAAAAACTCAGAAGTGCAGCCTTTAGGCTTTATGTGCATGGCTCGTATGATGAACCTTGGTTTTAAACTAAAAGGTATTATTGTAAAAGATATTCAAGGGAATGAAAGAGCGAAAGGTAAGACTGCTAATCTTTGGAGATACAGAGCATTAGCAGGAGGATTTTATATTTTTAAACATGAATATGTAATGGTGTTTCAGAAAGGAGGGTAATGTATATAGGGGATTGAAGTACATATTCAATCCTTGTGTATATTATATTATATGCTTAAACAAACTTCTGACGGAATACTTGTAAATATAAAAATAGTTCCAAATTCATCAAAGAACGATATAGTTTTAGAGGATGAATTTGTAAAAATTAAAATTACGGCTCAGCCTATAGAGGGAAAAGCAAATAAGGCTTTAATTGAATTTTTGTCAAAGAAGTTTAAAATTCCAAAAACAAGTATTGAGATAGTAAAGGGTGAAACCTCAAAAGAAAAGACTCTATTTTTTAAAACGTCTGATGAAGTCAAACAAAACCTGATAATTTCTTGTTTTTCTTAACCTGTTCAATTGACAAAAGCTAAAAAAAAATATACTATAAAATAAGAAAAAGGTGTTAAAAATATGTATAAACGTTGGTATGATATCGACCCTACAGTAAGTCTGGCAGTTAGTTTAATGCGGAATGCAAATATAATAACGCAATATAAATGTGCAGATTTAATAGTTAATGCCTCTAAAGAAAATGGTATTGATATATCGGAAAATATTTTAACAGATGCATTTACTTATGTTTTAAGACGTTGGTATGATACAGATCAAAAAATTGCTGAGGCATTTGAATATTTAAAGCTGCTTCCTGTAGATGTTCAAAAAGATGTTGCTTTGCAATTAATTAATTTACTGCAGCTTGAAGAAACTCACTAAATATGAATAGCATAATAAATTTTATAACTAATCCGGCATTGTTATCAGTAGTTTTACTGTGTGTTTTGTGTGTTCGGAAAGTAAATGTGTTGCTTGCAATAATTGTTTCGACTATAACCGCTGGCTTAATGTCAGGGATGGGTATAAAACACGTTATGGATGTTTTCATATCAGGTATGGGAGGTAATTCAGAAACAGCTCTCAGTTACATTCTTCTTGGTGCTTTTGCAGCAACGATGGCACATTCAGGGTTTACTGACGTAATATCAAATAAAATAGCCAATGTTGTTTCAGGAAAAAAATACGTTTTATTTTTAATTTTGGCGCTTATTGCAATGGCTTCTCAAAACATAATTCCTATCCATATTGCATTTATACCGATAATTATTCCTCCGCTTTTATCTGTTATGAACGGAATGAAAATCGACAGACGTGCAGTAGCCTGCGTATTAGCATTCGGATTAAAAATGCCGTATATTGCTATTCCTGTAGGTTTTGGTCTTATTTTTCAAAATCTTATTGCCGATAATATGGTTCAAAATGGAATTACTGTATTGAGAGATGATGTTTGGAAATCAACATTTATACTTGGTGTTGGAATGTTTGCTGGATTGTTAGCTGCAATTTTGATATCATACAGAAAACCAAGGATTTATGAGGATAAAAGAGTAACATTAACAGAAAATAAAGAGGTAAAATTCCGTACGACTCATTGGTTAATTATAATAGCAGCTATTGCAACTTTTGTAGTTCAGCTTCTCACAAAATCGCTGCCGTTGGGTGCTTTGGTTGGGCTCGGCATAATTTTCTCTTTTGGTGTTATCCCACAGGATAAAATGGATCACATGATGAACGAGGGTATTTATTTAATGGGATATGTAGCTTTTGTAATGCTTGTGGCTGCGGGTTTTGCTTCGGTTTTAAAAGAAACCGGAGCGATTGAAACTCTTGTTAGTTTGGTTTTAAATTATTTACCGCAAAATATAATTTTAACCTCATTAATAATTCTAATTTTAGGTTTGTTTATAACAATAGGTATCGGAACTTCTTTTGGTACAATTCCTATTATTGCTGTTTTATTTGTTCCAATATGTGCAAAAATGGGATTTAATCCTCAACAGATAGTTGTTTTAATTGCTGCCGCCGCGGCTCTGGGTGATGCAGGCTCACCGGCTTCCGATACGACTCTTGGTCCAACTTCAGGATTAAATGTAGATGGTCAGCATAATCACATTTTTGATACATGTATCCCGACTTTTTTACATTATAATATTGCACTAATTCTTTTTGCTTTAATAGGTATCTGGATTTTTAATTAATACTTTGTGCTAGAATAATTAGAGTAAAAGAGGGGTATTATTATGCGCAGTGATAATATAAAAAAGGGAATTGCAAAGACTCCGCACAGAAGTTTATTGATGGCAACGGGAGTTTCAAAAAAGAATATTCAGAGTCCGTTTATAGGAATAGCAAGTTCATTTTCAGATTTAGTTCCCGGACATATCGGAATGAGAGATTTGGAACGTCAGATTGAGAAAGGTATTCATACAGGCGGAGGTCAGGCTTTTATATTTGGAGTTCCAGCTGTATGTGACGGTATTGCAATGGGACATGACGGTATGAGATATTCTCTCCCGTCAAGAGATTTGATAGCCGATTGTGTTGAAACAGTTGCTAATGCGCATCAACTTGATGGTTTAGTTTTGTTATCAAATTGCGATAAAATTACTCCCGCAATGCTTATTGCAGCAGCAAGAATTAATATTCCGACAATTATTGTTACAGCAGGTCCAATGCTTGATGGTGAAAGCAAGTGTGAAAAACTCACTATGATTAAGGGCGCATTTGAAGCTATAGGTAAATACAGAAATGGTGAAATTAGTGAGGATAGGTTAATAGAGCTTGAAGAAGCATCTTGTCCGTCAGCAGGTGCTTGTCAGGGATTGTATACAGCAAACACAATGGCGTGTTTAACGGAAGTTATTGGGATGAGTTTACCCCATTGTGCAACTTCTGCTGCAGTTTCTTCCGAAAAACGCAGAATTGCTTTTGAAAGCGGTATGCAGATTGTAGAACTTGTAAGACAGAATAAATGTCCATTAGATATTATTAACAGGGATTCTTTAAGAAATGCTATAATTGCCGATTTAGCAATGGGCGGTTCTACAAACTCTTTCTTGCATATTCTGGCTATTGCCAACGCAATAGAACAAGCTATTCCCTCTCCTTGGGGGAGGGTAGAGGCTCTTAATGAGCCTAAGCGAATTATAGAGCCTCGTGTGGGGGTTGATTTAAAAGATTTTGAAGAACTTTCACATAAAATTCATCAGTTCGTAAAACTTGAACCGTCAAATAATATAACAATGACAGAGTTTCATAAGGCAGGCGGCGTAAATGCGGTATTAAAAGAATTACTAAAAAGTGTTTCCGAATTTAAAGATTGTGAGGGAGTTGCATTAGTAAAAACAAGTGAAATCGTTAAAAATGCTTATGTTGATAGAAATGTTATTCACGATTATAGTGAACCGTTTACTACAAAACCGGGGTTGGGAATTTTGTACGGAAATATTGCCCCTGAAGGCTCAGTTATTAAAATATCAGCTGTTGATAAAAGCTGTTATGAGTTTGAGGGAAGTGCAAAGTGCTTTAACTCGGAAGAAGAAGCAATGTCTGCTCTTGAAAACAATAAGATTAAAGAGGGTGACGTGGTTGTAATACGTTATGAGGGTCCAAAAGGCGGCCCGGGGATGAGAGAGATGCTTGCTCCTACTTCACTTCTTGTTGGTAAAGGTCTGGGGACAAAAGCTGCTTTGATTACAGACGGAAGATTTTCAGGCGGTACAAGGGGAATTTGTGTCGGTCATATTTGTCCTGAAGCCGCAAATGGCGGAACAATAGCTTTAATAGAAGACGGCGATAAAATAAGAATTGATATAAATAAACGCACTCTTGATTTATTAGTTGATGAAAAAACGCTGGAAGAGCGCAGGGGAAAATTGCAACCATTTAAAGCTAAAGCAACAGGATTTTTAGCTAAATATTCAAGAACTGTAAGTGATGCTTCGCATGGTGCTATAGTTTAGAAATAATACTTTTACATCAAATCTTCTACTTTAAAATTTTCTTCAAAATCTTTAGACTGTTTTAAAATTTTGTCTATAGTCTTTTGTTCATTTCCGTACGCATGGAAGTATGATATTGAGGTCTTGACACCATCAGTGGATTGCATAGCTTTTATATGTTCTTCAAGTCTTTTTATTGTTTCTTTTGGATATCTCTGAAACGGAGATTTGTCACAATGTAAGAGTTCAAGTAATTTTTCTTTAAAAAGCGGTACGTTATCTCTTATGTTAGATTCTTCATTTCTTAAGAAGCCTTGCATTTCAAAAATCATAGAACTATGTCTAGGAAAACCTAATGTCATACCAAACAGAGCATGTCCTCTTGAACTTGTACAAAACGGCAGATACTCTAACAATGCATTATATATTGTTCCCAAATTTTCTGATTGTTTAACTCCCAATTCTGCACAATAGACATCTTTATTATCCTTAATAATTTTCATTACTTCATTTTTATTTAAGAAATACAGTCCACCACCATGCAATTTTACTACATCAAATTTATTAGCTATTTTTGGATTTAGTTTTATCTTGCTAAAATCTATTTGTCCGTCAAAACCTCCTTGATTAAACCATGCTGGTTTTCGGTCGGTTAATACTGCAAATAGCTGCATATTATCAGGTTCCATTTCTCGTAATACTGCATTATTACGTAAATTTATTCCATAGTTAGCTAAATAATCACGTTCTTTTTGTGATAATGATTTAAAAATTTCAATTTTATTAATATTATCTTTTGAAAATCCTTTTATGACTTCTTCTTCCAGTGAACTTAGCTTCCTTTTTTCTGGTGGCGTAATTATCTTAAACCAGCCGTTAAGTGCATAGCTTTTAGTTCCTCCATGTTTTAAGACAAGCTCTTCCCATTGATTATATTTTAGACTTTTTGTTTCTGTAGGTATATTGAACGGAATTGATTTATATTCGGCAGGACCTGCGTATCTATACTTTGCACCTGCTTTTATATTCTGCGGTAATGTTTCAAGAACCGTTCTTTTGCCGCTTGTGCTAACGTACCTCATTAAATCTATAGAAGCTTTTGTTATATTCATATATTAATCCATTTAAAACATCTTACTTATAAATAAAGTATTCTTATTTGAAAAAATTGCTTTTTTGCTACAATTATAAACAATAGATAAAAAAATTGTATAGTTTTGTAAACATTATTTATTAAATACTAAAGTTTTTCAAAAAAAATGCCGATATAAATAACGGAGTATTTATATGGCAGTAAATATGCAAAAAATTTTGAGTGAGTATAATAGTGGTGTAAGTATTAAAGCTCTTGCCGCTAAATATAAAATGTCAGAAAAACAACTAAATGAAGCTATTCAAAAAGAATTGGCATATTCGACTTCTTCACAAAATTATGAATATCAACAACAATTAGCCGAGCATAATAAAAAAGTTAACAATGAATTTAATATAGCGTATGAAAAACTAAAATCCGGATATTATATGGAAGCATTAAAGAGTGGATTAAGTGCAACAATTGGAATGTTTAATCCTCCACAGAATCCTAACATAATAACAGGAACTGCACCTTGTCCTATGAAATGGGCAGATGTAAAATCTCTGTTTAGTCTTATAAAATCTTTAAAAAATTTACCACAAATAATAAAAAATTTAAAAAATTGCAAAGGCATTCAACAATTTAAAAATTTTATGACAAAATTAGCACAAAAATTAAAATTCGTTAAAAGCAATATAAAAAATGCTTCAAAAGTCTCAAAAAGTACAAAACCAAAAACTCACGCTCAGCTTGTTCAAAAATGTTCTAATGGAAAAAATATAATAGATATGACAGATGAAGAGTTGGTAGTTTATTACAAAAAACTTATACCTGATATTAATAGAGAGGAATTAAAATGCCTTATTGACCAAGTCCACCGAATAAAAAAAGGTGAACCGAGATGGTTAAACACAGAAGAAGAAGAACGTATATTAGCAAGAATTCAATCTAAATTGCGTTCTTATGAACACAAGAAAGGTATATCGTCTTATGAACGTCAACCTAATGGAACATATAAATCATTTAAATATGATGAAACTGTAAACAAACCAGCTGATATACCTTTTAAACATAGAGAACTAACGCAATTTCAAAAAAATCAATTAAGCGGTTGGTATAATAAAGGTCAAGACGCATATTTAAATCCGATATTTGATGAATTAGGCACAGTACTTGATCATGATGTATACTTATACAGATGTGTTACAGTGCGTGGAGATGCATATCTTACTCCCGGGCTAGAAGAAGCTCAGGCAAAATTCTTAAATACAATAAAAGAAGGTGCTGTAATTAACAATAATAAATATACTTCAACGGCAAGTAATATTAATAATACATTAGATTTGGGAGATTGTTTTGGAAAGCAATATATTTTAAAAATAAAAGTTCCTAAAGGCACAAAAGTTATGGATATGAGACATAATAAGCCAACTGCAACAGAAATTGTTTTACCGCCTTGTTCATATAAAGTCAACAAAATTGATTACACAACAGGCATTGTTGACTGTGATTTTATTCCTCATTAAATGATATAATATTAATATGGATAAACAATCACTCAGAAAATGGGCAAGGGGTAAACGAAAAGAGCTTGATATGGGCGCAATTAGTTCCATATTGGCAGAAAAACTTGTTCAAACAGAAGAGTATAAAAACTCAAAAAATATAATGCTCTTTTATCCATTGCCCGATGAAGTCAACCTTCTGTTATTACTCAAAGACAGAACAAAAAACTTTTATTTACCCCGAATAAAAGGTGATGAGTTAGAATGCTGCCATTATAAAGCAGGTGAAGAGCTTTGTGAATCTCGTTTTCATACTCAGGAGCCAATCTGTAATGCGTGTAATAAATCTGGCATTGATTTGGTCATAGTTCCCGCTCTTGCTTGTGACAGGCATGGGTTTCGATTAGGTTATGGCGGTGGTTTTTATGACAGATTTCTAAACGATTTTAAAGGGATAAAAATTTGCTGCATTCCTAAAGACCTTTTATCAGAAACAGTTTATCCTGAAAAACACGATATAAAAATGGATTTAATAATTACTGAATTATCTTAGCCCCAATTCTTTAGGAAAAGTTCCTAAGTCTAAATTAATTTTTCCGTTTGAAAGTTTGTTCATACGTTTTGCGAAATTAATGATGTACCAAGGTGTAAGTCCTTCTTTGTCGAAAGTTCCATCTCTATATAATTCTATTAATCTGTCTGCACATTTTTGAGAACCTGTAATTGTGTCAGGATTTTGTTTTATCCACTTTTCAATAGTCTTGTTTCCTCTTTTTGCATTAAAAATGTTAGAAGTAAATGCGTAATTTTCCATAGCATCTGCTCCCCCATGAGAATATGGTTCAAGATGATCAATTGCTCCTACAGAACCATACAATAGTTCATGTCCAATTTTTGTGGAAGAATATCTTGAAGATTTCATAATAAAAGCGGATAGCTCTTCCTGTGCAGTCGGAAGAGTTGATGCTATTTTCATTATCTCTCTTGCAAGTTTTTCATCCTTTAAGGTATCAGTTATAGACTGTAATTCATGGTTAAAAGTTTTTCTCTTAAACGGAATAACTGTTGGAATATTAAAGACTTGTTTTTTAGCATTAAGAAACAAGTCGTTAATGGCTTTATCTGATTTTAAAACTGAACGGGAAAGATAATTGCTCATTTGTCTTATCATATTTGCTTGAGTAAGTTGTTTATCCGGATTAAACTTTGGATTTCTTCTGGAAAAATTTCTTCCTGATGGCGAATAAGGTAGTTTGTTTGCCATATTTAACAATTTTTCCACCGATTTAACTTCATCAGCTATTCCTCTTCGTTTAGTATCCTGAGCAATTCTTTCAAGCTGATATTTAAATTCTTTTTTACTAAACTTGTATGTAATTGGTTTATTTTCCAGCTGTTTTTCAGCGTTTCCCATAAGTTCATCAAATGCTTGTTTTTGCTCGGAAGGAAGCTTTGCACTAATTTTTTTAAGTTTTTCAAAAATAGGACGTTGTAATTCTAATAAATCAGCCTGAGCTTTTGGTGCAAGCCTTTGTATTACATCATCCAGCCGATATAGCGGATTTGTTTTAGCAAATCTCTCCATTTTAGAAAATAACTCTGCTTCAACTTTATGCAAACATTCTTCAAACGGTTTAAGAGTTTTTACTATATGTTGTATTGAATGTTCGAAAAGACCATTCTGTAAAGATTCTTTAAACCATTCAGGGTCAATTAACGGCTGCCCTGTATGAATATCAATCATTTTATATTTAAACAAACTTCTCATTTTTTCTGCATTTTCGGCAACTCTTCCAAAAGATACAGTGTCAACTGCAAGTGGTCTTGTTACAGCGAAATTGTGAGTCGTTGATTTATTGTTGGTTTTTTGAATTTTGTTACTCGGACTTAACAATCCAATTTGTAATATTCTCATATTATAAACATAACTTATAATAAAAAAAATTGTTAGTTTGTAAATAAACTGTTACATTATAAATTTAATTAAAGCGTTTGTCTTTACATTGTCATGTAATTTTGGTATTATATAGTTGTGAATAGTTTCTTAAAAAAAGAACGGTCATTTGTTACCCGTTCTTTTTTTATTGAGGGCTAAGGGGTAAAGTGGGCAAGTATCCAATTCCCCTGACAACCTAAAATAGTGGAGGCTTATGAAACAAGACATTAACAGACACGAAGTTCTCGAAAAAATTACACCGCTCATTGAAAACACCGCTATGCGGTATGGGTATATTCCGATAGAGATTGAATTTATAAAAGAAAATCATCGCTGGTTTTTAAGAATATATTTATACTCAAAGGAAAAAGATGTAACTCTTGATGATTGTGAAAATGTTACTCGTTCTCTTAATGATTTTCTTGATGAGTTAATTCCTGTTAAGTACTATCTGGAAGTTTCATCACCGGGGTTAGAAAGAAAATTTAAGTCAGATAAAGAGTTTGTGTATTTTCAAGGCAGAAGAATAAGTTTAAAACTTAGAGAGCCATTAGATGGCGAAACAGAAAAAATATTTAAAGGTGAAATTGTTAATTGGGATGATAATAGTGGTTTGACTTTTCTGCGTTTTGATGACGGAGAGGAGCTTCAAATCCCAAAAGAAAATATTCAGTCAGCTAAATTATATATTGATTAAATAATAATAAAGAAAGGATAAAAAAATGATTAAAATCGGAACAGCACTATTTGAAGCTTGTGAAGAACTTGAAAGAGAAAGAGGAATATCCAAAGATGTAATTATTTCTTCTCTTTGTGATGCTCTAGTAGCGGCATACAAAAAACATATGCATGTTAAGGAAGCTGCAAATATTGAAGCAATTTTTGATGAACAAACAGGTGAAATTGGTGTATTTTCAACAAAAACAGTTGTAAATAATGTTGAAGATCCTGATATGGAAATCTCTCTTGAGGATGCTCAGGAAATTGATGATGAAGTCGAAGTTGATGATGAAGTAAAAATTGAAGTAACTCCTGAACAATTTGGAAGAATTGCAGCTCAATCTGCTAAACAGGTAATTACTCAAAGAATCAGAGATGCTGAAAGAAATAATATTTTAAATGAATTCTTGGAAAAGAAAGGTACTTTGACAACAGGTATTATTCAAAGAGTTGAAAACAGAAATGTTATTGTAAACATCGGTAAAACTGATGCTATAATGCCTCAAAGAGAACAAATTCCGAGAGAATATTATAAACCCGGTAACAGAATCAGAGTATTTGTTCTTAATGTAAAAGAAACAAACAGACTTCCTCAGGTTATTGTTTCACACGCTCATCCGGAGATTGTTAGAGAATTATTTGAACTTGAAGTTCCAGAAATTGAAGACGGAATTGTAGAAATTAAGTCAATCTCTCGTGAAGCCGGTTTCAGAACAAAAATTGCAGTTTGGTCAAATGACCCTGAAGTAGACTCTGTAGGTGCTTGTATCGGACCTCGCGGTAGCAGAATTCAAACAATTGTTGGTGAATTAAAGAATGAAAAAATAGATATCGTTCGCTGGTCACCAGACCCTGTTGAATATATTGTTAACGCAATCTCTCCTGCAAGAGTTGTATCAGTTGATATTATGACTGATGATGAAGAAACAAAGGACGCTCTTGTAGTTGTTCCTGATGATCAGCTTTCACTTGCAATCGGAAGAGAAGGACAAAATGTCAGATTAGCTCACAGACTAACCGGCTGGAAAATTGACATTAAATCAGTTTCTCAAATGGAGAATGAAGAGGCACAAAAACAGTCTAATTATGATTATGATGACGAAGTTGAAGAAGAACGTGCAGTTGATTCTGATGAGATCCAGGAAGAAATTGAAGAAGAGATGAATCAACAGGCTTATGATGAAGAAGACTTGGTGCAAGAAGCTGAAGAAGAATCAGAAGAAGGTGCTGAAGAATAATGTAAAAATTAGGATAAGTAAAAAGCGGTTTGTTTTACAACAAGCCGCTTTTTAAAAGCATTAATTTGGTATATGTTTAAATTTTGTTTTTTTTAGTTTATTTAATTGAACATTATTAACAGATGTACTGTATAAGAACGGCTTATTCGTATCATATAAACCGGTTCCTGTGTTTTCATCAATTGCAATTAAATCCAGTTTATTTTTAAGTGTACGTTCGGAATCTTCTAAATTGCTTGTTTGATTTATAAAATCTACAAAAATTTTACGCATATAAGTTTTTAGAGGAACCAGACTTATGCCTATTGGAGAAGAACTGTTTTTTAAGTAACAAAATTGTTGTCCTATTGCAACTGATTTGGTGTACATTTTTTTAAAGCCTTCTCCAAAAGTCTCCAGATTTATTACTCTGTAATTATTTACGATGGCTTTTGTAAGTCTGCCCAAATATAATCCCTCCGGACTGTAGAAATGGCAACCATACTTATCATGTTTTGGGATTGCTTTATTTACTCTTAAATATTCGGCGATTGGTGATACTTTCATTTTTCATCCTTTTCAGACATAAATGTTATATTTATGCCATTTATTCCATACATATGGTTTTGTTTCTTCTGTTATTGATTTTATTTTATACTTAAATTCCTGACCATCAAGTTCATAAGCTTTAACACCATATTTTTCGTAAACCTCTTGAAGCAGTTTAGGTTCCTGTTCTAATACTCGTTCAATAATCGTTTTCGTTTGAGTTTTATTTTCTAAATCTATTGTTACTCTTGTTGTCGAAAATCCAATTGGCAAATATTCATAATTTTCAAAATCGGTTTTATTTGATGGCCAAAATTCAGCCATTTTATTTTTTATTCTGGTATATTCTCTAAATACTGGTTTTAATTTTTCTTTGAAAATTAATTTATGAACTTCTATGCCATGTCCTTTTTGATTAATCATCATTTCACCAAGGTAATCATTGTCCTTACTATAAAAATACAGATCATGGTGCTTTCTTTGAGGATTGTTATCTTGTCTTATAGCATGAAAGTTTTTATCTGATAAATATTTTGTGATTGGTGATTTTGAGATTTTCGATACACTTGGCATTATAAAAATGTCCTATTTTGTTTCAATTTTTTCTTTAGGTTCGTTATAATTATTTGGATTTGATACGTCTTTTATATTTACCCCCGGAATGTTGCTTTCTGAAAGATTTTTTATTCTAAGTTCTGCTTTTCGTGCATTTAACATGTTTCTTAAAAAAACATCATCTTTTGCTTGCTTTTTTAAATCTTCAAAAACAGATTTTAGTTCTTCTTCGTTGAGTTCGTCAGATGCTTTCATACATACAACCAATTTTTCTTTACGAAAAGTGAAATATGAAGCTGCAATAATTCCCCATAAAAGCATTCCCTGAATTATTCCTATTGCAGGTATTTGAATTAAGTTAGAAGCTAACACATTCCATATTTTCATACAAACCCAACCGGGGAACCAGCCAAAGCCTGCAGCTAAACAGCATACTATGAATGCTACGTAAATAATACCTCTAAAACCTTTGATTTGGATTATATTAAAATTTTTTTTCATATTTAACCTATTCTATTCCTGCCATTTTTTTAAATTCATCTTCATTCAATATTGTAACACCTAAAGTAAGAGCTTTATCAAGTTTAGAACCTGCATTTTCTCCGGCTATAACAAATGAAGTTTTTTTAGATACGGAAGAAGAAGTCTTACCGCCCTTTGATTTTATTATATCACTAGCCTCATCTCTTGTCATTGATTGTAAAGTTCCTGTTAAGACAAAAGTTTTTCCGCTAAGTTCGTCTGTTTTTTGTGTAGGGGTAGATGAAAAATCAAATCCTAAAGTCTTAAATTCTTCAAGCATTTCTAAATTATGCTCATTATGGAAAAAGTCATAAATATTGCGGGCAATTTTTTCTCCGATACCGTCTATCTCTGCAAGTCGTTCTATATTTACCTCTTTAAAATCTTCTAAAGTAGGAAGCTCGTTAACTAAAAGTTCAGCAGTTTCTTTTCCTACGTTACGAATAGAAAGAGCTGTTATAAACTTAGATAATGGCTTTTTCTTAGATTCCTGAATTGCGTTATACATATTGTTTGCAGATTTTTCTTTTACTAAATCAAGTTTTAGAAAATCCTCTACAGACAGTTTATAAAAATCAATTGGTGCTTTCACTAGCCCTAGGTTATATAATTTTTCTATAACAGAAGGTCCAACTGAATCTATATCCATAGCCTCTTTAGAAACCCAGTATTCAAGTTTTGCTCGAAGAATTGCAGGGCATTTAGGGTTAAGACAGTACAAATTTACTTCACCCTCAACCTCTCTAATTGGTTCTCCGCAAGACGGGCAATTCCCCTGAATCTGATAAATTGGCAAATTGTCGTGTTCAGATGAATCGCAAACTTTTATAACTTTAGGTATAATTTCAGCCGCTTTTTTTATAAGAACTCTGTCGCCAATTCTTACATCAAGCCGTCTAATCTCGTCAAAGTTATGCAGACTTGCTCTGGATACAACACTTCCTGCAAGATTTACAGGTTCTAATACGGCAACGGGAGTAACCGCTCCTGTTTTACCAATGCCTAATTCTATATCTTTAAGTGTTGTTGATATTTCTTCCGGCGGAAATTTGAAAGCCGTTGCCCATTTTGGAGCTCGGGAAGTAAATCCTAATTCGTTTTGATACGCAATATTATTTACCTTAATAACAACTCCGTCTGTTGCATAATCTAAATCAAATCTTTTTGTTTCCCACTCTTTGCAGTATTCAATCGCACCTTCAATATTATTTACAAGTCTGATATTAGGATTGACTTTAAATCCGAGTTCTTTGACATACTGTATTCCGTCCCAATGAGTTTTTGGCTGTTTTTTAGCCCGCTCTATAATCGGTGTATAAGTAAACATTGATAAATCACGTTTTGCGGTAATTGAGCTATCCAATTGTCTTAAAGAGCCTGCTGCTGCGTTACGCGGATTAGCAAAAGGTTTTTCCCCACGCATAAGATTTTCTTCGTTAAGTTTTTCAAACGAAGTTTTTGGCATGTATATTTCGCCTCTTACCTCAACATCAGCATCTTCAAAGAGTTTAAGCGGTATTGCTTTAATCGTTCTAAGATTCTGCGTAATCTCTTCCCCGATAATTCCGTTACCGCGAGTTGCGCCATGAATAAAAGAACCGTTTTTGTACGCAAGAGCGATTGCAAGTCCGTCAATTTTAAGTTCACATACAAGCTCAACATTATCACCAAACTCGTTTGTAATCTTTTCGTACCATTTGCGAAGTTCATCGTAACTGTATGTATTATCAAGAGAGTATAAACGATATTTGTGTTTTACTTCCTGAAATCCTGTACTTATTCCGCCTACTCTCTGTGTAGGACTATCAGGGGTAATTAATAAAGGATTCTGTCTTTCTAATTCTTCAAGCTCTTTGTACAGCTTGTCGTACTCAAAATCACTTATAAGCGGATTATCAAGTACGTAATAATTATATGAATATTTGTTTAATTCTTCTCTTAAAAAATCAATTCTTGTTTGAACCATATAATTTACTTAACCTAAAAAATTAATAAGTTTAATGTCTGCATTTCTTTTAGCAATTTCTTCATCCAACTTTGCTCTGACTTTTGCAGCTTCTTCTATTCTTTTTTGAATACATTCGGCATTAAATAACTCTTTTTGAATTTTTTTTGTCTCATTTTCCATACAGCTTAAAGTTTGTATTCTATGATAACTGTTGCGATTTATAATACCGAAATCACCTATTACATAAGCCATTTAAACCTCCTTTATTTTATTCCTGCAACTCTGATTATACCAATCATAATCCAAAATGTAAATTGAATTTGAGGTCTGAAAAATACAGTATCAACAAAGCCGTGAGTTAGTATTCCAATAATTGACAACAATGCTGAAAGTACATATATTGTTTCAATTGTTTTATTTGAAAATATAAACTTAAAGGATTTATAAATATTTATTCCTAAAAATGAAATAAATGCTATCAATGCAAAAATACCACTTTCTACTGCAGTTTCTAAGTAAATATTATACGCGCTTAATGCATCAAAACCTGTTTTCATATAAAGTCCATAGATCTCTCTAAAATTTTGATTTCCGCAGCCTATCCCTAAAAGCCAATTATCCTTAAACATTTGGATACATGACTGGTAAACATTAAATCTAAATGAATTGGAACTGTCACTTCTCATAGCAAATATAGATAGAATTCTTGCTCTTAGAGCGGTAGTTGAAACGATAATTAATGATATTGCCAAGGTTCCAAAACCAACTACCATTGTAAATATTTGTTTGAATTTAGGTTTTAGAAGTTTATACAATATGCAAACCAGAGTCAAAACCATAAAGAAGAATCCAATGTATGCACCTCTGCAGCCTGTCAACACAAGTGCAAATATAGACATTAAGCCAAAAAATAGATCAATTATTAATAATGTAGGTTTGATTTTCCAACCCAACAAAGCCTCTGTTTTATCAAATATAAACGGAATAACTAAAAATGAAGGTATTAGTGAGAGCATATATCCGCCAAATAAGTTCGGATTATACGGTTTCACAGTTCCGTATACACGGGTCATAACTTCTTCAGGATTAAGATGTGACATATCCTGCCAACCTGATATTTCTTCCACTGCACCAAAATTTTGTAAAAAAGCAAATATTGTTTCATAACTTGCACAGAGGCAAAAAGCAATAAAAATCCACTTTATTTTATCTTTATTATCTTTCAAATAATGAATTACTGAAACATAAAAACCTAAATATGTAAGTGTTTTAAAAAATCCTTTTAAGCTTAAATACAACAATGATGAGCCGGCAACACTAATTACAACAAATATAAAATATATAAGTAAAAATTTATCGCACAACGTAAGCTCAAACTTTTCATTTGGTCTTGTTAAAAGTTTTACTGATGTAAGTATAATTGCAAACATCGCAAAATAACCAATATTGTCAGACTGTGCAAATGTAGAGCTGATAATTGTTAAAAATATACTTAAACCTATAAGCCAATCAATTTTTTGCAAAACAAAACTTCTTGTATAAACAGGTTCAATAAATTTTTGAATTTTTTGCAGTATAAAATTTATAAACATAGAACAATTACTTGTTTATCCTTTGTCCGACTATCCTAGATTAGAACTTTCTCCGTCATCTTTAATAGGAGTTTCTGTTGTTACACGAACATCAGAAATTGTTCCGTTAAATTTGTAATCTTTTCCCTCTAAAGTAACAGGCAATCCCATTTTAATTTTGTTTCCACCAACAACAGCGCCGTCTTTAGTGATTTTTGCAGTATCTGTAACCGAAACAACAGCATCAAAAATCGCAGGCTGAGCGGGGTCTTCTACAAGAACGTATTGCTTGTCTGCTTTTGAAGAAGCTATAGCAGTTTGTCTTGGAGTATATGCTACACCGTTTACATTAAGTTCTGTATAAGGAACATTTCTGATTGTAATAAAAGTTTTTTCTCCTGCTTTAATAGGGAATTCTTCCCCTGTAACCGTAACTCCTCTTAAAAATACTTGAAATGAAATAGGGGAAGTTGCTTCAATCTGTTTATCTGCCGTTTGTCTAAAATGTTTAATTGTTGCAAATCCGACAATTAGCGCAATAATAACCCCAAGAACAATAATAATATCTATAAAGTTCAATTTTTGAAATATTTTTTTCATTTTTATTACCTCATAATTTACTCATCAAGCTCAATCTTTTCAGGAACTGCGCTGAGAATCTCTTCTATTGTAGTAGTAGCGCAGCCAAATTGTTTAATAACAATTCCTGCTGCAATATTTCCGATAATAGCTGCTTCCACTGGAGGTGCACCGGTCGCAAGAGCAAGTGTATAAGTTGCAGTTACAGTATCACCTGCACCTGTAACATCAAAAACTCTTGATTTGTTAAACACAGGAATGTGAGTATATTTTCCGGTCTTTGTAACAACGACCATACCATCGGAACCACAAGTTATAAGAACAGCCGGAGCCCCGGTTTCTTCTGTCAACTTTCTTCCAGCTAATACAAAATCAGCTTTACTCTTTAGGTAAAATCCAACATGTTTTTGTGTATCAGGAAGGTTTGGTGTCATTGATGTAACACCTTTATATCTGTTCAGTTCTTTTTGTGCATCGACAATAACAGGCTTATCTAAAACTTTAGCAGTGTTTACTATTGATGAGATTACCTTGTCTGTAAGAGTTCCGATATGGTAATCTGATAAAATTATCGCATCATGTTGAGGTATTAATCTCTGAATTGTATCAATTAAACTCTGTTCCGTTTCGGCAGATATTGGAGCATTTGTCTGCCTGTCAATTCGCACAATTTGTTGAGTTACAGACTGTGAACAAGAGCCTGAAATTCGTGTTTTTGTAATTGTTTTTCTTTCAGAATCTGTGATTAAATTTGAGCAATCAATGTTAGCTTTTTTGAATGCTTCTTTTAAATCATTAGCCTGATAGTCATCGCCAACAATACCAACTACAGTTACCTGTCCGTTATTTATAGTAGAAACATTGTGTGCAGCGTTAGCGGCACCGCCAAGTATGTGGTTTGTGTGAGTGTGCTGCAATATTAATACAGGAGCTTCTCTTGAAATTCTTTCGGTATCTCCATATATCATTTCATCTAATGCCAAATCCCCTATTACAAGAATTTTTGCCTTATTCATTCTTTTTATGTTTTCAATGATTTTGTTTAAATTTATATCCATCTCATCTTCTCTTATGATTGCTTAACATTTGAATATAATATATAATACTAATATAATAATACAAAAATAGAGAGATTTCATGGCTGGAAATTTTCAAAATTTAGGAAATGATTCCTTTGATATAAACGAGTTAGCTGCTCTGAATGATGATATTCCCGATGAGTTGATATCTGAACTAGAGTCGCAATTATCAGAAAAAATTGGGCAGGAAAAGCCAAGTAATGCTCAGGCTGTCAATGAAAATGATGATTCAACTTTGTTTGAGGAAACTTCACAAGAAGCACAAAATAATGTTAATAATACTGAAACTCAAATTAAGGAACAAGAAACATCACATGAAGATGCTAATACGAATGATATAAAAGACAAAAAAGATGATGTCGTAAAAAATGAAAAAGATGCTGTATCAAAAAGTGAAAAAAATGAAGTAATTCAAAACTTTGATGATAACTTTATAAAAAAGTATAAAGCTAAGTTAAAAAGTCGTGCACAGGGTGGTGGAGGAGATAAAGGACAATCCTATGGTGGCGTTGCCCCCGGAGATGAAGCTCTGGATAATAATTTGAAAAATAGCTTAAATGGTAAATCTGATGCACTTGAAGAAGGTGATATTAATGCTTTATCACAAGGTAAAATCTCTGAACGAGCATTGACAGGTGATATTAAGAATTACAATGATAGTCTTGATTTTCTTGACAAAAATGTAAAATATTCAAAATATGTAATCTATATTGATCCGCAGAATGTTGATTTTATAGAAAGTTTGACTGTAAAAGAAAGAAAAAATCTGATAAACGGGATTCTTCGTCAGCAGGATGATATTGCTATAACTAAGCTTCGTTTCAAAGTTATACAAACAATAATAAGACATGTTATTATTACAGTGTTAACGGTTGCGATATCAATCCCGGTTGTATACTATGCAATAAATGCTTCTTTAGAAGCTACAATTAATAACCACAGAAGAGCACAAACAAATTGGCAGACTTTATATAAAGAACACGGTAAGATTACACCACACTAAGCTGCTTCTCTGCCTGTAACAGCTTCAGCTACTTTACCAAAGAAGTTGTATCCAAGCGCGCTTCCGCCAATTGATACTCCTGCAAAAGACAGTCCTTTTATTATTAAAGGAGCATTTTTGACAACTTTTGCAACAACTTTTTTTACTTCTCCCGAGTCTTTCATTGCCTCTGCTTGCTTTTCACACAGAGATTTAAAACTGTCTATAGGTTTTCTAAAGCATTCGAATTCACGATATAAACCTTCTTTTTCGTTGATTTTGTCACCATTAATGTCAACTGTTCCGCAAATTATTTTATGCGCCCCCTCAAAAGCTAACATTCCGCCATACATGCCTGCATTCTGGATTAAAGCAGTTTCTTTATCATCGGCTGAAAGTGCATTTGCAAGAGCTGCAACGCCGATTAGACCATTAATGCTTACATGTTTAGTTATGCTGTTTGTTACTTTGCTAATATCACTAAATATACTCGTGCTTCCTGCCAGCTCATGTGCAGTAGCAGTTAATGCTTTTGTTTTATTTTCTTTTCTTATTGCTGCAACACCGTCACCAAGTTTTGAAAGCTGCATAACAGCAATCCCTGCATTTAAAATAGAGGCAGGCGCAGAATTAGATTCCAAGCTCTTATCTGCTCTTCTTGGTGCAAATATAGACTTTGAAATAATTGACGGTAAAAATGCTGTTAAAGCTGTTAATGCCATAGAACCTTCACACAAAATAATACATTACATATATATAAAGTCTATTTGGGCTAGAAACTTGCTTTTTTGTATTAATTTGTTACAAAACTTAATAACAGAACAGGCAGAAATGACAAAATAAAAATTAAGCTTCTTCGCTCAATGGTGTTTCTTGTTCAGGTTCTTTTATAATTTCAAGCTGAGTAATTCTTGCACCATCAACTTCTTTTACGGTAAATGTTAAACCTTTAAAAGAAACAGTATCTCCAACTTCCGCAATTCTGCCCAGAAGCTTTACAACAAGCCCGCCAATTGTTTCTACATCATCTTCTTCCAAAATGTCAGCATTCAATCCGAAATATTCAGCAAGCTCATCCATTCTCATCATTGCATTTGCAAGATATTTATTCTCTTCAAGCTCTTCAATGTTTACAGTTTCTTCTTCTTCATCAAATTCATCCTGTACCTCACCGATGATTTCTTCCAGAACATCTTCCAGTGTTATTAAGCCTGCAGTTCCACCGTATTCATCAACAACTACTGCCATTTGAGTATGAGATTTTTTGAACTCTTTCATAAGGTTATCTAGTGTCATCGTTTCCGGAATAAGAATTATCGGGCGCAAAAGAGTTTGAAGCGAATATTCTTCTTTTGTCATGGCAATTGCATATAAATCTTTAACGTGTATAAATCCTATGATTTTATCTATATTTTCTTTTTCAAAAACAGGATATCTCGTGTATCCGTTTTCAAGGGCAAGTTTATTTATTTCATCATAAGTTATGTCATCCGGAACACAAATCATATCTGTTCTTGGTATCATAACTTGTTTTGCCATTAAATCAGAGAACTTAAACATATTGTGAAGCATCTCCGCTTCAGTTTCATTTAAGACCCCCTCATTGTAACTTACATCAACAAGCATATCCAATTCTTCTGTTGAATGAACAAGTGAAGCATCTTCTCTGTCAGCGTGAAGTGCTTTTAGAAGATTGTCACCCGATATTTGAAGCAGCCAGACAAAAGGTTTGAACAATGTCATAAACATATTCATTGGTGTCGCAATAATTAAAGCCAAGTTGTCAGTATGTTTAAGAGCAAGACATTTTGGAAGTTGTTCACCAAGTAATACATGGAAATAAGTAACCAAAAGGAATGACAAAGGTATAGCCACAGCATGAACTGTTATGTGTCCCAATGGAATATGGTTAATAATCGGTGTTACAAGTTGTACCATAGTTGCTTCCGCAACCCAACCAAGACCGATACTGGCAATTGTTACACCTAGTTGAGCAGCCGCAAGCATTTTGTTTACATTATTAACAAGTTTTAAAGCAGTTTTTGCTTGTTGGTTTCCGTCATTGCAAAGTTGTTCAAGTCTCGTTTTTCTAACCTTTACAAGGGCAAATTCCGCTGCTACAAAAAAACCGTTAACAAAAAGTAAAAAGATTATAGTAAATATATTTACAATTATGTCAGTAACATTCATTATTTCTTATAATATCCTTTGAATTACAGTTCTGATTTTACAATACATGAAAAATTTTTGCAAACCGAATTATATCTGATAAAATTTACAAAAAAACAAAAAATCCCAACTAAAGTATGAGAAAAATATAACTTATTTAGAATTAAAAAAGGGAAAAATATCATTTAGGATAGTAGTGTGAAGGAAAAATATACATTTACCTTCTCCCCAAATAATGCACCTTTATACGAATAAAGCAGTGCATTAATTAAACATGCATTTTTATGCGTGTTTACTCAAGGATGAAGAAAGAAAAGAAAGGAAATCTATTATGGCTTCAATCACAATCAACACAAACTTGGCGTCACTGACGGCGCAACAAAATCTGTCCTCAGCAACCAAAGGTATGAACACTGCAATGGAGAGATTAACAACCGGTTATAGAATAAATTCCGGTAAAGATGATGCAGCGGGTTCTTCAGTTTCAACCTTAATGGAAGCTCAGATTTCAGGCTATGATGTTGCAGAATCAAATGCTACTATGGGTTTATCATTGCTTGATACCGCAGAAGGAGTTTTGGATATTGTAGGTGACTACTTACAACGTATAAGAGATTTGACTGAACAAGCTGCCAACGGTACTTATGGTACATCTTCAATGAATGCTATTAAAACAGAAGTTCAACAAAGAATGGAAGAAATCAACCGTCTATGTACAGTTATTGATTTTAACGGAATTAAGTTATTGGATGGTACAAGTATTGCTGCAACGTCAAAAAACGGTGTAAATCTTCAAGTTAGTAACAATTCAGGTAAGAATAATATAATCAACTTAAAATACACATTATTCGAGGCTGCTACATTAACAGCATTATTAATTTCAAATAATTCACATTCAAGCTCGAAGGGTGCAGATACCGGTAATCAAGAATGGTTTAGAAGATTGGATAAAACAAAAAATGATACTTCTGCATTGGAAGCTAGAATTCTCGGTACTCAAACAGAGCATGAAGGCAGAGAGTATGATTATAAAACAAAAGGTTATACACCAATAAAAGACATAGAATATGACTGGAAAGATGTAAATGATCCTTCTAAAAATATGTCTTGTATTACTGCAATTTGTGATGCAGTATACACTGATGACGCAACAGCACGTGAATTTTTAGCGTTCATAGATGATGCAATAGAAAACGTATCCAACAGAACATCTTTAATCGGTGCATATATGAACCGTGTAGAATCAGCTGTTGATGCGATAAGTGTACAAAAGGAGAACATTGTATCAGCTAATTCATCAATAAAAGATGCTGATGTAGCAACGGAATCTTCAAACTACATCAAATACCAAATCTTGCAGCAATCTTCAGCAACACTGTTGTCAACTGCAAACCAAACACCAAGTATAGCACTTAACTTAATATAGTAAATACTAATATATAGTATAGTGTTGGTATAAAAGTGAGAGATAAAAACTCTCAAAGATACATAGAAAATATAAAGTATGTATATTGAAGCCACCCCGAGGGAATTCCTGAGGGGTGGTTTTATATTAATGTTGACTTGGTGAAAAATATTATTATAAAAATATTAGTGAGGTTTTTATGAGTTTAACTGAAGTATTAATTAATTTTTTAAGAATATTTTTCCCATCCGTAAATACAGGTTGCGCACATGATAAAATTCGTCCTGATGTAGAACAGGCTTATTGCCCTGATTGCGGTAAACTTATTGAAAATGAGTGGTATATTACAAGATGTGCATGCTGCGGAGTTAAGATGAAAGCTATGGTAAAAAATGGGCAGATAGTTCCTCAGGAACATTACTGCTCAAATTGCGGCGGTCAGGATTTTATTGTTGAAAAATTAGAAAAAATAAATTTTATAGATATTAAATTTGCGGTATTAGTTAAACATGAAGTTCTTGAAGAAAAATACTGCGATACTATAAAATGTTGGCAAGAAAAAACAACCGAGCAACCAAAATTGCTAGCACAATACCTGTAATATCAGCAAGTATACCTGTTAGAAGAGCATATCTGTATTTTTTTATTCCTATTGAACCAAAGTAAACAGCCAGAACATAGAATGTTGTTTCAGAACTTCCTACCATTATTGCCGCCAGTTTGGTGATGTAACTTTCGGTTCCGTTTTCTGATACTATATTCGAAAATAATCCTAGAGTCGCAGAACCTGATAGTGATCGTGTTATCATTATCGGTATTATATCAACAGGAATTGATAATTTTTCTAAAATACCACCAATTGATGATGATATAATATCAATTGCACCGGATGCTTTAAACATTGATATGCCGACGATTATAGCAACAAGATATGGAATTATTGATATGGAGACCTTAAAGCCGTCTTTTGCACCTTCAATAAATTCTTCATATATAGGTACTTTTTTTATAATTCCTGCAATCAGAATTCCCAAAATCATGAGCGGAAGTATGTATAATGATATATTAGTCATGCTTCCTCCATAATTTTCTGAAAATTAATGCAAAAAAGATTGCAGACAGAAATGCAAGCGTAGTAACAATTAGTGTAGGAAAAATTATTTCTGTCGGATTTTTTGCACCGGCTCCCACGAGAACTGCAATTACAGTTGCCGGAATAATTTGAAAACCCGCTGTATTCATGCCCAGAAACATACACATTGAATCAGTTGCTGTTTCTTTGTCTTTATTATCTTCCTGCAACTCTTTCATAACTTTTAGACCAATAGGAGTTGCTGCATTTGTTAATCCAAGAGCATTCGCGGCGACACTCATAGCTATGTCACCTGTAACATGTTCATTATTTCCTCTGTCTTTAAACAATAGTTTTGCTATTGGCTCTAATATTTTAGCTAAAACTCTTACAAGTCCGGCTTTTTCTGCAATACGCATAATGCCCAACCAAAATGCCATGATTCCAATAAGTGAGAATGCAATTTTTACCGCACTGTCACATGCTTCCAGCATAGAATTTGTAACGTTACCAATCGTGCCGTTAAAAATACCTATTATAAGTGAGCCTGCTATTAGTATTAAGAATATATAATTCATATTTAAATAATAGAAAAAAAATTAATATTTGTCACTATTTTTATATTATTATATAATTAGGTTTGAACAGTAGGGAGAATTAATTAGGATATGGCAGATATTAACAACTTTTCAGATATAAATGAAAATTTTGATACCATTAAAACATTGCTAAATACAATAAGAGCGCAGGGAGTACTTAATACCTCGGATATGGATAAGCTCTTAGAGGGTATAAATTCAAAATTAGAAAAAATGGATACGGAAGAAGATATAGACTTAATTAAGGCTTATCTGACCGAATTAAAGCAAAACATGGAAGAAAGACATGATGTATTGATATCTAAATTCGGTGCGATAGAATCTTTATTTTCAAATATTCTGAAAAACAGTTCAGAGGCTGTAAAAGCCGAACAATTGAAAGAATTATTTGATATAATCGCAACAAATTTGTCCGTATTTTCAAGAGAAGTTGTATCCCAAAAAGAATCCCTTACTGATATTGGGCTTAGACTTGATGCTATGCGTTCCGATGATACACAGAAAAAGGATATTATAAAAAGTGTATCAAGTGTTAAAAATGACATAGAAAAACTGAGTAATGGGTTTGATTCTATCGTCATCAGTCTGAATGAAAACTTTAAAACTGTTCTTAAAACCGTATCTGAAATCGACCAATCTGAGTCAATAAAAGGTTTTTCTGACCGACTTAATGACATTGTAGATTCTTCTAATACTATTTTGTCTGCTATTCAGCTGATAGATAAAAAGAATGTTCAGTACGAAGAAGCTTTTAACGGTCTTGCAACAAAAGAAGATACAACAACCATCCAGAAGAATATAATAGAATTAAATGCAAATAGTAAAGCTATATCTGATTTAGTAGATACTATAGTTCAAAAGTCATATAAAATTGATAATCTTGCAGATAAAATTGACGCTTCCGTGAATATAATAGCAGGTTTAAAGGCTGAAATTGCTGATAAGAATGACTCTTCTAAACTTGCATTAATGGAAAGACTTGAACAGTTAGAAGAAACTGTAAAAGCTGTTTCCTCAAGCGAAGATTTTGCAGCTTTTAAACAATCTCTTGAAACAGTATTTAGTGATATTTCAGATGGTTCACAGCAGTTAAAAAGTACTTTGGAAGCTGCATTGATAAATATAGACAAAATGAATAACGACTTAAAGTCTCTTGATATTTCAAGTGGCTTTAATAATTTGTCTCAAAATATGGTTAATGTAGGAGAAGACGTAAAGGAAAAAGTAAGTGCTGAAACCGATAAACTTACTCAATTGCTTGATGTTAATATTACAAAGACTTTAGAAGATATCTCTTCAAATGCAGACGTTTTAAATTCAAGATTGAAAGACTCTCATACGGCAATTTCAGAATTATGTGAAAAGAATTTTTCTGAGGTTGCTGAAAATATTAACGGTTTGAGGAATATTATTTCTCAATTAGATGAAAATAATGTATCTGCAAATAATGCTATTTTTTCCAATATAACAGACCGGCTTGCTATTTTTGAAAGCAGTCTTAAAACATCTCTTGAAAAACAGGAAGGTTCTGTTTCAACTTCTTCTAATACAATTGTAGAACAAATACTTAATATCAAAAAACTTTCAGAAGATATAGATTATAAATTAGATTCGTCTTCAGTTGAAATTTTAAATTCAACAAAAGAACTTGGAAATGTAAAAGAGTCTATAAATGCTTTATTGGCACTTGATTTTGCTAAACATATTTCGGAATTAAAAGTTAATTTATCAGAAGTGAAAGATGATTTGCAAAATGTGGTTGGATCTACGGAAAATGAATTATTAGAAAAACTGTCAAGAGATTTGTTCGGTAAATATGAACTTTTGGTAAGCAAGTTGGATAGTGTAGAGGCAGAAATTAAAAATACACAGGAAGATGCTTTAAATGGTTTAAAATCAGTTTTGGATAATATATTATCCTCTATTGTGGATGTATTATCATATGTAAGTGTTGCAAAAGAAGCAAACAATGAAACTTTAGAAGCTAAACTTACAGAAGTAACTGAGGGATTAAAAAACACAAATCTTGATTATGTAGAAAATGTAAGAGATATCGTTGATGTTATAAGAACTCAGGTAGAAGTTAATTTGAAACAAATCAGTGCTGAGTCTGATAATCGTTTAAACCAAATTACATCATCAATAACAGCCGGTAATGAAGATATAAAGCAAGATATTCAGAAAACCTATAATAAAATTGAAGAAGTTTACGGAAGTTTTGATTCATTAAAAGAACAATTAAATGTTAACTCATTAACTATGAGTTCAAACGTAACAGAAGTACTTGCTGCATCAGAAAATATAAGAAATGATTTTGAAATAAAGCTGACAGCATTAAAAAATACTCTTCTGGATAAAGTAACCGAATTTAAAAATGATTTCACATGTGAAAATACAGACAATTTAAGTGAATTAAAATTTAATACAGAAAATCTTTATTCAAAAACTATTCAAAATTCTGAGGTATTAAAAGCAGAATTAAAAAATGAGTTAAGTTTATTTGTTGATTCTTTAAAGAAAAATATGGCAGAGCTTAGCGAAAATATTGCCGGTACTACATTGAAAATAGAGGGTGCAAATAAAGAAATAATTGATTATGTAAAGAATGATTTTACCGCTGAAGTTAATAATTCTGTTGATTCAATAAAAATTAATACATCTGATGTTTTAACAGAAATAGATATAAAAGTAGCAGATGTAGTCAACTCATTTGCAACTCTAGAAACTGCTGTAAATAACCTATCAAGTGAAACAACTTCTTCGTTTACAACTTCACTTGCAAAAATATTGGATAATTTTGTATCTTTACAAGCGTATATAAAAACACTTCATGGTCAGGTAATAGAAAATGCTACCCAAATTTCAACAGATGTGAAATCTGATTTTGACAATTTGAGAGAAGATTTTGAAAAACAAAATAATACAATAGATAATCATCTTGGACACCAAACAAATGTAATCGAACAGAATTACACGATGATAGAAACATTAATAAAAGGGGTAGATGAACAATACAGAGATGATTTTAGGGCTGCTATACAGGATTTAAAAGCAGAATTCTCTCTTTTAAAGAAAAAAGTTGCTGATGTAGATAGTGCAGTAGATGAGGACTTGGCTCGTCAGATTTCTATTATAGAAGGTAGTTTTGAGTCTTTAAATCTGATGCTTGTGGATATAATGAATCAAGCCACTGACTCTTTGGGAGATAAGATAAAGAAAGAACTGGGCGGTGCATCTGACCGAATGAGCGAAGCTCTGGCAGAAGAACTGGAACAGTATAAAACTCAGATTGAAGAACTTTATTCGGAATTAAAGAACCAAAATTGCGAGCAGGCTGAATTTATAAAAGACAAGACTCTTGAACTAAACAGTATTCTTGAATCTACTCTGGATAAGCAAAATGCTGAAAATAAAATTCAGCTTGATAATATAGCTCAAAATCTTAAAATGGCAATTAATGAAAATATTGCATTTACAACTTCCGATTATGGTTCATTAAAAGGTAAGATAGAAGAGTTTTATAATAATATAACAATTAAAAATAATGCGATGGTAGACTCTATAAAGGCTCAACTTGATGATGTTGTAAAATTTATAAATTCTAATCTTGATATTCAGGAAGAACAGGTAAGTTCCAGCTTTGAAAACATATTAAACAGTATTCAAAATATAAATTATCTAGTAACCGAGTTTAACAATCAATTAGAGCCAAAGATTGAACTGATTCAGTCATCAATAGAAGAAATGAAACAGGAAACAATAATGGAGCTTGATGAAAAATCCTCTGGTATTGTAGATGGCTTATCTTCTGTAATAAAAGAATTTTCAGAAGGCTCTACTGAACATGTTGATGCAAAAATTAATGAAATAGTAGATATACTTGGAAATTCATCCAATTCTATAAACGGAACCGTTGCAGGCAGAGCAAGAGAAATTCTTGATGAACTTGTAACAATGCAGTCCTCTCAGGTTGAACAAAATAACAAATTACAGAATATATTTGAAGATGAAATTAAAACCGAACTTAGTACATTAAATGATAAACTGCAATCTATATTTGAAGAAAGTTCTGTTAATATAATAACTCATTTGGGAAATGCAAATACTCAGCTAACAGAGAATGTAAATACCGGCATGAAAGAGTTTATGAGCTCTATTGATGCGCTAAATGAGAAAATGGATAAAGAAGAACTTTCAAGAATGAATGTATTTCAGGCTCAAATACAGGAATTAAATCAAACTTTCAACAATTTGATAAATGAGTCGAAAGAATTTACAAAAGCAGAAGTTGAAAAAATATCAGATGTTTTAATCAATGATGTTTCAGCTGGTGAGTTACGTACTATGGAATCTTTTGCTGATAAAATTCTTGAACAGATAGAAAGTGTAAAACAAAATTCAATAGTTTGCAAAGATTTGATATCTAATTTATTAAACGAGCATCTGGACATAGTTACAAAGAATATTGAAAAAGAAACAGATGTAATTGTAGGCGATATTATTGAACAGGTCGGAATTCTAAAAGATACTCAAAGAGATGAAATTTCAAGTTTAACTTCAACTATAGAGGGTTCAGTTGCCGGTTATGTAATTGATGCAGTCAATGACTTAAAATCTTATCTGGATGTAAGAACTGATTCGTCAATAATGAATGAAAAACTTGATAAATTAAATCAGGAGCTTCAAAAGTCTGTAGAAAGTACTGCTGAAAACATTTCAAAATTGCTCTCTAAGAGTGTATTAACAGATTCAATTGAAAATTTAAGAACTACAAATGAAGTTCTCCTTGAATCAATGACTGAAAAATTAAATTCCGGAATTCAGGACTTTATCAGGGAAAATGTATCAAAGAAATTTGATGAGAAATTTAATATTTTTGATAAGAGATTTACGGACACTATTGTAGAAAAGTATGAGGAAGTAAAAGTTCTTTCAAGTCAGTACAATAAATCTTTTGAAAAGATATCTTCTTCTGTAGAAGATTTAGTATCAAAATTTGTTGATTCTAAAGATGACATTAACAACCGCTTACAAACGCTTGTTGGTGGAATTAATAAGTCTGTTGATGAACTAAAATATAGTTTTGCTGATTTAAAAGCTCAAATTTTGAATAAATCATTTGATGAAGCATTCCATGATTCTGTTCACAATCAGATTGCAGGTATTGAGAACTTGGTAAAGGAACAGATTGGTTATTTGGAGGATATCAACGAACTGTGCAGTACAAATCTTCCCGAACTTACAGAAATGAATACAATCGTTAAGTTTGCTATTCAAAAGAATATATCTGATATAAAGGATCAAATTGCAAATCAGGATGTAAATATTCCAAAAGCATTGAACCAGTTGAAATCTGATATTGTAACTAATTTTATTAATGTATTTAATCAAATATCATTTGTAGCTGAGCAAGAAGAAATAATTGATTTTATTCAGGAAAAACATTCCGAATTAATTACGGTTTTAAGCCATATAGTCACAACGGTTGATGGAGTAGAAACTGTAAAAGATAACCTTGCCGTTGTTGATAATAAGATGGATTCATTAAAAGAGGATATTGATTTAATTAATGAAAAAATTACTGCAATTATATCTTCTGAAGGAAAAATTGATTATGTATACAGCTTGCAGGATTTGGAGTCTGATATTGCAAACTTAAGAATTGTTCTTAATGAAATGAAAGCTGATAACAAATCTGAAGAGTTTGAAGAATTGTTATCTTCTACAAATAATATTTATGCTTTAGTAGAAGCAATAAAAGCAGAAATGCCAAAGTTTGAAATAGAAGAATTTAAAAAGGATTTTGAAACATTATCAGAAGATATCGTAAGTATAAGCACAAGAACAAATAAATTATTGTTGTCTTCTGATGAGTCTTATAAGACATTACAAAACAATCTTCAGGACTTCAAGCTGGTTATCAATGATTTGGATGAAAGAACCAGAAATTTTGCTCATGATGCAGGAATTGATAAAATAGATCATAAACTTGCAAACTTAAATTCAATGATGCAAAATGGTGCAAAGACAAACCAAGTATTTAATCAGGTCTTTGAGTATTTGGCAGAATGGGTAGACAGAGCAGGAAGCCAGATAACGGCAATATCTGATAAAGTAGAAACACTTGATGATATCGGACAGATTAAAGTTATGCTGGAAGATTTGCGAGCTGAATCTCAGGATAATACAGAAAGTGCAGAACTTGTTGAGGCTCTTGGCTCTGTATTTGAGAAACAATCAAAGAAAATTGCATCCTTAGAAGCAAAATTAGACAGAATGATTGTTGATTCAAATATAAACAATAAAAACAATAAATTTGATTTATCATCACTGGAAGAAACTTTGAATAAATATTTAGTAGCCATAGATGATAGAATGGTTAAACAGCAGGAAAAGATTAATTCACTGGACGATAAACTGGAAGAAGTTGTATCTTTGATAGATAATAAAGGTACTGCACAGCTAACAAAAAAAGTTGGTGGTATGGATAAGCAACTTGCAAAATTGAATAAGAGTATCGAAAAAATAGCATCAAATGTTGTTGAAAAGTAATATAGACGAATTAAAAAAAATAATAAAAAAAGAAAATCTTCTGACAAATGAGGAAGAACGATATTGTTATGCGCAAGATTCCGCAAATATTCGCCATAAACAGGAACTTCCTGATGTTGTAGTTTTTGTAGAAACAATAGAAGATGTGCAACGTATTGTCAAATATGCAAATACATACAGTATTCCCATAATATCCAGAGGAGCAGGTACAAACACTGTAGGCTCTTGTACTTGCCCCAAAGGTGGAATTGTTCTAAACTTCACAAAAATGAACAAAATCTTAGAATTTAATCCTGATGATATGACAATGCGAGTACAGCCGGGGGTTGTTTTAAATGATATTAAGAAGCTGGCTGAAAGTGAAAAACTTTTTTACCCTCCGGATCCGTCAAATTTTAAAGTATCTACAATCGGCGGAAGTATTGCTCAATCTTCAGGCGGAGCAAAGTCCTTTAAATATGGGACAACAAAAGATTATATATTAAGTCTTACGGTAGTACTTGCTGACGGAACTCTTATGCGTCTCGGTTCAGGTACTATAAAAGATGCTGTAGGATATCATCTTAACCAGCTAATGATTGGTAGTGAAGGAACACTTGCAATAGTTGTTGAGGCAGAATTAAAATTAATTCCTTTGCCGGAAGCATCTGCCGTAATAACTGCATATTTTGACAGCATAGAGAATGCAATATCCGGTGTAAACGGTATAATAAAAGAACGTATTTTCCCTGCAACTATTGATTTTATGGATAAAAACTCGATAAATACTGTCGAAAAGTTTTATCCTTGCGGATTAAATATAGAGCGTGAATGCATGCTTTTAGTTGAAGTTGATGGTTTTGAAGCCTCTATGAATACTCAATTGCTAAGAGTTCAAAAAGCATTGTTAGAAAATGGAGCTATTGATATAGTATCAGTAGCGGATAAAGATAAAATAGAAGCTGTATGGACTGCAAGAAGAGCAAGTTATGGAGCAGCTGCAAAACTTGCGCCTGATATAGTAACAGATGATATTATTGTTCCACGTTCTGTTTTATCAAAAATGGTATGCGGTTGCAGGGATATTTGTCGAAAATATAATTTAAAAGTTTGTATAGTAGGACATGTAGGAGATGGTAATGTTCACCCGCAAATTGCACTAAATCTTGATAAAGACGAAGAATTTAAAAATTTAATGCAGGCAAAATCAGAGATATATGCACTTGCGGTTAGCTTAGGCGGCACTATTTCTGCTGAGCATGGTGTTGGAGTAGAAAAACTTTCGTACTTGGATAAAATTCTGGATACAGCTTCGATTGATTATATGAAGCGAATTAAATCATTATTTGATCCAAACGGTATTTTAAATCCCGATAAGATTTTTAAGATATAGATAAAGGAGAATTTTATGGATATTATAGTTATTTATTGTACTGTTCCTGATAAAAAATTAGCTAAAGACATAACTAAAGTTCTTATGAAGCATAAACTTGCGGCTTGCGTAAGCAGAATTGAAAATGTTCGTTCAACGTTTTCATGGGACGGTGAAGTAAATGAAGAGAAAGAAGTTCTTCTTATGATAAAAACACGTCGTGCAAATTATGGCAAGATAAAACTGGTAATTGAGGATATGCACTCATATAATGTTCCTGAAATTATTGCATTACCGGTTGTTGATTGTAGTGAAGATTATTTAAAATGGTTAGTCAAAGAAACAGAATCCTAGAACTGGAAAATTATTTACGTTCTGCGGGAATAGACGTAAATATTGGCAGAAATAAAGCTCGGGGTCACAAAGGATTATTTATTCGCAGAGCGGATGGGTTTCGCATAGATATCTCAAAAAATCTTGATGACGATGGTGTTTTGTCTGTCCTGCTTCATGAGTTTGCACATTTTTTGCATTATTCTTTTGATTCTACGCTAAAATCATTGGATTTTATTTTTGATAATTTTAACGATGATTTGCGAGAAGAACTTATTAGGGTAACAGTTTTAGATGTCCCAAAAGATTTTGCACAATCATTATATAATATGAAAAATGCTCTTTCTTGTGATATAAAAAAGCTTTCTGAAAGCATAAAGCAAGAATTACCTCAATTTAAACTTTCAGAAAATAATAAGGTAATTGAAAGAGGGTTATCGGGAACATTAAAATATTTGCTAAAATATGACAGGGTTAAAATTTATAACCAATTATATTCTGTTGAAAATTTAGATGATTATTTTTCTCTTAGCGAGGTTCAGAAAAATTATATAATGCTAAAATCCAAGCAACGCTCATTAAAACGTGTTAATTCAAGGATTAATAAATTAAATAAATATTACAATAATCCGTCAGAGCTATTTGCAAGATTTGTAGGTATGTATTATACAAACCCTGAAAAAGTAAAAAATCTGGCACCAAAAGCTTACGATAAAATCAGTAAATCTAAGATACCGCAACTACAAGTAATAAATAAGATTGTGTTTGGGTAGTATACATTTGGTTTTATTATTGGTATCATGTATTTAAAATAATGAATAAAACTTTAAATAAAAATATAATAATATTTTTGGGAATATGTATATTGTGGTTATTAGGACTTCCGCTTCTGTTTTCGCGAGTAGTTCCGATTATTTGTGAAAATATTACATATAACTACAAATTTAATATAAATGTAGAAAACCCCAGATTATATTTGAATATAATTCCAACAGCAATTATAAAAGCTGACAGGATATCCGTATCATTAAAAGATGAAAATGACAACATAGATATCAGTGATTTTAAGCTAAAAATCAGATTGCTTCCGCTTTTATCAGGAAAAGTACATATTGATGCCATAGAAGCTTCTGATGTTCAGGCAAATGCTATTATTGAAAAGAATGAATATCTGGATAAAGATTTTGTAACAAGACTTCTAAATACAAAAACTGCCTGTGATAAACTCAAGTTTGATAAGTTAAATATTAAAATTAAAGAATCAAGTGTAAGTAAACCTGTTATTTATGAGGGCAGCAATATTCTTTATGTAAAGAATGGCAGATACCTAAAGCTTAACATGCAAGGTAATGTTAAGCTTGAAGATAAACTTTCCGTTATTAATGTTAATTTATATTTGCCTAAAAACAACAGTGTGAAAGATAGTGATATTGATATTGTATTATCAAATTTTGATATTGCACCACTAGGCGATTATTTAAAAAATTATTTGCCTAATGATACAGAGGCAGTTAGAGGCATAATAGATTTGGATGCAACCAAAGAACATTTGAATGTAGTTATTAAAAATGGTGCATATATTAGAAAAGATGAGGCAAAATCGATAGTATTTCCTGAAGAATTAAAAATTAATTCAGGATTTAATCTGACAAGAAAAGACATTCTAATAGATAATGCTGAAATTAAGTCTAAAAATCTTGATGCTGTAGTTAATGGTGTTGTTTCAAATTATTTAGGAAAATTAAAACCGGAAGTAAATATAGAGGTAAGGATAAATCATTCTAAGATAGAGGAATTTATAAACATGCTGCCTCCGTTCGAAACAGAAGACATAGATACTTATAAACTCAAAAAGTACAAATTTTACGGTGATGTTTTGGGTAATATTTCCATAAAAGGTGATATTATTGAACCGTTAATAAACGGAAGTATATTTATTAATAACGGAATTTTGACAAAACCTATTCCAAATGCTCAGGGCGCAACAGTAAAGCTAGATTTTAAAGGTAAATATCTTGATTTTGATGTGCTTGTTCCTGCAGGTGCAGCACAAAAAGTAATGGTAAAGGGCGGGGTAGAGTTATATAACATTAAATATTCCGATATGCGTGTTTGGAGTACGCCGCATGTAGACTTGGCAACTGCGGAAGAAAAAGTTGTTCCGATTCACGAAATATTAAACTTTGTGATTGGACCTGTTCCTATTATGGATATAAAAGGTGACGGAAATATTGATATAACTATAAAGGGTAACAGAAAAAATCCTCATGTCTGGGGTAGTCTGAATTTTTATAATACGCATACTTATTTTAAAGAGATTCCTGACATGGTATTGGACAAAGCTGTAGCTGTACTTAAATTTGATGATGAAAATGCAGAATTCAATCTCAAAAAAGGCGTTGTAGATGGAACGAATATTAATATTGACGGAACTTGTAATTTGTCAGGCAAATTTGATTTTGATGTAAAAACAGAAAAACAGAAACTGGCTTATCTTTATAAATCAATTAAAACGTCAACAATGATTGACGAAGTAAAAGATATTATACCTGAGATAGAGGATATTCAAGGTCTTTCAAATTTAAAACTAAAAGTTTACGGAAATATAAAAGATATTGAAGATATCAAATTTAACAAAAACTTTTTTGTAAAAGGTGTTATTGAACTCCTTGACAACTCAATGAAATCTCAAGGGGTAAAAATCCATAATACAAAAGGTACAATTAATTTTGAAAATACTAGTGCTGATTTTGATGTAACATCTGCAATAGGCCAATCACCTTTAGTTGCAAAAGGCAGCATCAAAGATAATCATGCTGATGCGGATGTATATATACCAAAATTAAATCTGCATGATATAGTAGAGTCTTCTGATAAATTTCAACAAGAGAACAGTAATATAATCGTTGAAGTAGCTGCAAAATACTGTGGTCGCATAGATAATATTGAATATGACAAAATTGATTTTGAAGCGAAAATATTAGATGTAACAAAAAATAACAAGTTAAAATTATCAAACGGAATAATCTCTCTTAAAAACAGTAAATTAATTCTAAAGGATATTAATGGAAATTTTGTAGATACAAAAAGCTCATTTAGAATAAATTTACAAGCGGATAATGTTACTTCAAAACCACTTTTGAACGGAAAAATATTGCTTAAAGACTTTGAATTAAGATTGCTGAATACATTCAGCGATTATATGTTAATTCCAAAAGATATTAGAGATGTGATGAAAACGGTTCGTTTTGAAAAAGGGAAAGTTAATATTAGCGCAAATATATTCAGAAATAACATAACCGCATCAACTGATATAGGAGGTATAGCATTTACATACACTCCACTATCACTTCCAATACAAGTAGTAAATGGCAGTGTATATATAAAACGTAATTACCTAGGTTTAAATAAAATTAATATGATGGCAGATGATTTGCCAATATTACTTGATGGCGGTGTTCATAATATATTTACAAAACAGGATTTTGATATATATATGAATACAAAACCAAAACAGGGATTTGTTGATAAATACTATAATACCTACAAGCTTTATCCGATAAAAATTAAAGGTGATATTGTTTCTTGGGCAAGATTAAAGGGTACTAAAGATGATTTTAATATTGAGATGGAAGCAGATATGGCAAAAGATTCAAGTTTTTACTATAAAGGAGCCATAATCAGCGATGTAGAAAATGCAATAGTTCTTAATTTGGATATGAATATTATTAAACAAAATATTCTGAAAATAAAAGAATTTTCTTATGATAAACTGATTTCTTCTCAGGGAAAGCGTCAGACAAGATTGAATATGCTAAAACTTAACGGTGGTGTTGATGTTTTAAATAATAATGATTTTGTATTCCACGATTTAAAAGTAAAAACAAGCCACCCGACAGATGCCAGAATATTTAACCTGATGTTTGGAAAACCAAATATTAAACAGGGGCAATTTACTTCAAATTTAAAGCTAAACGGAAGACTCTCAAATCCAAATATATTAGGCAATTTTAGTATTGTAGAAGCTAATATTCCGTTTTTGGATACTACTCTTAAAAAGATTTCAATTATTTTTAAAGATAAAACGATTGAGATATCTTCATTTGGTGAGATTTTAGGTAATGATGTTAATTTCAAAGGCACTTTAAAAAATAAATTAACAACGCCGTATTATGTAGTTAATGCAGATTTATATACAAAAGTTTTGGATTTAGATTATATTACAAACAAATTAAAATCCGTACAGGTAAACGAAACCAATACGTTTGATTCACTTGATATTCTCGATTTGGAAAATCTTATAATCAAAAATATGAAACTTACAGCAGACGAGGTAATAATGAGAAACCTTTCTGCAAAAGATGTTGTTGCGAATGTTTCTATTAATGAAAAACAAGATTTTAAAATTAACAATTTTAAATTTGATGCAGTAAAAGGAAGTGTTAGCGGTAATTTTAGTTATAATCTCAAGAATAGCGCTATGGGGTTAAATTTAAAGGCAGATAAAATTAATGCAAATGATTTGTCTGTAGCTTTGTTTAATCTTAAAAATCAAATATATGGTGATTTAACAGGAGATACTAGAATTTCTTGTAATGGTACGGATTTTGAAAGTTGCATGAAAACACTTAACGGAACAATACAGTTTAATGTAAAATCAGGAAGAATGCCAAAATTGGGCTCATTGGAATATTTACTAAAAGCAGGGAATCTGGTTAAGGGCGGAATTACAGGTTTGTCTGTGAATAGTGTAATAGATATTTTAACACCGCTAAAAACAGGTGAGTTTTCTGATATATATGGTACGATGACGATTAAAAAAGGCGTAGCTGATGATATAGAGATTGGTACTAAAGGGAAAGATTTAAGCCTGTTTATTTCAGGAATTTATAATTTTTCTACCTCAGATGCCGAGATGGAAGTATTAGGTATATTATCCAAGAAAATATCAACAATGCTAGGACCGATTGGGAATGTATCTTTGAATACATTGTTTAATGTCGTTCCAGGGATTGATTTAGCTAAAGACTCAAAGATTTTAGACAGAATTAACAAGATACCAGGAATTGAACTTAATGAAAAGTCATTCCGTAAGTTTATTGCAGAGATTAAGGGCGATATTAATGGTGATAACTACGTTACCAGTTTCAAATGGATAAACTAGTGGTAATTTATTACCTCACCCCAGCCCTCTCCTCAAATAGGAGAGGGAGTAAATCCTGTCATTGTGAGGCTCGTTCAATACTCTCCATGATAAATTGAGATAACAAAACCCCTCGCCCTATAAAGGGGAGAGGGTGCAAATACTGTCATTGTGAGGCTCGTTAGAGCCGTAACAATCCAGCGGATTATATTTATTTATACTTTGTCAGTTTTGATAAAATTGATGATTTGTTTTCTGATTTCTCTAAGAATGTCGGCATAGTAATGCCGACCTATCGTGTGAAAACAGCAAAAAATATAGGTCGGCTTTACCAAGCCGACCTATAAACTTTAGTTTTAGTTATTGTCAGGCTGTGCCTGACCTACAGACTACATGCTAATTATTTTAAAATCTCACGGCCAATAAGCACTTCCATCTCATACATGACTTCTAACAACACAGAACCACAGTTGTATAAATCATTTCCGTGATAAGTGTCAAAATTATCAGAATCTTGGCCTTCTTTATTTTCACCATATCCGTATAATGATGTTCCTGCAGGTTTTGTATGATCAGTTAATGCCGATATCTTCCTGAACGCTGTTTCTTCTGCTGCTTTGAATAGTGACAAGATTTTTGCCGGTTCAAGACATTTAGAATATCTGCCTATATAATGTTGCAACATTGTATCAAGACCTTTATTAACTGCATTATCGTCCCATGTATTTCCGGTTGTTATGTGTAAAATTTGTCCTGATACACCTGCATAAGAGAAATCATAAGCAGATGTTTTATTAATTGCAATTGCATCATCATCACCCTGAGTTGTGTCATCCATATAATAATCATCCATGCCTCTGCTTACATCAGAATTTCTGCTATCGCTACCACTATAATTTGTACCTGCTGGTGTTCTACCTGCAACGATACTCATTGTGTGATAATTTTTGATGTAGTTCATTGTATTATCTGATGTATCAGATGCCAGTTTCTGGAGTAATTTTGAATAATTATCAATTAAAGCATTTACAACTTGCTTAACATCCTGCTCATTATATTGACTATATAGTACTGACTCATCAGATACAGTCATGAATAATGCAGCTTGGAACAGATTTCTCATCTCAGTTGCATCGAAATTCAGTGATTTTAGTTCTTCTGCATAAGTTGTTTCAAGTTTTTGCTGTATGTTATTAAATCCTTCATTCAACTTAGAATTTTCAGCTTTACTGAAAGCCCCACGTCTTATACCATCTTGAGAACCGTCATAATTTACAAACTTAATTATTCCATCATTATTCATATAGAATGTCATTCTATAGTTTCCTGTTAATATATCTTTGCACTGCTCCTTGATTTCAGAAGATTTATCGGTAATTACAACAGGATCCTTTATAGTCGCCAATTTCGCGTCAAGTGCAGTTCTCTTAGTGTTAATTGTAGCTTTATCCATTGAAAGAATTGCAGTGTTGTAATCATTGCCAAATTGTTCGTGCACAGCTGCAATCTTTTCAGAGTTACCTCCGGCAACAATACCATCCAAATAGCTAATTGTATCATTTCTTAATTGTAATAACTCTGCATCACTCTTTATTATGCTCATTTTATTTGTAGCAAACTCGGTAGCATAAGTATCTATTTTCCCTTTGATTGTATTAAAATCCTTATCAGATGCTATTTTTTCATTTATGAAATTTTCTATTGCAGTTTTAATAGCATCTTTATATTGAGGATTATTTAAATCAGATTCTCCTATTTTTTCATTTATTTTATCCGTTAAATCTTTAGTCAAAACTTTTACTTGCAAATCATTTAAAGCACCATTTGCTCTATATCCAAAGTGTGCTAATCTATCTTTTGCAGTAGCGTAATTAGCTACTTGTCCATTTACATTTCTGAATGTTGTTTTGCTTCCATCAATGGTGCTGTCACCAACAAGACCAGCTGTTGATAAATAATCATTTACTAATGTGTCAATTGCAGTCTTTACCTCAGTAAAATCTACGCTTGTGTTATTTTTTATTGTAGTTATATATGATTCAATAATTCTATCTAATTTTTCATCTTTAGAAGCGTTATATCCATATTCTTCAATATCGGCATTCTCAATTGCTTGGAGCTTATAATAATCAGCAGCTGTAATTCTGTAGGAATCTGCTTTAACTGTATCTAAATAAGCCTTAACATCTGTATTAAACGCTGTTTGATTATTTTCATCATATTGTGCTGATGCAAAATGAGCTTTTGCTTTATTAAGTAAACTTGCTTGCATTGAATCTAAAAATTGTTCTTCATATTTAGCATCTAATTTTAAATCATTAAAAGAAATTTTGCTTTTATCATAAACATATTCTCTAATAACTTTAGTTATTTGAAGATTTTTTTCCATATTAGCAATTTCATTGTTATCTAAGTGGCCTGAATTGCTGTAGCCGTTTATCATTTTGCCTCTTACGTTTGTATCAATGGATTTCCAAAAATTAGTTATGATATCATTGGTATCATATTTATTTTCCCCATTCCACCCATCAACATTTTTAAGTAGAAAACCATAAAGTTCACTACTATTAATGACACCGTCTTTTTTCCCTGAATCAGCATCCTCTTTCCATTTGTCTCCATAATCGGAAAGAAATTGATAAACTCTTGCTATGCCTTCGTCTCTGCCTAATTTTTCGCTCATTTTATGCTCCTTAGTTTTCCCTTTTTCATGTAACTCTTTATAGATTGTGTTACATGTTTTAGTGCCTTTATTATTTATATCGGCATATTTTTTCTAAACTTTAGAAAAATATAAACAAAAATAAAAAATTGTTACAAAAGTTTACATTTTCTTGCCACCACATGCCCCATATGCAAGAAACAATCGCAACTTTAAAAATATACAAATATGATAATCCCAACATTTTGACTATTGAAGTTTGTAGGTCGGCTTGGTAAAGCCGACCTATATTTTGCAATTTTCACACTATAGGTCGGCATTACTATGCCGACATTCTTAGAGAAATCAGCTTATTAAAAAACAAATCATCAATTTTATCAAAACTGACAAAGTATAAATAAATATAAGTAGGTCAGGCATTGCCTGACAATAACTAAAATTAAAGTTTTGTAGGGTGCAAATTTGCACCCTATTTTGTTTTGCTTAAACAAGCAGCTCTTGAAATATGCAAATACCCGTTAATGACTTATTTAAAATCAAATATAACAAAAGAGCCTCTCTACAAGCGGCTCTTTTGACTTTAAATTTTTGTTACTTTAACCTTGATTATTTTCTTCGTCAAGAATAGGATAAACATAGTGTTCACCACAATTTGGGCAAACTACTTCCTGTTGTTTTCCGTCTTCAAGTTTTGCAACTTCAAACAATGTTTTGCATCCGGATTGAGTACATCTTATTGCCCAGCTTGGTCTTATTAATTTTGCCATATTATTTTCTCCTTATTTCGAGGGTATTATATTACCCCCTCACCCTAACCCTCTCCCGTTGGGCGAGGGAAATGTTTTAGAATGGTTTCGTTTGACTTAATTTTGCTCTCAGTTCCCTAAATCTCAGGATATCTTCATTTGATTTTGAGTTTTCTCTGAATAATGCCTGTGAAGTAGGATGAACCATTAGAACATAGTCCATGTGTATTTCTAGAAAATCATACCTTTTTGGCGGCTGATTAGAATTCTTCGGATAAATCTCAACATTTGTTACTGCTAAGAAACGGCGTTCTCTGTCATTCAAAAGGTCTGTAAGCTCTCTGTTTGTATCAGTATATTTTGATACATGAACAGTACCTTTTATATCATGGTCCGCTGTTAAAATTATTACTTCTATTGGTAGTGTATCACTGTTTTTTGACATCAATTTCCCTCTCTTACTATATCTCAATTTTATAATAATTTTTAAGTTATGTCTAGTGTAAATAAAAAAGCGTTTCACTAAGAAACGCTTTTTTGTTGATTTTATTAATAAACTAATTTATTTTGCAGTTACGTTTATAAATGGAACAGAGTTTCCTAACATATATTGCGGCATTTTACCATCCCATTTTTGAACAGCTTCATATTGAACAAGAGATTTGTTTTGAGCAAGAGCTTGTGCTCTGATTGCCATTGAACGAGCTTCTGCTTCTGCTGCAATAACCTTTTGTCTTGCTTCTTCCTGAACCTGAACAGTTTTGTTTTTAGCTTTAAGAGCTTCTTGCTCTGCTGTAACTTTGCTTTCAATTGCTCTTTCAAATACATCTGAATAGTTAATTTCTGTCATTTGGAAATCAGTTACGTTTATATAATTGTCAGATAGAGAATTTTGTAATTTAAATAAAATATCACCGGTAGCTTTTTCTCTGTTTGCAATTAAGTCTTGAGCGTTCCATTTACCAATGATATCTTTAATTGTACCTTCTACAACAGGAGTTAAAATTTTAGATTCATAATCCAAACCTACTTCCTGGAAAAGTTTGTTAACTTTTTCAGGTATTACATTGTAATTGATAACATAAGTAATTCTTGCTTGTTGGATATCTTTTGTGTAAACGGCGGTGGTTAATGTATTTCTTTGAGTCTTTACATCCATTGTTCTGAATTTTTGTATAAATGGGAATATTGTGTGTAATCCTTCTCCATAACTTTCCGGCTGAACATGACCTAAATTAATTTTAATACCTCTTTCACCGGGACCGACCATCACAAACGGATTACACATTACAAGAAAACATACCAGTAATGCAAGGATAATCAGCGGCATACCGTAAATTTTTTTGTCCATCTCTTTCCTTTCAATGTCATTCACCCCTATCTTAGAGGAGAAGGCTTGGGTGAGGTGTTAACCATCTCCTATTCTACCAGTTAAAACTATTTTAGTCCGATTAGTGCTACTGCCAAATATAATGCAGCAACCATTAAAACAAATGCTCCAAATATATAAAGAAGTTGCTTTCCGTATTTTTTATATAAGTTTTCATTTGTTATAGTGCTAATGGTGATAATACACAAATTAACAAAAAGTATAAATGCAAATAATAACATCAAAACTCTTACAACCATTAGAACCTCTCTTCAAGTTTTATTATAAATTATTAGTATAAAATTATATATCGTACGAACATAGTATTTTATTAATTTAACTTTGGTACAATATTCTGGCTGTAGTATTTTATTAGAGTTCTGATTTGTTCATCATATTTAGGATATTGTTTTCTTTTGTCCGTAAATAAGTCTTTAAAATATCTTGTTGATTTTATAGTGTTAATATGATTTTTTACAATTCGGATTTTTTTGTTTGACAAAATTCCCATTACCCAAAGCCAAATCTCAGGGTTTGTAATATTATTTTTCAGGAAAACATCATCTCTAAAAACTTCATTTGAAAAGCAAAGAGGAGGGTATAATATTCCGCCGTCAATTTTTGCAAAGTGTGCGTATTCTGCATTTTCTTTGTTAATGCATTTCTGCCAAACTGCATAAGGAAGCGGTGTTCTTGAGTTTGTATCGATTGTTATTTTATGTGCAATGTGGGTATGAATTTCTCTTGGATTTGCTATATATGAGTGATATAACTTCATTAGCCAATCTTTAGCATAGTAAACACAATCATTTGCAATTACGTTTATTGCTTTTGGGAATTGTTTGAGCGGATAAATTATATTGGTGTATGTATTTAAATCTTTTACAAATTTTATTTCCAGTCCGTTCTTTATATATTTTGTAATATTGTACGGCAAATATGATAAATCATATTCATCACTCAACCATAATATTAACCTGTCAGGTTTTACAGTTTGGTTTAACAAAGAATATAATGATAGTTCCAAATCATCAAAATTATCTTCATTAGAGGTTATTGAAACTATAACCGGAGTTTCTCTTTTTATTTCATTAACTCCTAAAAAAGTACCTGAAGTATCTGTGAACAAACGTTTAAAAGGATTAAAGATAAAAGTATAATTATATTCAGAGTTAAACATTATCCAAGACTCCTCTTATAATTTTACTTTCAAATGGCGTATTATTTGTTGCTTCCTGAATGCTAAGCTTTTTAGTCCATTCCAGAATTCTTTTTTCATTTCTTGTAAGTGGAAGTCTTATTTTATTCTGGTCGACTAAAAAAGGTGCAATATAAATAAACCAGACATTATTGTTAATATCTGTTATTGATGATTGAATTTGTTTTCCGCTTACAGGAGGTACTGTTACGTCTTCGCCAAGTAGTTTATAAATTTTTTGCTCTACAAATTTATCAAAACATTCTGCACTGTTAAGGTTAAAAGTTTCGATAAGTTCTTTTCTTACTCTGTGATAACTCATATCATAGTTAATATTATTCAGATAATTGTCCTGTAATTGTTTTGTTTCAGGGCTTAATTCAAAGCCAAATCTAACAGAAAATTTAAGTCCTCGTATTATTCTTGTCGGGTCATCAATAAAACTTTCTTTATGTAGAATTCTTAGAACTTTTTTATCTATATCACTACTGCCGTTAAAATAATCAATCAATTCATTGTCTGTAGTTCTTTTAGCCATTGCATTAATTGTAAAATCTCGTCTTTTTAAATCTTCTTTTAAAGAACATCCGATATTATAAACTTTTGGCAAATGCCCTTTTCGGGGGTATATTTCTGTTCTCGTGGAAGCAATGTCAATTTCTCTGTTATCAATGTTAACCCTTACTGTCCCAAAATCAGGATTTCTTTTTATTATATCCAGATTATTTTGAGTTGCAAAATTGATTGCATTTCCCTCATAGCAAAAATCAATATCTATGCTATCTTTATTCAGCAACTCATCTCTGACAACTCCGCCGACATAATACAGATTCCTATCAACTAACAAGTTAATCACTCCTTACATCTTCAGCAAGTTTATTATGTCTGTTATGTATAATTGATGATACAAATGCTGATACTATAAAGATTAACCCCAAAGTTCCCGTTACAACTTCCGGAACTTCAACAACTGTTGAAGCAAACATCAGCACTGCAAGAACTCCGATTGCCCAGTGCGCCCCGTGTTCCAAATATAAAAATTTATCAAGAGTCTTTTTCTCTACAAGCATAATTGTAAGAGAACGAACGAACATCGCCCCTATAAATAAACCAATTGTTATAATTATAATATCCTGACTTAGAGCAAACGCTCCAAGAACACCATCTAGTGAAAAAGAGGCGTCTATAAGTTCTAAATACAAAAAACCGACAATACCTGAACACTTTACTGTATCAGCGCATAACTTCGCACGTTCTTCCTGCCTTTTTTCAAGCCATTCAGCTAGTCCGTCGACAGCAAGATATGTTATAATTCCTGCAATTCCTGAGATTAAAACATTTGTTCTGATATCAAGAGGCAAAATGTTTAATGTAATACCTAAAGCTAGAAGTGCAGTTAATGTGCAAATGCCTCTGATTTTATTTAATTTCTGTATTTTTAATTCAATCGGTTTTAGCCAGTGAACAGACTTTTCCTTTTCTGTAAAGTAATCCATAAATAACATTAAAAGGAATGCTCCGCCAAATGTTACTATCGGTGCATGCGTAAGTTCAAGATAATGAGTATATTGGTCAACATCATTTAACGCCATGTTGAATACTTTTAAAATTCCAATTCCTGCAAAAATAGAAACTACGAGCAGCGGGAATAAAAATCTCATACCAAAGACTGCAATAAGTATGCCCCAAGTAATAAAACGGTGCCTCCATTTCTCTGACATTTTTTCGAGCTTCATAGCATTAACAACAGCGTTATCAAATGATAAGCTTATTTCAAGTATTCCTAAAATTAGTGCTATATAAATACAAGTAAAACCAGTTCCGTTATGAACATGTTCTCCCCATAAAAAAGCAGCTGCTAAGCCAAGTAATGTAACAATTATTGAACCTGTAAAATATCTAATCATCAGCCCTCCTGATCCAATAAAATTATATTATAACTATAATATGGTGTAAATAATTTAAGTTAAAAAAAATTTATTTTATGATAAAATCCAAGTATAAACAATTTAAGGAGGGTTTTATGAAAAAGTTTGTATTATCAATTTTTGCAGCATTGCTCTTTGTGCTTCCATCAACAGCTGCCACTTGGGATGCTGCTAACAGAGTAGATGCAGTATCAAAGGTTATAGTTTCTAAAAATAGTTTACCTGCAAAGCTTCAGTTTAAGGTTGTAGATACTGCCGTAAATAATTCAAATACATCAACTACAAATATTGTAGAAGTATCAAAGATAGATTTGGCATACGCAGGAAATGATAACGAAGTTGCGGCTGTAATAGCCTATGAGCTTGGTCAAATTATTAACGGAAAATCCGGAAAAGATAATATTAGAAAAGCTGCAAAGGCTATGCTAGCTCAAAAATTAAGCAGCGAAAACATTATTAATACAACTGCTAACAGCGAGTACTGGAACAGCAAAACAGCTTTAAGGGATCAAAAAGAAGCTGACATGACTGCAACAGATTTAATGATAAATGCAGGTTATAATCCGCTTGCTTTAGTTGTTGTTATTACAAAAATGCCGGGTTCAAATCTGGAACTTATAATGGGCAAGCCTGCTAATTCTGAAAGAGCAATGAGTGCTTATGATTATTTAACTTATAATCATGCTGATAAGGTTAAGGTCGGTTATGGGTGTCAGGAATACAGAAACTTTTTGACATACGCTGATCCGATAGTTGCTAAAAGAAATAGCAGCAAGCGTTTAACTAAAAAGTTTGCAAAAGAACAGGAAAAAATTAAAAATGAACGTGCTAAAAACTTAAATCAATATAAAATGTCAGGTGGTTTAAGCGGTTGGGATGCAACTTATGCGGTTTTAAATGAACTTTCAACAAATAAAAACAATAAAAAATAAACAATAAGAATAAATAATAAGAATAAATAATAAGCTGCTTTTCTATATACTGAAAAGCAGCTTTTTGTTAAGAATTGTAAACTTCAAAGTCGAAAATACGCAATTTATAAGGAATTGTATACTTTATATATATAAAGAAAATATATAGCTGGGATAATAGAGAATTTTCACTGCTGGAGTAAAAAAGGAAGTACTTATGAGTGACGTTGGTATTAATTTAAAAAATCTTGCAAAGCAAATTGCACAAAGATTAGATAAACTGGATGGTAATACTGATAATTTCATTAGTTCACATGCCTGGAATAATATATTTGGTGCAAAGTCAAAAGGTGGAAATGAAATTCGTACCCAAATATCAGTTTTTAATGCTGAAAAATCAATTCTGGCATATTTAAAAAGAGGAAGTTTACAAAATGATGAAAAATTAAATATTGCAATAAGCTGGCTAGATTCTGTAAAGAATAACTTTGGATATAAAAATAATTAACTTTTAAATGTGTCATTAAATGAGATTGTAGTTAAAACATCATCAAAAATGAATAAACCAAAAACAGAGTCTCAAAAGAAATTGAATTACGCAGATACGTTTTCTCCTGATTTAAGCGAAACACCTGTATCAACTCGTGTTGAACGCTATCAGACGGTGGAAACTGAAATTCAACAGCAAAAAAGAGATTTAGCACAAAATATGAGATCAATAACAGGTGCGCTTGATATTAGTGAATATGTAGAGATTGCAAAAATTACAAAGATGTCATCTTTAAAACCATCCAATGAGCCGTTGAATGGAAATGTTCTAAATAAGGCATTTGATAATGTAATTAATAATTGGCTACAAAGAGCTAATAAAAAAAGAAGTATTTTAATAGGTTCTGCTGCAGATTTTATAAAAGCGTCTCAAGAACAGCAAGTTGATACTTTCTTATTGATGGGTATTTCAATGCAGGAATCTGCTTGTGGTTCATCAAAGATGGCTTTAGCAAAAAATAATGCCTTAGGTTTAACTCCTAATGGCAGAAGCGGAATTAGCTGTCAGTCCGTAGCTGATAGTATAAATATAGGTGCAAAAACGTTACACAATAATGTTTATACTAAAGGATTAGATACAATTAACTCTGTTGGCTTAAAAGGTAATTACTGCTGTGGAAACCGTCCGGCATGGATAAGAGGTGTTACTTATTTTGCTAACTTGGTAAGAGATGAATATAATAGGCTTTTAGCTGAAGAACAACAATTACAAGCTTAGTTTTATACAATAATGTAATTATATACTTGTGCTAAAACATCATAAAAAGCATTTTCATTGCCGAAAAATACATGCATCTCAGCAGTATTCTTACCAAGCATCTGAAGGTCTTTTTGTTCAAGTGGTGGTCCTGCAGGAGTAGTTCTTGCCGGATTATCAGGTTTGGAAATTTGTCCTGTTGAACGAAGAATAGGTATCATTAGATTATTTTTAAATACTTCATATTGTGTCAAACCTTTTGTTATAACGCCAATATTATTGCCGCTTTCATCTATCAAAAGACCTCTTTGCATAGGAGCAGTATTTGTTCTGACTTCAATTCCTTTGCGTTTCGGTAAATTCTTTCTGATATCGTAATATGGGTCATAAATTCTTTTGATTAATGTATTCATATCTTCAGAGTAAACTTCCACAATAGGATTCTTTAACTCAAAATTTGTACATAATAAGTGGTTTTTCTTAGAATTTTCCCATTCAAATCTAAAACTCAAATAAGTTGAATTTGTGTTAAGAGTAACAAATAATGAAATAATGTCCCACGAATTTTCAAAATCTATTTTTAAGCAGGCTCTTAGCGGGTTATTAAGTACTACTTTTGAATGCAGAACTTTAAACTCTTTGCCATAATCATCAGGTATTGGTGCATTATTGTAACTATCTCCGCTGTCAATAAAATCTTTTAAAGAAAATTTAATTCCGTTTATAAAGATTTCTTTGTTTTTTATATTAAGACTTATATTATCATTTTCTATACAGGTGTCATTTATTCTTATGTCAGGTTTTATGTATGCAGGTAAGAGGTATTCGCATTCTCCGCAACTTATATCTTCTACATAGGCAAGGTATTTGTATATGTTTCTGTAATCTTCAGTAACAGGTATTCTTTGAGTATCTGCAAGTAAATACGGATCAAATCCTTTTCTTGAAGCAATTTTTTCATATCCGTCAATTGGAGTTGCAGACTCAAATTCAATTATACCGGTGTATGGTTTATCAGAAAGATTTAAAATTCGTTTCTTATCAAAACCATGTTTAAACTTTAATTCATCAATTATTCCATTTGCAACTTGAAGAATTTTAGAATATCTTATTTTATTTTCTTTATGAACGCTATCTGTTGAACAACCACAGATACTGTCATGTGCCTGATTTTGAAGCAGCATCTTGTATGCGTATTCAATAACTGTATCATAAGTATTTTCGTTCAATTGTTTAACAAGTCTTGAAACTAAATCAAGTTTATATGTACATTCAACATTTAATCTTTTTAAGTCAAGTCTTGAAGAATAACATCCTTGAAGGGTAAATGTTACGGAATTATCTCTCAGCTCATCTTGGAATCTGTAATTAGAAAAATTATCTTCTACTCTGGTAAAGTAATCAAAAGGCGAGCCCAAAGTTATGTAATAATCATCTTTTAAAAGTTCGTTCATTGTTTCAATCTGGCTTGCAATATCAGGTTCTACTCCAAGATGATCTGCACCTATTGGCAGCAGAATATATTTTTCACACTTGCCTCTTTCTGCAATTAAATCAAGATTTTTCTTCAAGATTTTTGCTTTTTCTTCAAGCGGTGCCTGTATTGAAAATACATCCTGAAAATATCCCCTGACTAAGTTTACAGTATTCATTCCAAACCACTTGAATTCACTTGGAATATCTTCTCCGCAACCTCTCCAGACAATGCATTTATCTATGCCGTAATCTCTCAGAATGTCTACTACGTTTTGACTGTGACCGAACGTATCGGGTAAATATCCTATAAAATCGTTACAGCCAAATTTTTGAGCAGTTTTAATCCCAATCTCCAGATTCTTTGAAAAACAAGTTTTATCTGTCAAAAACTCATCAATAAGACAATAAAAAGGGCCGATAAAAAGCTTTTTATGCTTAATTAAATTTTCAACAAGCTCCCTGTTTTCAGGCCTCATTTCAAGGTAATCTTCCAGTGCACTAACTTGTCCGTCAAAATAAAAAGTCGGAACTAAATTTTTTGAAAGCATATCGAGAATATTATCAAATACTCTTAATAAACGTAATCTGAATATTTCAAACTCTCGATACCACTCTCTATCCCAATGAGTATGCAGATAAGCAATAACATGTTTTTTCATACTTAAATTTTAATACAAATTCCTGTGAATGTAAAAAAGTTAACATTACTGTACATAAAAATAGTTTACTCCGATTGGATTCTTGAAGTCATCATGCGAAAATACCTGCATAACGTACTTTCCTGTTTCGTAAAAAGTAAAGTAATTTGTATGGTAATACCTTTCATCTTTCATTAATCTATAGTCCTTTGTCCTAACGACATCTGCGCCGCCCATTGATGACAAATCAGTCATTTTAAAAACCTGAACTCTAATGTAGTCATTTGTCATCTTTTTGGGTGCAATAAACAAATAGTATACTTTAGAACCCGTATTAAAAGTTTTTTGGTCATGTAGTGCATTGTTTTCTGTAATCGGAACACTATTAAATAATATTAATCCTCTGTCATACGCACATCCGGTTAAAACAAAAAATAATAAAAAGCAAGATAATAAGAGTTTTAAGAGTTTCATTGACTAACCCTCTAAAGCTTTAATCTTTTGTTTAACAGCATTAAGCATTGTTTCATCTTGTTCTATACCTGAATATAAATAGTAATATTCAATTGCCTTTGACGTATCTCCTTTTTGTTCATATGCCATGCCTAATGAATAATAAGCATACGGATACTCAGGTGATAATTGAATTACTCTTTCAAAACACTTAATTGCATCATCATAATTTTTCTGACTTGCAAGAACAAGACCTTTGTTAAAGTAGGCATCTGTATTATCTTTGTCTATTAAGAGTAATTTGTCATAAAAACTTAATGCTTTTGTATTGTTGCCTGTCAGTTTATATATGTTTGCAATTTTAAGCATTGTTATTTTGTCCTGAGGCTTATAAACGACAGCTTTTGTGTAATAATCAAGTGCTTCTGTATATTTTTGAGCTTTATATGCTTCATCGCCGCTTTTTATAAGTGCATCATAAGATGTTGTTTTCTCTTGAGTCGCTTTGCTTTCGACAGTGCTATCTGCCTGCTCTGCTGCAGCTTTGGCGATTGCCATATTATGATTATCCATAAACATTGATAAAGTTGTATTATATTCAATGTTCCCGGGAGCCAGTGAAACAGCTTTTCTATAGTTTTCTAATGCAACTTCATAACAACCCATTCTATCGTTTGCCTGAGCATACCCAAAGTAAGCAGATGCTTCTTTTGGTGACATTTCTATTGCATCTTCAAAATATAAAATTGCTTGTCCGTAATCTTTTTTGTCATACAAATCATAGCCATAAGCTATTGTTGCCGCTGCTAAGTTTGTCTTAAGTCTTTCATTAGGCTTTTTATCCAATAGCTGTTTATATAATTCAATTGCAGCAACGTAATTATTCATAGCATGTAACGTTAACGCTTTGTTTGCAAGTATTTCGTAACTGTCAGGTTCACTCACCAACGCTAAGTTATAAAATTTAAGAGCATTTATGTAATCCTGTTTTTTGTGATAACACAGAGCCAGTTCTTTTTTTACGTCATTATCTGACGGATCAAGTGAATATGACTTTTCTAGGTTAAATAATGCCAGTTCCATATCATTTTGTTTTTTGTACACAAGTCCAAGGTTCTTATAAGCGTTAGCATCATTAGGGAATGCCTTAAGATATGTCTTATATTGCTCAATCGCTTCCGGAAGCTGTCCCATATTTCCCAGCAAGTTTGCATAATCAAATCTTAGAGCCGTGAGTTCTGGATTGATGGCAAAAGTTTTTTGGTAGTACTCTAATGCTTTTGTATTTTCACCCAGATTCTGGTATGAAAGTGCAAGCTTCGCAAGAATAGCTTCATTTTCCGAATTATCAGCAAGAGCCTTTGTCAGCATCTCGGAAGCAACTTTGTATTGTTTAGTATCAAAAAGTGCCATGCCATAGTTTGCATAGTCTTTGAAGGCTGACGGGTATTTTTTGTATAGTGTATTATATAATTCACAAGCTTTTTCCGGCTGACCTGACGCATAGTACACATTAGCAAGGTTTTCACTTGCTTCTAAATGCTCAGGGTAAGCATTTAAGAAAATGTTGTAGTTATCTATTGCGCTCTTGTAATTTTTTCTTATATATTCTACGTTTGCAATATTTAAGTAATTATACTTGTATTCAGGGTAAATCTGTTGTGCTTGCATGAATGAATTGTATGCGTTTTCGTAATCACCCATTGTTTGAAGTATATTACCTATACTTATGTATATGAAAGCATCATTGGGGCGAATTTTAAGAGCCTTTTTATAAGAACCCAACGCCTCTTCATAATTACCTGTATCTGCATATAAGCCTGCGATTTTGGTGTATAACATTGCATCATCACCGTTCATATTCAGTGCTTTTTGAATTGTGCTAATTGCGTTTGCATAATCACCTTTATATTCATAGTTACATGCATCTTGATACAGAGCATGCGCCTCTTTTGTCATTTTTGCTTCTACCTGAGATGACAGGAAAAACAAAAGTATCCCGATTAACGATATACATATTTTTTTATTCATAATTCTAAGCCCTCGCCTATATTTTAACAAAAAATAAAAACGTTGTATAGTTTTATGTTTTATTCGCATTTGATAATGGTACAAGAAGCAAAGCTTAGAGTATAAAAAGACGAAAAGCCAGCATTTATAATGATGGCTTTAAAATAAGGGGAATTATAAGTATATTTTTGAGTCTTATACTTCTATGAACAATCTTCTGCCGACTATGTTAGGCTGGTTGTTGTAATAACCTGCAAAATATCCGCCCGGAACAGGTTTATTCTGCCCATAATCAGCAAAGGGGTTGCTGTTTTGAGCAGATACAAAAGGATTCCCCGCTCCTGCTGCAAAGGGGTTATTTGAACTTGTTCTGGTAATACCTGTGGTATTTACCATAGGTGATGTTGATGTTAAAACATTTGCTAATAGTTTTACAATTCCTGCCATACGTAGTTAAACCTTTCTTGGTTTACTTTTAATGTTCTTATCACAGAAGTCAATTTTTATGTCGTCAAAGATTAACAAAACTTTACAATAAAATATAAAAATCAACTAAACGTACTAGAAAATTGATTGCGCTAAAACTGTTGACATTAAACTATGTTTCCTATATGATTAATTCTGTTGCCGGTATAGCTCAACGGTAGAGCAACGGTTTTGTAAACCGTAGGTTGTAGGTTCGATTCCTATTACCGGCTTTTTTCTCCCTGGTGGAGAAAAGGGCTTATAATAAGACTTCGAAGATACAAATAGATGAAGAAGTTTGAAAGCTCTTTTTTTGTATCAAGAGGAGTTGCCTCTAACAAATGCCTTTGTGGCGCAGGGGTAGCGCACTCCCTTGGTAAGGGAGAGGCCACGGGTTCAAATCCCGTCAAAGGCAAATTTAAAATTAAATATGGGTAGGTGGCCGAGTGGCTAAAGGCGACAGACTGTAAATCTGTTCTCGAGAGGGTACGGTGGTTCGAATCCACCCCTGCCCACCACTTTAAAAGACTCCAAATCGGGGGCTTTTTTGTTTGGTGAATTCTCACGCATTGTCTGACGACAATGGGTTCTCCCCTCCTTCCGCTTGCGCTAAGATGTACGGTTACCTTTTTTCAGGACTTTTGGTCGAAAGAAAATAAGCGTGCTGTCATGCTGAACTTGTTTCAGCATCTTGCAAAAGTGGCGTGTTTACTATATTTTGGCAAGACCCTGAAATAAATTCAGGGTGACATTATGGTCGGAAATATGTTGATTATAAAAGTCCGAAATGTCCGGTTTTGGTAACTTAAATGTCCGCTTTTTTCGCACTATTTTTGCATACTCTTGCACGCTGTTGTACACAAGAGTTATTGTCGGGTTGAAACCCGACCTATTAGCTATTAAAAGTAGCATTTACTCTAAATTTATGCTAAAATTACATTCTGATAATGAAAAGGAACATATAATGAAAATTACTGATTTTAAGGCTTCATATAAAGACTTGGATACAGCTATTCGGGCTGCCAAAATGTTTGAGCTTAGAAAACAGGTTAGTATATCTGTATTAGATGGTAAATTTAGAGAAGCAAGAAAACAACAGAAAGAGTTAGCTAAAGCAGCGGTTGAAGATTTTGAAACTTACAAAACGCTTCCGTTTATTCATTTTATTATGAAAAGTTTTCCGCTAAAATCAGTTATTGGTTTAATGATAAATACTTTGGGGTTTAAAATCTTTAACAAATTTTCAAAAAAAACTCAGGAAGAAAAACAATTGTTGAATCTAAGCAAAGAATATTATAGCAATTTAACAAAAGAAGATATAAAAAATAAGACAATTGACGTTGTTATATAGTTTTATTACCTTGAAAAAGTTTTAATAGTTTTTGGTAATACTTTCATATTGATATTTTCTTTTAATATTTTCTTTTCACCATCAATATGGCAAACTGCCCAAGAGTTTTCTAATAATATATCCTTTGCTTTATGATATTCAGCAGCAAAGCTGTTTTTTCTAATGTTAAATAAAATTCCCAGAAATACAAAATAGAAAACTATCGGATTTGTAGTTTTTAAAAAGAAAATATCAATTAATCCGTCATCAAGATATGAGTCAGACCCAACAGAGGCTATATTTTTATACATATTAGAGGCATTTGCAAAAATTATACAGGATGCGCAAATTTTATGTTCAACTCCATCAAGAATCATCTTGTATTCTTTTTTCTTTAATCTAAAAGCAAAAATTATACCAGCAATAAAGTAAGCAAAATATCCAAATTTGTTTTTCAACGATTGAGGCGTTTTACATATTATATCAGAATCATATCCAAAACCACATCTCAGAGCAGATAGATTTCCGTTTATATTCATGAGATCAATTGTTTTTATATTTTGATTTTCTATAATTTTCAGATTCTTGTTTAAATTTGATGATAACTCAAGTTTAGCAGCTAAAAGATTTGCTGTTCCACAAGGGATAATTCCAAGTACTTTATCTGTATTAATTAAATAAGGCAAAACTTTATTAACAGTTCCATCTCCGCCCATTGTAAGAATTGTGTCATAAGGAGTAACATCAAGCTCTTTTAATTCGTCTATGTCAACAAACTTAAAAGCCTTAGTGTGCTTTAGGACAAAATCAATAACTTTCTTTTTATATTTAACAGCCTTTTTTCTTCCGGCGTTAAAATTTGTTACTATTAGGACGCAATTCATCATACTCGTATTGTAGAATAAATTTGTAATAAAATAAAGCCTAATAAGTATGCGCCAATTACGTCAGTAGGATAATGTACTCCAAGCCAAATTCTGCTAAAGCCGACAAAAAGTATCCATAGTACGGATATTGTGATTACAGAATTCTTTACAATTTTATTTTTACAGTATTTAGAAAAATAATAAATAACCATTCCATACAAAGCCATTGTAACAAGACTGTGACTTGATACATAGCTGAAACTATGCGGATGAATTGATAATTGAAGTTCAAAAGGAGGTCGTGGACGCTGCATAATAGGTTTTACAATGCAGTTAAGTAAAAATGTTACAAGCGGAATTGAACATATAAACCCTGCTTTTAACCATTCTTTTTTCTTAATAAAATAAGCTGAACCACCAATTAGAGGTATTGCAATCATTAGAGAATACAATTTACAATCCGGCAAAAGGGGTAAATACAGGGGGAATTTCTGTAATTTATTTTGAATAAAAAGTATCATAGACTTATCCCATAAAGTAACAGCAGAACAAGTCTTTATAATGATTGTATAAACTATAAAAGTTAATATAAGTAAAATTAGTTTTTTCATAACATTATTTTATTATTATAAAAATTTAATGTAAAGAAATCTTAATATTTAGTCAATTTATATTTAAAGAATTTCTTATTATATACATAAGGGATTTTATAAGTAAGATTTAGGAGATTAAGAAATGGCTAATTTAAGAACATTAGGTGTTATTGCAACTATGGCATTAGGAGCAGCAGGTTTTGTTGCTTGTAGTGGAGGGAAAAAGGCAGAAGAAAAACCTGTTACAAATCCAACCGTAAAACAAGACAGTGTTCCCCAAAAGAAAGAAAATATAGAAGTTATGCCTCCTCTAACAATGGTTGAAGGTGGAGATACTCTTGTATTTAATTCAAAAGCAGATAGTACTGATTACCAAAAATATAATAGAATTGCTTTTGATAACTTTAGCAGAATCTCAAGAAATGATAAAGAAAAAATGGACAGTCTTTTGAATGCAACAAAACAAGAAGCTGACAGTATAAGTAATGCTGAACATAAAGAATGGCATCCTAAATATGATGCTATTCAGGAAAAATATAACAATGATTTAGAAAAGCTTGAACAACAATATAAAGATGGCAAAATTACTTTTGAAAAACTGGAAGCAGAAAAGAAATCTCTTGAAACAAAAAAAGATAATGAAGAAAGTAAATTGTTTTCAAAATACCAAAAAGGAGATTATGCACAAAATGCTTATTATGGTTTATATAATTTAGAACAACGACGCCATGAACAAGTAGATTCTGAAGCTTATGCTCAATATCAAAAAGATAGAGATGAAATGAGAAAGAAATACTGTAAAGAAGTTCGTCCATACGCTTCTAAAACATCAACTTCAAAACCTGATTATGTTGTAAAAGGTATGACTATTGACGGAGTGAAAGTCAAATGGAAATCACCGAAAGATAGCGTTGCCGTAAGTAATTATATAAACGAAAAAGTTGATAGAGAAGAAAAAGCAAACGGTAAAATTTGGGAACAGCAAGCAAAACTTGAAGGACAAATAGCAGAAATTGAATATAAACAAGAACAGTTAGAATATGAAGCTAATGTTTTATATAAACAAGGTAAAACTCAAGCTGCTATAAATAAAGAGCAGCAAATGGCAAAATTAGGTGAAAAAATAGATAAATTATATGAACAAATATCCAGCTTAGACGAAAAATGCCAATATGAAGATGTGAGCATTGATACAATCAACAAACACTCCGTTCAAAAGTTTGATAAAAACTATAAGAAAATGACATTCAATTTCTAAAATTCTAATTTCAATAAAGGTGCGGTACGCCGCACCCTACTATATTTATGTATGGTAAAATCTGACTACAAGGACAAAATATAATCTGTTCGATATTGAACAGATTATATTTTTTAATAGTAGGTCAGGTTCCACCCGACAAATTTATTATAATATTTGCCCCTAAATTATAAATGGTTTTGTAATTATATTTTATTTACAATTCCCCCTTATTTATATCTAATGGCAGCCGCATCCTGCACATTGACCGTTGCAAGAATGTTCAGTTGCTGGATTTACCCCAGGTTTTTCTGTTGAACAGAAGTGATCTCTATCAATATAATATTCACCTTCAAGAGGGAATATAGTCATCCAGAGATTTTCTCTCCAGTCTTTATCCAAAATCTCTTTAACTTCTGAAGAATACTTATCAATCTCTGATGTAATCTTCGGATCTGTTAAGTATGCTGCAGCATTCTCGTGTGTTTCATAAGGTTTATATTCTTCATAGTATTTTCTTAGAATGTCAGGTCTGTCAACAATCATACAAGGTCTTAACATATTACCGTCTTCATAAGGAATACCGTCTCTAACGGCTTTCATAAAAGGAGCTGCTAATGCTTCTGTTAAAGTACAGTTATTTACATTGTGTGTTGCCAAGTGAACAAATGTACAAGGCTCAACGTCACCTTTCGGGTTAACGTGAACGTATTGTCTTCCGCCTGCAATACACCCCATCATTTCAGGACCGTCACCCCAGAAGTCTACAGTCATCATCGGAAGCGTGTTTCTGGCATTATAAACCGCTTTTAGGATTTGTCTTCTTTGGTTTGCGTTTGGTGTCATACTGATATCAGGACTATCGCCAACCGGAACATAGTGGAAGAACCAAGTCCATAAACAGCCTTTATCTGATAACATTTGCATAAACTCATCAGATGTTACTTCATCACAGTTTTGGCTTGTAGCAACAACAGATGCTCCAAAGAATACGCCTGCTTTTTTAAGCATATCCATTTTATTCATAACCATATCAAAAGTACCTTCACCACGAACGGCATCAGTATTTTCTTTTAAACCGCTAATTGAGAACATTGGCTGAACGTTACCCAATCTTTGTAGTTCTTTTACGGTTTTCTCTGTTATTAACGAACCGTTTGTGAAAGTAATAAACGTACAGTCATTAAATTCTTCACAAAGTTCCAAAAACTCTTTACGGCAGAAAGGTTCACCGCCAACAATCGGGAATATATGAATACCCATAACATCACGAGCTTCTGTGAAAATCTCTCTCCATTTATCTTTTGTTAAATCCTCACGAACATCATATTCATGCGCCCAACATCCTTTACAATGGAAATTACAATTCTTTGTAATACTTGCAAGTAAAACTGTCGGCGGGAAAAATCCGTTCTTTTCATTAAACTCTGTTCTTTTTCTTAAATTATCACCATAATATCCGTTAACGAAAAAGTTTTTAATCCATTTATTTCTGCAATTCGGATGGAGTTCGGTTAAAATTCTTTTCCACCAGTAAAGGTGTGCGTGTTCTGATTCAAATAACCATTGCATTCTTCTTGCGTGGTTTATACCACCCTTTGAACCTGCAATTTTTTCAAATATTTTGGCTAAATTTACAAGTTTTTGTTTAGAAAAATTATGTCCTAAATAGTTAATAGTTTGGTCTATAATAAAGTTATTAAATTTAAGTTTCAGTCCATCCAAAGCACCCATAGAATTTGATTGCCACATGGCTTTTTGTTCTTTTACTCTCATTATTTTCTCCTCTATTTATATTTCTTTTATTATTCTACATTTGATTTCATATAGTCAACCCATTGTTTTACAATTTCTTCCTCTGGAAGCTGATATGAAATAGGCTTACCTATTTTTAAAATTAAATGTTTCATAAATGGAATCCAAGTGTATCCTGTAAAATTGCAAATAGCAATCGGAACAATGTCCATCTTAGCAAGTTTTGCGATTGCAACAAACCCCGGTTTTATGTTATCAAATTTTTCACCTTCTGTAATCTGTCTGCCTTGAGGAAACATTCCAAGATTCCATTTTGTATGTTTTGCAATATCTACAATCGTTTTTAAAGTAGCTTTTTCAGGGTTTTCTCTGTCAACAGAATATGCACCTAAACTTATTACTAAAAATCTTATCAAAGGATTTTTATGTTCATAAAGTTCTTTTTTTGCCATATAAGCAACCGGTGCATTTGCAACAACTGATATCAATGGCGGATCAATATAAGATTGGTGGTTAGAAGTATAGACATACCTTTTCTTTCTATCTACATTTTTCCACCCTTTTATACAAGTTGTGTACCACAAGAAGGCTGCAGGCCATACTACAAACCATAAAAACAACGTTATATATGTTGTTCTTATGAATCCGTAATCTTTTGGATATCTTCTGTTATAGTTTCTTTTTTCTTTTTTGAAAAAATTTAACATGTGGTTTTTATCCTATATTACCATTTACGTAATGCAAGTCCGATAATTGCCACTTGTGCAATACTTTGCAATGTTTGACAGATTGGTGTTAACCAGTCGTTTCCGGATACTCTTCTCGGAACGATAATTGTATCACCGGCCTGCACTTTTGAGCTTAGGTGAATTCTTTCTGAACGACCATCTATACCAACTTTATATATTCTAAATTTGTTTGCGTTAGGAGTATAGCCACCAACTTGTTTTAAGTAATGCTTAACTGTAGTTCCTCTTGCATATATAAATGCTTGTTCATTATATACTTCACCTATTACTGCAACATAAGTTGATTCTCTTGGTATATAGATGTCATCTCCGTCTTGTATTTCAAGGTTATCAACTTTGCTTACTTTATCAAGATCATTGCTTTTAATGCTTAAAGCAATTCTTCCTGTATATTGACTGCCAAACTCACTTTTTTGCTCCTGCAATTGTTCAATCAGTCCCAGTTTTAAATTCTGAGATGCTGCATCTTGTTTATATCCTGCAGCAAGTCTGCCCTCAAGAAGTTTAATATCTCTTTCAGCGTTGTACCTTGCAACTTCAGCTTGTTTTGCTCTTAAGTTATTACGTTTGAACATTATACCAGGCAAGTTTGCATCTTCTGCTAAACCGCCAGCCATTTTTATTACATCAACAAGTTTCTGTCCTTTAATGAAGGAATAAACACCCGGACGTACTACAAAACCTGAGATTTTAACTGTTTTTATAACTTCGTTATTTCTCAGTGTTCTGAAGAACACTTTGTCTTCCGGTTGAAGAGGTATTTTATCGATTCTATAACCATTAATCATTATGTCATATAGATAATAAATCTGAGTATTTGTACCATCTTTATCAGTAATTTCAACTGCAACATTTTCAGCGGGAATAAGCTTGCTTACATTTTCTGAGGATGCTGATATTTCTACTTTTTCACCTTCTCTGACAATTGTTTCGCCTTTTGAATTTGTTTCATCAGTTTTATTTTCAATATCTTGTTCATTATTAGTTTTTACAATATTAGATTCCATAAACTGAATGTCCGACATAATATCAGCTAATTTCATACCATCTTTATATGGAATATGCTTTGGTAAATTAATACAACCATATACATCAATAAAACTTCTGTTGGTATTTTTGTATATTGTAATAATATCCTTTGGTTGTAAAAGAGGGTTATTTAATCCTGCAAAGAAATCTTTTAAATATATAGGAATTGTTTCTACAGTATTATTATCTCCGGAAACCCTTCTGATAACAGCTTGATAAATGAAAGTTTCTTCCATTAATTCTTTTTCATTTTTTAATATATCTGATAGACGCATTCCTTCTTTGTAAGCATAAGTTGCTGGGTGTTTAATGTTACCTTGAAGTGTAACAATGTTTTCTACATCATTGTAAAATTCTTGAAACTGAACAGCGTCGCCATTACTAAGTTTTGTTGTTTTTGCAGTTAAATATGCAATATTTGACGCAACTTTCTGTTTTGTATTCTTATCAAACCTCTCTACAACAACATCTTCTCTTTGTGTAGTAACAAGTAAATCTCCGGAATACTTAATCAAATCTCCGATAGTTTCACCTGTCTTAAATTCGTAAATACCCGGATTTGTAACCCCGTTTTTAAATGACATTGTATTTTTGATTGTATCAACAAAAATTTTGTCATTTGCTTTAACGATAATATTATTGTCATTACCTAAAAATATAGTATCGTATAAGTCTACATGTTTGTTATTATATTTAATATTTCTTAAAGTACCTGTCTTTTTTACGCCGCCCGCAGCTTTTAAAGCATCTAGGATTGTAGAGTTGCTGCTAACATAAACTTTGCCCGGTCTGTTAACTTCACCGTATATAAAAACAGAATATCCGCTTCCGGATGGTATTTGAAGCTTTATTTTCATATTTGTATATTTTTGTCTTGCTAAATTATTAGCTTCGTTTTCAACTTGTCCCAGTGTTCTTCCATCTGCTTTAATAGGTCCTAAACCCGGTATAAATATAGAACCGTTTGAACCGACTTCAGTAACGGTCATAGGGGAAACTAAGTTAGAACCTGACATTGATATAACATCAACGGAATCTCCATAAGAAAGAACATTAATTTTTTCACCAATACTCAGTTTATAAGAACTGTCAAACTTCCCTGTAGCAGAACCACCTCCGGAACTGCCCCCAAAATACTGATACCCTGCTTGACGTAAGATATTTTGCGTCTTTGCATTTTCTAATGTATTGTAGAGTTTTTCTATTGTACTCAACGGCTCTTTAACAGAGTGTCTTGTATCTAATTCTTGATCGTTATCTTCAAAAACATTACTTTCTGATAAATTAATAGCATGCAAATCAACTGCTAATGTAGCCGGTGTTGAACAAAATGCTGTTAAAATGAATAAAGTAAAAAGTTTCTTTAACATTTATTAAATCCTTTCAAAGGTTCCGAATCTTATACCATACAAAATTATCACATGCTGATTATGTAATAGCAATCTGCATAAGCGATTTAATAGCAGGCCATTCTAAGCGCCAAAGTCCCGAAGCATCAAGTGCATAGTTACCTACGCAGGCAAGTTTGCAATCTTTACATTTGTTAACAGAGTTGACAAAAACAGGGTCTTTTATAACTTCCTTTAAGGATCTGTTTCTTACATTAATGTATGGTTGTCTGTCATAGCATTGAAGCATATCTCCATTTGAGTATATAACGGTTGCGATTCTAGGCCAATGGCATTCATAGTAATTTTTCTTATCAATTATGTAATCCATAAAGTAATCAGAAATTCTTATTGGATATCCCTGATGTTTAAGTTCTTTTATCTTTCTGAATGTTTCAGAGAGCTGATCCGCTTCTAATTCTGTATCTTTAACGTTTTGTGCATCTTCAAGTTTTTGATTTGATTTGTTAACTGATAGATACATAAGAATATCTGCATCTTTACAGTATTGAGCAACTTCTTTAATTTGTTCAAAACTTGTTTTTGCAGAAACAACACAACAAACGAATATTCTCATCTTTGGTGAGTGAATTTTATGGTATTCAATACCTTTTAAAGATCTTTCAGAAATCCCCGGTAAGTGTCTTATGTCATCATGAGCTTTTCCGATAGCATCGCATGATACAAAAACAAGGTCTGTATATTTTGCAAAATCAGGATTTTCTTCTAAATACCAGCCGTTTGTTGCCATTTTTGTATATAAACCTGCATCATGTGAAGCCTTACATATTTCAGCAATATCCTGTCTCATAAGAGGCTCACCACCCCAAAAAATACTGTCAAGATAACCGATTTCTCCGGCATCTTTTATGAGTCTTTGAATTTCTGCTAAAGACATATCTTCGTGGTCACTTTTGTGCTTCCAATAACAGAAATCACAGTCACAATTACAAACATTTGTAACCATTAATGATAAACATAACGGTCTTGGCGTTTTTGAAAGTCGGCTTTTTACGCAAGTTACAGCTCCTCCTATTAAGTGTCTGTAATATTTCAAACGTTCAAAACTCATACTATTTCTGGATTTTGTAGTCATTTTTTATACTCTCCTTATGTTAACTTTTTTTACTTTGTAATTTTCTTCTTTTAACTAAATCTATAAAAGCTTCAATTCTGGTTATATATCCTGCTTTTCCTGTCTGCTCATCCAATACTAATGATAGGACAGGAATATTTTCTTCTCTGCTTACTTTTGGCAAAATATTTTGAGAAACAATTTCAGGCATACAGGAAAACGGCATAATGTGAATTACTCCATCAACTCCGTTTTTAGCTGCATATACCGTATCTCCGATTGTTTCAATACATTCTCCGCCAATCGCTCTTTTCATATATTTTGAAGCATTTTTTACAGCACGTTCTCTGTGTGATTCTTTTTTATATAATATTGATGGTTTTAAAACGTGTTCAAGCCAACCGCTAAACATTATTTGTCTGCGAACTTCAACTCCCATGTCTCCAAGTTCTTTTTCAATATGTTGATTTGTATAAGGGTCCAGCAGTACAAAAAATTCGCCGATTAAAAAGACTATGGGTACTTCTTTTTTTTTGTTTATCTTAATTTTTTTGAAATCTTTTTTTATTTTGCTGCATAAAAACTGAGCTTTGATTAATGAATTACACTTATCTATTTTTTCAAGCCATTTATTATAACAAGATTCCGCATCACCTTTGTTAATCTCTCTTGGTCTGTAATAAAGAAGCATTTTTTCAGCACAGTCTATTGCAAAAAATTTTGTAAAACCAAGTCCAAAGGCTTTAATATACTTGAACGGATTTATACACCTTGTAACGTGCCAGAAAGCGTGCAGGGTCTGAATCATTTTGTTTCTATACATATCAAAAATAACCATATCAAACTCATAACCCATAGTTTTAAGAGTTTTTTGTGCCATTTTTGTGTAGTTTCCAAGTCTGCAAGAACCGGGTGCCTGAAACATCATTAGTGTATTTGCACCTTTATCAAGAGCCTGAATATAGTTTGCCAAGTTTAATTTGTATGGAAGACAAATTCCCTCAATACTGTTTTTTACACCAATCTCTAATGCTTCATTACTGTTAGCCGGAGGAATAACAATTTTTGCACCAAGATTAGTCAATAGTGCTTTTAAAGGAATGTCTATTCTTCCCATTCTCGGCCAGGCAATAACTCTGTCACGAGCAGGAATGTTATCATCCATAGTAGAAAATCTTTTTATTTGTTCTTCTGTGGCATTACTCATAGAATTCGACTTAGTCCTTGATACTAAACGGGTTAGTGTATAAATAACCTTTTCCTCTAAAATATACTTCCAATCTGTATTTCCCGCATTTTGTGATAGGATAAATAAATTTATCGGTGGTATATTTTTTTTCCTCACTTCCATTATATATTAAACAAATGTCAAAAATCTGATTCGCTTCAAAATGTAAACAACATTTGTCATCAAATTCTATCTCATTTCCGCAGTACCAGTAACCTTTAGTATTTGTAACAAATATTTTGGGCAATTCTTTGCAAATATATCGGTTAGCAATAATGTTATTACCAAATTTTATTGCATTTAAAATTTGTTTTTTTGCTTCTGCGAAATCTTTTGACAATTCTTTTGGTAACGATATAAAATTTGTTATCGTACTAAAGCAGGTTTTGTAAGGAAATACCGTAACCGGAATAATATATTTATAAATTTTAAGTGCATGTGCATCAACTCCGCCAAGGGCAGGAACAATATTTTCTGCTTCATTATTAAGTTTGTCCCACCAGTTAAGTGTAATTTTTGATGGACTTTTTACAATTTTATGCTTATGAATAAATGAATAAGCAAGTTTGTATAAACTCCTGTCATCTAAATTATCTGCCCAATTGGAAAACCAGTTCCAAATCTCTATACCGTCAGGCTTTATATTTTTATTTGTCCAAGGTATGCAATGATTGGAATTCTTTCTTGGTATGTAGTTGCCATTATCATCAACTGTAATTCCTTCATCAGGGTGAGCAGCAAATCCAAAACCACCCTGCTCTCTTACGTTATCTACATAAATTTGTGGATTGTCACAAGGTTCAATAGTATTTTTTATGTCAAAAGCCAAATAATGGTCGGATCGTTTTGGTGATATTTCTTCACCTTTTATTACATAAAGACTGTCAAAAATACCTTCATTTGTGTCATAGTAATTATGGTCTGTTATAATAATCCAGTCTAAATGGGCTTTTTTTGCGGCTTTAATCACAGTATTAAAATCGCCGGACCCGTCAGACATGTTTGTATGTATATGAATAGCTCCCTTATATATAAAATTATTAATATTATTCATAAGTCAATTTTACATGGGGAATTTTTATATACAAATCTTACTTTGTAACAGAAAGTTCTCTGATTTTAACATGAGTATTAGGCAGTGTTACTATATTGTTCTGTTCTAATGTTTTTCTTTTCTTTCGGATAAGCATATCAATAAATGCTTCAATTCTGGTTACAAAACCGGCTTCACCTGTATGTTCATCTATTGTCAGGTGAATCATCGGCATATTTCTTTGTTTAGCGTGATATTGAATTTCATCTACCATTAATGAATCCGGTCCGCATCCGAATGCAGAAAGCGCAATTATTCCATCTACTTTATTATTTAGCATATAATAAGCAGCTGTTCCTGTTAAATCAAGTTCGTTTGCCCAATATTGTATTTCATCAAGTTCTCTTATAGATTTTAATGCGTCTTTTTTTGAAACATTTAACGAAGTGTATACTTTTACTCCCATTTTATCTAATTTTTTGATTAAGTTCATAGAAATGCGTTCATCAAATAAATTATATCCATGAGCCATAATAACTACAGATAACGGTTTTACAACTTCTATCGGTGCAGTAACTGTTCTTCCTTCAATTGCCATTCTGAGAGCAATCTCATAGTTTACGCCGGAATTAGTCATCTTCAAAAAGTTGTCATAAACCCTCCAACCCGCATCTATTGCAAAATTAATTAATTCTTCATCAAAAATGTCATATTCGTGTGCAATATCATAACAAAAATCTCTAAAAGAGATTCCCTCAGTTTTGTCAATTGTAGGTTCAATCATTTTAAAAGGCTTATCTATTACATTGCGTATGATCTCAGGCAATCCTCTGATTTTGCTGCAGTTATTAATCTTGTATGCAGAAGATTGGAGTGACGGAACAAAAATTCTGTCACATCCTTTTTGTAATAAATTCAGGACATGACCAACAAATACTTTAATAGGAAGACAAGTGTCTGAAACAACTTTTTCGACACCGTCATTTATTATACCTGTTGTTGTTTTATCAGATAAAATTATTTTTATTCCGAGTGCAGTAAAATATCCGTAGTAAAACGGATAGTTTCCATAATACGAGATAGCTCTCGGGATTCCTATAATCTTTTTATTATCTTCATAATTATTCATCGTATTTTGCCAATGTTTTAAATACAAAATAATTTTATCATAGAAAAATATAAAAGGTAAAATATACAAATTATTTGTTAAAACCAATAGCTTTTCTTTCTTTGCCGTTTCTGGTTTCTACAAATGCTTTGATTGCTTTGTTAAAGTCTTCAGATGTTATATAAAAATCTTTAATATCTTTAGAAGAAAGAGTTCTGTTTTCCATTTTTTCAAAAATATGTTGTCTTTCAAAGCCTTTTGTATGCGCTTCATTTACAATATATTTAATATCAGCTCCGCTTGTTTTGAGGTCAAATAATCTTTTGGCAAGAGCATTTTTATCCAAACTTTCATCAACAGGTTTTTTAGAAGTGTGAATATCCAGAATTTTCTTTGTTCCATCCAAATCAGGCATTTTAACTTCAAGATGCTTGCTGAAACGTCCTGAACGTGTAATAGCACTATCAAGGGCATTAAAGTTATTTGTAGCACCAATTACAAATACATTATCACCATTGTTATCAAGGTCGGTCATAAGAGTCAAAATCTGGTTAACGACTTTATCACCGTATACATCTTGTCCGCCTCTTGCTTTTGCAATTGCGTCAAGTTCATCTATGAAAATTATTGTAGGTTGTTTTTCTTTTGCCTCTTCAAACAGGTTTCTCCAGTTTTCTTCTGATTCGCCAACCCATTTTGATGTAAGCTCAACTCCGTTAAGACTTATGAAGTTTACATCAGCTTCGTTTGCTAAAGCTCTTGCAATATGAGTTTTTCCTGTTCCGGGCGGACCATAGAGTATAAATCCTTTGTTAACGTCAAAACTTTTGTAAACATCAGGATATTTTAGCGGATAAATTACACTTTTCTTTAGTTCATTTATTAATTCATCCTGACCGCCAACATCTTTAAACGTAACTTTACTGGATGTTATTTTTGTTCCTTTGGATAATTGTGAAATTGTTTTTTTATTTATTTTCTCTAATTCGGAGTTAATATCTTTTTCGAAGCTTTTTGCTTGACAGAAACTTTTTCTGTATCCTGTTAAGTTTACTTTCGGTTTAGCTTTAATCTCAAGCAGTTTCCCCTGTACCGATAAAATATCACCATCAAGAACGAAGAAACTGTTATGTGGAGACAATGGCTCTGTTTTGTGGCTTGTGTGGTCAGAAAGTAAAATCTCTTCATCATTAAGGTTGATAACTTCTTTTAGACCTTCTCTATTTTTTGTAAACCCTAAATAACCATTCAGGCTGTTATCAGGCAAAAAGAAAATTCTTTTTATTGCACAGTCCAAAGTATCAACGCAATTTAGCATTCGCTCTTTAGCCTTGTTTAAATTTTCTCCGATAAGTATTAAGTCACCTTGTAAAAATTTTTCAAACATTGATGCTAACCTGTCTTTTAGAGGAATTTTTTGAACTAAGTCAAGATTTTCTTTGGATATTGCCTTAAATATAACTTGCCTATAAGATTTATTTAATAAATTCAAGTCTGTAAGGTTAGTATTTGAGTGTTTAATGGATTTATCTGTGTTGTTTTTTATATTATTTGCTGCTCGGTATTCGTTTTTGATTGGTAGTACTTTCATTTTTAGCCTTTCATAACTCCCTTATGAAATTATATAAAACTGTAAAAATATTTTTTGCGGAAAAATATACAATTATTTACATTTTTTTAAGTAACTTTCAAAACTTTTGTCTTCAACCTTATAACCACAACCTTCATGGAGTCTACCGGGGTAATTAATTTTTGATGCAGGGTAGTTTCTGCACATTTTAAGTCTTTTTTCGTAAACAGAGCATAATCCTTCATCAGTAACATATTTGCATGCAAAGATTAAATTTCCATTTTCGTCTTTCCCTCTGATATAAAATCTTTTATATGCAGGAAATAAAAATTGCATAATTTTAAAATCTGTTGTTGTATATGTATCAAAAGCGTACATGTATCTGCAGCACTTTCCGCATTTGATACACTTCCCTGTAATCTTATATTCCATTTTTTCGGGTACGAAGTATGACAGTATTTCGTTTTTTAAAATTGTCAAAAAACTTAACATATTTTTTCTTTTTATCCCTATATTATATTTATTTGGTAAAATATACTTATAAATATACTATATTAATATTTATACAGTCAATTAAAATATCGTTTAAATATTGATTGAGGAGTTTTATAGATAACGGATTAGGAGAAAAGATGGGAAATTATAGCGTTCCTAAAAACAGAAAACGGGGAAATAAAGGCAGAGTCATCGTTGATAATCCTTTACTTAGTTTTATTACTTATGTATGTGTATTTTTAATAGGTGTGCTTTTGGCAGGATTACTCGCATTAAAATTATATTTAATGTCTCTGCCTCCGATTAAAAATTTAAATTCATTAAAACCTAATATTGTAACAACATTCTGCGCCGGAGATGGTGAAGTTATAAAAACTTTTGCGGCTTATACATATTCTAATGTTGAATTGAAAGAGGTTCCGGAACAGCTAGTAAAAGCATTAATAGCAACGGAAGATAAAAATTTCTATAACCATCAAGGGTATGATTTAGTAGGTCTTGTCCGTTCAATGGTTGCCAATGTTCTGGCAGGGCATGTCGTTCAAGGTGCAAGTACAATTACGCAGCAGTTATCAAGAATTTTATTCCTTTCCAATGAAAGAACATTCTCCAGAAAGATAAAAGAATTACAGGTTGCTGCTCAAATTGAAAAAACAATTTCTAAAGACAAAATTCTCGAGATGTATTTAAATAACGTATATTTAGGCTCAGGTGCTTATGGTGTAAAGGGTGCAGCAAAAATTTACTTTAATAAAAATCTTAATCAGTTAACTCTTTCTGAAATGGCTCTTATTGCAGGACTTCCTCAGGCACCGTCTGTTTATTCTCCATATCATAATAAAGAGCTTGCAAAAAAACGCAGGAATCAAGTTCTTTTGCGTATGTATAAGATGAAATACATAGATAAGGAGACATTTGAAAAGGCTAAAGAAGCACCTATAGTTCTTTCAAATATGCCTATTATGTATGCAACAAATAAGGCACCTTATTTCTGTGACTATGTTATGAAAGAGTTACAGAAACTGGGCTTTTCTGAAGATGAAATTGTAAATGGTGGTCTAAAAGTTGTCACAACACTGGATTACAAAGCTCAAATAAAAGCAAATGAAGCTATTTTATCTAATCTGGCTGCTTGGGGTATGACAAAGGACAAAAATCAGGGTGCAGTATTCTCATTTAGTCCTATAGATGGCAGAATTCTTGTCTATGCAGGAGGAAAGGATTATACAAAGAGCCAATATGACAGAGTCTCTCAGTCACAAAGACCTTCCGGCTCTGCGTTTAAGCCGTTTATTTATACGGCAGCTATCGAAAAAGGTTTTTCGCCAAACGATATGATTGAAGATATGCCGGTTAAACTTGGTAATTGGACTCCTAAAAACTATGGTAACAAGTACAGGGGAAAAATACCTTTGTATACTGCATTAATGGTATCATCAAATGTCTGTGCCGCAAGATTAATGGATGAAATAGGAGTAAGACCTGTAATTCAGCTTGCAAGAGTGATGGGAATAACAACTCCAATCCCATACGATTATACTATTGCGCTTGGTTCAAATAGTGTAAAATTATTTGAAATGACAAGAGCATTTGGTGTATTTGCAAACGGCGGTTATAAAGTAGAACCTTATGCAATTGAAAGAGTCGAATCTTCCAGAGGAACAATTCTATACGAAGCTAAAAAAGCAAGAACAAGTAAAGTTCTTAACATAAATACGGCTGCTACAATGACAGCAATAATGAAAACCGTTATTACAAACGGTACCGGACGTGCTGCTGATATAGGAAAACCTGCCGCAGGCAAAACAGGAACAACTGACGACAGTAAAGATGCTTACTTCATTGGGTTTACACCTGATGTTGTAACAGGCGTTTGGGTAGGAAATGATGACAACTCTCAAATGGGTGGCGTTACAGGTGGAACAATACCTGCAAAAATCTGGCATGATGTAATGATTGTTGCAACAGAGGCTTATGGAAAATCAGAATTTGAATATCCTGAGATTGTTTTAAATCCGTTTAAAGCAGCAAGTGTATCGATAATTAAACAAGGAGCAGATTATCGTGTTTCAGAGGATGAATCGACAGTTGATAAGAAAGGTGACACCTTAAAGAATGGTGAGGGTGATGTTACTTCTGAATCTAACAAACCGCCATTACCTCCTATTATAAAACCTTTCCCTATGAGGTCGGATTCTACACCTTTATTAAAGAAAGAAACTCCGACTATGGAAGTTCCGATAGAAAGAGTTGAAAAGCCAACTCAAAATCTTGCGCCGGTTCCGGTGCAAACAGCTCCAATAGGACATTAAGATATTACATAAAAAAGGAAACAGATTATGCAAATAGACGAAATACAAATAGCTACCGGTGAAAATTCTTTTCAAACAGCTGAATTTGAACCAAATGACAAAACAATTGATTATGAAACAAACAAAAATCTTAGTTATGCTGATATTATAAGTATATTTAACGGATTAAATGTAATAAGTGAATTTTATGATGTAATGTCTGTTGCTACAGTGACTCCGATTGGAATATGTGCTGTTGCTTTAGGAAAAACTCTTTTAGAAGCTGTAACCAGTGCTATGGACTCAAATCCGATAGACTTTTTGTCCTCAACTGTTGTTTTATCAAATGAAGTTGACAGTGAAACTGCAAAACTGCTTAAAGATACACACATAATAGTTGCTCCAAAGTTTACAAAAAATGCCATTGATTATCTTGATGCTCATGATGTTTGTTATGTTATTGTTAAAACACCATTAAAAGAGTACAAAAAATATCTTTCAAATCAGATTTTAGAAACGCCTCTTGGTACTTTAAGACAGGCACCTAATCAGAGTGAACTTAACAAAGAGTCTTTTAAGGTTCTTTCTAAGGTGAAACCAACTGTAGAACAGATTGAAGATGCTGTTTTTGCATGGAAGGTTGCTAAACACGTTAAATCAAGAGCTATCGTAATAGTAAAAGATTTGAAAACAAATGCTGTTGCTCAAGGACTTCAGGCTGCATCAATAGAATATGCATTGGACTATTCTTGTGACGGTTCGAAAGAAGCAATATTGGCATGTGATATGGGAATTACCATACATGATTTGAATGTTGCCGCTCAAGGAAGAATCTCGGTATTAATAATCCCTACTGTAACAAAAGATATTATTGCACAAGCAGATAAGTTTAATATGTCTGTTATAACGACAGGATTTTCAAATATTTCATACTAAGCGGCATCTGTAATTGGGTTGTTGTTTGCTTCTTCTAAAAGAGTGTCAATAAGTATATTTTCAAATACTTTGTTTGATAAACATAAATCTGCAGGAATCCCTCTCTCAGAGTAATTGATTGAACTTTTAGAAAAATTATTTTCTTCTGCTATAACATCAGGTATAAATGCGTTCATTAAATCTCTGGATTTTGTCTGAAAATGCTCAACTTCGCTTTGAATTTTTTCAATTGTTCTCATCAGGTTATTCATAAAGTCAGGTTTAGAGCTTTCAGAGACCTTTAGCAGCTCTTGAACATTTGATATAAAAACTTGATTATAGGAATTTATTGCTTGTTTAAATCTGCTGCACATACTTATAGCAAATTCGTCTTTATTCCCATCACAAATCTTTCCGCAATTAATATTTCTTTTTCCTCTGTATTCTGAAAAGGCATTCATTACTCGATCTGCTTCGATGTTACATTTTGCTATAAATCTCTGAAAGTCTTTCAGCAAAACAGCCATTTCTTTGTATGTATAAACTTTTCTGTTTGCAGATGCATATGCTTTAGAGTTAACTTGTCTGAATAAATAATTTGTGCTCTCAATGTTGTCAGTATATTTAGCGTTTGCTTCCATAAAGCTCATTAATTTTTCTTGAATAACAGTGTCAACTTTCTCAAGAATACATTCTCTTTCTTCCTGAGATTTCTGATTAAAACCTTTGATTGCATTTTGTACTAAAGGCTCATTAACCCTTGCTGAAATAGTTCTTTTTTGTGCTACATCAACCAAAGGTTCATTTTTTCTGTTGTTAAGTAAACCTTGCAACTTTTCAGTCTCGTTATTAACAATCTGAGATTTTGTTGAAGAACTATTTCCAGCAACAATTTGTACTATATTATTCAATTCTGATTCAATAATTTTAAAAAATCCCATAATTAATATCCCTTATATATATAAAGTATTTTTGTTATAAAAAATTGCCAAATTTATAAATTAATATTAATGATATGTAATATTAGCTTAAAATTAAAAATCCTCATGTTATAATCTATCTGTAATAATATAAAAAGGAGAGATAATAATGGCAGGAAAATTATTAGCAACGATTGACAGATCTGCAACAGAGCAAATGCAAATTTCAATATCTGAATACAGAGGAAAAAGTTACTTCAATTTAAGAATTTTTTATACAACAGATGACGGTGCAACTTGGCTTCCGACAAAAAAAGGTGTTACATTTGCTCCTGATCAGCTAGATATTTTGACAGATGCAATTGAAGAAGCTAAAAAAGAATTCATGACCGAGGCAGAAGAAGGTTAAGGAGAAGTTAGTTATGAATAACTCTATTCAGGATGAATTCATATCAACAGTATCACATGAGATGAGAACTCCGCTGACAAGTATCAGGGGGTTCTCTCAAACTTTATTGTCTTCTTGGGATAGAATAGACGATGATAACAAAAAAAAGTTTATAAAAATCATTGAAGAACAGTCAAACAGACTAATTAATCTGGTAGAAAATATTTTGACGGTTTCAAAGGCTAATGCCGGAAGTATTGTTATGAAAAAAGTTTTTATCAATGCTTCTATAGATAGTATTATTCCAATGTTTAAAGAACAGTATAAATATCATAAATTTGAATTTGTTCCCCAAAAAGATTTGCCTGCTGCACGATTGGATGATGATAAGTTCCAGCAAATTATGACAAATTTGATTGATAATGCGGGAAAATATTCTAAGGATGGTAGTACCATAACAATCTCTACTGACACAAAAGGTGAAAGTATAATTATCAAGGTTAAGGATGAGGGTGTCGGTATAAGACAAGAAGATGGAGATAAGCTGTTTAAAAAATTCAGCAGAATAGAAAATCATCTTACAAGCAAAACTCAGGGGAACGGATTGGGGTTATATATAACAAAGCAGCTTGTTGAATCTATGAATGGCAGTATTACATTTGAAAGCGAAGAGAATAAAGGAACTGTATTTATAGTTACATTTCCTGTCTTTAATGAAGAGGAGGCGTTAAAATGCTCTCAAAAATCTTAATTATAGACAAAAGAAAAGAACTTCCTGCCAAGTATAAAAAGAATATTGAAGATGCAGATACTTCTGTTACAATATCGAATAATTTAAAGGATGCCCTATACGATATACAGGAACTTGAGCCTGATATGATTATCGTATCAGATAGTATTGATGAACCTTTAGATAAGTTTTGCGAGAAGATAAGAAGTCTAACTTATAATATTCGTCCGGTAATAATTGCTCTTTCAAAGTCAGCAGATTCAGGTGACAGAATTTTGGTTCTTGATAGCGGAGCAGATGATTTTTTAAGTGAACCTGTAAATATAGAAGAATTTAAAACCAGAATACACGCTCATTTAAGACGAGATATAGAATTAAACCTTGATACAAAGACTCTGCTTCCAAACAGAAAAATTGTAGAAAAAATGTTAAAGCGTATATTGCATACACAAAATTCTCAAGCAGCACTACTTGTTGGAGTAGAAAATCTTGAAAACTATAAAAGCGTGTATTCGGATATAGCGGCGGATAAACTCATACAGACATTTGTTGCTATAACAAAGTCCTCACTTGAACCTGATGACTTTTTGGGACAATTAAATGAAACAAATTTTGTTATAATAACCAATCCATATAGAGCAGAAAAACTTGCAGCTTTTTTAACTTTTGCGTTTGATACGGTTGCACCTAAGTTCTATTCAGAACAGGACGCAAGACGCGGATATATGTTGATGAAAAGTGACAGGCAAGCCGGCATGAGAGCTAACTTTGTTTCGGTTATGGTTGGAGGAATGCTGGGTAATTACAAGCATTTGAATTCTGTTGATGCTTTGATAGAGCGTTTATATTCGATTAAAAAGATAGCAAAAGTTCCGAGTGGTTCTAATTATGTAATTGACAGAATGAAATTAACCGGTGAGAATATAAAAAATCAGGACTCAATATTAAATCATATATTTATAAAAGAACCGGATGACGCGTTAGCTTTGCTATTGAGAACAACATTAGAACTTCAGGGATATGATGTAGAAGATTCTATAAACACAGAAGACCCTGTTCAACCTGCAATTTTAATCGTAGATAGCGGTGATAATCTTGAGGAGCTGGAGTTTTGTAGAAAGTTAAAAAGTAATCCTAATTTTGCAAATTCAAAAATCATAGTTACGACATCTGTGCATGATAAGGCGGCAGTCCTTGATGCAGGGGTTGATTTATATTTACCGAAACCTTATGAAATTACTGATTTGATACAATGGATTGAATATTTTATGAAAAATATTATTTAATTGTAAGTAATGATTAAACTTGCATTTTAAAATTGATGTGATATCTTAGAACTATAGGCGTCCGTAGCTCAGCTGGATAGAGCATCTGCCTTCTAAGCAGAGGGTCGCGCGTTCGAATCGCGCCGGGCGTAAATTAAAAGGGACTGGTTTTAACCAGTCCCTTTTAATTTGTGTTTGTGCCAAGATGAGAACGCTTTTTGCGTTCGAGCGGGAGCGAGCTGAGGCTGGAGCAGTTTTGTTTGAAAGAAGCTTTGCTTCTGAAAACAAAATGCGGAATTGCCGTTAAATGCGAGCGACCAAGACAATCGCGCCGGACGTAGTTAAAAAAGGATTGGAAAATCCAATCCTTTTATTATATCTAGTTTTTGTTGGGTTTCACCCAACCTACAAACTAATAATATAGATTTCTAAAAATATCACTAAAATTAATTTTTTCTTGGAATTGACGTTCTAATAATCCTAATTCTTTTTGGAATTTTTCAAATTGTTTTTTGTCTCCTCCAAAAGTCTTGGTCAAACTAATAAGTTCTTCATTGGCTCCTTGTTTTGCATTCAATTTGTCATACAAATCTAGTATCTCTTTATCAAGCTTTATTGTTGTTACCAATTGATTATTCTGTTTATTATACACCCTTATTTCTGTTATACCATTATTATCTTTTTGGCAAGATATACGTGCATTATTAAACATTTTTGCTTCTGTTTCATTATATCTCCCATTACCATCGCTATCAAAAAGAATTCGTGCTTCCATTTGAGCTTTGTTACCTTTTTCTTTGACTTCTTGCAAAGTCATACCTTCTTCTACAGTAAGTCTTGTAGGTAATGCCCTTTGGGTATCAATCTTTGTCATAAAATATCTCCTTTTCCCTTAGTGTTTTACTGTATATATTTCTAAAATAATTTGTTAGAGAAAAATTGCGCACAGTTTTTCTATTCTATTCTATTCTATTCTATTTAGCATTATGACTAGCTTTGAGCCAATTGTAAAGATTTTTATTCCTTTCATAACAATATTAAGTTTTGTTAACAAAACCTCTGATTTTCTTTGTTTCAAATTATGATATAATGGTAAAAAAGAGGTATTTATGGTTTTAGAAAATAAACTTGGTATAGCTAATTCGGCTGATTTAGCGCGAGAAGAAGAAAGAATAAGCAAAACAAAAGCGATTGAACTTTTTGAGACAGGCTATCTTGATAGTTTAGAAGCAGGTAAGTTTGATTCATTAGCTAAAATTCATAAATACTTATTTGAAGATATTTACCCATTTGCAGGTGAAGTGCGAAAGGAAAATATAGCAAAAGGAAATTTTAGATTCGCTCCTGTTATGTACTTAAAAGCATCATTGGAACATATTGATTCTATGCCGCAATCAAATTTTGATGAGATTATTGATAAATATGTAGAAATGAATGTTGCGCACCCTTTTAGAGAGGGCAATGGCAGAAGTACAAGAATTTGGCTAGACCTGATACTGAAAAAAGAATTAGGAACGGTTGTTGATTGGAACAAAGTTGATAAAGAAGATTATTTGCTTGCAATGGAACGCAGTCCTGTGAAAACAGTTGAAATAAAAGAGCTTTTAAAAAACGCTTTAACCGATGATATCAATAATCGTGAAGTTTATATGAAAGGCATTGATGCAAGCTACCATTATGAAGGTTATAATATTTATAAATCTAATGATTTGAAATAATTTTATGTTACATTTTCTATTAACCAAGTTCGAAACTCGTCAACTCTGGGGTAAATTAAAGAGGATTGGAAAGACCAATCCTTTTATTATATCTAGTTTTTGTTGGGTTTCACCCAACCTACAAACTATCTCCTTTAATTTTTGTTTGGCAGGCGATTTGAACGCCAAATGCGTAAGCAATTTTATTTTGAAGTAATTTCTATTAATAAGTATGTGAAAACGTTTTCAATGTATAAAACTGTGTTAATTAGTCAATAAATATGCTATAATCTATTATATTTAGTGTGGAGAATTCTATATGCGTAATATTTTAGTAATTGCTTTTTTAATTTTATTATTTATTTCAAATTCAGTAAGTGCAAAAGTAATTTCAAATGAAAAAATAGATAAGCAAAAAGTAGAAACTGCAAGTAAAATAATTGCAGAGTTACAAAAAGATATGCCATCCTATACAAAAAATGGCTCCGGTCCATTTGTTGCTGCTGTCTATGATGAAAAAGGCAATCTAATTGTTAAAGTTGCAAATTCTGTAATTAATGAGAATTATTCAAATAATCATGCAGAGATGAATGCTATAAAAGCAGCAGAAGAAAAACTTAAAACCTATGATTTAGCTCCATATAATTTAAAACTTTATGTTACAGCAGAACCATGCATGATGTGTATAGGCGGGATAATGTGGTCAGGTATAAAAGAAGTGTATTACAGCGTTCCGTCAAAATCTGTTGAAGAAATTACAGGATTTGATGAGGGGTTTAAGCCGCATTGGTTTAAGGAATTTAAAAAAAGAGGAATTGTTGTGTATGGTAATATAGAACCGGAATTAGGAAAACAACAATTGAATAATTATATGAAAGACGGTAAAACTGTCTATATGCCGTCTAGATAATTGCAAAGGATAATGTTATGAAAAAGATTTTATCAATATTTTTAATACTATGTATGTTGAGTTTTATTCAGCTTCCATCATTTGCAACAGAAGAACTTTCTGATGGAGAAAACACAATAAAGGCTGAATTTAAAACTGAATTAAACGTAAATAAAGCGTCAAAAGGGCAAGTTGTACAATTTGTTACAACTGAGGACTACTATCTTAACGGCTTTGATATACCTCAGGGAACAATATTCAGCGGAAAAATCAAAAACTTTAAAAAAGGACGATGGGCATACCGCAGAGCAAAGGTAAGAATTGTTATTGATAAAATGATATTACCAAATGGTGAAGAATATAAAGTTGATGGAATTACAAAACGACATGTATTAAAAGGTTCGGCTGTGGGTAATGTTGCAAAGGGAATTGTTACTCTGCCGATTGCGATTGTTACAGGTGTGACAGGAGCATGCGTGATTATTGTCGAAACAATATCTATAGCAGGATTACTTTTTGTTGGTCCAACCAGTTATATTTTTGGTGAAACGATGGGAAAACTTACTCATGGTATAAATTACAAAGCTCATGAGGGCAAAAGCATAAAACTAAGAGTGAATTTTAATGATATACACACCTCTCAAAAAATCTAAGAAGAAAATAATTATGAATAGAATAATTTTGTAGTAGAATTGATAACATGAAGAAAAAGATTATAACTTGCCTCATTACGGCAGCCTTAATATGTAGCGGAAATATAGTTGGTTATGCGCATGGCGATCATGAAGATATACATTCTGAACTATTTAAAACAGTTGTGGTCAAAGATGGTACAAACTTAGATATTATTGAGTGTGTAGCACTGGCATTTAAAAACAGTCCAAATATAAGGCGAAAAAAATATCAGCTTGATTTGGCAAAAAGTAATGTTGGCATTGCTAAATCTGCATTTTTCCCTGTGATAGGTGCAGGTGTTGGCTTCTATAATGAAAATAATTCAAATCGTTATGATTATACAAAATATCGCAGAGAACTTCCAAATGTAGGAGTTGCGATAAATCAGTTAGTTTGGGATTTTGGGAAATCAACCGCAAACATTAAAATGGAAGAGTTTTATAAGATAGGTGCAGAATATGAATTTATGGATGCTCTATGTATGACTCTTTTTGATGTAAAAGAAAAATATTATGATTTATTAAAAGCTCAGGCTAATGCAAAAATAGCAGAAGATAATGTAAAAATTTGTAAAAAATATCTTCAAATAGCAAAAGGTAAAGCAGATAAGACAACGGCTTCCGTACATTTGAGCAAAGCGCTTTTTGAATACAGCTATGCACTAACACTTGTTAAAAATGCAAAAGTTGATTTGAGTAATGCAATGTTTATTGAAAATACTCCGGAATACAATATTAAAAATACACAAACTTTTGCTTATGACCACGATTACGGATATGAAAAACAAAAAATTCCGGCAGGTTTTCTCCCCAAAACACTTGGGTTTAAACGTGGACAAGCAATGGAAATAGCGTATGCAAACAGCCCTGATTTAAGAGTTCTTGAAGCAACAAAGGATGCTATGGTTCAGAATTTAAAATTTATAAGAAGAACGTATTTCCCTGAATTAACTGCCAATGTAGGTTATGGCTTTAATAATGCAACAGAAACTGGCGGAATGAATTTCTCAAATAACAGTTTACAGGTTGGTGTAAATCTTTCAACAAATGTAAATCTTATGCAGTTAAAACATTCGATAAAAGGTGCAGATGCTCAACTTAAAATGGCAGATAATGAGATTTCTTTATTTAAGAAAGATTTGTATTTTGAAGTTCAAAAAGCGTTCAATAATGTAGAATTTGCAGAAAGTGATGTTCCTTATGCACAAGCAACTGCTGTTAAAGCGTTAGATAATATAAATACAGTAGAAAAATTGTATGAGAATGGTGCGCTTAATTATGTTGCCCTTCAGGATGCAAGAAAAGATTACATTACAGCAATGCAAAATTATATCGTTAGTCTGCATTTTTATAACAAGTCTCTGATACAGATGGAAGAAGCAATGCACTACCATCTGGTAGATATTCACCATAAATCGCAGCACGCAATGTCAAAACACTCTGATGAATTGATAGAACATTTGAATGAAGCGCTTGGCTGCGATGAAAACGAAAAATCCAAGAAAAAATTCAGAAAATTAAAAAATGATTTATAGCTATTTGTTAACGAATGTGTAAGTTTTAAATAGTTTAAAAATACAAGTTATCTTTAATTAATAAAATTCGGTAAACTTCTCGGAGTGATAATATATTTGTGTACTAATATTACATAATATTCAAATTATGTGAGGTGTGTTAGAATAGATTTACAGACGTTTTAAGGAGGATAGTGAATGAAAGACAAGTTATTTTTGATGATACCCGGACCAACACCGGTTCCTGAAAGTGTAATGCTTGAGATTGCAAAACATCCTATCGGGCATAGAAGCAGTGAATTTTCTAAAATTTTGCATAATGTTTATGAAAATTTAAAATACGTTTTTAGAACTAAAAATGATGTTTTTGTTTATACTTCTAGTGGTACCGGTGCAATGTGCGCAGCACTGGAAAACCTTGTTAATGAGGGAGACCACGTTTTATCCCTTATTTTAGGAAACTTTGGAAACCGTTGGGCAAAAATAGCGGAATCAAGAGGTGCAATTGTTGATAAGATTGAAGTACAAACAGGTGAAGTAATTAATCCCGAAGTTTTGAGGGCAAAACTTGCCGAAGACACAGAAAAGAAAACAAAGATTGTTACATTAACTCATTCTGAAACTTCAACAGGTGCAGCGAATGATGTTAAGACTTTGTGTTCAATTATTCGTGAACACGGTGCTTTATCTGTCGTAGACGGTGTAACATCAGTTTGCGCAATGGAATGCAACCCTGATGAATGGGGAATTGACGTACTGGTAAGCGGTTCTCAAAAAGGATTTATGATTCCTCCGGGACTTGCTTTTTTAGTTGCAAATGAGAGAGCATGGAAAGTTTATGAAGAATGCAAACATCCAAGTTTTTATTGGGATTGGAAAGCTTACAGAAAATCCGTTCAGGCTGATTCAACTCCATTTACTCCTGCGGTTAATCTTTTTGCAGGTTTAGACAAGGCTTTAGAGATGATTAAGGCTGAGGGAATTGAAAATATGAACGCTCGTCATAAACGTCACGCAATGGCGTTACGTTCAGCTGTTAGAGCAATCGGACTGGAGCTTGTCGTGAAAGATGATAAGAATGCAAGCCACTCAATTACTTCTATTTATCCACCGGAGGGTATTTCTGTTCCTGATATCAGAAAAATTATCAAGGAAGATTTTGATGTCCTAGTTGCAAACGGTCAAAATGCTTTAAAGGATAAAATATTCAGGATGGGTACATTAGGTTTTGTTTGCGATAGAGATGTAATATCTGCAGTTGGAGCATTAGAAGCAACATTATATAAGCTTGGTTACAAATTTGAACTTGGTAAAGGTGTCGCAACGGTTATTAAAGAATTGGCTGAGGGGTAAATAAGTAACAGAGTAAAGGTGCGTAGTTTGACGCACACTACAAACTGAGTACATTAATAATATATGGACGAAAAAAGCAAAAGAAGTAAAAGATTCAATAGAATTAACAACGAGAAAATAGTTTGTAGGTGCGTAGAAAGTAGGTTGTGCATGCTTGCCCAACAACAAAAGGAGAAATAAATGAAAGTATTAGTAACAGATAAAATAAATGAGTCAGCAGGTAAGATAATTGAAGCAGTAGCTGAGGTAGACTTTTTACCTACAATGAGCGAGGAAGAACTTGTTAAAGTTATTCCAAATTATGATGCTTTAATGGTTAGAAGCCAAACTAAAGTTACACCTAAAATTATTGAGGCTGGGTCAAATTTAAAGATTATAGGTCGTGCCGGAGTTGGGGTTGATAATATTGACTTAAACGCAGCAACTCAAAAAGGTATAATTGTTGTAAATTCACCTGACGGTAACACAATGGCTGCTGCGGAACATACACTTGCTTTAATGCTTGCTATGGCAAGAAATATTGCACCGGCAGCAACTTCAACAAAAGAGGGTAAATGGGATAGGAGTAAATATACAGGTACAGAATTATATAAAAAAACTCTGGGGATTATAGGCTTTGGTAAAATCGGCTCTCACGTCGGTGAAGTTGCTTTAGCTCTCGGGATGAAAGTTATTGTATATGATCCATTCAGTTCCAAAGAAGTTGTTGAAAAGAAAGGTGCTGAATATATTGAGAACCTTGATAATTTCTGGGGCAGACCTGATTTTATAACAGTTCACGTTCCAAAGAACAAAGACACTTTGAATATGATAAACAAAGACACAATTGCAAAAATGAAACAAGGGGTTAGACTTGTTAACTGTGCTCGTGGCGGTATTATAAATGAAAACGATTTAAAAGAAGCTATTAATAGCGGTTATGTAGCAGGTGCAGCAATTGACGTTTATGAAAACGAACCTAATATTCAAGAATGTCCTTTGATTCAATGTGAAAAGAATATTGTTTTAACTCCTCACCTCGGCGCAAGTACAACAGAAGCTCAAATGAATGTAGCTATTGATGTAGCAGAGCAGATTAAAGAAGTTCTTTCCGGAGGTTCGGCTTCTTCTGCCGTTAATATTCCGTCACTTAGACCTGACAGACTGGAACCTGTTAAAGACTATATGACAATCGCTGAAAATACAGGTGAACTTGCTGTTCAACTTTCAACAGGCGCAATAAAATCTATAGAGATAGTTGCCGATGGTGATTTAGCTGATAAAGATATACAACCGCTTGAAGTTGCCGTTCTAAAAGGCGCTCTGTCTTCAAGATTAGAAGGAGTTAATTATGTAAATGCTCCTGTAATAGCTAAAAACAGAGGAATTGATATTGTTTCATCTAAATCAAAAGTTAATACAAATTTTGCTGGCAGAATAACAGTAAAATTAACTACTGATAAAGAAACTACCATTGTAGCAGGAGCTCTTGTTACAAAAGACATTCCGAGAATTGTTAAGATTAACGAGTACGAAACAAGTATCAGACCTGAAAAACACGTTCTAATTGTTCCTCACACAAACAAACCTTCAATGATTGCACAAGTCGCTCGTGTAATCGGTGAAAAGGGTATTAATATCGGCTCAATGAACGTAGTTCAAAAGAACGACAAGCACGAAGAATCAATAATGGTTATCAACATTGATACAATAGTTGATGACGAAACTCTGAACGCTATTGGTGCAATAGATGGTGTTCACAATCCGAAGTACGTAAACCTTACAGTTTAAGAGGTATTATGACAAACAAACTTGCAGTATTTGATTTTGATTCAACATTAATGGACGGGGAGACTCTGGAGTTTTTTGCCCGAGAACTTGGTATTGAAGAAAAAGTCAAAGCGATTACAGACAGAGCGATGAGAGGAGAAACAGACTTCTTTGAGAGTTTAACCGAACGTGTTGCACTCTTAAAAGGGCTACCGATAACTAAGGTTGATGAAATCTGCCACAATTTACCGCTGATGAATGGTGCTGAAGAAGTTGTAAAAGGCTTGCAGGGGAAAGGGTATAAAGTTATTTGCTTCTCTGGCGGCTTCCGCAACGCTACAAAATACTACGCAGATAAACTGAGATTAGATGGAGAGTTTGCAAATATTCTTCACGTTAAAGATGGACTTTTAACAGGTCAAGTTGGTGGTGAGATGATGTTTAATGACAGCAAGGGGCAAATGTTATTAAGACTGCAAAAACTACTGGGTGTGAAAGAAGAAAATACTATTGCTGTCGGCGACGGAGCGAATGATTTAAGTATGTTTAAATATGCTTCAACTCGTGTTGCATTTTGTGCAAAACCAATTGTTAAAGAAAATGCGGACATTGTTATTGAGCATAAAGATTTGAGCTTAATTTTGAATTATATACAGTAGGCTGATTTTAATATATTTAAGGTTTATGTTATAATTGTAACAGTAATGGGACTATATAGTGAGTGTTTAATATTGAGGAAATTAATTTTTAACTTATTAGCGACAGCTTTGTGTGTAAGTGTTTTGACTACAGGAATGCTTGCAGTTAATGCAGAATCGGCAGATAAAGTTGTAACTGCACAAGCGAAGCAATCAATTTCTGATAATACAAAGAAAAATACAACTACACAAACAAAACAAGTAAGTGTAGAAGAGGTTAAGCAAAATATAATAAAACAGGCAAAACAAATGGGTGTTGATCCTGCTATCGTGTTAAGTATAGCAAAAGCCGAATCAGGATTTAATCAGTCTGCAAAAAGTGCTTGCGGAACTCATATTGGTGTATTTCAGCTATCACATTCTGCTGCAAAAAATATGGGTTTAGACCCGTACAAATTGGATGACAACATTAAAGGCGGCATAACATATTATAAAAATATGTATAAAATGTTTGGCTCAATGGAACTGGCAGTAGCAGCATACAATTCAGGTCCTGTTGCAATAAAACGTCACAACAACACAGTACCACACCATTCAAAACATTTTGTGTCACGAATTATGGCTGATTATAAAACATATAAAGCGATAGGAATATAGTCTTTATTTAACAATCTACTCTGGCGAGTAAAAACAATTAATCTGGGTGAATTTTTGTAAAAAATAAAAATTTCAAATAATGTCTAAAGCCATTGTTATTATTGAAATAAAAAATATGCCGTAACTCTCTCTGCCGCAGGAAAAACCGAACCATTGAGGTTTTTCCGAGAGGGCAAGGCTTGACCTTGCTTCCTAGTAAGGCTCATTTTTTTAAAACAAAAAGCTATAAAAAAACACCTTTCAAGGTGTCTTTTTAAAAATGGTGCCGCAACTCACTCTGCCGAAGCAAAGGTGACTAAATGTCACGTTTGCAGAGAGGGGCGAACCCCTGTTTCAAGAGAAACAGGCGTGAAATTCCGAGTTCTTTTTGCAAGTATAGATACAAAAAATATGCCGCAACTCGGAATTGAACCAAGGACACAGGGATTTTCAGTCCCTTGCTCTACCAACTGAGCTATTGCGGCATATTCTATTTAATTTTTAACTTGTTTGGCTCAGTTAGGCAGAGCAAGCTCTACGTCATCTTGAACCGTTACGCCTTACGTCTCCACTGATGGGAGCTATTGCGGCATATTCTATTTAATTTTAAACTTGTTTGGCTCAGTTAGGTAGAGCAAGCTCTACGTCATCTAGAACCGTTACGCCTTACGTCTCCACTGATGGGAGCTATTGCGGCATATTCTATTTTGTTATGCTACCCTAAGGCATAGTTATATTGTATCTGCTAAATATTTTTAATCAAGAGGAAATTTAAAAAACTCTGTATGATAGTACAGAGTTTCTTAATGTTTTAATTTTATATTTCTCTATCCTTGAGGTGCAAACCAGGCTGTTACGTTTCTTCCCTCAATCATAGGTTTCTTTTCTACGGTTAACGGATCATTTGCAAGATCTGCTATAAATCTGTTCGCAAGGTCTACAGCAAGGCTTGAATGCTGCATTTCTCTGCCTCTTAGCATAACAACAAGCTTAACTTTATTGCCTTGTGAAATGAATTTTCTTATACTTTTTAATCTTACTTCGTAGTCATGCGTATCAATTTTATAACGAACTTTAACTTCTTTAATATCAACTGTGTGTTGTTTTTTCTTAGCTTCTTTAGCTTTCTTTTCAAGTTCGTAACGGTACTTGCCGTAATTTAATATTTTAGCAACAGGCGGTGCTTGGTTTGCACTGATTACAACCAAATCTAAATCGGCTTCTTCTGCCATTGCGAGCGCTTTTGATGTGGGAACAACGCCTACGTTATTACCATCTGCGTTAATTAATCTTACTTCTTTTACTCTAATTTTATCGTTTATTAATGGTTTATCTTTTCCTTTGTTCGGAATTCTATCTTCGTTTGAAATAATTGTTCTCCTTTTATTAATAATCTTTACATTCCTTATAATACCATGCTTTCGACAATTTTCAAGTGGGTTGGGGTAAATAGGATTATTATAGAAGTGGAACTTAGTTCAATTTTTGCTCAAATTCAGGACTTAGCGCCAGCCAAGTGTATCCTTGCTCAATTATTTCAGGAACTTCTATAACAAATGTTCCTCCATTTCTTCCTCGTTCAAAGGTAATATATCCATCTTCTGCAAGATTATCAAGAGCTTTTTTTATTGTTTTTGTGCTTACATCAAATACTTCCGCAAACTCTTTTATTGTAGGAAGTTTGTCGTTTTTTTTGCAGTTGTCAGAAATATATTTTTTTATCCTTAACTGTACTTGTTCATAAAAATACAACTGTTCTTCTTCTGAATTTGTTGCGATTGTTCCATAGTATCCCCGTCTTGTTTTAACAATTCCTGCCGTTGATAAAATAAAAATTGCATCATGAACTGTTTTGATACTGACATTGTACATATCAGCAAATGTACTGCTTGATGGAAGTTTTTCACCGCCTCTGAGATTCTTTTTTATATACAGGTTAATTTTTTCTGCAATTTTATCAACAAGAGTTTTTGCTTCCTGCTTATTAATGTTGAAATCCTGATTTTTTATTATAAATCGGTTGTTATCTTTAGTTATTATTCCATCTGTAATAAGTTTATTCATTGCCACGCGAATTGTTGTAGATGAAATGTTTAGAATTTTTCCTAATTTTCTTGTAGGAATCATAACATCCCCAGTTTTATAATTGTTTTCAAGCAGATACGATTTTATATTTTCACTTGCAGAATCTCTTTTTGAGGTTAATTTTTCAAACCCTTTTTCTTTTGGATTCTTAATAAATGTTCCTTTTTTTTGTTTAGATTCAACCAGTCCGATATCTTCCAGCATTCTGAAAACATTTTGCATTGTTCCGAGGCTGACTCCTATGTGAAATGCTAAATCACCCTTTGATGGTAAATAATCATAAGGTTTGATTCTGTTATCTTTTAATGCTTTTTTTATCCAAGCAGAAAGCCACGCAAAAATTTTATCAGCCTTGTTTTCATTCGGAAGAAAACTGTGTACGTGTGGAGCCATCTCCGCTACAGTTATTTGTCTTTGTTCTTTTTTCTTTAGCATAATAGAAAATTGCCTTATACGATTAAAACAATCATATCATAAAGTTTGTAAACTTTTGTAACAATTTTGTAAATAATACGATAAAAAATTAAAGTTATAAAAATATTTGCCGATATATATTATTGAAATAAACTTGCTACAAGTTTGTAAAAAAATAAATAATAAAAAAAGGGATACGTCCAAGGAGTAAAGTATGGCAATTAATTCAGTCGACATGTCAAAAGCTTTAAAAAATGAAGCTTATGCAGCTCAGGTAATCAGAAGCGGTAAATGTTCAGGTAGCGAACGCTCACAACTGGCTGCTCAATGGGGTAGTGATAAAATTACCAAATGGGAGTCTGTTGACAGTACCCAATATGAAATAACAGACGATGATAAATCAACTGCTAGGACAAAAGGTGAAAAACGCGCAGAAGAAGGTGCTAAAACAGATAAAGACGGAAATGTTAATAATGAAGGCTTTGATGGTAAATCTGACGGAGTAGAAAGTGCAGTTGGTACAGCTGCCGTAGGTGCTGGGAGTGCTGTAGCTGCTGGTGTCGCGACTGCAAGTGCGGTGGCAATATTAACGACAAAAACTGCAGATGAAGCTAGCAAGAAAGCATTTACTAATGGATGGCTAGCTGCAGTGGTAGGTGCTGCTATGTTGGCTGTATCATTAATCTTAAAAGCTATGAACCCAAATGCAGAACAAGCACAGGCTTGTGATAATATGGCTCCTGTAATGCAAGACTCTCAAAATGAATTAGGAGAGCAACAAAGTGCTTTATCAGAAACAACGAATGATGTAATAGAAAGTACTGATGAATTAAGTGAAGCAAGCGAAGAAGCTAATAAAAATACAGAAGCAGCTCAAAAGGATTATGAAAAATTACAAGCACGTTATCAAGAACTTGTTGCTAAACAAGAAGCTGCTAAATCTGGTGGTGAACCTTTAACTGATGCTGAAAAAGCAGAATTCCAACAATTATCTGGTATGCTTGGTACAGCTTTTGAAAACTTGCAAAATATAAAAATTGAAGGTGATGAGTCATTAGAAGAAGCTAAAGAAGCAGTAGAAGAAAAACAAGAAGTTTACGATAATGCTGCTATGAAAATGGAAGAAGTTCAGGAAATAACGGACTTCTCTGCTGAATTTGACGAAGCAACTGTTGATAATGCAAAAATGGTAAAAACAGCAGCTTATGTAGGTATAGCTGGTTCTGCACTAACAGTAGCAGCTGGTGCATCGCACTTGTTTAAATGGATTACTGGTGAATCAGTTGGTGGTGCTATAGCAATGGCTACAGGTGCTGCGGCTGGTGTAACTTTTGCAAGTGTAGTCAAGGACCAAAATAATTATATAGAAAGAGCTGAAGCTGGTGTAAACAATAGACAAGCAACGGAAGAAGTTAATTTAAATACTAATGATGTATATGAGGAAAAACTTGATAACTATGCAGGTAGCGTAGATATGATGGGTGAGATAGAGTTTACAGAATCAACTGCTACAGAAACTCAAATAGTAGAATTATCTGATACTCAACCTACAGATAATGGTGAAGATGCAACGGCAAATTCACCGTTAGGCACACCAACAAGTAGTGATACCTCTGATGTAAATCCGTTTGCTCCTCCATCAAGTAACAATAATGATGAAGGGAAAACCGACAGTGTAGATAAAGCAGATGACGATAACTCAAATCCGTTTGCAAATCCAGATGATAAAAAAGAAGAAGTTTAAACAAAAGACCCGCTTATTCAAGTGGGTCTTTTACTACCCAACCCTAATCCTTTCCTCCAGTGGAGAATAGTTTATTCCTCCCCTCAATAGGGGAGGGGGTAAATATTGTCATTGTGAGGAGCGAAGCGACGTAACAATTCAGCCTTTTCCATTTTCCCAACCCCTATCCCTAACTTACCTCTCAAGAAACGTGACATTTAGTCACTTTTCTTTCGGCAGAGTCCCAAGGGAGGGGAAAGAACAATCATCCCCCACCCTAGCCTACCTATAAAGGGAGGGGAAATAGAATAATCCCTCTCCTCAAAAGGAGAGGGGGAATGTTGTCATTGTGAGGCACGTTAGTAGTAGTTTTGTACCTCCCCTCAGTAGGGGGAGGTTAGGTGGGGTGTGCATTAAAACTTATTCAATCACTATTAAAACCCACCCTAGCCCTCCCTACAAAGGGAGGGCAAATAGAATAATCCCTCTCCTCAAAAGGAGAGGGGGAAATGTTGTCATTGTGAGGCTCGTTAGTAGTAGTTTTATTCCTCCCCTCAATAGGGGAGGTTAGGAGGGGTGTGTATTGAAACTTATTCAATCATAATTAACACCCACCCTAGCCCTCCCTATAAAGGGAGGGGAAATAGAATAATCCCTCTCCCTCAAGGGGCGAGGGGGTAATTGTTTACACCAAAAGAAAAGCCGAACTTGCGTTCGGCGTATCCCTATATTATTTAATCGTAGTTTACTTAATCGTAAATTTATACTCCTATTTTAATCAATCTCTCCCTTGGGGGAGAGCCGGAGAGAGGGTATCATTTCCCCCACTCTATTTTATAACCGTAAAGAACTTAAATTCTGATGGCATTAACTTGCCAAAAGAAAGCGAATTTGTTGCTGCAACAAATTTCTCTTCAATATAATCTGTACCATCAAATCTGTATTCTGAAACAATAGAGTAATCGCAAGAAAGTTCAATCGTTTTATCAAAAACTTCTCTTCCTTCAACTGTTTCGGTCCAGCTATTTCCGTTATCGTCATTTTTTTCTACTTTTTCAGTCGGAGCCTGATAATTAGCAATAACCAAAATAGAGTTCTTTAAACCCTCTTTCTGAATTTGCCAAGCAACAAAACCGTCATCATCTTGTCTGATAATGTGGGCTTCACCATCGGTAATTACAGGATTATTTTTTACAAACCTGTCTATAGCATCAAATTTTGCATAAAAATCGTAATCCTTTTCACGCTTCATTGATACTTCATTCCCGATAACGTGTTCCATTCCTGTTTTAGTGAAAGATTCATCTCCGTCAATGTACATTACAGGGCGTTGAGCAAATCTTCCGCCAGGTAAGAACTTGTATTTAAACCATTTGAACAAAGCACCCTGTTGACCAAGCTGTCCTGGGTATCTGTCAATTGCTTCAAATTCACCATCCTGATTATTGTATGATTTAAGAATTGAAAGTGGTGTAGATTTTTTAGATGATGTATTATAGTTAGTCAAATACAAGTTATCATCAGTAATAGCTTCAGGGGTTTTGTAACTCTGTGAAACAATGTCGTTACCCCAAAGCAGGTCAAAATTCATATCTTCGTGGTATTCTTTATAGTAATTATCCCACAGCATATATTCACCCAAAACTGCAAAGTAAGGAATTTTATCTTTCATAGCGCTATTAAGCATTCCCAGAACTTTTCGTGGAGCTCTGTAGCTAATAGGAACACCGTCTTTTTCAGAAACTTCATCTACTATGTGATCAATATGATCAACTCTGAAACCATCAAAGTTAAATTCTGATTGCAAGTTTTTCATATAATCAATAAATAAATTGATAACATCTTTGTTGAATTTTCCGTTTTCAAGATTAACAAAATAGAATGGCGTTTGACAATCTAAATTTGCTAAATGAGTTACGTCTTCACCATTGAATTTATAATGTTTAAACATTGGATAAGAAGCACCATCGCTCATTTTGTCAAATACAGGAACACCGGCTGAGCACCAAGCGCCACCCGGTGCCGGCCACATTCCTTCAGCAATCAATGCTCCGATTATTTCACTTTGGTTTGTAATATCTTTTTCTGCTAGCTTTTTACCTTTTGTATTGCCTGCGACTTTGTTGATAATGTGTTTTGCTTTTTTGTGTAATTTATTTTGAATGCTTCTTTCCAGCATAGAATTTGACAAAAAGATTTTTGTTTCTTTTAAAGCTTCATTTATATCATTGAATATATTTTGATAATGTTCGGTTAAATCGCCATAGCTTTCACCTTTCATATCTTTTTTGTAGATACCGCTTACAATATCAAGATCATCTCTTGAATACTTTTCTTCTAAATCTTTTGTAGCTTTGTCAACATTCTTAGATAATTCCTCAATAAGAGCATTGATATCATACCATCTTGCACATTCAGGATTTGAAAGTACGAACTTAGAAAATCTACCGGTTTGAGGCAGGATATCATATATTACAGGGTGACCTGCAAGCTGAGTCATCTCAATAAACATCTTAACTTGGTCATCAGCATTTAAACCTGTTTTTTCTAATATTGTTTTATCTTCTAATGCAGAACTGACATTGCTGGCTGTCGGAAGATATGCACAACCGAATTCACGAGGATGAAACGGTATAAGATACATCGTTGTTCCAAAAATATTATTCTCTAAATTCCCTGTAGGCAATATTAAAAGCTGACGCAGCCAATCCATAAATTTACCGCACTCGTCAGAGTTGTTGCCATTTCCTAAACCTGCTAAATTAGTTAATTTAATATCGTGCCCTTCTTTTTGAAGCCAGGAAGAGTTTTTTACATTATTTCTAGCAAGTACGCTTGATTTAGAGAAATTAAATTTGCCGTCTTTAAAAATTCCATTTGCCAGCCATTTGTATTCAAGTGCGTATAAAACTTCTGCATCTGATAATTCTTCCAGTGCTTTTATATGCGGATAAGGAAGATAACCAAACCTTTCCATTTGAGATTTCAAATACTCTTTTCTATCATCGCTGATAGAATTAAAGGAGTATAATTCTTTTAACTTTGAATAGAAGTTATTTAAATTCTCACAAGCATTCTCTGTATCTTTCTTGAATAAAAATGCTAACATAGGGATTCTCCTTATTTAAAATAATTGTCGTTGGATTTTGTATATAAATAATATCATGCATATATATTATATACAAATATTTGTAAAGGTTTGTAAAGTAATATTTATTATGTGTTTAAGAAAAACTTTCTATCCTGTAAAGGGCTGATAAAGCCGTTTTTGCTGCTGTAGTTCTCTTATTTTGTTTATATTCTTTTGGTGCAGTCCCCTGCCAACTCTGGAAACCCCAAAATATTGTGTCATAATTTTCAATGGATAAATATTTAACGCAAAAACAACACCTGCGCTAACGATAAGTATTCCTATAATTATAAATAAAATTTTTTTATAATTACTATCTTTTTAATTTACCCCTTTACCCATTTCGTATGCTTCTTTCATCGCAGGTTTATCTTTAATTTCGCCTTTCTGATAAACACTATGACCGTATATTATCCCGCATTCTTTTGCGCCATTTACACAATCTGCATATCCTCTAAAACATTCTATTGTTCTATTTAATCCTTCTTTTCCGTCAGCACAAGTTGCAATATAGTAAAAATCTTTATTTTTAACTTCTGTCCAACGTGCAACAGTTCTATCTATTAATGCTTTTAACTGTGCATCTATTGAATAAAAATAAACAGGACTTGCAAGTACCAAAACATCAGCATCTATAATTTTTTGCATGATTTCAGTCATATCATCTTTTATCGCACATTCACCGTTATGAGTTTGACAATAATAGCAGCCTTTGCAATAATCTATTTTCTTTTTGGAAACATTTATTTTTTCAACATCATTGCCTGACTCAATTGCACCTTTCATAAATTCATCACATAAAATATCTGAATTCCCACCAATTCTTGGACTGCCTGATAATATTAAAACTTTTTTACTCATATTTTTTCTCCTATTTCAAATTTTCTTTATAAAAACTTTCGATTTTATCAAACGGTATAGCGTTTTTGTCTCCACCATCATATAAATCAACATGGTTGGCACCTTTTATAATTAAAAGTTCTTTGTTATCACCATTTAGCTTTTTAAACGCATCTTCTCCAAAGTATTTTGAGTGTGCTTTTTCACCATGAATAATTAAAACTGGGGTTCTGATTTCATTAGCGTATTGCAAAATCGGCTGATTTATTAATGATAAAGATGATGTCATATTCCATTTGCCGTTTGAATTTATAGAGCGAGCGTGGAAACCTCTTTTAGTTTTGTAGTATTCCCAATAATCTTTTACAAATTGAGGCTCGTTACCTGTTAATTTTTCAGGTAAACCATCTGCACCAAGATATTTACCAGTTTTAAAATCTTGCGTTCTCTGATTGTTGAGGTTTTGTTTTATCTCATATCGTGCATTTTCGTCTATTGAATCATTATATCCTTTTGCCGATACCCTTGTCATATCATACATTGTAACGGCTGTTGTTGCTTTAATTCTGGTATCAATTTGTGCCGCATTAATTGCAAATCCGCCGAATCCGCAAATTCCTAAAATGCCGATTTTATCGGAATCCACATTTTTATAATTGCTCAAAAAATCAACCGCTGCGGAAAAATCCTCCGTATTTATATCCGGACTTGCAACGTTTCTGGGTGTTCCTGAACTTTCACCTGTATAACTCGGGTCAAATGCAAGAGTTATAATTCCACGTTCTGCTAAAGTTTGAGCGTAAAGTCCCGATGATTGTTCTTTAACGGCACCGAAAGGCCCAGATATTGCAATAGCCGCCAATTTTTTATTTGAATTTACCCCTGCATTTACCCCTTTGGGGATATATAAATCTCCGACAAGAGTAATTCCAAATCTGTTTTTAAATTCTACTTTTTGGACATTAACTTTATCTGATTTTGAAAAAACCTTATCCCATTTATTATTTAAACTTTTTGCCTCTGCCATTAAATAACCACCGATTAAAAGTAGTGTTGCGATAACAAATAATAAAAATTTTTTAATCATATAGAAACCTCTCTTTAATCCTTATTTATCAACTTTTCTTGAGATTCGTTGTATCTGTTTCCGGTAAGTTTAATTGAATCAAGGTGATTCCGAATATCAGATAGTTCCTCAGGAGTAAATATGATATTTTCTGACGATATGTTTTCCTGAATTCTTGAAACTTTCTTTGTTCCGGGAATTGGGACAATAAAAGGTTTTTGATGAAGCAGCCAAGAAAGTGCAATTTGTGCTGGCGTGCAATTTTTCTTATTTGCAAGTTCGTTTACATAATCAACAAGTTTGACATTATGCTTCCAATTTTCCGAAGAAAATCTCGGAATTGTACTTCTGAAATCATTATTTTCAAATTTTGTATCTTTATTAAATCTTCCCGTAAGAACAGCTTTCCCAAGCGGTGAAAAAGGAACAAAACCAATCCCAAGCTCTTCTAATGTGTCGAGAACTCCGTTTATTTCGACTTCTCTCCACCACATGGAATATTCGCTCTGAACAGCAGTAAGAGGACAAACCGCATTAGCACGTCTTATTGTATTAGCCCCCGCTTCCGATAACCCCCAAGCTAAAATTTTTCCTTCTTTAATAAGTTCAGAGATAGTTTCAGCAACATCTTCAATAGGAGTATCAGGATCAACTCTGTGCTGGTAATATAAATCAATATGGTCTGTTTGCAGGCGTCTTAAAGAACCCTCAACTGCTTTTTTAATGTGTTCTTTTTTACTTGAAAGTCCGATTGGTCTGAAGCCGTCCTTATAATCGTCATTACTCCCAATTTCAAAACCAAATTTTGTTGCAATAACCACTTCATCTCTCAAAGGTTTTAATGCTTCTCCTATCAGTTCTTCGTTTTTAAAAGGGCCATATACTTCTGCTGTATCAAAAAATGTTACCCCAAGTTCAACTGCTTTTCTGATAACATCAATCGCATCTTCGTTAGGTATAAATGGCGGATAACTTTGTGAGAAACCCATACACCCTAAACCAATTGAAGAGACTTCTAAATTCCTTAATTTTCTAAACTTCATAATATCCCCTTATTTTCATTTAATGTAACATAAATGCTAAATTTCTGCTACTACCTTGGAACAACAGTAGTTGTCAAGAAAAATGTTTATGAAAAATTTTTTAAAACCCTCGAATTTATTTTTAGGCAATTATATACTTTTTTACACAAAATTCGGCTAAAAAATGTCATTCTGAGAGCAAAGCCTGAAGAATCGCATAACATTTACTTCTTATCAGTAAATATTGCGATGTTTCGCTAGCGCTCAACATGACAAATTTAATATGAGACATTTCGCAGTATATTACCCCCGATATTTACCCCTGATATTTACCCCTGATATTTACCCCCGCTCAGTATGACAGTAATTTTTGTGATTTTGTGTAACTTTGTATATAGTTACCTGTTTTTATTATATAATCGATTTGTGGGGATATGAAAATGTTTCATTCAAAATATGTGAAATTTGCTTGTTTAATAGTAGTTTTATCCGTTTTATTTTGTATTTGTATTTGGATGCTTAATAATCAAGACATCACAAGCGAACCTCAAAGTGTTCAATCTGAAAGAGAAAATTTAGCTCAGAAAGAGCCTATAAAAGAGGTATCTGTAAATCCTGTTCAAAAATATTATAAAGATAATCTTGAACAAGAAGTTAGTAAATTTATATCAAAAGCAAAAAGTTCTCAAAATAACGATTTAGAGTTTAGTAAATTGCAAATGAAATTTATAAAAGCAACAGATGTTTTAAATGAAAAATATATAGAAAATATTGATATAAATGACAGTTATTATAAGAACAACTGGGTAAAGCTGCCTTGCGTAGAGGGAAGTTATTTTTATTCAGTTAATTCTGAATATTTGCTTAATAATTACGGCAAATATTTGTCATCTGCATATAGAGAGTGGCTGAATTTTATCATTAAAAGAGAAACTGTAATGCAGGATGGCGGACTAATTGTTCCACCTGATACTTTAAGAGAATATATAATATCCCTTGAAAAATTTGTTGAACAATATCCTGATTTTGTTTTAATATCTGATGCTAAAGATTATCTAAACAGTTACCTTATGACTTATTTAGAAGGGATAGATAATTCTCCTATTTTCGATAAATGGAATACCAGAAAGATGCTGCCTGAATTTAAGTCTTCTTACGAAAAGTTTTTGTCCGTAAACAAGGACTCAAAATATTATTCGATGGTCGAAGAATTGTACAATAAGTCAAAAGAGAATAACTTTGTCTGGGATAGTGATTTCGACAGTTGGCTTTATGAGTATCATAAAAAATATTTTGCAGAGTAGTTACGTTCTTAAGAAGTGGAGGGATTTATGAAAAAAGTTGTTATATTAAACGGTTCTCCAAGAAAAAATTGGAATACATATAAAATGGCTGAAAGTTTTGAAAAAGGTATTATAGATGCAGGATATGAAGCAGAAATAATAAACCTATATGATGTTGATTTTAAAGGATGTAGAAGCTGTTTTGCCTGCAAATTAAAAGATGGCAAGAACTTTGGAAGATGTGCTTATCCAGATGGTTTAACCCCAATTCTTGATAAAATTTCTAGTAGTGATGGTGTTGTTTTTGCGACTCCTATATATTATGGGGATATAACCGGTGTGATGAAGAGTTGTGTTGAAAGACTTTTATTCCCATTCTTTGAATATAAAGAAGGTTTTCCATCTATTGCACCCAAAAAGCTAAGAACTGCAATTATATATACAATGAATGTTGATGAAAAAACATGCGAGGAATTATATTCTTCTACGCTTAAAAGATTTGAATGGTTTGTAGAACTGGTATTTACCAAGCCTGAAAAACTTTTTGCGTATGATACTTGTCAATTTAGTAATTATGATAAATATGTGTGCGAATGTTTTGACAAAAATCATAAATTAAATCAAAAAGAAGAACAACTTCCTATAGATTTACAAAAAGCTTACGAAGCTGGTAAAAATTTCTTTAATGTTTAATATAAAAAATGATGGATAGTGAAAATAAATACAATAATATAAACAAAGTAGCTTTAGTTCTTGAGGGTGGAGCTTTGCGTGGACTTTATACCGCAGGCGTTCTGGATGTTTTCATGCAAAACAATATAAAAGTTGATGCAATAATAGGTGTTTCGGCAGGCGCATTATTTGGAATAAATTATAAATCCAAACAAATCGGAAGAGCTCTAAGGTATAACTTAAAATATGCTCATGATAAAAGATATATGGGTATGTATTCACTTTTAACAACCGGTAATATTATGAACAAAAAATTCTGTTTTGATACACTTGTTAATAAATTAGATCCTCTGGATTTTGAAACTTATAATAATTCTGGTGTCGATTTTTATGCCGTTGTCACAAATGTCGGAAATGGTAATGCTGAATATATAAAAATCAGCAATGCAGCATCTGAGATGGAATATTTGAGAGCATCAGGCTCAATGCCTTTTGTTTCCCGTTTTGTAGAAATTGATGGTAATAAGTATCTAGATGGTGCTATCAGTGATCCTATTCCTCTTAAAAAAGCTCTTGAAATGGGTTATGGAAAGATAATTGTTGTTCAGACAAGACCATCTGGGTATTTTAAATCAAAACCTTGGATGCCCTATGGGCTGGTTTATAAAAAATATCCGGAATTTGTAAAAACTGCTAAAGAGGTTTATATTAAGTATAATGAAACATTAGATTTGATCAGTAAATATGAAAGTGATGGAAGTATTATTGCTTTAAGACCAACAAAAAATATTAAAATGAAACGAATTGAGAAAAATTTAAGCAAGTTACAGGCAATCTATGAAGTAGGAATAAAAGATTGTAATGATAATCTTGCAAAAATTAAGGAATATATTGCTAAAGATATCAATATAAACGTGATGCAATAATATTATCTGATTTCTTTTAATTCCAGATTTGTTTTGTTATTATTTATGTCACCTTTTAGCATAATTCTATAATAGATTGAGTTTTTGTCATCAGAATTTATTTTAGGAATTTTTGAAAGTTTCTGACGGTACAATTCTTTAGAATATTCCGGTCTGAATACTACTTTTAAAATGAAGCTGACCGGAATACCAAATACTCTTATTCCTTTTGATGCTTCTTTGCTGTAGTGCCAAAATAGGTGCAAATCAGCATATTGTTTTTCCATTTCATAATTGCCTTCCAAAAACATAGCAGACTGTTCATGCCAAGTTGTAAGGTTTATATTGTTTATCTCGGAGTTATGAACATCAAAAGAACCTTTTATATCATCTTTCATTAAATCTTTTTGCGATAAATCAAGATTTGTTATCTGAGAGAGTTTGTATTTGGTATCTTTTATCATAAACTCCTTATCACCGAGTTTAGGCAGAAATCCCTCTTTAACTTCAAACATACAATGAGTATCTAAAAATCTGAACATGTCTTTTGCATCAATATCTACTTTAGCTTGAGCAATACCTTCTATTTGGTCTTGGAGATTAAGCGTCATTTCTGCTACTTTGTTTGAATTAATATTTTGAGCTTCAAAACTCATTTTAGAAGTGTTTTTAGCAAAATCATATAACCCTTTTGCGTGTATCACTCCATCAGCAAATTCCATATCTTTCATAGAGAAATTAAATATATTATTTTTAAGACTTCCAATGAGTTTTACATTTTTAAGTATAAATTTATCTCTTTTGATTTCATTTATAGCGATTTCCCATTTATTAATAGTCATTTCAGCATCTTTTACTTTTTTAGTTAAATCATTAGGATCAATTTTCGTTTTCGGTTTATCTGTTTGTGGAGTTGTTTCAAGTATTAATTTATCTAAAAACATCTTCATATTATAAATTATAGTTTCACCAAAAATATTGTTTTTGAGGCTTAGTTCTGCTGAATATTTTTCACCTTTAAAGAATCCATTTGAGGTAACGTTAAATACACCATTTTTTGATTCAATATGCGCTTTTTCAATATGGAAAGCCTTATGTCTTGCTTTTATAATGTCAAAATTACCAATAACCTGATTGTGTTTAAAATCGTATTTTAAATTACCACCAAATTCTCCGCCTTTTACTTTTTCTCCAAATGAACCTATAACAGAAGTCGGAGCGTATCCGTTTGTATTACAAGTGATATATTGAGGAATAAATTTATCAGGTTCTTTTTTATCTATATTTTTTATAAAAAGACCATCCCCTGAAATAATAACTTTTTCTTTTTTAGAATCAAAATAAGAATATTTATATTGTTTCAGGTATAAGTCATTATCATCTTTAAATGTGTTTGCGTATATATTTCTATTGAAGTTCCTTAAACCTAAATAGAACGAGTTATAAATTAAATCACTATTTACAGGAATATCGATATTATAATATACGTCCGGTTTTCTTAACTTTATTTTATAAACCAAGCCGACATTTACTGAATTTAAAACTGTAAGGTTTGGAACATAGTCAAACTTTTTGGTAAGTGTTGTTTTCATTGTTCCGACAACTTCTTTTTTCTGTGGATTTAACAAATCCGTAATATTAAGAGTGTGTATAACATTTTCTTTGCCTAATATGCCTTCTGCAATTGAGTCAACTGTTTGTCCTCTAAAGTTGAAAACAGCTTCTTTAAAATAAAGAGGAATATTAAACCATACAGCATTTGCACTAAGATTGCTGGCAATACATTTACCATTAATGCCATCTTTATTAATCTGCAAATTTGCATTAACCGTACCATTAAAGTTTCTAAAGTTTTCAATAAATTTTTTTGAAGGGTCTTTTGATTTTTGTAAATGCAATAATATCGGCATAATCTCCGAAACAGGAAGCTTCTCACCCTTAATTACAAAATTAGGAGTATTGTTTTGGTTAATTATATCGCCGTCCACAAAAAGCTGGGAATTCCCAAGTTTTACTTCAAATTGGTTTGCTTTAAGGTTGTTGTCTGCAACTTGTAATGCTCCTGTATAACCTAATTTTAAAATTTCTTTTAAAACACGAGCTTTTATATCTGCATTTAGTTGTACAATGTTTTTGTCGGCTTTAATATTTCTTGCATATACACTTATATCATCTGATTTGTAGGTTAGATTTTGTATGTGAATTTCAGGCAAATTTTTTAGTTCTAACTTACCCTTTTTCTTTTTAGGCTTATCTTTTTTGAATTTTTTTAATCCGTTTCCATCAATATATATATTATCTGCATTGATTAATGTAAGATGATTTTCTAATAACTTATGGTTAAGAGAAACTTTGTTGATATCAATAATGACAATATTATTACTTTTTGCATTAATGTTATCTGCTTTTAAGTCAGCAATAAGCGTTGGGGATATTTTTAAATTTACCCCCTTGATAGAAGTTTCAACTCCTGTTTTATTATGAACCAATGATTGCAATTTGCTTATTGTTGAATTGCTGTTTATTATTTGTGGCAACAAGAATACAACTGCTAAATACAATGCTAATAATGACGATAACAAAACTAAAAACGTTACGGTAAAAATCTTTCTCATAAAAATATTTTATTATAACATTTTGTTATGTACAATAATTTACATAAAAGTTAAAATGTTATAACTTCTGTAAACGTATCTATTGCAAAAGTGTCACTCATACCGGACAGAAAATCAAGAACACAGTTTTTGTAATTCTGCTCATCTTCCAGATGATAAATTAGTTTATTTTTACATCTTCTGTTTTCTTTTTCCGCTAAATTAAAATCGGAGTATTTAATAAGCCAGCCTTCAAATGTTGTAATTAATTTTGGATAGAGAATTCTGTCCTTATTTATTTTTTCTTTAATGCTTGGATAATAATCAGTTAATTGCTCAAAAAGAGTTTCAATTATAAGTGTTGCAAATTTTTTAAATCTCTCAATTCTCGGGTGATTGCAAATGTTTTTATAATTGAACTGTTTAACAAGTTTTAGAACTTGAAAACAGTCTTCTGAAAAGCAAAGTCCGTTTTCGACTGAGGAATTAGAACACAAGTTTAGTATCAGAGAATGCGTAAACGAAGAAGTATTGAGTTCGTTAATTTTTAAATCAGGATATATCGTGTGTACAAGCTCTAATAATTCATCCTTTTGTTTTTGCCCTAATATTCCATAAGATACACCGTCTTCAATATCTCGCCCAATGTAGCCAATCTTATCCGATATTTTTACAACGCAGCCTTCATAAGAAAATGCACCTGCTTTTCCTCCTTTTTTTATTGAGTATAAATCAATAGCTTCATCTCGTGGTTTTAAATTTTTATCATCGACTTCTCCGCAGTGACAGACAATTCCGTCACGAACAGCGTATGTTAAGTTTAAATTCTGCTGAAATCCATTATAATCCGTAAGTGTTTCTATATCGTCAATAAATCTTAAACTGTTATTCTCATGCCAGAAATCATGCAAATTATTATTAATAGCAATGTTTTGTAGTACTGTTTCACCATGATGCCCAAATGGAGCATGTCCGATATCATGCCCGAGAGCTATTGCTCTGGCAAGTTTTTCATTAAGGTTAAGGTATTTTGCAATTGTTTCAGCAACAGATGCAACAAGTTGAACGTGTTCCATACGAGTACAAACGTGGTCGTTTTGAGGCGCAAAGAATACCTGTGTCTTATGTTTTAGCCTGCGATATCCTTTTGAGTGCATAATTCTCATCTCATCCCGTTCAAATGGTGTTCTCAGGTCATACTCTTTTGTGTATAATTCATTTTCACGACTTATTGCTTTTTCCCACTTGGGGTTATTTTCATCCATTCTGACTTTTGAAAAATCTGCTAATTTATTCATACTATAGTTATTCCTTAACTACTACTCTTAATAATATTGATAATTGTATCATGAATTAGATATTTAACTCTCATTAACCTTTTTTCCGGATATGTGTTCTGGTGTTAATTCTAAGCAGAGAACATATTTTGCAAATTTATTAATTTCTTCTTCAATATAATCTTGTCCGAAATTGAATTGAGCGCTTAATTCTCTGCAAATATCAATTGTTTTATTCCTGTCCTCAACCTGTTTAATCTTTCCAAAAACTATAACGCTTCTATAGTCCAGTCCCTTTTTACCTTCAGTCTGTATTCCTTTATCATATACGCAGAAAGAAACTTTATTGTGTTTTTTTATTGAATCAATTTTATGTCCTTCTCTTGCACCATGAAAATATATTTTATTTTCTATTTCCGAGTACCAATAATTGATAGGAAGTCCGTAGGGGTAATCGTTATCACCTAATACAGATAATACACCTCTTACTTCTTGTTTTAATATAGAAATACATTCTTCGTTAGTAAGTTCTTGTTTAATTCGTCTTAATGGCCTGAACATAATATTACCTCTCAAGTATGATTTTAACATAACTTTTATTTTAAAGTTACTTTTTTAAATTGTATGTTTGTGTTATCATAGTCATAATTGCAGAGAATTTAATTAGGGAGAGGAAGTGTATGAAATTATCAGCAACAACGGCTCAGAATTCATTCCGCTACGGATGGTTAATGTCTAGAATTTGGCCGTATATAAGACCATATTGGTTCAGAATACTTTTAGGTTTTTTAATAGCAATTCCGCTTGGGTTGCTTGATGGTGTAACAGCTTTTGCTTTAAAGCCGTATATGGATTATGTAATAGGCGGAAAATCATTAGAATTTACTGTTTTGTCGCATCAGGTGTCAATAAGCAGTTTGCAAATGGCATTTATTTTACCGGTTGGTGTAATTCTTTTTGCGGCAGTTCAAGGTGTTTTAAGATACTTAAACGGATATATTTCGACTTGGACAAGCCAGAGAATAACTAATGATATAAAGTTTAAATTATATGACAGATTAATACACATGCATCCTCAATTCTTTGATGAAAATTCATCGGGGATTATTATTTCGAGATATATGAATGATCCAGCGACTGCTTCAAATGGTATTGTCGATCAGGTTAAGACAATAACAACAAGTATTTTTGGTGCATTGGGTTTAGTAACAGTAATGCTATATAGCTCTTGGAGACTGGCAATCATAGGTGTTGTAGTATTGTGTGCGGCGTTCGTTCCTATTGCCTTAATAAGAAAACGTATTAAATCTGCTTCAAATAAAAACATGGTTATCGGCGGTAATATTACGACTAATATTAATGAAACTTATGCTGGCAATAAAGTAATGGCGGCTTATGGTTTGCAATCAAGACAAAATAAATACTTTAAAGAACAAACTTGGGAATCATTTAATGTAAATATGTCATTATATAAACGTGCGGGTTGGATGTCGCCAATTATGTATATAATAGCTTCATTCGGTATTGCAACTGTTCTTGGAGCAGGTACTTATCTTATTAATTCAGGGCAGATGACAGCAGGTAGTTTTGCTTCTTTTGTAACCTCATTGTTGTTACTTTATAAACCTGTAAAAACATTGGGTAATACTTTAACAAGTATACAAAATTTATTTGTTGCTTTAGGACGTGTATTTGAATTATTTGATATAGAACCTGAAATTAAGGATGCTCCAAATGCAAAGACTCTAAACGGTTTAAATAATTCAATAACATTTGAAAATGTAAACTTTGAATATATTCCTGAACATCCGGTTTTGAAAAACTTATCTCTTTCTGTTTCAAAGAATGAAACATTGGCAATTGTAGGAAATTCTGGAGGCGGAAAGTCTACTCTTGTAAATCTGTTACCAAGATTTTATGATATAAAATCAGGCTCAATCAAGTTTGATGGTGTAGATATCAGAGAATACACCATTGATTCTTTAAGACACAATATATCAATGGTATTTCAGGATAATTTCTTATACTCAGGTACAATAAGAGATAATATAATGATGGGAAATCCTGAAGCTACAGAAGAAGAATTAAGAAGTGCAATAGAGTCCGCTCATTTGCAGGAAATGATTGCAGATTTAACTGATGGCTTAGATACAGTTATAGGTGAAAGAGGAGTTACTCTTTCAGGCGGACAAAGACAGCGTGTAGCAATAGCCAGAGCAATGCTTAGAAATGCTCCGATTGTAATATTGGATGAAGCAACATCTGCTCTTGATAATGAATCTGAGGCAATAGTTCAAAAGGCTATGGATAATTTGATGGTAAACAGAACTGTGTTTATTATTGCTCACAGACTTTCAACTATTAAAAATGCTGATAGAATTGCAGTTATCAATGAGGGAGAACTTGTTGAACTCGGCACTCATGAAGATTTATTAAATATTCCTCATGGACAGTATAAAACATTATACGAGATGCAATTCAAACATCAGGAAGAAACAGAATTGGTATAATAAAGAAAATAGAGTCTATGAAGGCTCTATTTTTTTGCGTTTCTATATGAGTTGATTATAATATTTCTGGCTTTAATCGCATCATCTTTTGATAAAGGTGGTGTGTCTTTAAGAGGGTAATCAATTCCCAGACTTTCATATTTTGGAATTGCCATATTGTGATAAGGAAGAACGTCAAGAGCTTTAATATTTGATAATGTACCCATAAACTTACCCAGTTTGATAAAATATTCTTCTTTATCATTTACCCCCGGAACGACAACGTGTCTAATCCAAATTGGAATTTTATTGTCTGATAAATATTTTGCAAATTCTAATATGTTTTTGTTAGAGTGTCCTGTTAATTTTTTATGCTCTTCTTCATCAATATGTTTTATATCAAGAAGAACAAGACTCGTATACTTGATAAGTTCATCAAATTTTTCTGTGTAATCAGGAGTAAACAATACGCCTGATGTATCAAGTGCTGTATGAATGTTTTTTGAATTGGCCTGCTTAAACAACTCTGATACAAATTCAATTTGCATTAGAGGTTCTCCGCCGGTAACGGTAATCCCACCTTTACAAAACTCTTTAACACTATCGTATTGTGTAAGTATATCTGTTACGGATAGCTTTTTACAGGCATTTAATTCATCATTTATCCCCCAAGTATCAGGGTTGTGACAATATAAACATCTCATAGGACAACCTTGCGTAAATACTACAAAACGTATCCCCGGACCATCTACTGTTCCGCATGTTTCTATTGAATGAATTTTCCCAAATGTGTTTTCCATAAATTAATTTTAATATAAAGGAACTTTTTTTGAAAAAAATCGTCATATTAAATGAAGAATAGATGGGAGGGAATTTTTTAATGACAGCAATGAGTAATTTGGAATATGTAGATTTTGAAGAGGATAATGAAAAAGAAAATATAAAAACATTTAGTAACATTGTTAATAATGATGACATACTTCAAATGTATCTTAAACAAATCGGGCGAAAAAAAATGCTATCAAAATCGGAGGAAACCGAACTTGGCAAGAGGATTCAGGAGGGTAGTGACGAAGATAGAGAGTGTGCAATGAGAGAACTTGTTCAGGCTAATCTTAGATTGGTAGTGTCTATTGCAAAAAAATATATTGGGCAGGGGGTTCTTTTTATGGACTTAGTGCAAGAGGGTTCGTTGGGACTGATTAAGGCAGCTGAAAAGTTTGACTATAAGAAGAATTTTAAATTCTCGACTTATGCAACGTGGTGGATTAAGCAAACTATAATAAGAGCCATTTCAAATCAGTCAAAAACGATAAGGATTCCTGTCCATATGCTTGAAAAAATAAGAAAATATAAAAAAGCTTGTTATCTTGTAGAATGTGATGAAACAATGGATTCTGATGATGAAACTATATCAAAAATCACAGGACTGGATAAAAAACATATAGAAGAAGTTAAGAATGCAATAAAAACAGAACCAATAAGTCTGGAAACTTATGTGACGGACGATTTATGTATTCAGGATTATGTAGCTGATACAACATACAGTACTCCGGAAAACAATACACAAAAGAAACTGAAGGAACATGATTTAATACATTTACTCAAAAATCTTGATAAAAGAGAGAGAGAAATAATTATGCGCAGGTATGGTATAAATGATGATGAACCAAAGACTCTGGAGCAAATCGGTAATTCATTGGGCTTTTCGAAGGAGCGTATTCGACAATTAGAAAATGCCGCTATACAAAAACTTAGGAATGTTAAAAGGATTGAGGATTATAAAACTTACTTGGATGAGTGATTCTTTTTATAAATAGCAATACCAAAACCTAATAATACTAAACCTATGCAAGCTGCTCCAATGGCAAATTTTTTCCAAGACGGAGCGGCTCCTTCTTTTTCTTCCAGTATTTTTCTGTATTTAACAATTTTTTTAAATAATTCAGGCTCATTTTTGTCCAAACCTTGTGCTTTAAATTGTTTTTCAAGTGCATCCATCGGATTGTAAGCTGTACCTTTGCTAAGTGCGTTTATATAGACCTCTTCATAGTTTTCCGGAATTTTAGCAGTCCAGTCTAAACTTCTGTCACTCAGGTGCTGAAACTTATTATCAAATCCAAGAGCGGAGAGAAAGAATACAAAGTTATTTTTTGCTCTTAATGGCTCTGCAAATTTTGCTTTTAAAAACTCACTTTTTGTTTTAAGTTTACTTTCAGGAATATTCAATGCTTTGCTTAATGCTTCAATTTGTTCTGTTGTTGGTTCTATGTTCCCTGTATCATGGTTAGCACTTCCTATAATAAATTTGTCAGGGTTCCATCTTCTGTCTAAAAAGTTCTTTGCACTACCCCAGTTTTTTGTCATGTGTTCCGAGGTGTATATTTTAACTCTGTCTTTAACTGATGGTTTTAGTTCATTATCATAATAGATACTAAATTCTGTATTCGGATCTGCTGCAAATTCATGCATTATGTTGTTGAGGTCATAGTCACTGCCTTTAACTTTTTTGACTTCATCATCAATTATGTCTAAGAATTTTGTTCCGTTAAAAATCTTTGACTTAACCCCTGTTTTTGTATCGGTTATATTAGGACTTATGTAAGTCCAGGCTGCATCTACCCTAAAACCGTCAAAACGCTTCGCAAACAGATTAACTTTTTCTCTTAATAAAGCTTCTGCATCCGGTGAATTTGCATCAAGAGCAGGCAGACTCCAGCTCATTTTTGTATTTTTAAGGAAAGCCTTAGGGTGTGACCAGACTTCATCATAAGCAAAACCACAAAGCATATCACCATTTAGTTTTATCCCTTTGGAATTTAGTTCTGCTTTTGCTTTCTTTAGGCTTTTTTCTGCTAAAAAGTTTTTGAACTTGTAAAAATCAATGCTCTCAGATTTAAGTTGTTTTATCTCTGTAATTCTTTTTTTTCTTTCTGCAACACTTACTATATCTTCGTTAAAAAGATTTTTGTCTAATTCATTCCATTTACGGTAGTCATGCGTGTGGTTTATTTCTCTGAACGCTCTATACAAACTTTTTCTTTCAAGAAGTTGTGCGTATTCTGTTTTGTATGCTTCAAATTCCTGCTTCATTTCAGGTGATAAATGATTATATAGTTTTTTAAGCATATCTTCTGAAATCGAGTTAAATTCAACTATGTTTGAAAAATTGACTTTGTCTTTTACGTTGTTTTTTGCTGCAACTTTTTTAAAATCTTCTTCTGATAAATAATCTTTAAGATTTATCATGTGGTTACCCAAATCGAGTGCTGTGCCGGAATACGGTAAATATACACCGGCATGGGAATGATATTGACCGCTTGGTAGAATCTGAACTTCGTTAATTCCCCAGTACTTTTTAGCAAAATCAAAGAATTTTTGGGCATCTTCAGAACCAAGATTGCCGACACCTGTGTTGTTAGACGGTGATTGCGGAAGTGATGGAGTCGGAACTATAAGAATTGATTTTCCGCTAAGTACTCCTGTATTTGCAGCCTTTGCTTTACCTTGTTTAAGAACATCAGAATATTCGGCTTCTTCAGATGTTTTAAGCCGCCTTTTAAAATTAATGGAGTTTATTGGTAATATTTTCATACACACCCTATGTATATTAAAACTCAAACAGAAAAATTTTTGTTAGTTGGGGGTATAATATACTCCCTCTCCTATTGAGGAGAGGGATAGGGGTGAGGTTTATTTTGTTTCTCCTCCCTAGTTAGGGAGGGTTGGGGAGGGTGTCAATGAGTTTTGATTGTATTAGTTTTAATACACACCCCTCCTAACCTCCCCTATTGAGGGGAGGAATTTATTGTGATAGTTTTATTAATTTACTCCCTCTCCCCTTGAGGGAGAGGGAATGCGAATAAAGAGAGGACTCCTTTTTATGGGAGTCCTCTATATATTATCCTTTCGGATTGGAAACTATGGATATATTACGAATATTACTGACCCTCTCCCGCCGGAGAGGTAGGCGGTTACTAGCCTGAGAATGTCTTGAATGATTTATCAGTGTTGTCTTGAATAACTTTCTTAACAGCATCGATTTCTGTATTCAACGCATTTCTTTCTGTATCAAGTCTCTTTAACTTCAATTCTAACTGTTTATCTTGTTCTTGAAGTTTCTTTGTTTTCTGATTAAAGTCTTCTTGAACCCTGTCATATTCAGCTTTTTCATTTTCATATTTAGCAACTGCGGCACCGTATGCAACATCATCCTTTTCTTGGCCTTTTGTAACCATAACTTTTTTACCATTTACAGTTATATTACCAGTACCAGTAGCATTATTAAAGTTTTTGATATCTGATACATTTATTGGGTTTTCTAATGAAATCCAGCCCTCATCAACTTGTTCATTTTGATAACGTGTTGCAGTACCATTCTCTATTTTAATGGCTTCTGTTGCGATACCGTTACTAACAACAATTCTCCATTTTGATAATTCATCTGCATTTAAAATACCATTATTCTGTGAAGCTACATAGTTTTTTATTCTACTTTTTAATTCTGCACCACCATCAGCAGAGGTAACTTTGCTATCATCAAGCGTATAAGCTGAGTTTCCATCAACTTCTACATTGTTAGTTTTTTTATATAAATCAACTTTACATAATCCTGTTTCTGGATCAAAGTTTTCTTCTGTAATAGCTTTACCATCACTTGTAAAATAGCTATTTTTGATGGCTTCCATCTGACTCTTTGAACACCCGTTAGAAGCTTTCTGTACTGCTGTTAAGTCACCTTTTTGCTCGCTACCATCGATTTGAGAAGTCCAAGTATATTCCATTGCTGGTGCATCACCGGTTCCATTCAAACCTGTCTTATGATATGTAATTTGAGGAGATGGGTTACCACCTTTTTCAATCTTTACATTTTCTGTTCCTTCAAATCCATCATAATAAACGCTTTCTTTATATGAATCAACATCATTTCTTGATGTTTCCCAGTCATCTTCTGCAGATTCGTACTCACTTTTTGCAGTTTCGTAAGCTGTCTTTTTTGTGTCAGCGTTACTCTTAGCAGTATTATAGGCGGTTTTCGCACTATTGTATGCAGTACTATCTAATTCTCCATCATTCATAAAATCTGATTCATCTGGCTCTGTTGGAACAGATTGTAGTGCACTTTGATAAGCTAAATATGCATTATTCGCATCTGTTTGTTTTTGTGTTTTATACTGTTCTTTAGTATATTTATTTGCAATTTTATTATTAAAATCTTCTTCTGATATTTGTCCCTGATTATTTTCATAACATTTTACTTCTTTTTGTTTAGGAACAGTCGCTTCAATTATAGTACCTTGTGGATTTGGAGTCGCTTCTTTTTCGTATACAGCTTTAACATCATTTGTAGTTGCATCATCTCCGACTCTAGCTTTTAATGAGTTGACGTTATTGCCTTCTACTGCTACTTCTAATTTACCGTCACCATTTAGTGATAGTTTTACACCTTTACCATCAGAAGTCTTTCCGGTATAAGTTTCTTTCATAAAGTCATAAGGGCTTGGTGCTGTTGGAACAGGTATTCTCAACGCTTGTTCTGATAATGATGCAGCTTGATTAGATAAGTTTAATCTTTGCTGGTTAATTTGTTGACCTTCAAGTTCAAGGTCGGACATTCTGGCAGTTAATTGTATATAACGTGCCTGTGATGCTGACATACCCATAGTTCGTGTTCTCCTTTTGTTTCCTTGTGTATCGTAATATTCTTTTTTTTCGCTTTGTCTGTAACTTTTGCGCTGAACTAATGAAAAATACTTTCTTTTGGTGTTCTCTTCTTCATGTAACTCAATGCATATTTTGTTACATTATGCTTTTTATACTCTCATATATCGGCATAATTTTCAAAAACTTTAATTTTTTTGACTGCTTTGTTACAAATCTTAACAAAACCATCTTATACCATACTTGAAAGTCACTGATAATATAAAAAATAAAATGACTAACAAATTTCACAAAAAAATAAAATCTTAACATTTCTTAATAAAATGTATTGGATGTAACATGTAACAAGTCAGCAATACCCCTCTCAATCAGGAGAGGGGATTTTATATTCTGCTGAACTATTACTCTTGATTTTAACGTAGCGAAATAGGAACTATTACTTCTCCCCACGAGGGAGAATAGAATTTTTATGAAAGCTATGCTTGAATAAGTAAAATTCTAAGAGAGGGTTAAAAAAGAATACACCCTCTCCCTCAAGGTGAGAGGGAGAAATGTTGTCATTGTGAGGCTCGTTAGTAGTAGTTTTGTACCTCCCCTCAGTAGGGGAGGTTAGGAGGGGTGCGTATTAAAACTTATTCAATCATAATTAACACCCTCCCCAACCCTCCCTAACTAGGGAGGGAAAGAATAAACCTCACCCCTGCCCTCTCCTCAATAGGAGAGGGAGCAAGTTAATAAAACTATCACAATAAATTCCTCCCTTATTGAGGAGAGGTTAGGAGGGGTGTCCTTTAAAATTATTATTTCTTATTATTGAAACCGATTTGAGGGCGTGTTGCTTTAGTTTTATATAAATCTTCTTTAATTTTCAGGTTCTGTGATTCAACTTTAGATAGAATTGTTTCAAAATCCCTTGCAGTTACATCACGTCTAATAATTTTACCTTCTTTTTTTGCTTCCTTTGCTTCTTTCTTCGGTATGTCACAAGCTCTGTTTGCCATATCTTCTAATGCACTGATAGGGAAGTTTTTTGTTGCTTTTGCAAGCTTAGATATAACTTCGTCATTATTTGCAAGAGCCTGACTCTTGTTGTTACGGCTAAAGAATATTTTTAAGAGTGATTTTCTGGCTTCTTCATCAGGTAATCCTACATAAACCTGTGTATCAAATCTTCTTCTGATTGCAGGATCCATGATGTCGTATTTGTTGGTAGTCAACGCAACCATAACATTATGTTCAGGAGCTTCCTGAATTTTATTCAGGAATGTTGTCATTTCTTCTCCCTCGAATTGAGAAGTTTTTTCGTTTCTTTCTACAAAGAATGAGTCACCATCATCTATCATCATTATTACAGGTTTTTCAGGCTTAGCAATTGAATATGCGTATTCAAAAGCTGCATCAATGTTTTTAGAGGTTTCGTGATAATAAGATGTTTTTAATCGTACCGTTTCCAACTGTAATAGCGGAACATCTGCTTCTACGGCTAAATGTTTAACGATTGTAGTTTTACCGCAGCCCGGAGGTCCATATAATAATAAGCCTTTTGGCAGTTTTGTTCCATAGTCCTCAGCATCTTGTTTTGCTTGTTCCGGGTCTCTTAAAAAGTCTACAACTTTGTCTGTCAACTCTGCTTTAAGTTCTTTCATTCCACCCAAGCCATCAAAACCTTTTAAGGCATTTCCACTTGGTACAAATTCAACAACTTTGTCTTTTCCTCGTTTTAAAAATTCTGCTTGTTCTTCACTCAAACCGTTATTTTGAGCATTATTGGTGTTTTCAGCAGCCAGTTCGTTGTCTTCTTCCTCTTCAGGAACTTCAGAGGCTCTTGACATACTTGATGACACGATTACTGCTCCCGGGAATAAATGCGACATTATAGTACCCAATAAGTCACCGTCTGGTTGCTGCTCAAATTCTGCATCTGCTTCGTTTTGATTAAACTCTGATAATTGCTGTGCTTCTTCCTCTTCAATATCTTCCTGTAAATACTTAACCAATGCTGTTAGCCAATGCTTATCATTGTCTTGAAGATTTCTTGCATTTACTTCTTCTGCATACGTTTCTAATTCTTTTCGTTTATAGTTATAATTTGGGAAATGGGCATCAATCATATCTGCAAGTATAACTTTAATCGGCAAAAATACTTTTGCAAGCTTGTCTGTAAGGTCAGGCATCCCCTTTTTATCTGCTTCTCTTAGCTTTATTTCTGTCTGATTTGTAATGCTGCACAAATCTTTTAAATATTTGCAATAAGCTTTGTTCTTTTTTGCTTTTCCTAAATCGTTCATTAATTGAGCGTTAACTAGTGCGTTGTAACCGAATGAGGTGTTGTTGGATTGAATTTTTTGTATTTGCATTATTTAAATTCCCTTTATTAAATATAAAGATTCTTTCTATATGTTTAGTTATAACCTGCTAATTATATTTTTTGCTAGTAAATTTACAAAGATTTACAAAATTATTATAATCAACTGTTACCTCTTGTTTTTACTACTTGATATGATAGTATTATGTCAAATCCAACTTGATTAAGGAGTATGTATCTTGAATAAAATATCAACAATACTAGCCGCAGCTATCTTATTCGCATGCTTAAATTTATTTCAAACAACGCATGCACAAAACACAGAAACTGACATGTCATCATCTTATATGAGCAGAGCATCAGCTTTATTTATGAAAAAAGATATAAGGGGTGCTGTTCAGGTTTTAGACGAAGCTATCAGTGCTAATCCAAATAATCCGCAATTATATTTAAACAGAGGTTTTATAAAACATGTAATGCTGGATTATGAAGATGCAATGTCTGATTATGATACAGCTCTTAAGATTAACCCGAGATTTGCCTATGCTTACAATAACAGAGGCGTACTTAAAGTCGCGATGAAAGATATTAATGGTGCTATGCAGGATTATGCTAAAGCGCTCGAAATAAATAAGAATTATTCTGATGTTTATTACAACAGAGGAAATTTAAAGTTTATGACTGATGATTTACAAGGCGCACTGGAAGATTATAATATTGCAATTCAGTTAAACCCTAAAGACTCAGAAGCATACAATAACAGAGGGGTTGTAAAAAAACGCTTGAATTATAATGTTGGTGCATTGAGTGATTATTCAAAAGCAATTGACTTGAACCCTAAAGACAGTATTGCTTATGCAAACAGAGGCAGACTCAAAAAGCTGTATTTCGATAACGAGGGTGCTTCAATAGACTTAAATCAGGCAGTAGAGTTAGCTGAAAACCAGATGTTTATAAAAAATGTAAAACCGTTATTATCTAATCAGCATTACATTGCTGCAATTCCTGAAGCGACTGCATTTGCCTTTGATTTTACCGAAAATGAACATGTTTCGCCAAGCAGTATTTACGGTAAAAAAGATGCAAGTTATTCTAATAAGTTAGCGATGTCTACAACACCAAGTAATGTAGTTCCGGCATCATCTGTTCAGGAAAAACCATTGCAAAAAGATGTAGAACACTTTGGAAGTACAATGCAGAAAGATGTTAAAAAGATAGCAGCGCCTGCTAATTTAAGTAACCAAAATAAATCTAGCGGTGTAACATTGAGTGCAGGTGTAGGAAAAGTTGCAGCGCCGAATATTCCTGATATAAGAACTTCTACTGTTACAAATAATGCTACTACAAATGTTAAGCTTGCTGACAGTTACTATATAAGAGGTTTACAAAAATGTGTGTTGAGAGATTTGCAGGGTGCTATGGCAGATTTGGATAAGGCAATCGCTAATAATTCAAAACACGCAGATGCTTACTTCTACAGAGCAGCAATAAAGAAAGAATTAGGTGACAAAGACGGGTTTAGGCAGGATTATTCTACCGCAATACAGATTAAGCCGTCTTTGCAATCATTTAACGATGAGAATGCTTTAAGTGTAATATAAATATATTTATAATATTTTGCATGAGTATAAGTTTCATGCTATTCTATAACTATGCCGATATAGCTCAGTTGGTAGAGCAACTCATTCGTAATGAGTAGGTCGCGGGTTCAAGTCCCACTATCGGCTATTATTTTGTATATTAGGGGATATGATGAAAGTATTGTTGTTAAATGGAAGTTCACATAGAAATGGTACTACTTTTACTGCGCTAGAAGAAGTTTCAAGGGCGTTAAAGAATGAGCTTATTGACACTGAGATTTACCAATTGGGTAATCCTGAATTGCGTGATTGCTCAGGGTGTCAGGCTTGTAGAAAAATAGGAAAATGTGTATATAATGATGTTGTTAATGAGTTTGTTGAAAAAGCAAAAATGGCAGACGGATTTATATTCGGAACGCCTGTTTATTATGCTCATCCATCTGGCAGGATATTATCTTTCTTAGATAGAGCTTTTTACTCAGGAAGCTCTGCTTTTGCTTTTAAACCTGCCGCTTCTGTTGCAGTTGCGCGACGTTCAGGAACAACTGCCAGCTTTGATGTGCTGAATAAATATTTTACTATATGCAATATGCCTGTTGTATCTTCAACATATTGGAATAATTTGCATGGTAATAATATGGAAGAAGCAAGGCAGGATGAAGAAGGTTTGCAGACAATGCGAATCCTCGGACGGAATATGGCGTGGATGCTAAAGTGTATTGATGCCGGAAAAAAGATGGGTATAACAAAACCTCAGATTGAAGAAAAAGTTAAAACAAACTTTATAAGATAGTTTAAGTAAAAGGATAGTATATGAGAGAAGAACTTTTATCAATAATTGAAAAAAACAGTAGAATAGATTTAAAAGAACTTGCAATTCGCTTGGGTAAGGAAGAGATTGATGTAGTTAATGAACTTCAAAAACTTGAAGATGAAAGAGTAATTTGCGGATATCATACGCTGGTTAACTGGGAAAAAACTTCAATAGAAAAAGTTACAGCGCTTATTGAGGTTAAGGTTACTCCGCAAAGAGGCAAAGGCTTTGACAGAATTGCATCAAGAATTTATAATTATCCTGAAGTTCGTGATGTATATTTAATGTCAGGTGGCTTTGACCTTCTTGTCATATTGGAAGAAAAATCTTTGAAAGACATTGCTATGTTTGTGTCTGAAAAACTTTCAACTCTTGATAGTATTATAAGTACAGGAACACACTTTATTCTTAAAAAATATAAAGATCACGGAACTATTATAGATGAACATATTAGAGATGAAAGAGAGGCTGTATCTCTATGATTCCTTTGAATAAAACGCTTCTTGATATAAAACCGTCAGGAATAAGAAAATTTTTTGATCTTGTTTCTGAAATGGACTATGTAATCTCTCTAGGGGTAGGAGAGCCTGATTTTGATACACCTTGGCATATTCGTGATGAGGGTATATATTCTCTTGAAAGAGGTAAAACTTTTTATACGTCTAATGCGGGATTAAAAGAACTAAGGGAAGAAATTTGTAACTATCAAAAAAGACATCAGGGGATTGAATATAAACCTCTGTCAGAAGTTCTTGTTACAGTAGGCGGCTCTGAAGCAATTGATATTGGCTTGCGAGCTATGATAAATGCCGGAGATGAGGTTATAATTCCCCAACCTGCTTATGTTTCATATTATCCTTGTGCACTTTTGGCGGGTGCAAAACCCGTAATTATAGATTTAAAAGCAGAAAATGATTTTAGATTGACAGCAGAAGAATTGTTAAATGCAATAACAGAAAAAACAAAAGTTTTAATACTTCCTTTCCCGAATAATCCAACCGGTGCAATTATGGAAAGAGATGATTTGGAAGCTATTGCAAAAATTTGTATAGATAAAGATATTTATGTAATGTCTGATGAAATATATTCAGCTCTGACATATAAAGGTAAACACATTTCTATAGCTTCTCTTGATGGTATGAAAGAACGTACTATTCTTATAAACGGTTTTTCAAAGGCTTATGCTATGACGGGATGGCGTTTAGGGTACGCTTGCGGACCGGTGGATATTATTAAACAAATGACTAAGATACACCAATTTGCAATTATGTGCGCTCCAACGACAAGCCAGTACGCAGCAGTAGAAGCTCTCAAAAACGGTGATGACGATGTCCGTCTAATGCGTGGTGCATATAATCAAAGACGAAGATTTTTAATGAATGCGTTTAAAGAAATGGGATTAGAATGTTTTGAACCATTTGGTGCATTTTATGTATTTCCCTGCATTAAGGAATTTGGAATGACAAGTGAAGAATTTGCTACAAAGTTCCTTGAAGAAGAAAAAGTTGCAGCTGTTCCCGGAAGCGCATTCGGTGAAAGCGGCGAGGGGTATTTGCGAATATCCTATGCTTATTCTATAGAAAATCTTAAAGTTGCAATGGAAAGACTAAATCACTTTATAAACAAATTAAGACAATCTTAGTAAATAAATGTATGCAAATTCTGTTATTTCCCAGCCTCAAACCCCGGTGAAGTAAGAGGTAAGTTTTTGTATCCGTTATTTGCGTACACAGTTTTCTTTATATATTTATTAGTATAATTTCCTTTTTCCAACAGTTGTTTAAGAATATTTTCTCTTGTTACCAGAGATGATTCTAAATCATTTGACTCAGGAAATCTTTTTAAAATCTCTGTCCAAACAACAGCTTCCATTGTCCAGGCATAAGTTTCTTCGCTAAGAGAATTGTATTCGTCTTGGTGAAGAGCTTCGTGAGCTAGTAAAGCTGCCAATGCTCCGGGTGGTGCGTACTCGTGTTTAGGATTTATATAAATATATAATTTACCTTTGTTTTTCCAACCGACAGCATCAAATGTTGCATACGCAGGATTAATTTCTGATAAATCTTTAAATTGTATTCTCACTGGCTGTTGTGACAGGTTGTATCCTAATATTGCTTTTCTGGAAAATTCTCCGGATGTTCCTTTCAACATATCTAATGCAACATGGAATATTTGCTCATTGGAAACTTTTTTATACTCAGGTGATATAGAATCTATGTATGTTTGAGTATATTTGCTTGGTAATGTTACGTTGCTCGGAACCGGTTCAAATTCCTTAGATGAAAATAACTCTATAGAATAGGCCGGTGTTAAAGCCAGCATAAGCATTGTTATTAAAGAAAATACTTTTTTCATTAATTCTAGTCCTCTATGTTCTATTATTATATACTTTTGCTTTTATAAAAGTCAAAAATATTTATTGTTCATAAAAAATAAAAATTGTTAATATTTGTAACAATTCTATATAAATTTTAGTAAATGACTAAAGTTTTTATTCAATTTTGCCGTAATAGTTATCATCAGGCTAATTGGGTAATATAAAATAATTGGGGTAATTATAATGAATGTAAACAGTAGAAAACTTGCCAGAGAATTGGCACAAACTTTAGACGGAAAAGATAAACAAGGGAAAAATAACAAAATAGAGGCTTCCGTCTGGAATCAATTCGTTAGTGATAAAGGTGGCAAACAAATATCTAACTATATTTGCATAGATGCTGCTATAAAATCTTTAATCGTTTATTTATGCAGACAGGCTAAAGCTAATGGCAGATTGATATCAGAACTTGGACAAGAATGGATTAATACTTTAAAAAATCCAACGATAGAAGAAGATTTAGCAGATACTAATACAGAAAATTTTTTAAATAATAAAACTGCTGCTAAAAAAAGTGTTTCAGAAAATCATTCTAAAAAAGTAGATACATCATATTCAAAATTAACCAGAGAAAAAGCTCTGGCTAAGGCTAAAAACGATTCAAGATTAGAACGATTAGATGGTGGAGAAGGTTGGAGTATCTCAGAAAATTCATTTATAACTGATATTCCATATGCCAGAAAATTTACAGGTGCAATACTAAGTTTTGTATCGTCTTTGATTGGAGAAAATATAGTAGTAACTTCAGCTTTGGGAACACGTGGCACTAAAGGAAAACGTACTCCGCATATAGTTTCTAAGAACTACTGTACTCATCATAATGCGGAAAATCCTAAACTTGATATAAAAACAAACGGACACTCAAAAAAGTTAAGAAAAAAACTTATAGCAACCGGTTTATTTAGCAGAGTTTCTGTAGAACCTGATCATTTGGATGTACAGATTAAAAATGAAGTATATCTTGCTTTTGAAAAAGGATTTAATCTCTCTAATATACTTGCTTGTGCAAAGAAAAATGATTTTAGCATGCTATTTGCATAACGTATATACCTCTGCCGCTTGACAGAGGAATTTATTTTGGTTATGATAAATTCATAATCGCAGACAGTTAGTATCCTGTTAGGATTTAAAACAACTAAAGTGCTAGCCGAGATTACCGATAATATAGCCTTATAGGAAATATAAATAGCTTAAAATGGTAGATTTTGCGATTAAGAAAGATTGCGAAATCTTTTTTGTATGAAAATGATAGGTCGAACGGGCTGAATCCCGATTAATATAAATTCAACAAAGGTTAAACAAAGGAGCAAAGAATGTCAACAAAAGCTTTTAAAGACGATAAGATTAAACTTATCAAAGAAAAAATTGATAAAGCCCAAGTTGCTATTGTTACAGAATACAAAGGTCTAAGTGTAGAAGAGATTACAAAACTTAGAAGAGCTCTTCAAAAAGATGGCGGTGATTACATGGTAACTAAAAATACCCTTGCAAAAATCGCTATCCAAGGAACTCCGTATGAAGTATTAGCAGATTCTTTAAAAGGACCAATCGCATTAGCATTTGGTTTTGAGGATCAGGTAGCACCTGCTAAGGCTTTGTCTAAATTTATTAAAGAAACTAAGAAAGGTGAAATCTTAGGTGCAGCTCTTGACGGTCAATTATTGTCAGCAGCTGAAGCAAAAGCATTGGCAAATATTCCTTCAAAAGAAGAAATATACGCAAAAATGCTTGGATGTATCAATTCACCTGCGTCTGGTATCGTTGGTGGTATCAATGGCGTTATGTCAGCTCTTGTCAGAGCTATTGCAGCTGTTAGAGATCAAAAGTCTGCATAGTTTTATAAGATTTGACACATTATTAATTAACTCGTATTACAACTAAAAAGAAATAAAAAGGAGAAAATCATGAGTGTAGAAGCTATTTTAGAATCAATTGAAAAATTAACTTTGTTAGAAGCTGCTGAATTAGTAAAAGCAATGGAAGAAAAATTTGGCGTATCTGCTGCTGCTCCTGTAGCTGTAGCTGCTGCTCCTGCTGCCGCTGCTGCTCCTGCTGAAGAAGCTGCTTCTGAAGTAAACGTAATCTTAGCATCAGTTCCAGCTGATAAGAAGATTGCAGTTCTTAAAGAAGTACGTGCTATTACAGGTCTTGGCTTAAAAGAAGCTAAAGATTTAGTTGATGGCGCTCCAAAAGCTGTTAAAGAACAAGTTAAAAAAGAAGATGCTGAAGCTATCAAGAAACAACTTGAAGCTGCTGGTGCAACTGTTGAAATCAAGTAGTTTGACATTATTTGTTTATGAAAAAATAACCCGCTTAGAATTTCTAAGCGGGTTATTTTATGCTGATTACACTTTATTTATTATCTTCAAGCAAAGACATCATTAATTGCATAGAACGTTTAAATCGTATCTGTGCAAAGTTAGCCATTTGTGACATCATACGTTTTTTTAGTTCTTCTGCTCGGAATTCTGACTCCGGCGTTAAATATGCTTCACTGTACGAATACTGTGTTGCCATATTATACTCCTTATTTTTACATAGTTATATATTTTTATATATATAAAGTATCTAACATTGAAAAACTTGCTAATTTTAAAATTTAATATTTACAATTTGTTACATTTATCAAGATATAATAAAACTACTTTCCCAATTATTGAGAAAGTAGTTTTAAAGTTTTATTGGGTTTCATAAATTGCTTTGACGTTATACCAAAAAGCAAAAATATTTACCCATTTATATTAGGCTAAGTAGATTTAATTTACTCATTTACCCCTTAGTCGTCAGCGTGACCTGCAGTGCCTAAAACGTCACGCATTTTGTGCATAACCATTTCTTTAACAGCTGTTCTACCTGGTCCCATATATTCACGTGGGTCAAATTTTTCAGGGTGTTCAATAAAGAATTCTCTGATTGTTGAAGTCATTGCTAATCTCAAGTCTGTATCTATGTTAATTTTAGCTACACCGTGTTTAGATGCATAATTTAACATATCTTCAGGAACACCTTGTGCATCAGGTAAGTTACCGCCAAATTTATTACATTTAGCTACGAATTCAGCAGGAACAGATGAAGAACCATGAAGAACGATTGGGTAATCACCAAAGCCTGCTTCTTTAAGTGCATCTTTAATTTCTTTAAGTCTTTCAAAGTCTAATTTAGCTTCACCTTTAAATTTATATGCACCGTGAGAAGTACCGATAGCAATTGCTAAAGAATCGCAGCCTGTTTGTTTAACAAATTCAACAGCTTCTTTTACGTTAGTATATTTAGCATCTTTGTCAGAAACTTTAACGTCATCTTCAACGCCTGCTAATTTACCTAATTCAGCTTCAACAGAAACTCCTCTTTCGTGAGCGTATTCAACAACTTTCTTAGTTACAGCAACGTTTTCTTCAAATGGGAATCTGCTTCCGTCAATCATAACTGATGAAAAACCACCATCGATACAAGCCTTACAAATTTCAAAGTCTGCACCGTGGTCTAAGTGAAGTGCTATAGGAACTGTTGTTGTAGCTAAAGCAGCTTCTACTAATTTAATAAGGTATGTTTGGTTTGCATATTTTCTAGCACCTGCTGATACTTGAAGAATAATTGGTGATCTTGTTTCTTCAGCAGCTTCTGCAATACCTTGTAAAATTTCCATGTTGTTAACATTGTAAGCACCGATTGCGTAACCGCCTGCTAATGCTTTACGGAACATTTCTCCTGTTCCAACTAATTTTCTTTCACTCATGTTAAGTGTCTCCTTTTTTCACTATTCTTTGAAGCTTATATAAAAACTTCATCGAATTTTGTATTGTGTAACTACTAATATTTCGTGTTTATACAGGACAAAATTCTAAATTAAAGAATCTCCTTCTTTTTATACATTAGGGAAAACTCCCTATACATTAAAAGAAATACAACAAACAGGGGGAAATGTAAATATGTGTAAATGTAGGGGTAAATATACAAAATGGAAAGTTGAAAATGGAAAATAAATTTTTACCCTCACAAGATGGTACTACTATTCGAGATAATTTTAATTAGATAAAAATAGTTAATAATCGGCTGGATTGTTACGGCTCTGTCTTGACCTGCTCGCATTAAACGAATATCGCTTACGCTTTCATTCTCTGCTCGCAGGCCGCTAACGAGCCTCACAATGACGCTCTACTGGTAGTTTTTGCGCCATGTCATTCCGAGGCTGATTAAGCCGAGGAATCCAGCTTTTTATAAAATATTTTTTTTAAGTCAGTATATAACATTAAGTAGAAGATAGGTTGTTGTAAATTTTAATTTACCGCAACAGTTTGTTATGATTTTGTATAAGTATATATTTCTTTTTTCCAAATAATAAAAAAGTAAATAGCCAAAATAAAATACACACTCCACATAAATACCGTTGAATAAACCTTTGCGCCTTTTAGTGCAATATCAAGCCACATAACGAAAGACAGACCATTTACAATAATCCAGACAATCCATTGTTCAATGCATCTTTTAACCGTAAGATACATTCCTAATATTGAAAATATAGTTGTTATTCCGTCTATAACAGGATTTTTATCGCCGAAGTGAGCAAGAATTAATATAGTAAGAATTGTTATTGATATGGAAATTGCAATCAATGTTATTCGTTCTTTTTTAGAAAGTGTTGTTTTTATTATTTCGTATTTATCAGATTTTAAGTTTTTGTTCCATTTAAAAAATCCTATTATTTGCATAGGGATGTAATAACAAATGTATAAAAGTAAATTACCCCATAAATGGCTTACAAAAGACAGATATGCGTAGAAACAAGAACCTGTCGCGCCTATAGGATAACAAATAGGAACACCTTTTCCGGCAAGAATTGTGTAGGTTATTCCGCAAAAAGCAGAAATTATTGCAATCCAAGAATCGTGCATTATTATTGCATTACCAAATAAAAATACATATATCAGAATAAATACCGTTAATTCTATGCTCTTCTTTTGAACTTTCATACATTTTATTTTATCATACTTATTAAAATTAACTACTTTTTATGTTAATTTATAAATGAATATGAAAATTAATGGCAAAGATACAGCAAAATATAGGGATATCTCATTCAACAGTGTATACACAAATAAAACCATAAAAAAAGGGCTTGAATTAGCCTCTTCTAACGGTGCGCTTTTTGGTGCTTCTGCTACTGTTGCTTTTTCTACATTAAGACCTCTAACAATTATGTGTACCCCAAAAACAGATAAAGAAAACAGAAAAATTGCAGCTGCAAAATCTATTACTTCAAGTATAATTAATTTTCTTTTAATGCTTGGGGTATCAGTGCCATTGGCAAAATCAATTTCTAAAATAGATAAAAATCCGGATAAATTTTTAAATTCAGAAGCTATCTCTGCACTTAAAGATAATGGTAAAGAGCTTACTGAGTCAAAAGGTTATGTATTTGGCACACAGTTGTTTAAACTAGGGATTGCTTCTGTTGTTGCAGTCCCAAAAGCAATAATTACTGCAAGCGGTATGCCATGTATTGTCAATGCAATGTCATCAAAAAAAGACAAAAATAAAGAGGTTTCTTTTAAGGGCATTACTGATAAGACAGCTAGTGGCGTAGGTAATCTTTTGAATAAAAAAACAATGCTTAATTTTGTTGACAGGTTCAAAAATTCAAACTTTCCAATGCATATTACTGCTATAACAGATGCAATTGCAACATTTGTATTTATGCATCAGGCTAAAATGAGTAAAAACATTGAACAAGAAAGAAAAAAGGCGCTTATCTATAATGCCGGTATCTCAACAGGATTGAGTATATTAGGCGGGTATACAATTGATAAACTTCTGGAAAAGCCTACTGAGAGATTTATTGATAAATATAAAAAAATTAATAAAAATGATAAAAAATTATCAAGACAGGTTCAGGGAATAAAGAATGCAAAACCGTTTTTAATTCTTGGTATAATTTATTATGTACTTATTCCTTTGATATCTACTTATCTCGCTGATAAAGCTGATAGCAGGAAATGAAATTTTTGACAGATTAATTTTTAATGGTAGAATTGATTGTTAGGGAATGAGAGTAATAGTTTTCCTATATAAGAATAGAGGTTTTTATGGAGTCAAGAAGTAAACATTTATTATCAATTTTAGCAAATAAGTCATCAGAATATGAAGGTCGTGTAGCGCTCGGTATGAGAAGCAAATACGGTTGGAGAGAACTTACATATAAAGGCTTGGGGCTTTTATCAAGAAAACTTGCAAGATACCTTATTGAAGAACTAGGTGTTGTTAAAGGGGAACGTCTTGCAATTTTATCTGAATCAAAACCTGAATACGGAGCATGCGTTTTTGCATCAGTTCTTGCCGGTACTATTACTGTTCCGCTTGATAATAAGCTTACTATATATGAACTTAAATCAATTCTTTTGGATAGTGAGCCATCTGTAATTCTTGTTTCAAAAACATATATAGATAAGGCATATCAGCTAAGGGATGAAATTCCATCATTAAAAACTATTTTAGTCATGGATGATAAATTCCAGGCAGACGGAATAAAAAATATTTATGAATTACCTGATATTTATGACGCTAAATGGAGAGTAAGAAGCGGTAAAGCTGTTGCATTTATTATTTACACATCAGGAACGACAGGCGCTCCAAAGGGTGTTGAAATTACTTTCGGTAATATTACTTCTCAGCTTATTATTACAAAAGATGCATTTGATAAGATTTTGCCTGATAACAGACGTGTATCAATTTTGTCTATTCTTCCGATGAACCACATGTTTGAAATGACAGTCGGTTTTTCATCATTCCTGAACTTTGGATATTCAATTTATTATACAAAGAGCCTTAAACCTAAAGACATTTTGAAAATGATGAGAGATAAAGAGATTGAGTTCATGATAATGGTTCCTGCTTTCATGAAACTATTAAAAACAACTCTTGAAGCTGAATGTATTAATAAATATACACCGCTTGGTAAATGGTGGTTTGACATCAAATATCACTATATTGCAAAACTTTTAGGGTTTGGAAGAATAAAAAAATTCTTGTTCAGAGATCTTCACAGACAATTTGGCGGAAAGTTCTGGGGTATTCTTTCCGGTGGTGCGCCAATGGATGTAAATGTGGCTATATTCTTTAACAGAATCGGTATTAAGGTTTGTCAAGGATACGGTTTAACGGAAACAAGTCCTGTTGTAGCATTGAATACAGACAAGATTAATGACTATGCTTCTATAGGTAAACCTTATAAGAGTTGGAAATATAAAACAGATCCGAAAACGGGTGAGCTTCTTGTAAAAGGCCCATCAGTTATGAAAGGATACCATAATCAGCCTGAACTTACAGCATCTGTTCTGGAACCTGACGGTTGGTTCCACACAGGTGACGTTGCAAAGATTGGCGATGACGGTTATATTTATATCACAGGAAGAATTAAAAATATGATTGTACTTTCAGGTGGTAAAAAAGTTCTTCCGGAAGAAGTTGAATCTGTTCTTGAAAAGAGTGAATACCTTGCAGAAGTTTGCGTATTTGGTGCAGAAAGAACATTTGGTGCAAAGGATGGAACTGAAGAAGTTGTAGCGGTTGTTGTTCCAAAACCTTATTTGTATGAAGAAAAAACTGATGCGGAAATAGAAACAATAGTTAGAGCAGATATAAAAGAACTTTTACAAAGGCTGACACCTTATAAACGTCCTACAAATATTATTATTAGACGTGAAACTCTGCCAAGAACTACAACTAATAAGGTTAAAAGAAAAGAAGTTAAGGCACAATTAGGTGTTGTATAATGTTTTTTATTAAAATAATTTATATTATAATTCCAATAGTGTTAGTAACTGCATTTATATGTTGGCAATTACATGTCTGTCTAAAGTATATAAATCAGTGTAGTATAAAAATTGACGTCAGTAATAGAGTTATTGCAATAAATAAAAATAAATTTAGATTTAGAGAAATAAGTCAAATTACTGTATCTGATAGTACCGAACAGCCAAATTTTGCAGAAAAGATATTATCAAAATCTGCCTTTAATGTTAGTATTTCTACCGTAGAGTTTTATATGAAAGACGGTAGTGTTTATACATGCGTTTGTAACACAAGCGGACAGGTTTATGATATCTTAACAAAGTTGCAGCCGTATATAAAAGTAAATGCTGACATAGAAATGTATAAACCAAAATTTAATAAACTGCTTTTCTTATGTTTAATATTAGGATTCTTTTTATATATGCTAACAAGAATTCCTTGTTTCAGGATATTCTGATATGCATTTGTAAACTTTGTGGAAGTCTGTTCTTGACAGTATAAATATGCTTGTGTTAAATTTATATATATAAATAGTATTAGATGGGTAAACTGTCTTTAAACGGTGGAAAAGGTAAATTTATAAGCAGGTAGTTTAATAATCGGCTAAATGTATTTACCCCTTTCACCTACAGTTCCCGAAAAAGAAAGGAAAATACAATGTACGCAATAGTCGAAACAGGTGGTAAACAATACCAAGTTGAAGAAGGACGTTATGTTGACGTTGAATTATTAGGTGAAGAAAAAGATGCCAAAGTTGTTTTTGATAAAGTTGTTATGATTGTTAACGGCAAAAAATCAAAAGTTGGTCAACCATACGTTGCAAACGCTAAAGTAGAAGGTACAATTCTTAAAAATGATCGTGCAAAGAAAATCATAGTTTACAAGCAAAGACCTAAAAAAGGTTACAGACTTAAACAAGGTCACAGACAAGGTTTTGCAAGAGTGATGATTAACAAAATCAGAACAACCGCAGCTAAAGCAAAGGCAGAAGCTGAAAATGCTGAAGCATAGATAGTTTTTAAACAATAAATAACAAAATTAATTTAAAGGAGAAATAAAAATGGCACATAAGAAAGGTATGGGATCTACCCGTAACGGCCGTGATTCGGAAGCTAAACGTTTAGGCGTTAAGAAATTCGGCGGTGAAATGGTTAAAACCGGAAATATTATTGTTCGCCAAAGAGGAACAAAAATTCATCCCGGTAACAATGTAGGTATCGGCTCTGATGATACATTGTTTGCTTTAATTGACGGACAAGTTAAATTTGAACCACACAGACGTGACAGAAAACAAGTTTCTGTTTATGCGGTTTAGATTAAAAATTAATAATTAATAATTAATAAACATACTCTCTATTTATTAGAGGGTATGTTTTTATATGCGTTTAGATTATGTTTAAGTGATTGCTCTGCTTTAGAATATGTAGTATAATTATTATGTTAATTCCCTATATAAAGGTATTTAAGATGAGTGAGATATGTAAAAACTGGACACAATGGCTTAAGAAGACTCGTTTTGCAGGTCAGACTCCTGAAATGATTGAACAAACAACAAAATGGCTTGAGGCTGTAAGAGATGTTGTTCTTGTATATGCTGAAATTCAGCCGCATGAAACTGTTATTGATATCGGTTGCGGAACAGGACTTTTAGCATTTAAAGTGCTTGAATTACAAGAAGGTAAAGGCAATGTAATATTTTCTGATATGTTTCAGGATTGTTTGGATGATTGTAAAAAATTCCTGGAAGAGCAAGGAATTACTGAAGGTTATGAATTTCTTAAATGTCCTGCTGAGCATATTGCACTTCCTATGAGTACTGTTCATAAGGCACTTATGCGTTCTGTTCTTGTACATATTGTAAATAAACAGCCGGTTATTAATGAAATATATAGAATATTAAAACCCGCAGGTAAATTCTGTGCATTTGAACCAATTATTCGTTCAAATACACGTTTCTGGGAAATTCTTGACCCTGCTCATATAGATAAATATGAAGATTTTAAAAGGGTTGAAAATGAGATTATGGATAATCCAATGGACTCTCTTTGTAATTTTGATGAGAATACAATAAGGACAAATCTTGAGATAGCAGGTTTTAGTGACCCTGATGTAAAACTTCAGGAAGTAAGTTCAGGTTATGTTGTTCAGCCGAATATGGTGCATGAGTGGTTCTCAAATCCGCCATCTCCGGCTCAACCTTCTGCAAAAGAGCGTTTTCTAAAGTATTTCGATTATCCGACAGTTGAAAAATATATTATGCAGGTAGATGAATATTTAGTAGGCAAATATATTTCGCTTAAGACTAAAGCAATATTTATAAATGCAACAAAATAGGGGTAGGTCAAGTTATGTCAATTGCAATGGAAAAACAAACAGCTGTAATAATTCCGGCTCGGTATGGTTCTTCGAGATTAGAGGGAAAACCGTTATTAAAAGCAGGTGGAAAATATATTATTGAATGGGTTTGGAGTAAGTGTTCCAAATGTAATATGATTGACAGAGTAATAGTTGCTACTGATGATGATAGAATTTATAATGCATGTAAAGAATTTGGTGCAGAAGTTGAAATGACTTCAAAGGAGCATAAAAGCGGCAGCGATAGGATTGCAGAAGTTGCAAAAAGACATCCTGAAATTGCTTATATCATTAATGTACAAGGTGATGAACCTTTGATTGAACCGGATAATATTGAACTTGTAAGACAAGGTGTTGTTGATGATAAAAGTGCTGATATTTCAACTTTAGTCAGAGAGATTACTGATATGGAAGAGGTTAATAATCCAAATCTTGTTAAATGTATATTTGATGTTAATAATTTTGCTATGTATTTTTCCCGCTCAAAAATTCCTTATGAACGCAATGAAGGTAAATCAAAATTCTATGGTCATCTTGGAATTTACGGGTATAAAAAAGATGCATTGTTCAAAATGACATCATTACCTCAGACAACTTATGAGATGGCTGAAAGCCTAGAACAGCTTCGTGCTCTTCAAAATGGAATGAAGATTAAAGTAAGTGTAGTCGAAAATGTTCCCGTAGGAATTGATACAATAGAAGATTTTAATAAATTTAAAGCTATGGTTGAAGTATAGGGATAAATGTAATAATGAACCTAAAAACTCAAATAACAAAACTGCACTATGACAAAAACGCTAAAGGTTTTTTGTTCAACATGCTTAAGATATGCTCCGTTTTTTATGGTATAGCAAGTGGTACAAAAAACTATTTATATGATAAAGGGTTAATAAAACCGAAGAAAGTTAATGCTCAGGTTATATCCATAGGTAATTTTACAACCGGTGGTGTCGGGAAAACTCCTGTAGTCGCCGAGATTGCTAAATATTTTATTGAAAATGGAGAAAAACCTGCAGTTATATCGAGAGGTTATGGCGGTAAATTAAACAATAAAGATGTCCATGTGATATCAGATGGAATTAACCTATACTATAAAGCAGATGAAGCAGGTGATGAGCCATATTGGCTTGCAGTTAACATTGATGGATGTGCGGTTCTTACTTGTTCTAATAGGTATAATGCTGCAAAGTACGCAGTTGAAAGACTTGGCTGTAATAAAATAATATTAGATGATGGCTTTCAGCACAGAAAACTTTATCGTGATATAGATATCGTTCTTGTTGATTCTGAAAAAATGTTTGGTAACGAAAATCTTCTTCCTGCCGGACCTTTAAGAGAAGGTATGGAGGGGTTTAATCGATTAAACAAACTTGTAATCGTTAGCAAAAATAAAGAACATTCAAGAGCCGAAAAACTTGCAAAAATTTTAGCGAAAAAACAGGGCGTTAAAACTGTAGTTTGCAAAACAGAGCCTGATTATGTATACAATATAATGTCAGGAGAACATCTTGAAAAAGGAACTGAAATTACAGCTATTTCTGCAATAGGTCAGCCTGAACAATTTTATCAATTTCTTGAAAGCGATTACACTATAAAAGACAAAATTACATTTGATGACCATCATCAATATGTTTTGAGTGATATTGAAAATATTAATGGTAATATCGTTACGACGGAAAAAGATGCCGTTAAGTTAGCTTTGTTTAACAAAGCAAATATCTTTGCATTAAAACTTAAATCCATTATAAATGTAGAAGAATTATTGAATTTGTAAACAATTTATTGTATATTCTTTTTGTATCTATAAGGGGTATTGTTTATGAATATAAAAAAAGTATCGTATGGAATAGTCGGATTATCAATGCTTGCAGGAACAATCGCAAGTTGTTCTGATACAAAGTATGAAGACAAAGCAAAAGCTCAAGCCGTTAAATATTTAAAAGGCGATGAGTTATTAAAAGCAGAACGATTTGCGCGACAACAATATAACCCTGACCAATATAACGGTAATGCAATCGTATATTGGGATAGTCTTTTAATAGAAACTAAAGCAAAACAGGCATATATTGAAGGACAACAGTTAATAAGGGATAGCGTAAATGGTATTCATTACAGGAAAACAAAATATAAAGCTCCGTTAGATACTGTTATGACAAGCGATATAATAGAAAGTCCAAAAAGCGAGTATGCAAAATATGTAAGTGCTGAAAAATTTTTAGAATCAAGAAATAATGCTCCCCAAGGGACTGGAGTAAATTTTGCTAATAATTTAGTCGGCTCAACGCACTATTGGAACCTGATTACTCTTGCCGGCAAACAAAATGAAGCATACCAAAAGGGTATGGCAGATGCTAGAAAAGAATTAAAGGATAAGTAAAAAAAAAATAGGCATAAAGCCTATTTTTTTACTTAAACAGTTTTTTAAATCTTTCCATCGCTTCAATGGTATTTTCTTTTGAACCAAAAGATGTTAATCTGAAGTACCCTTCACCGTTTCTGCCGAATCCGGAACCGGGAGTTCCTACGATTTGAGCATTTGAAAGAAGATAATCAAAAAATTCCCAGGACTTCATGTTATTAGGACATCTTAACCATATATATGGTGAATGTTTTCCGCCAACGTGCCAAATATTACATTCCTTTAATGTGTCTGAAATAAGTTTTGCATTTTCTTTATAGTACGCAATATTTTCACCAATCTCTTTTTGACCTTCAGGTGTAAATACAGCTTCAGCACCGCGTTGAACAATATACGGAACTCCGTTAAACTTTGTTGTTTGACGGCGAACCCACATTTTGTTTAGTTTTCCTAAATTCTTAGGGACAATTGTGTATCCGCATCTCGTACCTGTAAAGCCTGCTGTTTTAGATAGCGAGCAGAACTCAATTGCACAATCTTTTGCTCCATCTATCTCGTATATAGAGCGTGGTAATTCATCATCTGCGATAAAACATTCATAAGCAGAATCAAATAAGATTATAGCTTTATTGGAAAGTGCATAATCAACCCATTCTTTTAATTGAGCTTTGTTATAAACTGCACCTGTAGGATTGTTTGGCGAACAAATATATATAATATCTGCCTTTATGTTTTTATCAGGTAAAGGAAGAAATTCATTTTCGCCATTTGCGTCAATAAATTTGACTTCTCTGCCTGCCATAATATTTGTATCAACATATACAGGATAAACAGGATCCGGAACCAATACTGTATTATTTACCCCAAATAAGTCCAGAATGTTCCCTAAGTCGCTTTTTGCACCATCTGATATAAATATTTCATCTAAATCTAATTCAACATTGTGAGATTTGTAATATCCTTTCACTGCTTCTCTTAGAAAATCATAACCTTGCTCCGGACCATAACCTCGGAATGTTGATTGAACACCCATCTCATCAACTGCTTTATGAAGAGCGTCTGTAACTGCTTTACATAATGGTAATGTTACATCACCAATACCAAGTCTGATAACTTTTTTATCAGGATTATTTTGGATGTATTCATTAACTTTTTTTGCTATTGTTGAAAATAAATAGCTTTGCTCTAAATTATCATAATTATTATTAATCTTCATTATTTTTATCCTCCGTATGCTATTGCAATATCGCCTGTTAACATTAATGATACTATTGCTAAAATAAAATAAAAACAATTAAACATAAACATTGCTCTTTTTCTCACCTGACAATATTTAACAAGTATTATCTCACAGACCAGTAAAATGCTTGCATATATTGAAACAAGTATAATCATATTCTCTCCTCTTATTTGTTGATTACGGACATTAATTTAGATTGGTTCTATATATTTGTGGAGTTAAGTTATGCTAGAATGATTTTTCTACTTTACTATTGGTCGCTTTCTTCGTGTTTACCTTTCATCAGTTTTTCAAAATCTGACGGTTTGATGTTTTGAATAAAATCTTTAAACTCCTGAGCTTCTTCTTCGTCTTTTGCAGTATCTGTCGAAACAGAACCGTTCATAAGAACATTTGCTGTTACAAAAATAGGTGCTTCACATCTCATTGCAATTGCGATTGCGTCACTCGGACGAGCATCAAGCTCTAGGGTTTCACCATCTTTAACCAGAAATAGTGTTGCGTAATACGTTTCTTTCTCAACATTATTTATTTCAATTTTTTCCAGTTCATATCCTGTTTTTTCTATCATATTCGCAATTAAGTCGTGTGTCATAGGTCTTGCTACAACTAATCCTTCAATACATCTGATAATTGCACTTGCTTCCGCTGAACCTATCCAAATAGGCAAAGCTTTTCTGTTATCTAAATCATGGAGTACAACAATAGGCGAGTTTGTTCTCACATCAAGAGCTATACCCATTACTTTCATCTCAATCATTATCTTTTCTCCCCTTAGTCATTATATTTTACCATAAAATCTTAATCTATGCTATAATCAAACGTATGAAAATTAATCTAATCTTTAATAAATTTATACCGAATTATGAACAAGCTCTTTTAGATGTTCAAAAGGCATTAGATGCTTATCATATAGAATATTCAGTGTTTGATTTGGAAAATCTGAAAAATGATGGCGACATGTCTTTTGTTATTGGCGGCGACGGTACTCTGTTAAGAGCTGCAAGATTTTATTCTAAGTATAATAAGCCGGTTCTGGGTATAAACATGGGACGTTTGGGCTTCCTTTCACAGGCAGGATTATCTCAAATAAGTTCTGTATTAGATGCCGTTTTGAGTAATCATTATATGATTGAAGACAGATTAATGCTTGAATCAGGTGAGTATTTGGCTCTGAATGATTTTGTAGTTAAGGGGTGTATTTCAGGCAGAACTTCAAAATTTTTTTTAGAAGTTAATGGAAAATTTGTGTGTGATTATATTGCAGATGGCATAATTATATCTACACCAACCGGTTCGACTGCTTATGGTTTGTCTGCCGGCGGTCCTATATTATATCCTGAATTAGATGCTTTGGTTATAGTTCCGATTTGTCCGCATACGCTTAACGTTCGTCCTTTGGTGGTTCCGTCTTCAGAATTAATAACTGTCAAAACTAATGATGAATTATTGTCAGTTTCAATTGATGGGTTTGTGACAACAAATTATGTCGAAAAAATAAATATTAAGACCTCTCCATATAAAGCAAAACTTGTATTCCCGGAAAAGAACAGTTTTTATTCTGTTTTAAGGAATAAACTCAATTGGGGGGTCTCTCCGGAAAATAACATGTAAAAAAGGAAGTATTCATTCTTACTTCCTTTTTTTTGTTTATAAATAGTGTCTTTTGTTTATTTTGCTTCGTCAGCTTTTTTAGCTGCATCATCAGCAACTTTATCAGCTCCTTCTTTTGCTTCGTCTTTAGTGCCATTTAATGCTTCTTTCAATTTCTTTAATTCTTCTTTTACTGTTTGAGCAAGTTTCTTACCTTTTTTTATCGGTAAAGTACTATTGAGAACATCTTCTGCTTGCGCTTCCAAGTCTTTTGCTTGCGCTTCCAAGTCTTTTGCTTGCTTATCTATAAATTCTTTATACTTATCAGCAGCGTTTTGCAATTCTTGGATTTCTTTTTTAGCACCGCGTTTACCAAGTGCGTATCCACCCCACAATGCACCACCGCCGATAATAGCTGCTGTTAATAATGTTGCTCCTAATCTTGATTTTGATGCATTTCTTATTTCCGCTGCCTGTTCATCATAAACTTGCGGTTGAGTGTTGTAATCTGCATAATCATCATATTGATATTGTGATGGTTGATATTGAGCGTAATCTGCAGCTCCTACATTTTGTACTTCAGGCATAAATAAACCTTCTTTCTTTAATTTACTACACTATTTATACTTAGTGTAAAACATGTGAACCCATGAAATTGCCACATTAGTTAAAATTTGTAACAATTTTGTTACAAAAAATATATATGACTTCATTGCTATACTCTGGTTTTGTTTTTACCTTCTTTAGCACGTTTTTTTCTACGCATAAGGTCAACAAACGCTTCAAGGCGGGTTATATATCCTGCTCTTCCTGTCTGTTCATCCATAATCAGCGGTAAAATAGGAATTTCGTGCTCGCTTCTGATTGTAGGGAAAATATTTTGTGACATTATTTCCGGCATACAGGTAAACGGTGAAATATGAATTATACCATCTTTGCCTTTTTGATCAGCAAAGACAACGTCAGATACGCATTCCAGAGCATCGCCGCCAATATCACGCATCAAGTATGGTTTAGCCATTCTCTCTGCTCTCTGTAAGTGAGTTTCTTTATTTTGGAATGCTTTTGGTATTATTGCGTCTTTTAAGAAACTTCCTACTGTTAAACTTCTTCTTGTCTGAACTCCCATTCTGCCAAGTTCTCGCTCAATATTCTGGTTTGAAAATTCATCATTTACCAAGAAGATTTCACCTGTTAAATCAACATTTAAAACTTCTCTGTTTGGATCAATTTCTGTTTTCTCTATCTCTGCAAGTGCTTTATGATAGGCTTTTCCCAATTCATGTGTAGAGTCAGCTTTGTCAATCATTTTTAATGCTTTTTTATAATTTTTTTCTGCATCGCCAACCCTAATCTCTCTTGCTCTGTAGTATGAAAGAGCTTTGTCCAAATCATCAATAACGAATATTTTTCTTATTGTAATATTAATTGCTCTAAGAATTAATATAGGGTCATTTTTTCCTGAAAGTTCTTTTAAGAATTTATATAAGCCTTTTATTCCGTCATATAGCGATAGTTCAATATAATTAGCGTTGTATCCTAAATCTTTTAATGTTGTATAAATATTGTTGCCGTATTCACCAAGTCTGCAAATGCCTGGTGACGTAATCATCGCAACATAATCTGCACCGCCTTCAATTGCTTCTATAAAGTTTCCGAGAATTAATTTGTATGGAAGACAAATTGCTTCAGGTGAGTTCTTTGTCCCATAAGACAAAGTTTTTTTGCTTGTATAAGGAGGAACATAAGGTTCAACTCCAATTTTTCTCAAGCCTGCAGCCCATGCTATAGATATCGTTCCCATGTGAGGGAATGCTACTTTGATTTTTTTATTTTTTTCTCTCTTAAGTGCCATTTATATTTATACCCCTTTGTAAATATATTATACCTTAAACATGTTTTGAAGTATAATAATTCTATGAGGAGTTTTTTTCATGGGGAGAATAATTCAACTATCTAAAAATGTTATAAATCAAATAGCTGCGGGAGAAGTTATTGAACGACCATATTCGGTCGTAAAAGAGCTTGTCGAAAATTCTGTAGATGCCGGTGCTACAAGAATTAGTATTGATATATCAAATGAATGCAGAGATATTAGAGTCGCAGATAACGGTTCCGGTATTCATCCTGATGATATTTTGCTTGCATTTTCAAAGCATGCAACAAGCAAAATTAAAACAGGCGAAGATTTATATAATGTTAAAACTATGGGCTTTAGAGGTGAAGCTCTTGCAAGTATTATTTCAATATCAAAATTAACTTGTATTACAAGAACAAAAGAATTTGATTCCGGTTTTAAGGTTGAGTGCGAAAACTCGGAGGTTAAACAATCTAAAACAGGCTGCGCAGTCGGTACAATTATGGAAATAAGAGATTTATTCTATAATATTCCGGCTCGTTTAAAATTTTTAAAATCCGCAAAAACAGAGTTTGCATACATAAGCGAACTTATTCAATCACTTGCTCTTATACATTCTGATGTAGCATTTGAACTTAAAAATAACGGTAAAACAACTATAAAAACATCAGGTCAAAACAGTATACCGCAAGCAATGAAAGAACTTTTTAGAGAAGATGTTAATAAAAATTTCCGAGAAGTATTTAAAACAGATAAAATATCAAATTTAAAAATATCAGGATATGTTAGTACGCCGGATTATACAAGATCAAGCAAAAAAGATTACTATATGTATGTAAATTCTCGTACGGTAAAATGTCCTGTTTTTCAAAAATCAGTTGACATGGTATATAAAAACCTTATCGGAAACAGATATCCTTTTATTGTCCTAAATCTTGAGATTCCACCGGAAGATGTTGATGTAAATGTTCATCCGACTAAAAAAGAAGTTCGGTATAAAAATCCTAATCAGATATTTAATTTTATTTATTCTGCTGTAAATGAAGCATTGAGTACCAGAAAACAAGAATTTGTGCATCAGGATGAACCGGTGAGGCTTGTAAAAACAGAACCAAACAATATCGCTGAATCTTCTAAAAGTGATGATATCTTTGTCGAAACTTCAAGTGAGATTAGCTCAAGATTTGCTCAGCCTGAACAAAAACATTCTGAAGTAATAGAGTTTCCTAAAAAGATAAATAACTACAAACAACCTGTTATTAATCAGGAAAAATTTATATCTGAATCAACAAAAGCGGAAGAAGACGTTATAATCGGTCAATATAAAAAAACTTATATTCTTATTGAGCGTGAAGAAGGTCTAGAAATTGTTGATCAGCATATTGCAGAAGAACGTTATATATATGAGCAGCTTAAAAAGACTAAGAATATAGATTGCCAGCTTTTGTTTATATCTGATGTAATAGAAATATCGCCTACGGATAAAGAGCTGCTTGAAGCTAATAAAGATAAGCTGTTAAGATTTGGATATGAGATTGATTTTATGTCAGATCACGAAGTTATATTCCGAAAAGTTCCTCAGCTATTATCAAAAGTACCTCCAAGAGAAATTTTAGCGGATATTTTAGAACATATATCAGGCGATATTGATAATATTGAAGAGCAAATTCTTATTACAACATCTTGTAAAGCGGCTGTTAAGGCTAATACTTACTTAAATCAATTCCAAATGCAGGAAATTATTCGGAATTGGCGAACTTGTGAAAAACCTTTTACATGTCCTCATGGCAGACCGATTTCTAAAATACTTGAACACAAAGATATTGCTAAATTCTTTCAAAGAAATAAGTAATTAAAGTCTTTTGAGAGCTTTTTTTACTATATCTCTTGTTTGCCAGAAGTAAACTTTACCGTTTTTGATTCCACCTTCTACATCTTGACGTTTAGAAAATACTTTTTCGAGAGCAAGAGCATTTTTACCTATTATTGTAATTAGCGGAGCAAGGACTTCCCAATTATCTTCAACAAGATTAAGACCGTCTTCTTTTTCTAAAATATTACCTTTTTCGTCAGTTATAAATTGGCTGTTATATATTTGATGTTCAACTATTTTAGATTTTTTCTTGTCTCCGTAATATATGATTTGAGCAGGATTACTCTGTTTAAGTTCATATCTTTTAGGAGACAATTCTATATTTACAGAACTGTTGTCGAAATCGGTATATGCAGTAAATGTATATTCTGGAGCTATATACTCTTGAACTATAATAGACGGTTGAATTACATTATCAGGAATATTATATCGTTTTCTTGATTCTATTGCTTGAGGAGAATCTTTTGATTTATATATATTATCCATTGTAATTATAAAATCGTCTGAGCGATAGCAGCGATCTGATTCATATAAACCTGCTGTCGGATATTCATATAAATCTTCAGCATTAAAAGCTGAACGCATAATTGTTTTTTTAGGGTCTATACCTAAACTTTCACATTTATATTCCAATTCCTTTATGTATGGATTTTCAAATTTTCTATCTGTTCTTTCTTTATCATTAGCAGCTTCATCTAAAAAATTTTCAACTTTTTCAATATATTTTGCAGGTATAATAAAACCCCTTGGAATTTCAATGTCTTTCAGAATGCTGTCATATTTAAGAGTCTGCATCATTCCTAATCTGTATGCTTTAGTGCTTGCATTATATTTTGTAAGCTGGCTGTAATTTAAAAAGCCGTCTTCACCAATAAGCATCGGAATATTTATTAATTGTTTTTCAACTGTATAAGGTGTTTTTTCAATCTCTTTGAATGTTAAATTACCATCAGTATTTGATATGCTGATATACTTATTTTTTAATTGTGCCAATTTATTATATTTGTCCTTATCATACAAAATAGTCAGCATATTGTAATAACTTCTTGCAAGCGAAGCAATATGAGATAAAAAATTAATAATGCCGTCTGAAACTACAATTCCCTTAACATTGACCGGTAATTGTGCAAGTTCATATCCTTCGCCTACGTCTTTAAGTAATAAAATTACAGACTCATCTTTCGGAATGTTTTTTATATTATCAATCAACCTACCCTCACCAAATCCTTTTGCAATATCTTTTTGCAGAGGTTTGCCGCGATTAATTAAATCTTTGACAAAAACATCTCTAGAAAGTTTGTGACTGTCTATGTATATTGATTTACCATTATTTTCATATTTATTGGTATCTTTATAGTAAATCTTATATTCTTCAATAGGGTATTTTGATTTTGCTGTGTATCGTTTTCCGTCATAATCCATTGCAATAGTTTCTTTATCTGTTATTAAAACAGGTTCTTTTCCCAGATTTTCAGCATTATCCGTACTAATTTCATTAACAGTACCTTCGCCGTTTTTTTGATAAAAGCGGAAGTAATTTGATTTAAAGTTTGAATTATCGGCTAAGTGTACTTTCATAACATTTTTATGCTATCACAAACTATTTTTTATTGCATAATTTCTTTTTTTTTGTAAAAATAGTATTGTATATACATGTAAAGGGCTTTATAACGCATGCTAAGATTAAACTGCAAGAACTCTGATTGTAAAATAATCGGTGATGTTCATGGGCTTAACCTTGAAGAAGAATTTAATAATAGTGCTGAAAAGATAGCAGATATAATAAGAAGTCTTAACCAGCGGAAAGACAAACCCGGAGAATGGCTTCAATGGATGAATTTAGGCTATAATGAAGAAACGATTTGGTATGTTAAAGAATTTGCCTCTCTTGTAGAGGGAAGATTTGATAATATTCTTGTGCTAGGTATCGGGGGCTCTGCGCTTGGAGGAATGGCAGTAACGGAGGCTTTGTTAAAGCCTTATTGGAATTTTTTATCTCCGGAACAAAGGAATAATCTTCCACGAATATTTTTCCTTGATAATATTGATCCGGATGCAATAAACGGTCTTTTAGATGTACTTGATTTAAAGAAAACGCTTGTTAATGTAATTACAAAATCCGGTGATACAGCTGAAACCATGTCTCAATTTATGGTTATAAAGGATTTGATGGAAAAAGTTCTGGGCGATGACTACAGAAAAAACATTATAGCCACTACCGATAAAAAGATGGGAATTTTAAGACAGCTTGCTGATCAGGAGGGATATAAAATCTTCTATGTTCCGGATGATATAGGCGGGCGTTTTTCTGTATTCTCTTCAGTAGGTCTTGTGCCCTTTGCTCTGGTAGGATTAGACATTGAAAAAATGATGAGCGGCATTAAGGATATTGATTTAGAATTAAAAAATACGGATATTCATCAAAATATTGCTGCTCAGTACGCTTTAATTCATTATTTAATGGATACTAAAAAGGATAAAAATATTACCGTTATGATGCCGTATTCTGCCAAATTAAAATATATTCCTGATTGGTATGTGCAATTAATTGCAGAATCTTTAGGTAAAAGGGTAAATAAGAATAATGAAAAAGTGAATGTTGGATTGACTCCTGTTAAAGCGGTAGGAGCTACTGATCAACATACACAATTACAGCTGATGAATGAAGGTCCTAATAATAAAGTTGTTACATTTATTAGAGTTGCAGAGTTTGATACTATATTAAAAATTCCTAAAATTTTTGAATATACCGGAATCGGTTATTTAGGCGGCAAAACTATTAATGATTTAATGAGAGCCGAAACTTATTCTACAATGGTATCATTAGAAGATAATCAGAGACCGACATTAACTTTAACAATTGATAAAATTGATGAGTATCATGTTGCTCAGCTATTGTATATGCTGGAAGTTCAAACTGCGATTTTAGGTGAACTCTATAATATTAATACTTTTGACCAACCCGGAGTAGAACAAGTAAAAAATTATATGTATGCTCTAATGGGACGTGCAGGTTATGAAGGCTCTGCAAGTGCATTACGCGAAAAAATGGGTATAATGATATAGTTAGTGTGTACTAATTATTTTTTACAGCCTCTTTTTCTGCATATTTTTCAAGCAAAACAGTAGTGTTTGTATCTACTTCATGTCTTTTAATTAAGTCTGTTGCTATTTTTTGTTTGTCTCCTCTCATGTTTTGAACTATTTTAACAACGATATCATGGGGTGCAACTTCTGCAATTGTTTTTAATTTTTTTTCGTCTTTTTCAGTTTGAATGTATAATTTAATCCTTTCATCATATTTTGAAGATAATGTTGAATTTTGAACACACATTTTAATAAATTTATGTTCTGAATTGTCAAGATTCTTTAATGCTTGTTCTTCGTCAATTATACCTTTTAATAGTGCTGTTGTAATCTCTTCTTCACTTTTTTTAATAGCAGGTCTTTCAAATTTTTTTGCCTGTTCTCTAATGTAGATTTGCGTAAAACTTAAAACTTCTTTGTTTAAGTTGTTTATTTTACTTTTAGGTGAGGTGATAAATTGCTTAATTTGAGCATTTTTATCAGTTTGTTTATCTTTTTTAACATTATTTTTCTTATCGTTAAAAACTTTGTTTAAAGTTTTTTCAACAATTTCTTTGATATTAGTTTTTACTTTTGCAAAATTTTCTTTTATTTTAGGATTTTTTTCTAATAATTCTTTAATATATTCAGTAGCTCTTTGTTCTACTTTTGCCATATCAGCATCTGTTAAAAAACCATCATTATCAGAAACCCATTGTTTGATAAAAGTTTCTTTCTCTTCTGAATTCATGTTAATATTAGCATAAGCAGCTTCACCGATACCCATTGCGGTAGCTTTGCTTATTTCCGGTGAAAATTCTCCTTTAGCTCTTAAAGCAACAAATTGTGTTTCATAATTTTCTAAGTTTTCTTTTGTTTTATATGTGCCAAAAACTTTGTGGTATTGTTCAAATGCTGCTAAGGCTTTTTCGTCACCAAGGTCTTCACCTCTGCCTTTTACTGTGTTTATATATTCTTTAAAGCTTTCAAAAGATTGCATTGTGTTTGCTATTTTTTCTCTAATTTCAATCGGATATGATTCCATAAGCTGTTTAGCTGCTTCACCTACATCTTTTGATGAAACGATTAAAATAAGTTCCATAGCACTTTCAAATGGAATTTTTTTGCTTAATTCATCAAATATGTGTTTTCTGTATCTTGCCATTTCTTTCTTTAATTCTTCCATAGCAACGGCTTTTTCTTCTTCTGTCATACCTTCCATTGCTGCTATTTTTTCTTCTTTTCTTGCTTTCATTTTTGTTTCAAATGATAAACGACGTTTTCTCAGTTCTTCAGGACTTAAATTTTCAATAGAATATTCATTCCCCTTTTTATCGTGAGTAATGAAGTGATACATTAATGCTGCGTCTGTTACTACGGCTTCTAACTTGTTTACATCGGGGACGTTTGCTTTATTTACTCTCTCAATTGATTCTATTAAGTAGTTAAGAAGTGTAATTTGAAGATTTTTGTTCATTTTGCTGAACTCTACAAATGTTTTGCCTGTTAAAGCTGCCATGTTGATTGATAATTGTGCAAAATCTATGCCTGATTCTTTACATTTATTTCTAAGAGTAACTCTAACCTTATTCAATTCTTCTTCTGAAACTTCTTTTTGCTCTTTTCTTTGCTCTGTTGTGACAGTTATATTTTCTTTTTCTTTAACCTGTTTTTTAGTTTTTTTTGTTTCTTGCGGTTTTTTTACAGCTTCTTCTTTTGTTTCATTTTTAGCTTTATTATCTTTTTGAGAAGATTCAAATTTATCACCAATTGTTTCTTGTTGTCCAAGAATGCTGCTTAAAACGCTTCCAATACTGCATGCTGATGAGGAATATATTTTACGTGAATTTTTATTGCCAAATATATTGTCACTTTTTATGCCGACAATATTCCCAATATATGATATAGTTTTCCCTAAAACGTCTTTAATTCCCATGATATTCCTCGTGTGTATATATATAAAGTATTTGGGGCATTAAAACTTGACCTTTTGTAACAATTTGTAAATGCTAAATTTATTAGTATAAACAGAATTTGGTGTATAATGTGAACAGAAAGAGATTGCTTTTCGTTATATATTTGAAGGGAAAAATTTTTGAAGAAAGATTTATGCAAAAGGTTTTTAGTATGTTTTGTAGTTAGCGCTTGTCTAATTGCTAATGTACATGCAGCTGATAATAATGTATCAGTACAGTCGCAGAAAAAAACTTTTATCAGCAAATTAAAAGGTATTAAGTTTAAAAGTAATAAACCTAAAAAAGCAAAAATTACCGAAATTGAGTTACCTCCAGTTCAGGGCAAACCCAAAATCCCATTTAATCAAATAACTGTTATGACGATTGATGATTGCGTAAAATATGCTTTAGAGCACAATCCTTATCTAAAAATTTCAGAAGAAAGAGTTGAGGCTGCAAGAGCAGGAATAGGTCAGGCACGCTCGAATTATGCTCCTAAATTTAGTGTCGGATATAATTTGTACCATAAAAGCAATAGGGCAACATTTGTAGATAGTTCTACAGATAATTCTATGGGTTTAACAATGAGAGTCTCTGATACAATTTGGGATTTCGGAAAGACTACAGCTAAAATTAAGATGGCAAAGTATGATACTCAGGCTGCTGAATATGATCATACTTATGAAACACTTGAGATAATTTATCTTGTCAGAACTAATTATTATAAAGTACTTTCTGCTTTAGCGGATTTGGATATTTATGAGCAAAATGTCAGAATTCAAACTCTAAACCAAGACAGAACGAAAGCTATGTTTGATGAAGGTTTAAAATCAAAGATTGATGTTGTAAACGCTGAAGTTAACTTAGCAGATGCCAAAATTCAGCTTGTAGAAGGGCAAAATAAACTTCTTAACGCTATTATTGCATTAGAAGATTCAATGTTTTATCAGGAAGATAAACCGTTTGTTGTAACAAATACTGAAAATTTTGGGTTCTTAAAAGCTGATTATAAAAAGAAAATGGATTCAGTTAATGATTCAAAACCTCCTGCTCCGGTAATTAAAAAGAATGCTGACGGATTAGTACTGCTATCATCAGGAATAGAACATAATGATATTATTCAGGACTATAAGTTAAATCCTTTAAAACTTACTAAGCAGGAAGCTGTTGATAAGGCATTAGAAAACAGACCTGATTTCCTGTCTGATAAAATGCTTGTAAAAGTTCAGGAAGAATCGCTAAAATCAATAAAAAGGCAATATGCTCCGTCTATAACAGCCGATTTATCGTGGAGTTATACAAAGAATGAGCATAATTATTCAAGTCCTTTACAAGTTGGTGCGGGTATTGACTTTGGTTCAGTTAATCCTTATGGTATTCACTATCAGATTAAAGAGGGTGAAAACATGCTTAATATAGCAAAGCATAATGTTAATGTTGCTAAATCAAGTATTTATTGGGAAGTTCAGGATAATTATATAAACATGCGTCACATGGAAAGAGAAATTCCTTTAAGAAATACAAAAGTAAAAGCTACTCTTGAAAACTTCGAACTTGCTGATGGTAGATATAGTGTCGGCTTAAATAATTATGTTGAGCTTCAGGATGCACTAAAAAACTATAATCAAGCGCAGCTAAATTTTGTTGAAAGTGTTCTTAAATACAATATTGCCAGAGAAGAATTATTAAAATCAATGGGGCAAGGTTTAGACAGCAGCGGTAAGTTGTCTGCAGAATTATAGAGGTAAAAATGAAAAAAAGATACTTTGTTTTGACAGGTATAATAATTGTTATAGCTATTGCAGTTTCTTTAGGTTTAAAGAATAAATCTGCCAAATATGTTCTGAAAGAAATCTCAAAAGGTACGATTACAGAGTACGTTGAGGCATCAGGTACTATTAAGCCTATTAATACTATTGCAGTCGGTACTCAAGTTTCAGGTACGGTAGCTGCTATTTATGTTGACTATAATTCACAGGTAAAAAAAGGACAACTGCTTGCTGAACTTGATCCGAGTTTGTTCCAGTCTAATGTTGATCAGTCAACAGCAAGATTAAATAATGCTCAAGCTGCATATTCTAAAGCTATGGCGAACCTTGAATATAAAAAGAATAATTATAAACGATACGAACATTTATATGCTAAAAACTATGTATCCAGAGATGAAGTTGAGCTTGCTCGTTCAAATTATTTAACAGCACAAGCAGATGTAAATGCTGCAAAAGCAGAAATGAATGCTCAACAGGCAACATTGAAAAATAATCTTACAAATTTAGGGTATTCAAAAATAACTTCACCGGTTGACGGAACAGTTATATCAAGGGCAGTTGATGTCGGACAAACAGTTGCAGCCAGCTTTAATACTCCAACTCTGTTTGAAGTAGCAGAAGATTTAACAAAAATGCAAATAGAAACTTCTGTTTCTGAAGCAGATATAGGAAAAATTAAAGTAGGGCAGGAAGCTGAGTATACTCTTGACGGATATCCGAATAAAACTTTTAAAGGAAATGTTACTCAGGTTCGTTTAGCGTCAACTACTACAAATAATGTTGTAACTTATACTGTTATTGTGTCTGTTGATAACTCTGACGGCTTTGCTATTCCGGGGATGAGTGCAAATGTTTCTATTATTACAGGACAGGTTAAGGATGTACTTGTTATTGATAATAAAGCTCTTAAGTTCTCCCCGGCAGAGAATACTAAAAAATATGAAACTCAAGGAGTGTGGGTTCTTAAAAATGGTGAGCCTGTAAGATATGATGTTGAAGTCGGTTTATCTGACGATAGTAAAACGCAAATAATAACTGATAAAATTCAGGAAAAGGATAAGATAATTATAAGTACGACAGCTGCTAAATCAAAGAAAAAATCAAGTGGCGGAACAATGCGCAGACCACCATTGTAATAGTGAAAAGTTAAAAATAGAAAGTGGAAAGTCTTTATGATAATACAAAGAGTAAGCAACACACCTAATAATACAAATTTTGGTACGAGATTTGAATTATCTTATTAAACATTAAAGTAAAAGTAGGTTGGGCATACTTGCCCAACAATAAAAAGTGAACAAATGACAAAATTAATATGCGATAAAAACATATTAAAGCTTATACTCCCTCGCCCCTTGAGGGAGAGGGGTAGGGTGTGGGGTAGATAAAAGGTAAACAAATGACAAAATTAATAGATGTTAGACATGCGATAAAAACATACCAGATGGGTGATGAAACATTCTATGCAATGAATGATATATCATTTTCGATAGAAAAAGGTGAGTTTGTGGCTATTATGGGTACTTCAGGCTCCGGTAAGTCTACCTGTATGAACATGTTAGGGACATTAGATAAACCTACCAGTGGTGAATATTATCTTGATGGAGTTGATGTGTTTTCACTAAATTCCGATCAGTTATCAGATATAAGGAACAATAAGATAGGTTTTGTATTTCAAGGTTTTAATCTTATATCAAGAACTTCGGCTATCGATAATGTTTGTATGCCTATGATCTATAAAGGTATTCCACAAGAAGAAAGGCTTAAAAGGGCAAGAGAGGCGCTAAAGATTGTAGGTTTAGAAAATAAAGAAAACAATATGCCATCTCAAATGTCAGGCGGTCAGCAGCAGAGAGTTGCAATAGCAAGAGCTATTGTTAATGATGCACCGCTAATTTTAGCAGATGAACCGACAGGAAACTTGGACACAAAAACGAGTATTGATGTTATGGAGTTTTTTGTAAACCTTAATGAAAAACTAGGAAAAACAGTTGTTCTTGTAACTCACGAACCTGATATTGCTCAATATACAAAAAGAATAATTAAATTTAAAGACGGACAAATTGTTTCGGATTTGTTAAAAGATGAATGGATGAAGCAGAGAAACCGCGAAACATAGCGGGGGTGAATATGATTGTTGGGTTTCACCCAACCTACTATCTTACTCTCAAGCAGTAGGGTGCGGTGTACCGCACCTCAAATATAATACAGATAAGGTTATTGTTGGGGTAGAAAAGGCAACTTACCTGTTATCCCTCTCAAGCGGGAGAGGGTAGAAAATCAACTTGAGGCGCAAATTTTTGTTTGCGCTGAAAGTTAGATTTTCGGGTGAGGGTCGATTATATTAAAAATAACAAAGTCATTAATAAGTATTATGAATAAGTCAATTGACTCATTTATGCATTAGTTTAACCCTCACCCGCATCCGTAAACTTCGCTAAGCGCTCAGTAACGGCTGCGGCCTCTCCCGCCGGAGAGGCATGAATTTAAAAGCCTCTTATTCACTCAGTTAGGTCGGCTTTACAAAGCCGACAATTATACCAAAATGTTGTAGAGTGCTGTAATGATATAAATTTTAGAAATTACTACTACTACTACTACTACTACTACTACTACTACTACTACTACGTTTGCGCCGATTGTAACAATATTTTGATTTGCTTAACAATATTAAGTAATATTATGTTTATTGTTTGAATAAATTAATTATTTTATCTTGTAAAAGAATGTCAGATTCATTATAATAGTATTTAATGATAGACTTTAATTCAACATTAAAAATAGCACTAAATTCACTTAAAGTTAATAAAATGCGTTCAGCTCTTACTTCTTTAGGTATTATTATTGGTGTCGGAGCTGTAATTATAATGCTTGCGCTTGGTTCGGGTGCAAATAAACAGGTACAGGCTAATATTGAATCTATGGGTTCAAATGTTTTAACAATACGTTCTGCATCTGCAAAATCAGGCGGTGTTTCCATGGGGATGGGGTCTAAACCAACGCTGAGTGTTAAAGATGCTGAAGCTATACAAAAAAATGCTCGTGGAATTGAAGCTGTTGCACCGATTATGAGCTCTTCAAAGCAGGCAATGTATGGAAACCAAAATTGGCAGACATCTGTTTATGGTATTACAACTCCGTATCTGTATGTAAAAAGTTATGAAATAAAAGAGGGCAGAGCCTTTACTCGTGACGATGATAATAATGCCGCAAAAGTTGCAATTATTGGTTCAACGGTCGAATCTGAACTCTTCGGTGATATAAATTCAATAGGTAAAACAATAAGAATAGGTAATATTCCTTTTAAGGTTATTGGTACACTTGTATCAAAAGGTGCTATGGGTCCAATGGATCAGGATGATATAATATTTATTCCTTTAACAACTGCTCAAAGAAAAGTTTTTGGAACTGATTTCCCCGGTTCTGTAAGTCAGATTTTAGCAAAAGCAGCATCTGTAGAAGAAAGTTCAATTGCTGAAAAAGATATTGAAGAAATTTTGCGTGCAAGACACAATCTTGGAAGAACACAGGAAAATGATTTTGAGATTAGAAATAGTGCCGAATTTCAGGAAAAAATGAAATCAACCATTCAAACATTATCTTTGTTTCTTGCTTTTGTAGCTTCTATTTCTTTAATTGTCGGCGGTATTGGTGTAATGAATATTATGTTAGTATCAGTAACTGAAAGAACAAAAGAAATTGGTATAAGAATGGCAATTGGTGCGCGAGCAAGTGATATAAGACTTCAATTCTTGATAGAGGCCCTTGTATTAGCCTTAATAGGCGGTATAATCGGAATTATATCAGGTATTATAATTTCTTTGTTAATAGGTGTATTAACAAGCCAGCCTATAGTGTTTACTTTAATGCCTATAGTTCTGTCATTCACAGTATCAGCTCTTGTTGGAGTCGGATTCGGATACTACCCTGCATATAAAGCATCTTTATTAAATCCTATTGATGCTCTCAGATATGAGTAATTTCTTACTTTACAATAGTTTTATTTGCATTGACGGCTCTGTTGTAGTTCTTTAAAAACTGTGCTCTGCCGGACTCGCTTGTGTATTGAAAAATTATTTCTCCACCTCTTAAAGCATAACGTAAAGGTGATTCGTCCAAGTTTTTAGGCTCTACAAATGCAAATGATATTCCATATTGCCCCGGACCGGATATTCTTGCTAATAATTTTCCATCAGAGTTAACAACTTCTGAATATCCGTTTTTTTGTTTTACCTTTTGGTTATCAAAACCAAGTGCTTTAAGTGAGTTTTCTATAGGATTGTCTTTTCTTTTTTTGCTAAATGGTAGTTTAAACTCTTTTAATTTAAAGAAATTGATTAATTCGTCTTTTGTTGTAAGTACTTTTTCATTAGTTGATGCTAAAATATTTTTATTATCATCATGTTTTTCTCTGTCAAATCCGGATTTTGTACTTAAATCCGTATAAAATTCAAATTTTGTTCTATGGTGAGTTAATTCTTCTGCAACATCTTTATCACATCCTTTTCTTGTTATGCATAACATATCACCTTTTGAACCAAAATTATAATATATCTGGTTATGCTTTCCTAATTTAGGAATCATATTCTTCACTACTGACTTAGTTGGTTGTTTTAGGATAATTGCTCCTTTAAAATTAATGTTATTTTCCATGTTGGTTAATCCTTTCACATTTATAAAAACGTGTAAAAAATAAATTTGCTATTCTATGGAATTATAATATATAAAAAAAACTCCCTTTGCAAGTAAGGGAGTTTTTGAAATTATACTATTTCCATTATTCGTAAATATAACCGTTAGTTAGGTCTATTCTTAATGGTCCGAGAAGTCTGATGTTAACAATTTCGTTTGGCTTAGTAAGAACTTTTTTGTTCTTGAACAATCTGCTCCAGAAACCGTTAACTTCAGGATCAAGAGTTGCAACACCATATAACATAACAGCTTGGTCATTTGGAGTTACAAGAAGTTCATTTTTGATTATGATTTCACCGTTTTGTTTGAAAGTTTTGCCTCTTTGAACATATTTGATTTGACCTTTAAGATCGCTGCCTTCCTGAACAAGAAGGTAGCCTTCTTTTGTAACAATGTTCTTAGGCATTTTTGCTGTATAAATATCAGCAGCATTTGAGAATTCTGAACCAATAACTGTTTCTAATTGAATAGGAACGATTGCGCCTGCAGGAATTACACCAATTGAACCTTGAACTCTTACGTTATCAAGAACATAACCTTCAGCAGTTCTCTTTTGCATATTATCAGCTAATTTAGCATTTGGATTAAGTTTAGCTTCCTGCATCATTTTGTATAATAATGCTGCAACTTCAGCTCTGTTCATTGGTCTGTTAGGTTCCATTTTGCCTTCGTGACCAGGTGTAATGACATCAAGATCAAGTAATTGAGATTTAGCAGCTGCCATTAAGAACCAAGCCGGCAATTGTGTATAGTCTTCGTAGCTCTTTGAGATAATGCTTTGAGCTTTTTGTTCACTAATTTGTGATGTAGTAAGAGCATTAACCGCAATAGTAATTGCTTCAGCTCTTGTTACAGGGTCGTAAGGTCTGAACTCTGTTCCTCTTCCGTTTGGAATAAGGTCAAAGTAAACAGCTTTTTGTATTATATTATATCCCCAGAAATCAGGCTGAATATCTGAATAGTCGATAGGTTGAGAAACTGTTGTATTTTCCTGACCCAAAGATTTGATTACCATAGAAGCAAATTCTGCTCTTGATACAGGGATATCAGGTTTATAAGTTCCGTCAGGATAACCTACCAAAACTCCGATTTCTGTTAAAAACTTGATTGATTGATAGCACCAGTGGCTTTCATCCATATCGGTATAAAAAGCATTTGCAGGAGCGTTAAATACACACAACAAGCAAAAGACAATTAATCCTTGCAATAATTTTCTGAACATTAAGAGTCCTCCTTTTCTATTCTTAACTCTAAAATTAATATTATATTAAATATGTAAATTATGCAATTATGGGTAAAATTCTGTTAACAAATCTACATATTAGGGGTATAGAGTATATTACATAAATATTTTATACAATATAACACCTACTGATATGCTGAGATTTAGTGATTCTACTTTGTCCGACATTTCTATTGTAACAGATTTGCCTGATTTTTTTGCATAATTTATTAATTCGTTGCTTAGACCGCTTGATTCTGTTCCAAACATTATGAGTTGTTTGTCTTTTGATTTGTAATTTTTAAGTAAAACAGTATTTTCTGATCTTGGTAATGTTGCAACAGGAGTAAAATCTTTGCACATCTTTTTTAATTCACTAAAGTCTTTTATCTCAAAAACTGGTACTTTCCATAAATTACCAACTGTTGCTCTGACACATTTCGGATTATATAAATCAACAGTATCTCCGTATAAAATAACCGCATCAACGTTAAATGCACATGAGGTTCTGATTATTGTTCCCAAATTGCCTGCATCTTTAATATTTTCAAGTAATACTACGTTGTTGAAAGTTTCTTTCCACTCTGATTTTATTTTTTTTCCGATTGCTATTGATTTTGGTGGTGTTGCAGTTGATGATAGCTTTGATAGAACAGCGTCTGTTGTTTCTATTCTGTCAGGATTATTAAATTTATCATAATTTTCAATAACAAACAGTTTTTCTATTTGAACCCCTGCATTAATTGCTTCTTCTATACACTTATCACCTTCAAGCAAAAATAAACCGCTTTCATCTCGGAATTTTTTTTGCTGGAGTTTAGCAGCTTCTTTAACTATTTCGTTATTAACGCTTGTTATTTTCATATCAGGTTAAGTCCTTTGTGAATTTTACAACAGTTTAAACTCTTTCAGCCATTCTTGTTCTTGTTCATCAAGTAAGCTGAAATCAATCAACTTACTTTCGTATCCCATTTTAACAAATGAGCAAATCCTGCCGTCTTTCATATAGCATGAATTTTCTAATCTTATCCCGAAGTGGTCAGCATTATATAACCCAGGTTCAATAGTGAAACACATGCCGTCTTTAATCTTTGTTTCCGCTATTTTATTCTGAGATAAATTTGGCGGTGCTTCGTGAACATTTATGCCAATACCATGTCCGAGTCCATGATTGAATTTGAAACCATATTCGGAATATTCATTTAAAAGTTTATGAGCAAGAGAATCTATATCCTTGCCAATTGCCGGTCTTGGTTTGTAGTTGTAACAATTTAAGAATGCTTTAAGAACCAGAGTGTAGATAATTTTTTGTAAGTCATTTGGAGTTCCTTTTACAAAAACTCTTGTAATGTCTGTGGCAAGTCCGCTTTCATAGTATGCACCGCAATCTATCAATACTAAATCGCCGTTTTTTAAAATTACGTTTTTATCGTTTTTGGAATAATGTGCAAGTGCAGAATTCTTATTTATTGCAACAATGGAATTAAAGCTTAGTGATTTAGCTCCAAACTGTAAGAATTTAGCTTCCAGTGTTTTTGCAATATCGTATTCCGAAAGATTGTCGTGAGTTTCTATGTATTCTCGTATTGCAGATACAGCTAAATCTGTTCTTTCAAAAGCTTTTTTGTATGCGCTAATCTCCGCTTCTGATTTTACAGACTTCATCGTCTTAATCTCAGAAGTTCTGTGTATAGGTTTTTTAATTAAACTAAAATCGTGAGCATTAATATTAGCTTTATCCACAAAAATTCTGTCACCAAATTCACTTAAAAACATATCGCATTCTTCGTCATTTTTGAAAAGAATTCTGTTTTGACCATTTATATATAGTTTAGACCAAATTTTTGATGTGTTATTTTTAGTAAAATCTCTTAAACCGGTAAGATATGAAACTTCTTCCAGATTTGATACAAAGGTTGAGTCAGCTTCATATTTAACAGGTTCAAAAGCTTTCTCTGTATATATTGAATGTTTTTCCGTAAAATCATTTATAGGGTCTTTATCTAATAATTTTACATTATAATTCTTAAAGCCTTCCAGTCTTGCTTGAGAAACCTTTTTTGATACAATACCCAATATTTTGCTTTCTGCTCTATCCTGTGCAATTATGTTTCTGATTTCATCATCTTGCTTTTGTCCGATTTGAAGTTTAACAACAGTTATTCCTTCTTTAACTTCCTTATCAGCTTGTATATGATACCTGCCATCCACAAAAAGGTATATATTATCTTTGGTAATCAGCGCATCACCTGTTGAACCGGAAAAACCTGTAAGAGTGTATCTGGCATTTTCAGATAATTCAGGATACTCGACTAAATACTTATTGGTGCTATTTACCAATAAGTAGTCAATGCCATTGTCTGTAAGGATTTGAGAAGTATTAATATCGGTCACTTTCTACTAATCTTCCTTAGTGTCTGTTAATTTAATTAAATGCCAGCCAAATTGTGTTTCAACAGGTTCTGAAACTTCCCCTTTCTTTAGGGCAAATGCTGCATCTTCAAATGGCTTAACCATCATGCCTCTGCCAAACCAGCGAAGATCACCGCCATCCCTTTTAGACGGACATTTAGAATATTCTTTTGCCAAATCTTCAAACGCAACACCGTTATTAATGTCTAATAATAAACTTTCCGCTTCTTCTTTTGTGTCTACCAATATGTGACTTGCTCTGATTTTCATATTGTTCTCCTAATTTATTTTCTTATATTATATTTAGAAGTATAGCACAAAAAAATATGCCTTTATTAATGATAAATTTTAGGGTTAATATAGTTTAATTGCGTTAATCAGTTTGTACGCCAGTTGTAATTTTTTATTGTCAAAGCTAACAAGTGTGTTTTTGGTATTATTCAGCAATTTATTCCTTTCCTGTTAATGCTCAAAATCAAATAATTCAGCTATTTATACATTTAGGGCTTGCACCATCTTTTCAATCTTTTCCGGCTGTGGAAAGTGCATTCCGCACTCTTTCTTTTTATCCAAAAGTATTAAAGATTATTTATATCTAATTCTAAAGTATTAATTCTGAGGGTTGACTTTTGTAAAAGATGATATATAATGTATATATACACAGTTGAATTATAAATAGAAGAGAAAGATTGAATAAGCTCCTTGCGGTATATGGCTTGGAGCTTTATTTTTTTGATTAATAGTAGTATTTGAGATGCAATTATTTTCCCTCCCTTGTGGGGGAGGGAGTAAGGGTGGGGGAGATTTGTATAAAAAGAAAAAAATATCCCCCTCTTAAATTCTTCCCGAGTGGAGGACATAATTTCCCCTATTAAAAGGAGGAACAAATTTTCACACTCTAATGAGCTTGCGGAAAAATTAAAATTTTTCTCGCAATCTTCATAGAACGGTTTCAATGCGGGTTGTGTGCTATCCCGCACACGACCCGCATTTCACACACTTTAGGTCGTGTTTGAAAAAGTTCGAAAAATTGTCATTTATATACTTTATATATACATAAGAGGTAAATAAAGAGAGATATAAATAATCATTACTATTTACCCGTTTATTTATCAAAGAAAGAGTATAAGATTTATAAGGAGTATTTATTATGACAATCGGAGCAAGAGAATTTATCGACAAGCTATTAGTTGAAAAGTATTCAAATACACAAGTTGAAAACCATGATGCGAATGCATTAGAATCAAAGGTAAGTGCTGATGATATGATGTACGCAATGAACACATCTGCAGCTAATTTTAAAACAATGCTGGCTTTGAATAAAAGATTAACAAGCGTTTGCTATGGTGTAGTTTCAAAATCGGCTAAGTATGTATCTACGGAAGATTTTGCCAAAGCTTAAACCAGTTTTTTAAACCGACTATAATAAATATTCCATATAGTTTGCTCAGAATATATTGTTCTGAGCAAATTTGTTTTTATTGTGTATAATTATTTTATGGCAGTTTACTTTTTTTATGGGGAAGAAGATTTTAATATCGACTTGGAGTTGGATTCTATGCGTTCTAAATTGAATCCTGATTTTTTGTCTATGAGTTATCAACTTCTTGATGCTCCGGATTATCAGGCGTTAATTAATGCAATAAGAACGACTCCAATGATGTTTGGTAATATGTTGATTGTGGTTGATGCTGGTGATTATTTCTTTGATAAAAAGAAAAAAAGCTGGTTTGATGATGGTGAATTAGCTGATATAGAAGAGGCATTAAACAATGTTGCGGATAGTTTGGATGTTGTATTTACCGTAAAAATTCCTCGTGGCGAAAATAAAAAAATTGATACAAGACGTAAGCTGTTTAAAATACTTAATAAGCACAATTCAAAAGAATTTGCTCCATTTGTGACATACAAACCTGAACTTATTCTCGATTGGATAAAAAAGCGAGCTAAAACTAAAGGTTTGTCTATTGATAACGATGCTGCGATGCTCATGATAGAGCAAATCGGAAATGAATTAAGATTGTTTGACGAAGAGTTAGATAAACTTATGCTTATTGCTTACCCTCAAAAATCTATAAAAAAAGAACATGTGGAACAAATATGTATATCGACAGAAAATGTGTTTAATATTATCAAGTCAATTATAAGCAATGATAAGGGTAAGGCATTATTAGAGTATAAAAAATTGCTTGATGTAAAATATCCGCTTGAAATTTTGAGTGTGGTTCAAACAATGCTAAGGCAATATATAATTGTAAAATCAGTTTCTTCAGAGTCTGATGTTGTTAAAATGGCAGGTGTTAGTCCTAACAGAGTATTTGTATTAAAGCGAGATGTTAAAAATGTAAATTTGCGTGATTTGGTGCGTTTAAAAACAAATTTATATGAAGCGGAATGTAGGATAAAATCAGGGCAATCATTAAATCCTGAAGCGGAGGTAGAGTATGCGCTTATCAGATAAATATCCGTTTCTTACTAATTATTTTGAACAGGCTGTTTCTGCAAAAAATCGTCCTCTGCCTCAAAGTATATTATTTTATGGCGGTGATTTGAATGCTCAGTATGTTTTAGCGCAAGAAATCGCAAGATTGTTAAATTGTAAGCAAGATAAGTCTGATGATTGTGAGTGCCTTAATTGTAAATGGATAAATGATGGAACTCACCCTGCTGTAATGACTATATCAAGAGTTGATAATAAGCCTGAAAATGATGATTCAAAGACGGTAATATCTGTAAAACAATCCCAGATGATTAAAGAGATGCTTGTTTCATCTTCTGAGTTTCATCGGGTATTCATATTTTGTGACAGAGATGATGACGGTAATATTTTAGGACTAAATCATGATAATTTTCAGGATGCTACCGCAAATTCTTTATTAAAAATTATTGAAGAGCCGCATTCCGGTGTTACGTTTATTTTCTTAACAAGATATATAGATGATGTTTTATCTACTATTATATCTCGTTCACAGTGTTTCTTTGTTCCGTCAAAAAATGAAGTTTCTTTTGATTATTCTGATATTGAAGGTATATTTACTGATTATTATAACTTTGAAAGAAATGACGTGTTTTATATATCTCAGCGTTTACAGGACCTTGCAAAAGATATATCTTCCGAAAAAGTCCTTTCAGCAATTCAAAATTATATGCTTTTTCTTTTAAAATCAAATCCAAAGAATACAGAACTGATTAAACATATTAAGATTGTAGAAAATGCGTCTTCTCAGGTAAAAGATGGGTTAAAGCCGTCCGGTATTTTTGACGATTTGTGTTTAAAGCTGATAAAATAGTATTTTATCAGGCACTTTACATTTAAATCTGCTTGTTTTAAAATGATTACAGTTACACAATTGCTATGAAGGTGGTGAAAATATAAATGGCAGAAGTTAAAGTTGGCGAAAACGAAAGTATCGAAAGCGCTTTAAGAAGATTCAAAAAGAAAATTCAAAAAGCAGGTATCTTATCAGAAGTAAAAAAACGTGAAAGATATGAAAAGCCAAGCGTAAAGAGAAAACGCAAATCAGAAGCAGCTCGTAAGCGTAAGGTATAGAAGATATTTAGAAATAATGGCGGATTTGATAAAATCAAATCCGCCATTATTTTTTATATTATTAGTTCGGTTTAAATCACCTTATGCAATAATATTTACCCCTATTTACCCCCTATCCTCTCGCACAGATTGTTTGAGCAACGTAAACTCCTGATGCTGAAGCCTGAATTAATCCTCTTGTTACACCGGCACCATCACCGATTGTGAACAGATTTTTGACGCCCTCTGTTTCAAGCTCGTTGCTTAATTTAACACGAGCAGAATAGAATTTAACTTCAATACCGTAGAGTAGTGTGTATCTTGATGCTGTGCCGGGTGCAATCTTATCAAGAGCAAATAACATTTCAATAATGCTCTTCATTTGTCTATAAGGTATTACAAGGCTTAAATCTCCGGGTGTCGCACAAGTAAGTGTTGGAGTAATTATGCTTGATTTAATTCTGTCCGGAGTAGAGCGTCTGCCATCAAGCAAGTCACCAAATCTTTGAACCAAAATTCCGCCTGCAAGCATATTAGCAAGGCTTGCAATATGTTGACCGTATGCTATAGGTTCTTTAAAAGGTTCTGTAAACTTTTTGCTTACAAGAAGTGCAAAGTTTGTGTTATTTGTTTTTATGTTTGCGTAGCTGTGACCGTTTACTGTTGCTATGCCGTTATAATTTTCCTGAACAACTTCTCCGTTAGGGTTCATACAGAATGTACGAACTTCATCGCCAAATGTTGGTGAGTGATATACAAGTTTTGATTCATATAATTTGTCGGTTAAAGGTGCAAAAACAGGAGCCGGTAGCTCTACACGAACACCAACATCAACTGCATTGTTTACCATGCCGATTTTGTTCTTCGCAAACTCGTGAGTGAGCCAGTCTGCTCCCTCTCTACCCGGAGCGATAATTGTGTATTCAGCTTTTATCGTATCGCCATTATCAAGTTTAATTCCTTTTACTTGTTCGCATTCTACTATTAAACTTTCTGCACGAACATTATTAAGAATTGTAATTCTTTCATCCAGATAATCCTGCATGTGTTTTAGTACATCTAAACTTCTTTCAGTGCCAAGATGTCTTACAGGAGAATGAACAAGTTTTAGTTCTGCAAGAACAGCCTGTCTTTCAATATCCCTAAATACTTCCATATCCGTTCCGAATACTTCATCTGTAGCACCATGTTCCAGGTACATGTCATCAGCGTACTTAATTAATTCTTCTACTTTTGTTCTTGGCATATAATCAACTAAATGCCCGCCAACATCAGGTGTAAGAGTAAGTTTCCCGTCAGAAAAAGCCCCTGCACCTCCCCATCCGCAAAGAAGACCGCAGCGTTTGCAATTTACACATTTAGCAGCACCCTCTCTAATTGGACATTTCCTTTTTTCAATTTTTTGTCCTTTTTCAATAAGGATAACTTTCCACTCAGGTTTTAATTTAACTATTTCCAAAGCAGAAAATATTCCTGCAGGTCCTGCACCAATAATTGCAACATTATACATTCTTCATACTCCTCAAGGTTTAATTTGCCCGTACATTTTTAGCTTACTTTAAATATAATATATTTACAAGGGGAATTATGTATGTATAAAACTATCGTGAGAAAAAAAAATATATTTGCTCCATAAAAGAAAAGTTGCTAACGAATGATTAGCAACATTAAATAAACACGAGGATATTAAGAGAGAGTATAAAAAGTCTTTCTTTAAAAAGTGTTAGCGCTTATTTGCACCTTTACTTTATGTTTTCATTGTTGATATATCTTACTTTATCTTACATTTATATAAAGTATTTCAGTTTTTAGAAATTGCTTTTTTTTAAACAGATTTTTTATAATTGTTACAGAACTTAAAACTGTATTTAGTCTTGATTTAAAGAGTATATATTCTATGTGCAATAAGTGTTTACATGCTAATGAAAATGCTTTACATTAAAATTATTTTTATGCTAGTATATAGATGTAGGGGTAAATATCGCTTATTTATAACCTTTTTAAGTTAACAATTTGGGGTAGAGGAGAAAGATTTTGAGTCAGCAAAATATATTTTCAGACGGAAAGATAGTTCCTGTTAACATCAGAGATGAGATGAAAAAATGCTATATTGATTACGCTATGTCAGTTATAGTAGGTCGTGCTTTACCTGATGTTAGAGATGGCTTAAAGCCTGTTCACAGACGTATTTTATATGCTATGAATGAGTTGGGTATGACACCTGATAAACCATTTAAAAAGTGTGCAAGAATTGTCGGTGAAGTATTAGGTAAATATCACCCGCACGGTGACAGTTCCGTTTACGAAGCTCTTGTTCGTTTGGCTCAAGACTTCAATACACGTTATCTTTGCGTAGACGGACATGGTAACTTTGGTTCGGTTGATGGTGACGGTGCTGCTGCGATGCGTTATACAGAGGCTCGTATGCATAAAATTACAACTTCTATGCTTGCTGATATTGATTGTGAAACTGTAGACTTTGAGCCTAACTTTGATGGTTCATTGGAAGAGCCGTCAGTTTTGCCTGTAAGATTACCAATGCTTTTATTAAACGGTTCTTCCGGTATTGCGGTTGGTATGGCAACAAATGTTCCTCCTCATAACTTGAGAGAAGTTGTTGACGGAACAATCGCACTTATTGATAATCCAAATATTACTATTCCTGAATTAATGGAATATATAAAAGGTCCTGACTTCCCGACTGCTGCTACTATTGTTGGTTTAAATGATATAAAACAGGCTTATGAAACAGGACGTGGTTCTATCAAAATGTCAGCTGTTGCAACAATTGAAGAAATCCCCGGAGGAGCAGGGCGTCAATCAAGAACAGCAATTATTGTTACGGAAATTCCTTATCAGGTAAACAAAGCAATGCTTATTCAAAAGATTGCAGATTTGGTTAAGGAAAATAGAATTACAGGTATTTCTGACCTTCGTGATGAATCTGACAGAGAAGGTATGAGAATTGTAATAGAACTAAAACGTGATGCAAAGCCTGAGGTTGTTAAGAATAACCTGTTCAAGTACACTCAACTCTGTACAACGTTTGGTTATAACATGGTTACGCTTTGCGGCAAACAACCAAGATTGTTAAACTTGTATGAAGTTCTTAATGAGTTTGTAGAACATAGGGTTGAAATTGTTACAAGAAGAACAATATATTATTTAAAGAAAGCAAAAATCAGGGCTCATATCTTGGCAGGTTTGTTAATTGCTTTAGGCTCATTAGATGATGTAATTGAGTTAATTAAAAAATCGAAAACTACAGATGATGCAAGAAATGGCTTAATGAGCAGATACGGTTTGGATGTTGATCAAGCAAATGCAATCTTGGAAATGCAATTAAGACGTTTGACAGGATTAGAGCAAGATAAGATTAAGACTGAATATGATGAATTAATCAAGAAAATTGCCGAATATGAAGCGATTTTAGCTGATCGTCAAAAAGTTCTTGATATTATTAAGGGTGAGCTTCTTGAAGATAAAGAAAAATACGGTGATGACAGAAGAACTCAAATTGTTCCTGAACAAGGCGAAGTTACTATTGAAGATTTAACTCCAAATACTCCAATGGCGGTATTTATTACTCATCAAGGATATTTGAAACGTATATCTTTAGATACGTTTGAACGTCAAAACCGTGCAACAAGGGGTAAATCAGGTATTAAAACGAAAGACGATGATGATATTCAGCATTTCTTTACAGCGATGATGCATGATAAAGTATTGTTCTTCTCTTCTAAGGGTATTGTTTACAGCTTGAATGTATATGACTTCCCTGAAGGCGGACGTCAGTCAAAAGGATTACCGATAGTTAATGTTCTTCCTATTGAACAAGGCGAGCAAATTACTGCAGTCGTTCCTGTAAGCAATTTCTCTCATGATTTGAACCTTATTATGTTAACTCAAAAAGGTTATATAAAGAGAATTGAACTTGATAACTTTGCTTCAATCAGAAGAAGCGGTATTATTGCAATATCACTGGAAGAAAATGACAGATTAAACTGGGTCAAACTTGCTAAAGGAAATGATGAAATTATAATCGGTACTTCATGTGGTATGGCAATTCGCTTCCCGATTGAAGATTTAAGACCGTTAGGAAGAAGTGCAAGAGGTGTAACTTCAATGAAGCTACGTTCTGCAGATACAATCATCGGTTGCGATATTGTTCCACGTGATTATGATGCAGACTTATTGGTTGTAACTTCAGACGGCTTCGGAAAACGTACAAAACTGTCTGAATTCAGAACCCAAAACAGAGGCGGTATCGGTCTTATTGCAACCAAGTTTAAATCAAGCGCATCAAGACTTGTAGCCCTAACAATTGTTGAAGAAAAAGATGAGATAATGCTTGTTACGGCAAATGGTATTGTTACACGTATTAAAGCAGGCGATATTTCTTGTCAGGGCAGACCTGCAACAGGGGTTAGAGCGCAAAACTTAGTTGATAATGATACAGTTGTATCTGTTAATAAAATAGTTAACACTGATGATAGTGATGATAATATCACTCCTCCGACTGATGATGTTCCGGCAGGTGAACAAACTTCATTAATAGATAATGATGCTCAAAATTAATATTAAAGTATAGGAGGATTTGAAAAAGTCGAAAAATGACAATTTCTCGAACTTTTTCAAATCCGATCTTAGGTGTGTGAAAGTCAGACTAGGCGAGGGATAGCACGTAGTCTGACTTGAAACCGTTCCCCAGAGTTTGCAGGGAAAATTTTAATTTTTCCGCAAACTCATAGAATGTAATTATATGAAAGAGGTTAGCATTTTAGTCTAACCTCTTTTAATTTTATTGTTCTTCTTTTTATCCTGCCCGCATGAATGTCGATTTCTCAGGAATTAATACAGCATTAAATTCTAAGTTAATGTCCGGAAGTTCCATTTCTTCCATTTTTTTGCTGAAAATATTGTAATATTTATTAACTGTAGTTTTATTTGCTACGGTATGTCCGCTACGATTTCCGATATTTGTATTTAATAAGTTGTTAATATTACTATTAAGCACAGTATTACCTTCCTTATATTGTATTTATCGGCATATTTTTTTTTAACTTTAATTATAATTGCTAAATTGTAACAATTGTTTACATAATCAAGAACTATGTTATTACTTTGGAGTAAAATTGTAAGTAAATAAGGAGTGAAAAATGAGCAAATTAAATATTATTATGGATAAGGACATTAATGTTGAATTGATAAAATCAAAAAAGATTGCAATAATAGGCTTTGGTTCACAAGGCTATGGTCAGGGATTAAATCTCGTTGATTCAGGGTGTGATGTTGTATTTGGATTAAGAGAAAATGGTGCATCAGCTGTTAAGGCAAAAGATTATGGACTTAAAGTTATGTCTATTGAAGATGCCGTAAAGTATGCTGATATAGTTCAGATTTTAATCCCTGATGAAGTACAGGCAAAAGTTTATAAGGAACAAATAGAACCCTATTTACGACAAGGTCAATATTTGATGTTCTCTCATGGTTTTAACATTCATTACGGATACATTACACCACCGGATGGAGTAAACGTAATAATGGTTGCTCCAAAAGCTCCTGGACATACCGTAAGAAGTGAATATGTCAAAGGAATGGGAGTGCCATCATTAATAGCCGTAGAAAAAGATGTCAGCGGTGATTCAAGGGAAGTTTCACTTTCTTATGCTTCTGCAATCGGTTCAGGAAAAACAGGTATTATTGAAACATCTTTTAGAGAAGAAACTGAAACTGACTTGTTTGGTGAACAAGCCGTAATTTGCGGTGGTATTGATTATTTAATTAAGAACGGTTTTGAAGCTCTAGTCGAAGCGGGGTATTCGCCTTATATGGCATATTTTGAAGTTTGCCATGAGATGAAACTTATAGTAGATTTGATTTATCAGGGCGGAATTGAAGACATGCACTATTCAATATCTAATAATGCTGAATATGGTGACTATACAAGAGGAAGCAGAATTATTGATTCTTCCGTTAAAGATAGAATGAAAGATGTAATTAAACAAATTCAAGACGGAAGTTATGCAAAAGAATTTATGAATGAGATGGGTGAAAATGGCAGCAAAAAATTTAATGAACTCAGAGAACAATCCAAGACTCATTTGATAGAAAAAGTTGGTAATGAAATTCGTTCCTCTTTTTCTTGGGGGCATAAAGATAAATTAATCGATAAGGCAAGAAATTAATACCAACTTGTCCAATATAATAAATTTCTACATTTCTTACAATAAATGTGTGTAAAAAAAACACACACATTTAAGTAAAGGAGTAAGAAATGAAAAAAACATTATCAATTTTAGCTGTATTAGGTATTGTATCAGTTGCTGCATATCAAAGTGCAGAGGCGTTTTCTTGGTCATCATTAAATCCATGGAGCAAGTGCAGATGTGAAAATAAAATGAAACAATGTCCTTGTTCAACAGGTTATGCTGCACCAAGCAGTCCTTGCGAAACAAAAACACCTTGTGATCCTTGTGAAAAGATTAAAAAATCTACGCCTTGCGATGCTTGCGATAGATTACAGCAAGAAATGGGTGCAAAAAACAGTAAATAGCTATAACTTTGCGCTGCCATCTTTTTGCATTTTTTCCAAAGCTTGTTTTGCTCCGTCATACTGACGACATAGCTTAATTACAAATTCTATAGACGCTTTATCCTCTTGGATGGCGTCTTTTAGTTTATATATCTCTGCTAATTGTAATTCTTTTGTATCTGATGATGTAAACAAGAATTTTCTTAATAATTCCTGAGCTTCTGTATCCATGCCGGCAATATTGTGTTTAAATGCATACCAGTTATAAAAATGGTAGATAAAGTAATATTTGTTAATTTCACCTTCTGAAAGAACAAACATTTCTTTAGTTTTCAGGCTAAATTTTTTGTTTATTGCAAGTGATAGATATAATGCTTTTGCACCTTTATATGGTAATATAAAACCTTCATTCTCACCAACTGCATTTAATAGTTTATCGGCATCTTTTAATATAAAAACTTCGGTACCTTGTTTTTCAATGTATTCCAAAATTTTTTGCGGATCATAATCGTATGTTTTAAGTATATTATAAAGTTCATCTTCTAGCTGTTGTTTTTCCACTTCAGCCATAGAATTCAAGCTAAGAGTGCAACCATTTGAATAATGTGTTTTTCTCTTAGAATTATTTTTAATACCAATAGTTCCGGAAAGCTTAAATCTAAGGATTTTTTCCTGTAGTTCAAGCGTTTTATATATTATATTTTTAAGCAGCTGCATTTTTTTCACCATTATCAACAATTTGTTCTACGGCTTTTTTACCTGCAAAGCACATAGTTGGAGCAACAACATCTAATATATCATTCGCTTTTTCAGGAAATGTTTGAATAATTCTGCTGATAGTATGTGTAGAACATCCTACTGCCATTAATCCTATATCTGTTCCTGAATATGCTTTTAAGTAGTCTAAAATGTCATTAACTCTGTGTTTATATTCAATGTCATTTGATAGCACAATTTTTGCTATTTCAGCCATTGCGTTATTATAAGTTTTCTGAATATCAGCAACTGATTTGGATTTTAATTCTTGTTTAAGTGTTGCTTCACTAGCTTTTGGTTTTATATCATTATTTTCTTTTTTACGTTTTTCCTCAATCCTCGGAGCTGCTTCTGTATTATTATCAAAATTCTCAGTTAATACTTTATTTGCACTGTTGCAGCTGTTTGTAACTTGTTCGTTTTGCCAATTATTATATATGTTGTTGTAATTTTCTTTTACAACACTGTAATCACTAAATTCTCTTTCATGTTTATCCCAAGTATTTAATAGTTCAGCTTTTTCTGTGGTTGACATATTTTTGTTGTTTGTAATACCAACTCCGATTGCAGCGGATTCTGCTGTTAAATGTTCTTTGCTCATCCATGGAGCGTCAATTTCACCATTAAGAACTTTTTGTTTGTATTCGTATGCATCAGTTTCAAATTTTGTTGCAGCATCAAATGACATATCTTGCATATTTAATGCAATAGCTTTTCCATATTCATCAGCACTGATGCTATCACCAAATTTGCTCTTTAATTCTAATGTTTTTATTTCAAAATCATGATTTAATGAATCTGCAATTATAACTCTGGTTTTGTTATCTGTGGCAGCTTTTGCATATTCTTGAGCTTCACTAAAGTTTGCACCGCTTCTTAAATATATACCAAATTTTCTGTCTTTTGGACTTACTTTTAAGTTAAAGCCTAATTGTGCAGCTCTCTCACTTGCGACTAATCTATGTTGCTTTTCTTTTTCTAATTTCGCTATCTCAGATTTACTTTTACCCTTTTGTTTGGTTTTATATTCGTTATCAATATTGTTAATAATGGCTTTTCTTGCATTATCCAATATTGCAGCTTTTTCTTCATGTGTAGATGCGTTTTGGTATTGTTTGTATGCATTGTTAAGTATATTGTCAATATTTTTCCTGAATTCTTTTATATCTGTAATTCCGCCATTTGTTATAACATTATAGTAGTTTTCTGATACTAATTTAAGAAATTCTCCGGCATCAATGTCAGAAGCTACATTGTCTTTGCTTTTGTACATCAACTGCATTGTTAATGCTGCATCTATACAACTTAACATTCTAAATCTTGTAGCGATGTCTTTAATTCCATCACTATCAAGTGATGCGCCTAATTGCTCATTTATGTACTGCTTTGCCTCTTCAAGCGTTATGCCTAACTTTTTACACTTATCATTTATTGATTTAACTATCTCTTTAATATCATTAATTGTTACTTTTTGCTCAAAATGCTTAGTCTGCGTTTGTTTTGTTGTAACAGATGTCTTGGTTTTTGTATTTGTTGTTTTAGCTTTCGTTGCTGTTGTTTTTGTTTGTTCGGTTTTTGTTTTTTGTTTCTTATTATTTGTTATAACAACTTCATCACCTACTGTTCCAACTGTTTCTCCTTTTGGTCTTATTACAGATGTAGGTTGTTTTGTTGTTGTAGAAGGCTTAGTTTTTGACGCATTGGTTTTATTTTCAGTTTCACTTCCTGTGATACTGTTCCAAGCTTTTTTTATTAAATTTTTAGCGTCATCAAAGCCGTACCAGCTCATGGTAATCCCTCGTAATTCTTCGTTATATATATAAAGTATATTTAACGTATAAAATTGACTTTTTTGTAAACAAATATTAAGACACCTCACTTAATTAAGAGAGGTGTCTTAATCTGTCATAATTTTTATTATTTTATTGCTTTGTTATTTTCTTTTTCTTCTTGAATTCTTTCTACTTCTTTTCTTGAAGCATAATCAAGTGAAGATTCTATATCAAAACCTTCAGGGTTTATTTTTGTATGTTTGATTAGAGCAACAATAGCAATATTGCTTGGTATACATTTTAAGTAGTAGTATTGAGAATTTTTAGGCATAGTTTTGATTAAGCCTTCAATAAAATCTTTGCCGGATTGTGACAAATTTTTATATTGGTGTAAAACATCTGAAATTTTTATTTTCTGTCTTGATAAACCTGTACGAATTTCATTAACAGTAAGATTTTTAAAATTATTATAGCTTTGGTTAGGATCTGTTACAGCAGGCTCATCTTTTATTAATGAGAATTCATTATCTTCTGTTGTTATAAGCAAATCAGACTGTTTTTGAGAAACGCTGTTTGAGAGTAATGCTATCTGCTCATAGCTAAATCGTTGTGTGAGTCCGAATTTATCAGTGTTGTCTGCTTCTGAAAAGGATTGTTTATCTGTATTTTCAGCTTTTAACTCATATTCAGAGTAGTTATTATCTGTTATTTTGTTTAATAATTCTTTTGATGTGTCATCTGGGTGTTCATTGAAATATGTAGCTAAGTTGGTCATTAATTCTTCATAAAAACCACCATTGTTTGCACAATTTACTAATCTGGTCCCCTGTTTTTCACCAATGTCTTTAATTCTTTGTAATAAATATTCAACAGCTGTAAAAATATTTCCTTGTTGGATATTTTCATACATTTCAATAAATTTTTTGTCATTATCACTTAAATCTTTTTTATTTTTTAATTCATTATATTTTGTCGTTAATGGTTCAATATAGTTACCAATTTTTTCTGCAATAGTTTTTGGATTCAAACCGGTTTTAAAGAGTTCTTCTAAAAATCCTTTGATTTCTTCTTTCTTTAGTCCCAAATCAGTAAAAATTTTGTTCAAATTCTGATCATTTAACAATGCTTCAAGTGTTTCAGGTTTATCCTTAAGCATTTTTATAGAATGTACTAAACCTTTGTATTTATCATCCTTTTCTGCAATTGCCAAAAAAGCATTCATAAATATTCCGGCTTCTTCTGTAGTACATCTGTTCATTAATGAGGAAAAAATCTGATAGCTTTCGCCTATATCCATGTTATCTTTGGTTCCGTCATGAGTGGCAAAATTATCTAGGAATTTTTTTACAATTTGTTCAATAATATCTTGAGGTATATCTTTTAATGATTGGTAATTTTTCAATTCAGGATGATGTATTTTTAAAATATCAAGGATTTTTAAATTTTCAAAATTATTTATAAAATTTGTAGCTTGTTCTGTTGTGTATCCATTATCCAATAATTTTTTTATTTCTTTTGCTGATTCTTGAAATGCTTCTTTTGTGTTTATATTTTTTCCATTTTTTTTGGCGTTTGAATTTTTAACCATAAATTCAGCTACTGCTTCGATTAAATTACCAATAGCATTAAATTCGCTATTGTTAAGGGTATACAATCGTTCTTCATTGTATCCGTAAACAGATTTGATAAATTCAAGAACTTCTTCTTTTTTTAATTTGTATTGTTTTATTGTTGTATTAAGAATCTCTAATCGATGTTTTTTTATTTTTTCAGCTTCATTTTCTGTATCAACAATGCTTGACACACTTCCGGTGTTTGCAGTCGCAAGAGCAGTACCAATCCTAGTATCACTGCTGTTTTCTGTTGCCGTTGGATACTGGCTATCTCTATTATTTGATTGTCTTATACCGAATCCATCTGACATACTTATACCTCATATAAATAAAGTTAAATAATAACTTATTTTTTCATCTTACAAAAATATTGTTACAAAACTTAATATTATGCTACATCTTCCTGTAGTTCCAGATTCTTTCTGGCATTTGTATCCAAATGAAGTTCTTCAAGTTTATCGCTGCTTATTTTTAAATTAAGCGCCATATCTACTTTATCAGAGTTTTTATCCATTTGGTCAATGCTTCTGATTTGTTCATCTTCTGAGCGTGACTCAAGTCTTGTTTTTATGTGATTTTGAACTGATGTAGCTAGTGCAGAGAACTGTTTTAATAATGGAGCCAGTCCAATAGAATAATTCTTTATATCGATAATGCTAATAGCTTGTACATTTTGTAACAAATCATTAACTATTGTTGCTGATGTTGTTACCGGAGTGCTGCTTGCAGCTTCGTTTTCTTTAACCGGTTGGATTGGTTGTCGTTCAATAACAAATTCTTCTTCATTGCCATTCGCAGATTTTGTCTGTTCTTTAATTGTTTGTTGTAGTTCACTTACTGCAGTTTGTGCTTCTGATATATTTACACTGTCTTGTGGTTTAATTTCAGTACTATGACTATTATTCTTAATATCTTCTAAATTTACAGGCGGGTTTAATTCACAATTATTGTTTTCTTTAAATAGTGAATAATTATTATTTGTAATAGTATTAATAAATTTTTCAAGACTTATTTTTTTATCTTCAGGTAAATTTTTATTACTAATTTGATTTTCTAATTTATGAAGTAATAACCTGGCACCTGCTTCACTGCTATTTTGAACAGTTCCATAAGCCTTAGCGTCAATTTCTATTTTGGATTGTTCATCAAAATTTTTGTTTTCATCTATACCAACTATTGCAGCGCTAACTATGCCGGCTTGATTAAGAACTTCTGATTCTTCATATGATAAATCTAATTTGTTTTTTATTTTATTTATTATTGCTTCAGAATCTAGTCCTTTTTCTTTACATATTTCAGCTAATTTTACAGCTTGTTCCTGTGTGAAATTTGCTGCAACATCTTTGCTTGCTTTGCTTACAGATATTCGTACGATTTCAGCATCTTCCGACAATGTTTTGTTTAATAACATATTTTCCGCTAATTTTTGTTCGGCTTCACTATCTCCATTTGCAAGAAAAAAAGCATTTGCAGCTGTTTCATTCCGATATTGTTTTTCTATACTTTGAATAATTGTAATTAAATAACCTCTTCCAGAGCTTTTGCAGTCATTATATGTATTTATAATTAATTTACCGATTGTTTGTCTTAACAGCTTGATGCGCCATTCTTCTTCTGTTAAATTACTGTTAGATGTTTTGGGTCTTTTTATATATTTAAATGCTTGAAAATATTTTTGACATGCATTTTTGATTTCTTCTTCTGTGTATTGTCCTTTTTTCTTTTTTAGCAGTCCTGCTTTTTGTAATCTTGATATTAAATTGTCACTATTATCGCTATTGAATTTATCAAAATCATCAACATTGTCCCAATTGTAGTTTAATGCTACAGTATATTCCAAAACTTTTTTTTGTGCTTCTTTTATATTTGTAATTTTGCCATTTCCATCAGACATTCTTTCCACAACGGTTTTTGAAGCTGATATAAAGTTTTCAATGCTATCATCTGAAATGTTATCAGGCTTTAGACCTAATACTTCACAATAGTAATTTTTTGCGATAATATTTTCTGCTTTTTCTGAGTCGTTTAAATCATATTGCTTTCTGTTAATACCTTTAAGAACTTTTGTAATTCCGTCTATTGATAATGTAAATATATTATCTGTATTAAATAATTTTTGCATGTTTAAGTTATATCTTTTTATTACATTCTCAAATTCTATATATTTTTCCAATTCAAGTTGTAATTCGTGACATTGGTTTAATGCCATAGTGTTGATATTATTACTTTTTCCCTCTGTATATCTTAAAATTATATGTTTAATAGAGTCACTTTTTATGTTGTGTTCTTGTAAAAAATCTTTTAATATTTCTAAATAATTTTTCTTTTTGTTATTTGTAGTGCTGCCTGATTTATAATCATTACCGCAATTTTCCTGACCAACAGGTACATTTTGTTGTGAACTTGATGATCTGGTTCTGTTATTGGTGTGTTCATTACTTACTTGTTCTTGTATATATTGATTTGAAATAACTGTACTCATATATTAAAATACCTTGCTAATCTTTTAACTTTACTTCTTATTTGTTGGACTTACTACATTATTATTAAGTGTAATAAATATACTTAATTTCAAAAACTCACATTTTCTTAACAAAACTTAACGTAAATTAACTGTTTAATCATCCTATATCTTTCTGTTTATCTATGTTAAAGCTAAATGTAACAAATTGTAACAATATTAATAAAAATCCTAAAGTTTTAAAAAAATATGCCGATATACATGATGTAGATAAGTTCTGAATAAAAAAAGGAGTATTAATAATATGTATATAATGTGGCCAGGATGTTACAGTTTTAGAGATGAATTAAGATTATTCGCTCAATGGTTTAAAGAGCAGACTGACTCATTAATATTGAAGATTTATGAACTGGATAGAATGCTAAATACATAATTCTTTTCGGTTTACATCGCATGTGCGTTGAGTATGGTAAGTATAAAAAGGTTAAATTTCTCTCTTTCTCTTAAATAATTGTTAACACCTGGTTCAGGTGTTTTTTTTTTGCTATATATAACATATATTGACTAAAAATATTTACCCCTAATTTACCCCTAGTAATCTTCTCTGCCTCTTGATTTGAGGTATTCACGAATCTGGTTTAGTGAGAATTGGATAATACGAGTAATTCTTGACGGTGAAAGACCAATCATGTTTGCAATATCTTTTGCCTGCATATTTCTGTAAAAACGATACTCTACAACAGTTCTTTCTTTTTGTGGTAATTTTGCGATAGCTTGTTTGATAAGTTTGCTCATCTCAACGATTTCTGCTTGTTCATCAGGCATTGCAGAGGGGTCTTTAAGAAAATCGAATGGAGAAGCGTTATCTGTTGCAGCAGCAGCGAGTCCGTCAATGGATAAAATTGTTTCATAAACAGCTTCCCTAACTTTTGTTGGCGATATTGAAAATCCCATATCTTCATCGTTAACGGAGTCAGAAGATGTATCTGAATTTGTGTAATTATCAGTGCTTGAACTGTCATCTCCGTCTTCAGCTTTATGTTTAAGCGTATACCACTTATATCTGTGTCTTAATTCATTCCTTATTGCCCATTTAACAGCTGTACCAATGTAAGCATCATTATAGCGGGCAAGCTGTTCATCAGTTTTGTCTTTTATTAATGTTTGGATAGCAATAATACCTATACTAACCAATTCTTCATACTCGATCATATGGTTAGGTATACGCCTATGTTCTACTCTGGCAATTTTCTGTACAATACCAACGTATTGATTAATTAAAGTCTTATTATCCATCTTTTCTTATCAAACTAACCTTATTTAATGATACCTTGATTTCAATATTTTTTCAAGATTTTTTAGTACACTATATATATGAATTTAAGTAAATGCTAAATATATTTTATGTGTATGTTATGAATTATTTTTATTTTTTAATCCGTAAACAAAAAGTAATATTTCTGCGACAGCCTTATATAGTTCAGGTGGAATCTGTTGGTTAATGTCGACCATTCTGAATAATGCCCTTGCAACAGGTGCATTATCAATAACAGGGACATTATGCTCTATCGCTATTTCAATAATTTTTTTAGCCATCAACTCAGTGCCTTTTGCTGTAACTGTAGGTGATTGCATTGTTTCGGCATCATATTTTAAAGCACAAGCAACATGGGTCGGGTTTCTTACAATAAAATCAGCTTCCGGTACCGAATCCATAGCACCTTGTCTTAACATCTGCATACGTCGCTGCCTTAAAGCTGCTTTTACATGAGGATCGCCTTCTGAGTTTTTATATTCATCTTTAATCTCTTTGAAAGACATTTTCTGGTCTTGTAAAAACTTCCATTTTATTACTCCATAGTCTGCCGCGGCAATAATAAGGAATGCGATACAAGCTTTGTAAATAAATTCAACGATAAGTTTGCCAAATTCTATCATAACTGCAAAATGATTATCGATTGCAGCAAGCATAAGTATGCTTTCCAGATGCGAACTGTAAACAGACCAGCCGACTAAACCTAAAACGGCAACTTTTACGATGTTTTTAAATAATTCAAATAATGTTTTAACTTGAAAAAGGTTTTTGAAATACTTTGTAGGATTGAGTTTATCAAGCTTTGGTACTAATGGTGCTGTAGCAACAAGAGGACCAACCTGCATAAAGTCGCCTAAGATTGCAATAAATGCTGCTACAAAAAGAATTGAGCCAATAATTCCTGCTGCCGGAATTATTGTTGTAGTTAAAATGTACGTTAAACCGATATCTTCTAAGTGACGATTGGGAATTTGTTCATATAAAGTTTTGAATAATCCGACAATTAATCTCCAAATTATCGGTGCCAGCAAATTGATAAACGAAAACATAACAAGTAAAGACAAAGCAGTAGAAACATCTTTGGATTTTACTACCTGCCCTTCTTTTCTGGCTCTCTCAAGTTTTTGAGGGGTGGCGTCAAATTGTTTGTCTTCATCTCCCATTAACTCATTTTCCTATGATAGTTATTGTCTATATAATAGCATAAATTTATCTTTTGGAATATAATTATTGCTATAAATTACGGAGGAATATATGAAAAAATTTTTATATGGATTTTTATTGTTTGCATTATGTTTTGCTCTTGGTTATTTGAGTTATACGTATTTATCAGGAAAATTTGAATTAATCGGTGTGTTTTTATCGGGTTTATGTTTTGGTATATTTTTAATGTTTTTAAAGTTAAATGTCAAGAATGACAAAATTAATTCATATAAAAGAGAATTGGAAAAAGAATCTATTATGTCTGATGAAAGTTCTGCAAGAGTGAAGGTTCTTGAGTCAAAAATACAGGTTCTTGAAAAAGCGTTGGAAAATGCAATAAAATCTAAATGATTTAGGGGTTTATATGAGCTTTCGGAAAAATTAAAATTTTTCTCGTAAGCTCCATAGAACGGTTTTAATGCGGATTGTGTGCTATCCCATACACGACCCGCATTTCACACACTTTAGGTCGTGTTTGAAAAAGTTCGAAGAATTGTCATTTTTCGACTTTTTCCGCACACTCATATTGTAAAATTTTATTACTTTTTTATACTCTTTTATTCAAAATTTATTATAATATAATAAAGGAGTGTGTATAAATGCGTGTGAGTAAGATTAGTGTTTATCAAAATGTAAATTCAATGATGCCCCGGTCTGATTATAATAATCGACAAAAATTTTCTGAGTTGCCTCCTAAAGACGGAATTGAATTTAAAGGTAAATTTGGAGCATGGGTTGGTGGAATAATCGGTGGTGCTTCTGTTGTTATAGCAGCATTAGCGGCTGCACCTGCGGCAATATGTTTGTTAGGCGGCGGTGCTGTGTTTGGAGCTATTGGCGGAGATGCAGCTGAAGATGCTGTTAATGGAAAAAATAATGATGATTAGGCATTTAGGCTAAAAACTTTTTTATCGGTTCTTCATTACCTTTTCTTCCCACTGTTGCGTCTGTTATTTCATGTCTTTCCAAATATGACTTAATTATTCCTTTAAATCTTTGAGGAATTGGGGCATATTGTTCGTTGCCTCTTATGAATTCAAACAGATTTTTATTCTTGCCCATGGTTGTCATACATATTTGAGGTACCCCTTTATTATCGACAAAAATGCTAACCGTACAGTTGCTAAATTCGTCTCCAACTATGTATGGGCTTCTTGTACACCAGTTGCTTCCTTGTGATAATACTGATATAAATTTTTTTATATTATTAAATTCAAATAAATTACGTCTTGCTTGAATTTCATCAGGTACATCTACTGTATACCATTTCCCTAATACTCCATTTTCGGATATTTCCTCTGTCTTAAGCCATTTAGCACTATCAAAATTTCGCATATTTTTATAGTATGTTTTTTTAAATGATTCGCCGGTTTTATCTACCTCTTTTATTGTATCTGAGATTACTTTCGGATTTATAATCGGTGCTAATTGTTTATTATTTGGTAATAATTTATCTGTTACAAATCTTATAATTTTTAATTGAAGAAATGGATTCTTTTGTGCAATTTCGTTATTTTTAATTATTTGATACCAACCTTTTACGGCATCTGTTCGTCCTTCCTTGATAGTAATACTGTCAATCAGACCTGAAGGAAAACTTTTTGTTGCAATTTCTTCTATTTTTTTGTATGCCCATTGTTTAAGTTTTTCAGCATTTCCCCATATCTCATGCGGTAGTTCTGAACGGTATGCTTCAATTATTTCTCTTTCGAAACCTTTAATGTTTTGCATAGAACGCAGACCGCACTGTTTTGCGTAAGATAAACTTTGAAAATTTGGTTGATATGAATTATTTAAGATATTTAATAACACAACAGACTTCCTTCAATTAGACTAAAACAACTGAATGAAATTAATTGCTAAAAATGTAAATTTATTGTAAAATTATCTTAACAATTGGGGTAATGAGTAAATATTAAAAATTTAACCTTATATGCCGCCCAATAAGATAATACAAGGAGAGTTATATGTCTGAAGAAATTAAAACGATTATAGATTATGTTCCTACTGTAATTGAGCAATCATCAAGAGGCGAAAAATCATTTGATATATTTTCAAGATTATTAAGAGAGAGAATTATTTTCTTGGGAACAGAAATTGATGACGATGTTGCGAATTCAATTGTAGCTCAATTATTGTTATTAGATAGTGAAAATCCTGAAAAAGATATTATGTTATACATAAACTCCCCCGGTGGAAGTGTAACTGCAGGCTTTGCTATTTATGACACAATGCAGCACATTAGAGCTGATGTTCAGACTATTTGTCTTGGTCAGGCTGCTTCTATGGGTGCATTCTTACTATCATCAGGTGCTAAAGGTAAGAGAATGGCTCTTCCTAATTCAAGAATTATGATTCACCAACCTTTAGGCGGTGCAAGAGGTCAAGCTACCGATATCGAAATCGAAGCTAAAGAAATCTTAAGAATGAAAGAATTATTAATCCAAATCATGGCTGATAATTCAGGTCAAGATTATGAAAAAGTTAAAGAAGACTGCGAACGTGACCACTTCTTATCTGCTCAAGAATCAGTAGAATACGGCTTGATTGATAAGGTTGTTACTAAAGTGTAACTATTCCCTCCTTTTGGATGATAATTATAGTATTGATGAATAGGTCGGGGTTTAACCCGACTTATTTTGTATATTATTACAAATGTTACAAATTGATTGATTGTAATTTTAACATTAATTGACATATATTTACACCTGTTCTACAATGTTGCTAATGTGTAATCGGGTCGGAATTAAAAACCTTACCGATATAAATATAATTAAGGAGAAAAGATTATGACATCAAAAACATTTTTATTTACTTCGGAATCTGTTACCGAAGGACACCCTGACAAAGTATGTGACCAAATCTCAGATGCGATTTTAGATGAATTTTTATCTAAAGACCCATCAAGTCGTGTTGCTGCAGAAACAACCGCTACAACAGGTATGGTTCTTGTTTGCGGTGAAATAACTTCTAACTGCTATGTAGATATTCCTCAGGTTGTTAGAAATACAATTAAGAATATTGGTTATACAGGTACTGCTTCTGGTGGCTTTGACGCTGATACTTGCGCAGTATTAACAAGTATAGATGAACAATCTGTTGATATTGCAGGCGGTGTAAATAAAGCTCTTGAAAGCAGAAGTGACAGTGCATTAACTTCAACAAGTGAAACATCTGATATAGGTGCAGGAGACCAGGGTATTATGTTTGGTTACGCTTGTAACGAAACTCCGGAACTTATGCCGCTGCCAATCAGCTTGGCACATAAACTTTCATACAGACTTGCTCAGGTAAGAAAAGAAGGTTTGTTAAGCTACTTAAGACCTGATGGTAAATCTCAGGTTACTGTTGAATATATTGATGGAAAACCATCAAGAATACATACAGTTCTTTTATCTACTCAACATGCTCCTGAAATTAATGGCATTAGCGATAATTCAAAGATTCAATCAATTATATCTGAAGATTTGAAAAAACTTGTTATAGATTATGTATTTGAAACAGAAGCTATTAAACCTGACTCTGATACAATTATATTGATTAACCCATCAGGCAGATTTGTTGTAGGCGGTCCTCAAGGTGATACAGGTTTAACAGGACGTAAGATTATTGTTGATACTTATGGCGGATACTCTCGTCATGGCGGCGGAGCATTCTCAGGTAAAGATCCAACGAAAGTTGACCGTTCAGCCGCTTATGCTGCAAGATATGTTGCAAAAAATATTGTAGCGGCAGGGCTTGCGGAAAAATGCGAGATTGAACTTGCTTATGCAATCGGTAAAGCAGAACCTGTTTCAATTTTTGTTGATACATTTGGAACAGGCAAAATCTCTGATGATGAAATATCTTCAATCATCAGTAAGAATTTTGACCTCAGACCGGCTGCAATTATATCAAACTTTGATTTGAGAAACTTACCTGCTAAAAATGGCGGTAAATTCTACCAAAGATTAGCGGCTTATGGCCACGTAGGCAGAACTGATATAATTGTTCCTTGGGAACAATTGGATAAGGTAGAAACCTTAAAAAAGTCTTTATCTAACTCTTATGCTATGTGCTAGGAGTAGGGGTAAAGGTCTAAAGGGGTAAATGGGTAGGGGTAAATAGATAAATCTACCTTGTTAAAAAACTAAAAATGGCTTTGCAAAATATGTAAAGCCATTTTTTATGTTAAGTACCCTCTCCTCAAAAGGAGAGGGAATATGTAAAAAAAAAGCCGAACAGATGTTCGGCGGAATAATTTGTAAGATGTAAGATGGGGTTATAAGTAAAGTGGTAAATTATGGAAAATGATTTATTTATCATCTTCTCATATCTCGTGTTTTCGGTTTTAATTTATATTGAATATTCTCTCTTTCGTGTTTATTTGTTATTTTGTTTTTATTTTGTTGGGTTGCCACCCAACCTACGGACTACTGACTTTATAATTTAAGCTTCTGTACTTTTATTTTCATTTAGAACATTTTTTCTATATAATGCTTCAACACTCTTCGGAACTTGTCCATCCTTAAATTCTGATATATTAGTATATAAGTCGGTAATTTCTTGTTTTAAAGCCTCACTAGGATTCTTTTTATATGCTCTGACTTTGTACTTAAATGCTTCTACATAATTATCATAATTTTTAGATGTTATTTCATTACCAAATGTGTGCTTTTCTTTATCGTATGTTCCTACTATTTGTTTATATCTGTCACTATCTTCACATCTGCCAGTATTAGTTTCTGATAATACTTTATTTGCAGCATCTAAATCAGCTTGTTTTTTTGTAATATTATCACTATTTTCTTTTATTTTAGCTTTTACTTTATCTTGTAATGCCTTTTTTGCTGCATCTACTGCTTTTAAATCGTTTTGATAATCTTGTTCACTTTTTACTATAGCTTCTTTGATTTTTTGTTCAGCTGTACTTTTTTTAGATTGAGCTGCTGCTTTTTTTGTTTCATCAGATGATGACAAGTCAGGAGATGTTAAATCTGCTTTGTATTCATTAATTACAGCTGTTGCATCACTATTTATATGATATGAAGTACCTGTTAAACCACAACTTGGCAATTCACTTGCATTCTTAGCTGAATAATTATCTAATTTATTCAATGCATTTTCATATGTAGATGTTTCATTACTAAACATAGATTTTGCTTTTGCAGTTACTGTGCCATCAGATTTTATACCATCTGTTGCACCACCTTCATTTAATGCAGTATTTTCATCTTTTAATGCTTTTATTTCTTTTGTTAATGTATCAACATTATTAGAAGCTGTTTGTGCTGCTTGTTGAGCAGCTGCTTTTTCTGCTCTGTGGGATTTAATAGCACCGCCGATAGCTGAGAATAATACATTTGTTGTAGCTAAACCGCATTGAGCACCAACATAGCTATCAGGAATACCGCTGCCATACATTCCAAATCCACCGAATCCGCCACAGCCACCCATCATTGAGAATAAGCTGCCGCCCATTCCCATACCGTAAGAACCCATACCCATACCGTAACCACCGCCAAAACAGCCACCACCGAACATTCCGGTAAGTTGACCGAATGCACCATACAACATAGCTTGACCGAAGTTCATGCTTGGTTGGTTAAAATTGTATGTTGTGTTCCAAGTAGTCACGATATAAATCCTATCTTTTTATCTTACATATATATAAAGTATATAAATAATTGGTGATTTCAATACATTTGACAATTGTTACAATTCTTTACAATTATTGTAAAACCAGCCCCCACCCCAACCCTCCCCACGGGGGAGGGGAATTTTTCTCCCCTCGGGGGAGAATATAAGAGGGGGATGGTTAAATACAAAGAAGTTGTTTGACCCACTTTGTCATTTCGAGGCTGATTAAGCCGAGAAATCCAGCCTATTATTAATTATTTTCACTTAATCAAAATTTATCATGGAGAGTAGTGCCCTAAAAAGGGGAGGAACATAATTAATTCCCTCCCTTTGTAGGGAGGGCAAGTGAGGGCGTTAATTATAATTGAATAAGTTTCAATATACACCCCTCCTAACCTCCCCTACTGTGGGGAGGTACAAAACTACTACTACCAAGTCTCACAATGACAACAATTATTTCACTCCCTAATTATAATTAGGGAGGATTGGGTTGGTTTTTAATCAATACAAATTTATTCTAATTTAGCACATTACCACTAAATTTACCCCTTTACCACTAATATTCACTTGGCGGAGCAATTGTACCTAATAAATATGCATTAACGAAAATCCAATATGTATCTATTATAAAACCGACAATTAAGCACACAACACATGCAATCATAAATTGTGAGCCAATAAGCTCTGCATAACTATTTGGAACAGCCGTTGATGTGACCGCAGCACCAAGTCCAAGTGCAAATAATATTATTCTAATAATAAAAGAACGTGCAAGAGAAAATAATACAATTAAAAAAGTATTTAAAAAATATTTTTTAGGATATGATTCCATCAAATATATTGCTTTAGGAAAATTTAAAACAGCAAGAACAGAATCACGTCTTGCATAGTTCCACAATAACCCCGGAATTAATAATGCTAACATGAACATTAGAATCCCAATAGCAATAGTAATTTGCGCATTATTTAAATTCCAAAATGATGCAATTACTGATAAATTAATGAGGACAAGAATCATTAACAGTACAAACGGTATATACATGATAATTGATGCAAATACAGAAGCAATACCACGCCAGATAAAGCGAAATAAATTCCAATCAGGAAGCATAATTATATTTTTCAAATTTGATGTTTTACCGTCATAAACTCTGTTTAACAAAACATCAGTATCTCTTCTTATAGCATTATCAGTTAAGCACCAAAAATATCCTGTAATACACAGTATAGGTGTTAAAAACAGAATAATTTCTAATAAAATAAACAGAATATTTAAAATTAAGTTAGAAGTAAAAAAGAAATCGCCTCCGATAAAATTAAAAATTATAAATGAAATGGCCCAACAAATAATACCTACAAGTAATAAGTACAAAAAGTGACGTTTAAAATTTTTTACAGAAAACATCCAAATAAAAGGTTCTAATAAAAACATAAATCTTTTCCGCTCCAAAATAGTAAATTTAGTTTATCTTGATAAAGAAATACTTGTTACACCTACATTTCTGGCACTGTCCATTAATTTAACAACAGCACCGTGTTCAGCGTCATCATCAACCTGAATTAACAAACCGTCAGGATAATCTTTAGTATTATCTGATACAGTTTGTTCAAGATCAGCGGCTGCAATCTCAGCACCGTTAAAATAGTATTTATTATCGTTTGTAACTGTAAAGTTCATAATTTTAGAATCTTTAACAATATCCTCTTGCTTTACAATTTCCGGTACTGCTAAATTAAGACCTTGCTGGTCAAGCATAGGAGCTATAACCATCATGATGATTAACAATACCAAAAATATATCAGTTAAAGGTGTTATATTTATCTCATTAAAACTATCACGCATTTATTTGTTCCTTTACAATATTCTTTGCAAATTATTATTTACCCCATTTACACCATTTACCCGATTTACCCCTACCAATTTTCATAAGAGTCACTTGGGAGATTAGGCACGTTTTGCGGCTGATTTACCCCATTATTTACCCCATTATTTACCCCTTGATTTAGACCATTTCCGCCATTTATTTCTTCTAATTCTTTTTGCTCTTTTCTTGTTAAAGGTTCACCTGCTACAATAAGTTTTTTATATTGAGCATCTTGAGCAGCATCCATAATTTCCATAATAATTGAACTTTTAACTTTTTCATCAGCCTTAACAACTACTTCTGCCTTTTCATCATTACCTTTTAATTTTTCAAGATCAGACGCAAGTGAATTAATAGTCGTCTTATTACCATCTACATAAACAGTTCCGTCTTTTGTAACTGATACAGTAACTTTACCCTGCTCAATAGCAGTACCGCTGTTAACTTCAGGGATTGATATTGAATTGTCCATGGTTTGGAAAGTAGGAGCAACAACCATCATGATAATTAACAGAACAAGAAAAATATCTGTTAACGGTGTTATATTAATCTCTGTAAATAATGCTTTTTTACCTGATTTAATTGCCATTTTTATTACCTTAACCCCACACCCTACCCCTCTCCCTCAAGGGGTGAGGGAATTATTTATAACGCTACTGTAGAAGATGATGATTTAACTTTTACTTCTTCTTCAGAATCAACAAAACTTAAGAATAACAACTTAATTAACTGGAAGTCATCCTCAAATCTCTTTACAATAGATTGGAAAGAGTTATAACAAACTACTGCACAAATAGCAACACCAAGACCGAATGCTGTAGCAATCAATGCTGACCCAATACCCATCGCAACTGCAGCAGATTGGTTGCCTTGTGATGCCAAGTCTTGGAATGTATACAAAATTCTTACAACAGTACCAAACAAACCTAAGAACGGTGCAACACCACCAATAGTACCAAGTATTGTTAATCTGTGTTCCAATTTTCTTGTAGCAAGTGCTGAAGCAATGTCAAAAGAACGAGAAAAGCCTTTTTTCTGTTCTGATAATATTCTTACAGCTTCCTCTGTAACTTCACCAATAATACCACCGCATTGAACAGCAAGATTTTGTGCGCCCATAAGGTTGTTTCTTGAAAGTTCTTTTTGTAATCTTGGTATAAACTCAATTACATTTCTTTTATTAGCTTTATAAAAAGCAGCCCTGTCAATAGCTACCATAACTGTTAAGATTGAGCAGATTAAAATTGGTAGCAACACTGGCCAATCTAATTGAATTGAATGTAGTAATAATTCCATAATTTATTCCCCTTTACTTTGTTTTCTTAATTAGCATTATTAGTAGATATCGTTCTTCTTTGCATATTGAATTCCATTATTAAGTCAATGCTGTCTTCTTTTACTTCTTCAGGAAGTGGTGAATATTTAACTTTTTTTGCAGCATCTACTAATGAATTGTTAAAACCTTCATCAGGAGATGGAACTGCTAAATTACAGCCTATCAAATTACCGTTTTTATCAATTGTTAAAACAATGGTAGCAGCATTTTCGAATGATTCTACCGGTGGATACCAGTAATTTTTTATTTGTTTTCTTGCTTTAGCATAATAAAATTCCATAGCAGGATATCTTCTTACAATTTGTTCGTATGTAAATTTGGGTTTAATACTACTATCAGCTGACACTGTTCCAGTGTTTATAAAGCAGACAGATGATAATATAACTGCTAATATAATTCCGTTTAATAATGTTTTTTTCATAATCATATCCTCATTTATACTTTCTTTCTAATATCTTGAAGCATTAAATACATTGTAATCAAATGTAAACTGTATATCGATGCTTTGACCTTTGAAGTCCGCCGGCAGCGGTCTAAACGGTGCAGTTAACTCAACTGCTTTTAATGCTGCCTGATCGGCTGATGGTAAGCCTGATGATTTGCTTACACGACAAGATAATAATCTGCCGTCTTTTGCAATCTTGAACAGTAAAACAACACGTTTTGATTCATTACCTTTTGGAGGATCCCAGTTCATTTTAATTCTTCTTTGGAGTTCTCTCATGTAAGGTCCGAAATCGGGTTCTCTAAGGGCATCAATCCCCGGTGCACCGCCACCGCCTCCCGGGTTGCCTTTATTTCCGCTTCCACCGCCGGAGCTGCCGGTATTTCTTCCTAAAGAACTATTTCCACCACCTTTACCCGGTGATAATGATGGTACAGGCGCACCTGTTCTTGAACCATTGGAAGCTCCCATTCCGGTACCGCCTCTTTGTGCTCCTGATGGTGAAGATGTACCTCCTACAGGACCTGTTGCAGTAGTTTTACCTACAGGCGCATTTGGTCTTGCAATATTAAACGGCGAAGCAGGCTTTGCAACCGGTGCAGGCGCCGAATTTGGTTTTACGCTTGGTCTTGCAGTCGGTGGAGCCGGTGTAGCCGGAGAAGGTTTATTTGCAGCGGCAGGCTGTTGAGATTTAGCCGGCTTTTGCGGTTTTGTAGCAGCTTTTTGTTTTTGTTGAGCAGCTTTTTGTGCTGCTTGCTGCTGTTGTTTTTTGATAATTTTATTAGCACTATCTGCAGCTGCTGACGGTTTTGAAGCCTTTTTAGGAGCCGGTGAAGGCATTGAAACTTTTCTTTTTGGGTCATTTATACCACCACTCCTCGAATTTATATCAGCTCTGTTTTTTGTATTCTTATTTCTCGGCATAGCCTCTTTATCCACCAACACAAATTCAATATCTTTCTTTAACTTTGCGTCTGGCTTTTTAAATGTAAATAATTGAATTCCCATTAGTGCTAATGCCATTGTTATTAGCCAAATCAAAGCAACTACGCCGGGATGTAATGCAGTTGAAATAGCCAGTGATTTTTGTATAGGAATAACCTCAGGTTTACTTGTTACAATAGACGGAAGTTTATAGTCTTTGTAATTTGAATCATCCTCTTCGTATAAAAAATTTCTTTTCTCTAATATTGACACAATTAAATATCTCTCTAACCTCTACCCCTAAAGGATAATTTGTTTATAAAAATAAATAAATTATCCTGATTACTAATATTGTAATAAAAACTTATTATTTTTAGTTTTCATAACTATAATTTGATGCTGATACTGTAATCGGCTGAGTGATATAAAGTTCTACCTCTGAATTTACAGGAATCTCAACATCATTACCTTTATCTATAGCAGACTTAACAAGTCCGCCGCCTGCACCTACAGCAGTACCAAGTGCAGCACCTCTTCCGATACTTCCACCGGCTAATGCACCAAATACAAGTCCAGACAGCGCACCGGCTGCAGTACCTACTGCTATATCTTTCGTATATTCTTTAGCTACATCAGTTTTTGTTCCGCCAACGAGAACTCCAGAATTATCATCAGTTTTGATAATAGCTGAAATTGGAATTTGTGTTCCCATAGGGGTTGTAATTTGTGTAAATCTGACGGATAATTTACCGTTCAAACTACCATGCTTTGCTTTTACAACTTCGATTACACTTCCTGAAACAGAGCTTCCTGCCGGTGCAACTAATTTATTATTATAATAAAAATCACTTCCTAAAACCATATAAACAGGCTGACCGACATTTAATGTAGCGGAAGATAGTGGAGTTGTTAAATTTGCAGTAAACGAGCTTCCGGCAGGAACTGTTATTACACTACCTCTTAATGGCTGATTATTATATGTTAACGGCTGTTGATATGCAGGTTGCGCAGGATTAACAGCAGGTGTTTGCGTAGAATAGCTGTAATTTGTACCTGCAAACGCAGAATTTAAAGATATCATAGATAAAACTAAACCCGTAGCATACAATTTTTTCATATTTTTCATAACTATACCCTCTTTCAATATTTTATTAGTCACAAACAGATTTGTCAATTAATTCTATTGACTTACACATATATAACGAGACTTTTATAATTTTGTTCACTTAAAAATTCATAACGGAATGTGTTAAATGAACAGGTTCAGTAAGAACTACAATTAAGTCTGCGCCTGATGATATTGTAACATGCTCACCCATTTTTCTTTGTGCTCCGGGAACATATTGAGTTGTACTATATGCTCTGAACATTACCCATCGTTGATAATGAGGCATTTTTATATATTTTGCCGGAGCTGTAATTCCTCCGCCTATTAAATTGTTATTAGATGTATATATGTACGATTTTATCGGAATTTCATACCCATCAGGCAGATACATTTTATTAATAAAAACTTTCATTGAAGCATGAGTTCCAATTATTGGTTCATGTTTATCATCTATATATCCTTTTAAAATCGTACCGGCAGGTATTACATTTTTATTATAAAGATAAATATCGTTAGTAGCTTTAAAACTGACTTCATCACCTTCTTCACAGTATGCGGTTGAAAATTCCTGTAATGATATTACAGGAATATGAGTACCAGCCGGAATATCAAATTCATCATAATCACGCAACTGCACTTCTGACGCAATCGTATAATTCATTATTAGTAAGATTAATACTGTGAAAAATACTCTCATAACAACATTATAATGATATTAATGTAAATGTAAAGATGTTATATTTCGTCTTGAATAAACTCTTTTATAAGATTAACAGGAGTTGCAAAACCTATACCTATATTTGAAATATTGTTATCCGGATTATATATTGCCTGATTTATTCCTATTATTTCTCCTTTGCTATTAAGAAGCGGACCGCCTGAGGAGCCCGGATTGATAACTGCGTCTGTCTGAATTCTGTTCGCTGAATAGTCAATTCTTGAAATTATTCCTTTTGTCAAAGTTCCGTTAAACCCAAAAGGATTCCCTATTGCAAGTACTGTTTCACCAACTTTAATTTTTGAGGAATCTCCCATTTTAATTGTTTTTAACTTAAAAGGAACTGAGATTTTTAATAATGCAATATCTTTTTTTTCACCATATAATTTTAATATTTTTGCTTTATAATCCTGTCCGTTACTCATAGTAACAGTAATATTTTTTCCGTCTTCTAAAATATGAGCACTTGTTAAAATTGTACCATCGTCAGATATAATACATCCCGTACCACAGGAAATCCCATTCTCTAACTGTGTATCTACTGCTACTATAGCAGGATTTATTTTTTCGTAGATATTGCAAGCAGAATCTTTTAATAATGAAAATCCGTATGAGGGCATTGATAAAAATATTGTTAATAATAACATTAATAATTTGTTCATATATCCTCCAATGCAATATTATTGATTTAAAATACAATTCTAAACAATAGTTCTTACTTACTCTTTAGTGATAAATATTGCAAGCAGTTAAATTTTAATGTATAATCATCAATAAAGTTGAAAAAAGTAATATAGACATTTAAAGGAGAAAATTATGTCAAGAATTGAAAGTTTTAAAAGAGCTTTAAGCGAAAAAAGAGCTGTAAAAATTATCGCAGGAATTGATAATTTTGATGCAGATAAAGTAAGAAAAGTTGTTTTATCAGCTGATAATGCAGGTGCAAGTGCAGTTGATATCTGCGCAGATCCTAAAATTATCGCTATGGTTAGAACAATAACTGATTTACCAATCTTCGTTTCATCAGTTGAGCCTGAGGAATTAGCTCACGCAGTTGCATTAGGAGCTGACGCAGTAGAGCTTGGAAACTTTGATGCATTATACAAAAAAGGTATGTCATTCTCAGCTGAACAAGTACTTAACTTAGCTAAAAGAACTAAAGAGCTTGTTGGCGATACTTTCTTATGTGTAACTATTCCGGGTGAATTAGAAATCGGTGAACAAGTTGAGCTTGCAAGAGCATTAGAAGAATTGGGAATCGACTTAATTCAAACAGAAGGTCACTTCTCAAATGAATCACCATCTAATGGTGTCAGAGGTTTGATTGAAAGAGCTGAATTAACAATATCTAATACAATTGAACTTTCAAGAAATATAGAACTTCCAATAATGACAGCAACCGGTATAAATCCTACAACTGCTTCTTTAGCATTTGCAGCAGGTGCTTCAGCTATTGGTTGCGGTTCTTGCGTTAATAAACTTGATTCTGAAATCGCTATGTTAGCTGTTTCAAGAAGCCTTGTTGAGATTGCTGACAGAAGCGCTCAATACTCTTTAGAATTAGTTTAATTAATAATATTAGTAGAAACAAAAAAGAATGATAGCAATTATCATTCTTTTTTGTTGCAAAGTTTGCAAAAAAAAGCGAGCATCCAATTTATGGATACTCGCTTTTTAAATCTTTTAAAAAACTATTTTACAAGTTCTTTGAATGATTTACCAGCTGACCAAGCAGGAACTGTTTTAGCAGCAATTTTAAGTTCTTTACCTGTTTGTGGGTTTCTGCCGATTCTAGCAGCTCTCTTACGAGCTTCCCAAGTACCAAAACCAACTAAAGTAACTTTTTTGCCTTTAGCAACAGTTTTTTGGATAATTTCTAATGTAGCTGATAATACATCAGATGAAATCTTTTGAGAAAGTTTTGTTTTCTTAGAAATTTCTTTTACTAATTCTTCTTTGTTCATGATAAATCTCCTATACACTTTATCTACTACTGTGGGTAAATACTTGATTTGCGATATTTGAAAAAGCTCTCATACACGCCTAAACAAGTTTGTAACCCTCTATGCTTCATATTATACACATTTTAATTATAATTGCAAGCTTTTTATGAAAAGTTTACAATACTTAATATTGAAACCTATATTGTATTGGTGAAATAAAAAGAGGCTGGGAAAAAACTAGCCTCTTTTTATGGTGGGCGTTACAAGACTGTCTTGACCTGTTTGCATTAAACGTGTCTTCGTGTTTTGCTTTTTGTGCTGATTGCACTACAAAGCAAAACAACTTTGCACTCTGCTCACAGGTCGCTCGAACATTGTTAGGTCACAAGTTCGTTACTCTTCAAAACTGTGCAATAAAAAGAGGCTGGAAAAAATCTATCCTCTTTTTATGGTGGGCGTTACAAGACTCGAACTTGTGACCCTCTGAATGTCGTTCAGATGCGCTACCAACTGCGCCAAACGCCCGTTTATTTAATTTAATTTGGTTCAGATGCTACCTCTCAAAAATCCTCAATGGTTCGGATTTTTTCGGCAGAGTCAACTGCGCCAAACGCCCTTTTTTTTTATTTTTCGGTAGAATTAACTATAACAACCATAATCAAATCTATATTTAAAGTTTATCATAAAATATACACATCAGCAAATTTTATATTTACAAGTTTTTAATTGGATATGATTGCAATAAATAACGATTACAGTAAATATTTACCAACTTTTAAATCATACAAGCATGAAGTTTTTAATCAAAACGGAACACTTAAATATCGTGGTGATACATGTATGTTCAGAGGTGATATCGATTTTACAAAGATTGTTAATTTTTTTGAAAATAAATATAAAGATGTATCTAAAGTTAAAGTAATAATACATGCTTGTTCTGATGGAGAAGAAGTATATTCTTTTATCGCAAAACTATTGGATTCCATTGGACTTCAAAAAGCATCTAAATATTTTCCGGTATCTGCAAGAGATATAGATGAAGGACATATTACTCTGGCAAAAGCTGGTAAATATACAATAGAGGACTTCGAACAATATTTTATAAACAGTAATTTATCCAACGGTTATAAGCAATATTTTGATAATAATGGTATAAATTTTTCTAGAATTTGTATAAGCGCAAAAGAAAATCTAAAAAATCATGTTAAATTTTCAATATCAAATATATTAGATGATGTTAAATTTAATAAATTAAAAAATACTGTACTTTTTGCAAGAAACTTCTGGCCGTATCTTAGTAATGATGATGCAAGAAAATTGGCAGAATCTTTATCTGATAACATGGATAACTCTTCTGCTCTTATTATTGGAAATTTTGATAAAACATACAATATAGATATTTTACTTAGAGAATATGGTTTCAAAGAGGATTATAACATTACAAATCTATTTTTAAAAGATAATAAAAATAATATTAATGATAGTATAAAAAAATACTTAAGATTACTTAAGAAAATAATTAAAAAATAAAGCCGGTATTAAACCGGCTCTATTATTATCCTTTTATAACTATATTTACTAATTTTTTTGGAACGACAATTGTTTTCACAATTTCTTTTCCTGCTGTAAGTTCTTTGATTTTTTCAGTTGATAGGGCAATCGCTTTTAGTTCATCGTCATTTACCCCTTCGTCAACTTCTACTTTGTCCTTAACTTTACCATTCACCTGAACAACAAGAGTAAGTTTGCTTGCTTTAGCTAAATTTTCGTCCCATTTGCACCATTTTTGCTCATGGATAGAATCTTCATGCCCAAGCTCGTGCCATATTTCTTCTGACATATGAACCGTTACGGGTGACATTAATTTTACCAGCGATTCTACAGCAAAACTGAATACATTTTTGTCTTCACCATTTAATTCACGCTTTTTACCGCGCCAGTCATATATAGCATTTGTTAATTCACGATATTTTGATATAACTGTATTAAATTGAAAGTCATTTGAAATATCATTTGTAATTCCTTTGATTGCTATATGAACAGTTCTGACTAAATCGTCATTTTCTCTTGCTAATGGGAAAGAGAAGTTATAGTTTTTTATGATATCTCCATTATTAACTCCATCAGAAACAAGTCTCCAAACTCTGTTTAAGAATTTGTAACATCCTTCTACGCCTGCATCTGACCAGTCAAAATCACGAGCCGGAGGTGAATCTGAAAGAATAAATAATCTTGCGGTATCAGCACCATAATTTTCAAATATTTCATCAGGATCAACTGTGTTACCTTTTGATTTTGACATTTTTGAACCGTCTTTTAACACCATACCTTGAGTTAACAAGTTTTTAAACGGCTCATCAAAGTCTAATAATCCGCAATCTCTAAGTGCTTTAGTAAAGAATCTTGAATATAATAAGTGGAGAATAGCATGTTCTATACCGCCTACATATTGATCTACAGGCAGCCACTTATTTACCAAATCCTTATCAAAACATTTATCACTATTTCTTGCATCTGAATACCTCAAATAATACCAGCTTGAACATACGAATGTATCCATTGTATCCATTTCTCGAGTAGCATGACCTCCGCAAATAGGACAAGTAGTATCCTTAAATGTTTTTGAAGTCGTAATTGGTGACTTACCAACAACTGAAAAATCAACATCAGTCGGCAGCATTACAGGAAGATTTTCTTCTTTTTCAGGAACAATGCCGCATTTGTCACAATAAACTACAGGAATTGGAGCGCCCCAATATCTTTGGCGTGATATTAACCAATCTCTAAGTCTATACTGAGTTTTAAATTCGCCAAAACCACCATCTACAGCCTTTTGTGTAATAGCTTTTTTAGCTTCCGTATTTTTCATACCGTTAAATTCATTTGAATTAACTAATACACCTTCTTCTGTATATGCACCATCTGAGCAATCAGAAGGGTTTTCAGGATTTTGGATAACTACCTTCATCGGTAAATTATATTTTTTTGCAAAATCATAATCTCTTGTATCATGCGTTGGAACTGCCATAACTGCACCTGTTCCATATTCTACAAGAGCATAATCAGCTGTCCATAGTGGGAATTCTTCACCTGTAAATGGGTTAATACAATGCGTTCCCAGAGGAACACCCGTTTTAACTCTTTCTGTTGAAAGACGCTCAATCTCAGTCATCTTTCTGGCATTTGCTCTGTATTCTTCAACAGCTTGCTTATTTTCAGGTGTCGTTAATTTTTCAATATCCTTATACTCTGGTGCAACAACCAGATATGTTATACCATGAACAGTATCAGGTCTTGTTGTATATACAGGAACTTCCAGTCCATCAATTTCTTTGACTTTAAATCTAAAAATTGCGCCATGCGATTTACCTATCCAGTTTGCCTGCATAGTTTTAACATTATCACCCCATCCCGAAAGCTTTTCTAAATCGTCAAGAAGTTGATCAGCATATTCAGTAATTTTGAAAAACCATTGTGACAGGAATTTCTTTTCAACAACGGAATCACATCTCCAACATTTTCCGTCAATAACTTGTTCGTTCGCAAGAACAGTACCACATTTGTCACACCAGTTTACAGCAGCTTCTTTTTTGTATGCCAAGCCTTTTTTATATAATTGTAAAAACAGCCACTGTGTCCATTTATAGTATTCCGGCTTGCAGGTCGTAACCTCTCTTTGCCAATCGTAAGAAAGCCCAAGCATTTTAAGCTGTTTTGTCATATATGCAATATTTTCATCTGTCCATTTTGCAGGGTCTGCACCATGCTGCATTGCCGCATTCTCAGCAGGAAGTCCAAAACTGTCCCATCCGATTGGATGTAATACATTATAGCCCTGCATTTTTTTAAATCTTGCAATTACGTCTGTTATTGTATAATTTCTAACATGTCCCATGTGTAACTTACCTGACGGATATGGAAACATTGACAGAGCAAAGTATTTTGGTTTATCGCTAACATCCGGCGTATGGAATGCATTACTGTTTTCCCATGAAGCCTGCCATTTTTTTTCTATTTCTTGTGGAAAATAAGCCTCTTTCATTAAATCCTCCGTGGGGTATATCCCTATTTCTACAAATTAATTCTAGCACAAAAACTTAATATATTATTTTTTATTATATAAAACGTTATGTTCTAAATTATTCGTCAACATCATCTTTATCGTTTGGTAAATCAGGCTCTTCTACTTGCTTTGAAAGTTTTTCGTTCAATTCTTGAAGAGTAATTGACTTGTCCATTTTCTTTAATGCGTTTAATACAGCAATTTTATAATCTGCATCGGCTTTATTTTTAGGGTTATCAACAATATCTCCCATTAATTGTCCAAGATAACCCATAATAACTGTTGCCGGTATAAGAATCATCCCTGTGGCCATAATTGTATGCATATTTATTGCTCCCATTCTTAAAAAACAAATAGAGCCAAGTGTAATTATTGTTATTGATATAAAAAACATTTTTATATTTTCAGAATACATTATTCACCTTAATTCAATTAATTATTTTTTGTTCATACGTTCCATATCTTTTTTCATACAGAACTGTACTAGTGTCATTTTATCTATATTATTTAAATGAGTAAATCTCCCTGATATAGTGTATAAGCCATTATCACCTTTTTCAACTCTTATTAGCTGATACCTGCATTTTATTTCCTGTTCATCGCTAAGATTAATTTTTACATGATATTCTTTTTCTATATCAATATTATCTGATGACTGAATTTTCATGCCGCCTGCAGATAAATCAAGTGTTCTGACATTATGAGAAGTGTCATCACAGGTAAGAACAAGATCTTCTAAGAACTTAATACGCGTAAATTTACGTCTTTGCAAAAATCTGTGCTTAACAGGATTTGCAATTGTTATAACATTATTTTCAAGAGCCTGAATATAAGATTCAAAATATAAATAACCGTTTTCTGTTACTGAATAAAAATCACAAATGTGATTGACCATTAAGCCATCGGGCTTATATTGGAGTTTCATTCTAAAACCATCCATAGAAACATCCAAAACTGTACCCTTGTTAGTTTTTTTTAAATCTTGAGGAACAATAGTTACCAGTTGTTCGTTTTTTACCAGCTCTCTCATATATATCCTTTCTTTAGTTATTTTAATTTAATTTTACCATACCCACAGATTTAACTTTTACATTAGGACTTATTTCATTATAAGACATAATTGCAATTTGAGGATAAGTTCTTTCAATAAGCCTTCTAAATAATAATCTTATTGGTGAAGCACAAAGTATTACAGGCTGATTACCCGTTGCAGTTATTGCTTTTTCTAATTCCTGATTCATCACATCAAGCATATTCTTTGTAAACGTTGGATCTAATGATACGCTTTGACCGTCAGGGCTTGCGCCTTTTGCAATTGTCTGTTCAACATCCGGTGACAGAGTAATTACGTACAACTCTCCGGTATCAGCAAGATTTTGTTTACAAATATTTCTGGATAATGCAATTCTAACATGTTCTGTCAGATAATTAGGATTTTTACTAACTTTAGCATGTAAACTCATAGATTCCAGAATTGTTCTTAAATCTCTTACAGCAACCCCCTCTTTTAACAGATTTTGCATAACTATCTGAACATCACCTATTGTAATATCTTTCATTATGTCATCAACATAATCTTCTGAAACTTCTTTCTTAAGGTTATCAATAAGTTGTTGAACATCAAATCTTGAAAGAATCTCGGATGCACATTTTTTAATAACCTCTGTTATATGAGTAGATATAACAGCTGAGGCAGAAACTACTGTATAACCTGACATTTCGGCAACATCTTTATCTTTAGCTTCAATCCACAAAGCCGGCAGCCCAAATGCAGGTTCAATAGCGTGAATACCGTTTATAGACAAATTCCCGACAGGGTCGCCTGCTGACATTGCCAAAAATCTTTCCGGATAGACTTCTCCGGACTCTAATGGAACACCTTTTAACTTTATTTGATAAGAGTTTGGGGACAACTGCAAGTTATCTCTAACTCTTATTGATGGCAAAATAATACCTAAATCAAGAGCAGTTTGTCTTCTTATTTGTGCGATACGTTCAAGCAAATCACCGCCCATTTCAACATTTAACAGTTGAACCAATCTGTATCCGACTTCAATTTCAATAGTATCAACATTAAGAAGCTCCATTACACTTTCTCTTGTAGCTTTGGCACGTTTTTCTTTTTTACCGATTTTTTCTTGGTGAGCCTGTTCAACTGCTTCCGCTTCTTTTGCAATAACTGTAGTTTCTTTTTCTTTAGATTTTTTAAATGCTAAAAATCCTGCAATTAAAGCAATCGTTAAAAATGGTATAGTAGGCATTCCAGGAACAATACCCATAACTCCGAGCAAACCTGATACAACACCTAATACTCTGGGATCACTGAACATTTCATTCTTAATATCAACAGAAAGTGATTCATCTTTTCCGGATGCTCTTGAAACGATTAAACCGGTAGCCGTTGAAATTAATAAAGCCGGAATTTGTGAAACAAGACCATCACCAACTGTTAAGATAGTATAAGTACTAAGTGCCTGTGTAATTTCCATGTGGAGTTGAATAACACCGATAATCAAACCGCCGACTATATTAATTACGGTAATAACAATACCAGCTGTAGCATCACCTTTTACAAACTTGGAAGCACCATCCATAGTACCATAGAAATCAGTTTCTCTTTCAAGTTTTTTACGTCTTTCTTTAGCTTCATCTTCGTTAATAAGTCCCGAGTTTAAATCAGCGTCAATACTTAATTGTTTACCCGGCATCTTATCTAATGTAAAACGAGCGGATACTTCAGCAACACGAGTTGCACCACCTGTAATAACCATAAAATTGATTAATACCAAAATACAAAATATTACGGCACCTACAACGTAATTACCACCAACTACAAATTGCCCGAATGAACTTATTACATTTCCGGCCTGACCGTTGAGTAAAATTAATCTGGTGGAGCTGACGTTCAGACCTAAACGGAATAAAGTTGCAATAAGCAATACAGTGGGGAAAGATGAATAATCTAGCGGTTCTTGAGTATACAAGCAAACCAAAAGTATGATAACGGCAAGAGATATATTTACAGTTAAAAGTAAGTCCAAAAATGGTGCAGGTATAGGAATAACCATCATAACGACAATAACGACCAGACCAATAGCCAGGACTATATCGTTATTCTTCAATATTTTGGATAATTTACTAAATTCCATCTCTCCACCAATATAATTATTTTAACATTATAGCAAGCTATGTGACAAGTTATTTAAGAAAATGTCACAATTAATACATCTTATAATGTAAATATATCTTAATATTTAGGCAATTTTATTAAAAAAAATGTTTTTATTAATACAGGTGTAGAATTATGTCTAGTGTAATTTATAACGGAAATGAATATATTACCCGAACTCCTTTGAACGAGTTTGAGGGATTTATGCTTGCAACTGCCGCATCAGGTGCAATATTAAGTCCTCTTGCTTATGCAGGAAAACCATTTGAAAATCAATTGAAACGAGAAGAAGTAAATAATAAAATTTATAAAGACTATTTTACAAGGGCGTTACATGATTCAGGTTTGTATGATAAAGGTGTACGCATAATACCTGCACAATATTCTTTAGTAAATAATGACTACAAGCTTGGAAAAAATGCTTGTTATATTCCTAAAAGCAATGAGGTTGTAATAAATACCGATAAAATTTCAATAGCAGGGTTTCATGAACTTGGTCACGCCATGAATGATTTAATGAGCAAATATGGAGTAAAATATTTGGCAAAAATGCGTGGAATAGGTTACGCAATTGCAGGTTTAATGGAATACTTTGCAATATTCTCAAGAACAAAACCAAAAGGTGCACCGCGAAGTTTTACAGATATAATCGAAGATAATTGCGGGAAAATAGCTTTTATCGGTATGTTACCTATAGTGGCAGAAGAATACATTGCAAGCAAGCGAGGATTAAAGCTTGCAAAGGCAAGCGGATTAAGTGAGCCGCTTATCAATAACATGAAGAAGTTATATCAAAAAGCTTTGCTAACTTATGGAGGACGTGCTGTATTAGGCGGACTTGCCGTTTATGCATCAAGAAAGATAATGGATTTATTTACAAGACCTAAACTTGCAGAAACATCACAAAGCTTCATTAACTTCAGCAGGAACTAGCTTTTCGACTTCTTTATTATTATTGTCCCAAACTGTTATATCTTTTCTCTCACCATTTTTATATTCTGATGTGTACGAATTTATAACTTTTAAATCATTTGAATATACTGTTTCTTTGGTTTTAAGTCCGTCATTAAATTCAGAGAAAACTGAGCCGCCATCAGAGGGTTTATCAGCATTATAATAAGTAAATCTTTTAACATCTGCACCTTCATACATAGTTGAGACATTAATTTTTGTATTACCGGATTTGTCATAAACAAGATGTTCGATTCTTAAATTAGTACCGCCGTCAAGAGTTTCTTTTCTCATAGAAAGAACATGCCCTTCGCTATCTTTCATTTCATATTTAACGGGCTCACTACCGTAACTCCAAGTTTCTACAAATTCTAAATCACCCTCAGAGTTGTATTTTGAGTGTCTTACCGGTTGTTTAGTTGTTTCATCATATTCCCAGATATCATTATCAGAATCTTTCATTTTATCATTATAACCGAGAGTTGTTGTTATCTGATGACCATTTTTTAATGAAATTTCGATAAATTCTACACAATGACGAATGTTATCTGGATTATCAGCTATTATTAAAAGTTTATCATGCTTCCTTTTAGCCATGTAAATATTGTTTGTTTGGGAAATTTGCAAAACTTTATCCTGAATATTTTTCGGCAAAGAAGAAATAACACTAATTGTAGAAAGCGGAACCAGACTATCAGTAGTATATAAGTTCACCTTTCTAACTTTTTTATTATCTTCGGATAATTGCTTTTTCTCAACTTCTTGATTTATTTCGGAAGATTTTATTTCTTCATGAATCTTAGCATTATTTTTATCAGTTTTTTTCTTATTTAATATTTTATGCTCCACTTGTTCTGCATTTGAGTTGTTAGTGACCACTTCATTATTCTCAGCAGGCTTTTTATATGCAAAAAACATAATCAGACCAACTGCAAAAATAAGTGTACCGATAGCTAAAAACTTTTTATGTTTCATTTTTAATATCCCCCAGTATTTTTATTATAATCATCTATTATGTTTTTATCAATCTTTTTATGATACACTTTAGTCATGGAAATTATTGATTTTTTAAAGGGAAAAGTAATCGTTTCATGTCAAGCAATGCCTGATGAACCTTTATATAAGGAAGATTGTATTTTTGCTATGATGAAATCCGTAATAAACGGTGGTGCAACAGCATTAAGAGTCGCAGGTAAAAGAGATGTAATAAACGCTAAATCTTTAAATGTGCCAGTAATAGGATTGACAAAACCTGATAAGCTGCCGGAAAACTGGAAAGAAGTTGTATACATAACACCAACATTAAAAGAAGTCCAAGAATTAATTGATGCAGATGCTGATATTATTGCATTTGATGGCACGTTAAGAACAAGACCTAATAATTGCACACTTGAAGAAATAATTAATAAAATTCATTCTTCAAATAAACTTGCAATGGCTGATATTGCAATCTTAGAAGAGGGAATTCATTGTGCTGAGCTTGGCGCTGATATAATATCTACAACGCTATCAGGATATACTAAAGAATCTGAAAGTTTATCAGAAGAACCTGATTATAAACTTTTGCAAGAACTTAAAAGTAAAATTAATAAACCGGTTATACTGGAAGGAAAAATTTGGCATCCTGATGAAGTTGAAAAAGCGTTCAAACTGGGCGCACACAGTGTTGTAATCGGTTCAGCTATTACAAGACCGCAATTAATTACCAAAAGATTTATTGAAAGACAAATATAAAATACAGAAGGAGTTTGCATGAAAAAGGCTTTGGCATTTGATATCGGCGGAACAAAAATTTATAGTACTATTATAGACGAAACAGGTGTTATTATCGGTGATATTGATAAATTTTCAACTCCTAAAAGTATAGATGAGATTAAAAATTTATTAAAACAGCAAATATTAAAATTTGAAAACGAAGTTGATGTAATAGCAATTGCAACTGCCGGTGCCGTAAATAATTCAAATTCTGCTGTAATTGGTTCTACCGGAAACTTGGTTCAGGGCTACAATACGATAGATTTTCAAAGTCTTAGTAATAAAAATGTCTTTTTGGAAAATGATGCAAACGCTGCAGCTTGGGCAGAATATAAAATCGGTGCATCAAGAGATACTTCTGTATCGGTGATGTTAACACTCGGAACCGGTGTTGGCGGCGGTATAATTATTAATGACAAATTATTAAAAGGAAAATCAGGTGCAGCGGGAGAAATGCACTTCAAAATGTATTCTGACAAAAGACGTAAATGTACTTGCGGAAGCTGGGATTGTTTCGAGATATATGCTTCAGGTACTGCCTTAAAATTAGATGCAGAAGAAGCGTTAAAAAATCAGAATGCAACAACATACGAAGTTATTAACGGAGTAAAAAACGGCAATACAGAAATGATTAATATACTTAATCGTTGGCAAAATGATATAATAGTAGGTATAAAAGGTCTTGCCAATATATTTGATCCTGATTGTTTTGTATTGTCAGGCTCAATGGCAGAATTTGTCAATATAAAAGAAATTGAAAAACAAGTAAATGAAGATATTGTAACAACTCCAACATCAATAAGACTTGCTACAGCCGGAAATTATGCGGGCATGATAGGTGTTTCTATATTGGCATTGTCATAAAGGAATAGTATGGGAAAAGCAAAGAAAAGAAGTTTAAAAAACGGGATTAATGATAAGTTTCCTTGTATAACAAGAGAAGCTGCACTAGCTTCTGTTGTAAAAAATATCGAAAAAAAAGCAGAAGTTATTAATACTATTACACTTTTTGATTTTACTGCAGAAGAAATGCTTGAAGCCGGTGCAGCATACGAAGATGTAATGGCATTAGGCGGAATGATTCACTAAAAAAAAGCTTGAGTCAAAGCTCAAGCGGAAAAAGGGAAAAGGGATTAAAAAGGGAAAATAAAAAAATCTTACATCTTGTTATGAGAAAATACCGAACGTCCTTTCAACGTTATCACTGATTACTTTCTTAACAGAATCATATTCAGTAGTTAAAGCGGTACGTTCAGTTTCTAATCTGTTTAACGATAAATCATAATTCTTATCAATTCTGTTTATTTCTTTAAGCTTTCTTTCTTTTTCAGCTTCAGCTTTCTTA
>CADBUY010000005.1 GCA_902797965.1 uncultured bacterium
TCTCCCGCCGGAGAGGGAATATATTGTTCTTGTGAAAGCTACGCAGTTAGATTAGGCTTTAGCCAAACCAGCCATTCAATCTTTACGCACAAAGTGCGTAGTGGTTATCCATTTAGTCCGGTGTTTCTCTTCTTCTTTTGCTTCATTTTCTTCTTCTCTTGCTTGGTTGTCGGCATTAAACGTGCCTACGTTGTTTGCTTACGCAAACAAACTTCGCACTCTGCCGACAATCCGCTTTACCCCCGAAATAAAGAGAAGAAGAAAACGAAGTTAATATCTAAATAAAAAAACATCATTTCTCTAACTCTATCCTATGGAGATGGAACAAAAGGTTATGCATCAAAATACATATTTTAATGCATAAATTATTCGTTATATAAAAGTAAAAGCGATAATTAAAAAATTACCGCTAAATTATGTGTGTGTATTATATTATAGATTTTTATTTAAGCTAATGTGTTTAAATGTTTTACGCTTTCAGTTTCGGCTGGTTCATTATCTCTAATCATACTGAAAGTTCTATATAATTTGTATCCTAATGCTTTTAAAGGATTTGTATTGAATACGTCAGCCTTTTGTGCAATTTCTTTATTCTGTTGGAACTTTACAGAAGCGTTTGGGTCTCTTAACATCAAAATAGCGTTCTGTGAACTAACAGTTTTTGAAGGATCGTTTTCTCTAAAAGATATATTTAAAATTTTATTGATTTTCATTTCCTATCACCTCCGAGAATCTCGGCTTGCTATTAAGTGTTTAATTAACACTTCATCTAACATTTTTATTATGCTACATATAAATAAAAATGTCAAGAGGTAATTTTAACTTTTGTTAACAAAGGCAAAACTATCAGAATACAAGCGTTTTGGTATTAAATGTAAAAAATACACTTTAAAGACTGCCCAACTGGCTACTATATTGCGGTGTATTTTTTACACTAAATTATTTCGGGCATGCTTTTTTATTTTGTAGAAAGGGGTTATTCTTTAATAATACCAAGTGTTTTACATGCTTCTAATGCGGCACTTTGTTCTGCCTCTTTTTTTGATTTTCCGCATGCTTTTGCAATAATTTTTTCATTCCATACGACTTCTATATTAAATGTTGGTTTATGCGCGGGTCCGTCTACTGATACAACTCTGTATTCAGGGCGTGTTTTGTCTTGTCCTTGTGTGTATTGCTGTAATATATCTTTCGCATTATATTTTTCAAAGTGTTTATCGACATCTTCTGCATAGATAATAATATAATTTTTTATAAATTCTTCTATTTTTTCTTGTTGACCGCTAAAATAATATGCACCCAAAATTGCTTCAAGAGAGCAGGCTATATTTGATTCGCGTTTTCTTCCGCCTTGTTTTTCTTCTGAAGGACCAAGAATAATAAGTTTATCCAATCCTATTTGTATTGCAACTTTAGCTAAAATAGCATCTGAGACTAATATAGAACGAATTTTTGAAAGTTCACCTTCGGGTGATGTTGGGTATTTTTGGTAAAGTTGCTTGGATGTATAAAGCTTCAACACAGAGTCACCAAAAAATTCTAAACGTTCGTAATTTTCTAAATCCGGCAAATTGTTCTCTTTTGTGTAAGAAGGATGGGTTAAAGCAATTTTAACCAGAGATTTGTCACTTTTACCAAATATTTCTTCTAACATTAAAAGAGTCCTTTAATTAGATCTAAGAAATTATTTTGTACGAAAAACTGTAGATAATAATACACAACAGGTATTGTTAATATATAACTGTCAGTTCTGTCAAGAAAACCACCATGCCCTGGGATTATGTCGCTGGAATCTTTAACGCCGGCATCACGTTTTATCATTGATTCGCATAAGTCTCCAATTTGTGCAAATCCTGCAATTAAAAGACCCAAAATCAGAGAATGATACCATGGTAATCCGAACACCAAAATACCAAATGTTAAACAGAATATTACACACATAAGCGTACCGCCAATAGAACCTTCTACTGTTTTATTAGGACTAATGACTTCAGATAACTTATGCTTGCCAAACTGCATTCCTGCATAGTAACAAAACGAATCTGTTAAAATTACTGCCAAAAGAAGCAAAACGGCATAAGCAGCTCCTTCCATAGAAGGATTATGTTTTATAAAGCCACTGAATGTAGGTTCACAGCATCCTATATCTCTGAGCAACAATAGGTGTAAAGGAAACCACCCGCAATACACAAATCCTAATATGGTTGTTGCAACATTTGCTATATACGGTTGTTTTCCTCTAAACAAAACCCACATAAATGCCATAAATGTTGACAATGTAAATGCAAGAGGAATTAACTCCATCTTGCTAAAATATGCTATCAAAGCAAATAACATGCTCGATATAACTATAATCTTATTGCTGGGAGTAAATCCTTTATGCTCAAGAATTTGTGTATACTCTTTTGAACCAAGTATAACAATTACAATGCATAGCACAGCTAACGGTAATCCGCCTGCCAATATTGCAAAAAACGCCGTGAAGCCAATTGCCAATCCTACAATTAATCTTGTTATACTTTTAGTTAAAGCCATTATACTGTCATAACCTCTTTTTCTTTGTCAGATACTAATGAATCAATAATTCCAACATACTTATCAGTAATTTTTTGTATTTGATCCTGATTATCCTTTACTGCATCTTCAGGAAGATTTTCGTCTTTTTCAATTTTTTTAAGAGTATCAACCATGTCACGTCTTACGTTTCTTATAGCAATTTTTGTATCTTCTCCAAACTTTTTAACGTCTTTTGCAGTTTCTCTTCTTCTTTCTTCGGTTAAAGGTGGGAAGTTAAGGCGAATACATGTTCCGTCATTGTTTGGAGCAACGCCGATTTCTGCTTTTATAATTGCTTTTTCAACTTCTTTCAGAATGCTTTTATCAAATGGAGTAATCACAAGTGTAGTACCTTCAGAAACTTGTACTTGTGCCATTTGTCTTATAGGTGTTGGAGCACCATAGTATTCAACAACAACTTTGTCCAAAATAGCAGGATTTGCACGTCCAGTACGAACAGATGCAAAATCTTTTTTTAGCTGTCCGATTGCTTTTTCCATTTTTTCTTCGCCGAATAAAAACATTTCATCAAGAGCGTCTGACATAATTTTCTCCTTTATAATAATATTACCTGTTTTTTATTAATTTATGAATGTTCCTACTGATTCACCGTTTTGGATTTTAACAAGGCTGCCTTGAGCTTTGAAATCAAAAACGATAATAGGTATACCGTTTTGCTTGCATAATGCACAAGCTGATGTATCCATGACTTTAAGGTCTTTATGGATAATATCATCATAAGTTATTGTTTTTAGTAATTGTGCATCAGGATTTGTTTTTGGGTCATCCGTATAAACTCCGTCAACACCATTTTTTGCCATAAGCATAACATCTGCGCCGATTTCCGAAGCTCTAAGTGCTGATGCTGTGTCAGTAGTAAAGAATGGGTTTCCTGTCCCTGCTGCAAAAATAACAACTCTGCCTTTTTCAAGGTGTCTGATTGCTCTATGGCGAACATAGGGTTCTGCAATCTGATTCATTGCTATTGCAGTTTGAACTCTGCATTCTACTTCAATCTTCTTTAATGCACATTGCAAAACAACTGCGTTCATCACTGTTGCAAGCATTCCTACATAGTCTCCTGATGCTTGATCCATTCCTAATTTTGCGCTGTTTTTCATTCCTCGGAAAATGTTACCGCCACCTACTACGACTGCGATTTCAACGCCGCGCTCATAAATAGAACGGATTTCATCAGCAATCATTTCAACAGGTTTTGGGTCTATACCGAATTTTTGGTCACCCAAAAGTGCTTCCCCGCTAATCTTTAACAACACACGCTTATATTTATTGTCTGCCATTAGTTACCTCGTATTTATTCATGAGGTTAAATCCCTCTTCTTTAATAGTATTAGAAACGAACTGATTTGTAAAGAAATTTATTATATTTTAATAATAAAAATGATGTATAATAACTATGTATTAGTGTTAAAAATAGAGAGGGCAATATGTCAGATTATAAAAAAATAGGATTTATCGGTTCAGGCAAAATGGCAGGAGCTATAATAAAGGGACTTATAAAAACACATACTGTTGATTCAAATTGTATAATGGCAACTAAGTCTAATAAAGAAGGGTTGGAAGAAAAATCACAAGAACTTGGTGTAAAAATTATTCTTGATAATAAAGAACTTGTAAAAAATTCTGACATAATTTTTATATCAGTAAAACCGAACCAGGTTTTGGGAGTCTTGGAGGAAATTAAATCTTATGTAACTCCTAATAAATTAATTGTTTCAATAGCTGCAGGGGTTAGTATAAACAAGATAGAAACAAATCTTCTTAACGGAAGTAAAGTTATTCGAGTTATGCCAAATACTCCGGCTCTTGTTGGTGAGGGCATGAGTGGAATTGTTGGCGGAAAAGTAAGTGTCGAGGATATTGAATTTGTTAAATCATTGTTCTCAACAATTGGCAAGTGCGTTGTTGTTGATAATGAAGACCAGCTTGATATAGTAACAGCAATCTCCGGCTCCGGTCCTGCATTTTATTATAAGGTTATTAATGAAATTGCCAGAGCAGGCGAAAAACTTGGAATGGATTATGAAAAAGCATTGTTATTAAGTATTCAAACGGCGATTGGTGCAGGAAAAATGGCACTAAATCGTGATATCTCTATGGAACAACTTATCTCAAATGTTGCAACAAAAGGCGGCTGCACAGCAGTTGGTGTTGACTGCATGAATGAAAACAACACAGAAAAACTTTTCTATGATGTAATAAAAAGTACAACCGAAAAAGCCCACGCACTAGGAGGGGGGTAAAGGGGTAAATGTATCAAGAATACTGCTTATAAACGCACGATAGCTTTTGAAAATATAAAAACGGATTGGGGGTAAATTATTAACCTCAATCCGTTTTATTAAAATCAGTTTTTTGTCAGGCAATGCCTGACCTACAGGCTGAATAATTATACAATGGTATCAATAATTCCTTCGTTTATCAAATCTTTATTACCATTACAATCACAAACACATTCATATTTCTTAATTAAATTATAGATTTGATTTAATTTTTGTTGTTCCTGAGATATTTTTTTAGGTTTTTGTATTACATCTGCCAGAGTTTTTATAGTCTTTTTTCCGCCTTTTGCCTGAAAATTAATCTGATAATTTGTCATTCCATAATTTTGAATACTGTTCATTTTGACCTACTTTCTTTCTGCTACACACATTGTTACCTCATGTAAGTTTAGTGAACCTTTTAAATTGCCTAACTTTTAAAAAGTTTTACAATTTGTTACAAAAGCAGCTCAAAAATCAACAATATCAACATTTTTATTTTATAGACACCAAAATTAAAATATTGTAAAATTGACTTATGAACGATTTAGTCCAAGGTATTTGAATAATGAAAGAAAAAATATTTTACCTGAAATAAACTGAGGAAAAAGATGGAAAAACAAGGACTGCTTGAAATTTTACGTATGGTATTAATTGCATTTGTAATAGCATTTGTGATTAATTTATTTCGAGTTGCAATATTTACTGATTGGGATGACGCACCCAGATTTGAAAATATTACTGAACCGGAGCCGGCTCCTGCTCCAATTGAAGAATCTAATAATATAAATACAGGAAAAAATACACCTCATATAAATACAAATATTGATGACAATGGAATAAATATAATATTAACTCCCATGGAAAACTTTAGCGGATTATCCAAAGCAAGAATATTAGAAAAAAGAATGGATGCAATGCGAACTTCTTTAATTTTTTCTCAGATGAATTATTCTCCAAATCAAAGTGTTTATCAAATAACAGACGGTTTACCCTGGATTAGTGCAAATGGTGCTTTGCATTGGTCAAAAAGCAGTAATGAAGAAAAAATCAACGGAGTTTCCAGAGACAGTATAGGCATTTTAAATCCTGAACTATTATACTTTGTATCTATATCAGAAAATGAAGATGTTGTGGATTCTAATTTTAATACTCTGTATAAGGATTTTTATTTTGTACCATACCAAGTTAACTATAATCCCAAAAATAAAACAATTATTGCACGCATAAAAAATGATAAAAAGAACGAACGAGGTAAAAATAATTATCAGCCAATATGTTTAGCTGATTCAAACGCTCATGATTTAGGCTATAAATATGCATATATGGATAGTTATGAAAATATTGGTTTTTATTCAGAAAGTCCATATAAAAATAACACCCTTGCATCAGGAATAAAAGAAACTACAGGTTATTACATGCATGGTACTGCCTGCGGTATTCCTGGAGGCTGCAATAATTATGCACCATACTGGCAATATTACAATTATTTCTATATATACGATTTCCCTGCAAAAATTCATATAAAGTTATGGAAAAAACGACCTCAAAGTGTTGAACAACAGGCTGATATTAGTTATTTAATGATATTTGAATAAAGGAGTAAATATAAAGGGGTGAATAAGGAGTTAAATAACATTTATTTAAAATATAATTTTGCGTTAAACAAAATAAAGTGGTAAAGTAAAAATATGTTCAAAAAACTTCTGGGAAAAGGAATAATACACACGATACTGATAATAACTTCGTTGTTGTCAATATTTCCTTTTGTGTGGTTAACTTCAACTTCATTAAAAGGTATTAAAGAGGATATTTTTGCTTACCCTCCCCAGCTTGTGCCTACAGATTTTACCTTTCAAAACTATATTGATGTATGGGGAAGAGTCGATTTTATGGCATATTTCTGGAATAGCGTAATTGTTGCAGCTCTCACGGTCATTCTTAATCTTGTTTTGTCTTCGCTTGCAGCTTATCCGCTTGCAAGAATGCAGTTTAGGGGTAAAAAATTTGTTTTCTTTTCAATTCTTGCAACGATTATGATACCATTTCAGGCAATCATGCTTCCTGTCTATATAATTACTCTAAAACTTCACCTTATAGACAGCGTTAATAATGTTATGGGGTATATTGGTCTTGTAATGCCGTTTGCAGTAAGTGCATTCGGAATATTTTTAATGCGTCAGGCATTCTTAAAAGTACCTAAAGAGGTTGAAGAAGCAGCTATTGTTGACGGATGTAACGTATTTCAGATGTTTACTCGTGTAGTTATTCCGATGGTTAAGCCAACGCTTGCGGTCCTTGCAGTATTTACATTTATTGGTTCCTGGGGTGAATTTCTTTGGCCGAGTATTATGCTCACAAAAGAATCTATGTATACGCTTCCCGTCGGTATTAATAATCTTCAAGGCATGTTCTCTGCTAACTGGAGGTTTATCGCTGCAGGTTCAATTATATCAACAATTCCAATTATTATATTTTTCTTGATGATGCAAAGATATTTTATCTCAGGTGAAAACGACGGAGCCGTAAAAGGATAGAAATTTGTCACCTGGATAAAGACGACCTATAAATTGTTGTCCACTGACTCTTTTTAACTTATAAGTCGGATTTACTAATCCGACTTATATAATCAACTTGGATAGATGATTAGTTAAATAAAAAAAAGAGCCTGCGAACTATTGTCCACAGACTCTTTTTTTTAACTTATAGGTCGGATTTACTAATCCGACTAATCAACTATTAGAATTGAATAGTTAATACTTCATCAGGGTTCAATGCTGAATCGTTAGTTGTGTTAGGTACGATAATGTATTTAACTTCATCAACTAATTCATAGCATACACCAAATACACCAGTTGTTGTTGTTTTAACGATGTTTGTAGTTCCTTTGCCAACTGCGATAACACCGCTAGAAATGTCTTTAAGGCCTTTCAATGGGTGTAAGCAGAATGTATCAGAAACTGCATCACCTAAGTTATCAACAACTTCTTCTGTTCCGTTAGAAACAACATTACCAACCGTAGAAACTGTTCTGCCTGAAACACCTGCTGTTCTACCAACGAATTCAACAGGAGCAGAAAGAACTCTTGCAATGATGTTTGGATTTTTCTTAACATCAACTGATGCACTTGTAGCATAAGTTGGGAAAGAAGCCTTCAAACTATCATTCTTGATTTCTTTGAATGATACTTCGATGTAACCAGGATTCTTAACGCCAGGTCTTACAACGCCTGTTACAACACCTTTAACTGTAGAACCAGCAGGGAATGTAACACCTTCAACTGTAGCAGACTCAGTAGTCTTAGCTGTGAATGTATCACCTACGTTAGATGTTCTAGCTGAAAGTCTTTCGCTCAATTTGATAGTAACTTGAGTTGGAACATAAGCTGTTGCACAGCCTTCTGCACCCTTAGTTGTATCAATGTGGAATTTAGCTTTCATAGCTGCTATCATGTAAGCAACTTGTTCTCTTGTTAAGTATTCAGCTGAAACAATTTTGTCTTGTTCAGGAAGTGCTTCTAAAATACCTGAAGCGATAACTTCATTTGTACAACCAATTGCCCAGTTAGGAATGAACTTAACTTCTTGACCATTGTAAACCGGAGTTGCTGATGCATCATGGTTTACAACCATTAATTTAGCAAATGTAGCGAATACTTCTGCTTTTGTAATAGCTTGGTCAGGCTTAAATGTATTATCAGGGTAACCAATCATAACGTCAGCAGCTAATGCTTTATCGATTTCTGATTTTGCCCAGTAAGTATCAGCTAAGTCAGTATATTTGTTAGCTGCTTCTTGAGAAAAACCTAAACCTGTAACGATTTGCCAAGCAAGTTCTGAACGAAGAATAGCTGATTTAACATCGTAAGCAGCTGCTCTTTGAGTGTCCATTGAGCTCTTCATATCAGAAAGAGCTTTCTTAGCTTCTCTGCCGATAATTACGTTTTCTTTACCTGTAACTGTTTTTGCACATGCAGGTTTAAATACCTTTGCACCTGTAGTAACAGAATCAGTATCACCTGTTAAAAGTGAGTGACCTTGTGTACTGAATAATGTAGGATGAGCATAAGCTTGAACGTCACCTGTAGGAGCGCTTGCAAATGCTATTCCTGAAGATAAGCAAACAACACTAAGTGTTGCTAAAATTTCTTTAGATAGTCTCATACTTCTCCTTTCGTATAATTTCCACATCTATTTTACAACAAATATGAAAATTTGTAACCTATTTTTTTTATTTTTCCAACTTTAGTATTATATTTACCCCTACTTTTTTTGTAATAAATATGCTTGCGGATAACAAAAATCTTCTCTGAAACCTATTTTACGATATAGTTTCAAGGCTTTATAATTATTTGTTTCGGTTGTAACATTTACTTCAGAGAAAATTCTTTTACCTAATTTTGTCCAATCAACAATGGTTTTTATTGAACGATTTAAAAGGTATTCAGAAAAACCTTTGCCTCTGTGGTTTTTGTCAATTGCAACAAGAGGAATATTCGCAATTTTACCGCCGGTAACATTTGAGAAAGCAAATCCTACCGGAATATCGTTGTATAGTAGAACAGACGTAACATCCGGTAAAAATTCTCCGTATATGTTATCAATCACTTTGTTTATAATATCCTTAGTGCCTTCTATTGATTTGTATCGAGTATCATACAAGGCATCCTGAGTATCTTTAAACGCTTCATGTATAACTTTTATTGCAGATTCTCTGTATACATCCTGATAACCTACAATCTTGTATTCGTCTTCAAGTTCGGGAAGTTTCATATTTTCCAATATTCTTTCAGAAGAAGCATTCCCCATCATAAATCTGAGGACAGCAAGCCCTACAAATTTAAAACCGAATTTTGCGATATCGGCAGTAAATACTGACTGATGTCCTAGCATTGGATAAGATACAACTTTTGACAATCTTTCCGATTCTGTTAGTAATAAAAATTTTTCAAGCAGTAGTTTGATTTTTGTAACTTCATCTTCTGTGCCGAGGCAGTGTATCATGTTTAATTCAATAGACTCTGATATTGAAGTGGTATACACAAGAAAAGCTGTTGGAATGTCATTTTCTTTAAGAACGATGCAATTCATGTATTTTTTTTCTATTGCGTCTATGAATTCATCATATTCAAGCGGTGCAAGTTCAAACTTGTATTCATCAACTGCTTTCGCTCTAAAGTCATTATAAACACCTTTAAATATCTTGTATGATTCACTGTCTAAAAGTTCTGCTTTGTAGTTTTCCATCTTATTTCCACTTTCAGTTTACATTATATGATGCATTTTTTCACGCTTCGTCTCCATATAGCGCTCGTTGTATTTTGTTATTTCAGACTGAAGATTAATGTTTTCATGGATTGTAAGTCCGTATCCTTTAAGTCCGATAATTTTTTTTGGATTATTTGTAATCAAATTAAAATTATTGAAGCCCAAATCAAGTATTATTTGTGCGCCAACGCCGTAATTTCTTAAATCAGGTGCAAAACCCAAAGAAATATTTGCTTCAACAGTATCCTGACCTTGTTCCTGTAATTTGTATGCTTTTAGTTTGTTAATTAGTCCGATGCCTCTGCCCTCGTGGTCACGAATATAGATAACAGCACCTTTACCATACTCTGAAATCATTTTTAGAGCTGCATGTAACTGCCAGTTGCAGTCACATTTGAGGCTGTGGAACACATCACCCGTCAGACATTCGCTATGAACTCTGATTAGAGGAACTTTATCCGAGCCGTCATTTTTAACCATTGCAACATGCTCACATCCTGTTATTGTATCGGTATAACCGATTATATTGAAATCGCCAAACTTTGTCGGTAAAAATACTTCGACTTCTCTTTTAACAAATCGTTCTCTTTTTAGGCGATAAGAAATTAAATCTGCAACAGTAATTATTTTGAAATTATGTTCTTTTGCAAATTCAAAGAGGTCGTCCCTGCGCATCATACTTCCGTCATCTTTCATGATCTCGCACATAATACCTGCAGGTCTGTGTCCGGCCAGTTTAGCCAAATCAACTACGGCTTCAGTATGACCGCATCTTTTTAGGACTCCGCCTTTTCTTGCTACACAAGGAAACAAGTGTCCCGGACGTCTTAGGTCTGACGGTTCTGCATCAGGAGCGATAGCAACTTCAATAGTCTTAGCTCTGTCGTATGCAGAAACTCCGGTTGTTACTCCGTATTTTGGGCTTGCATCAATGCTTAAAGAAAATGCCGTTTGCATGTTTTCCGTATTTCTTTCAACCATTTGCGGCAAATCAAGTTTCTTTGCAATTTCATTATCAATTGCAAGACAAACAATTCCTCTGCATTTCTTTGTTATAAAGTTTACGAGTTCTGGAGTTACAAATTCAGCAGAACAGATTAAATCTCCTTCGTTCTCCCTATCCTCATCATCAGCAACAACAAGAGACTTACCTTGTTTAAAATCATCTAATGCTTCTTCTATTGTATTAAATTGATTTGTGTTTGACGTCATTTCAAAAACCGTTTCCCGAAATTTACTCTGCTATGTTTAAAATCCGTTTTCCATAAGGAATTCCATGCTAATTCCAGTTCTATTATCACTCGTTGATAAAAATTTTTCAACATATTTACCCAAAATATCTGTTTCAATGTTTACAAAATCACCAATCCGCAAATTTTGTAAATTTGTGTTTTTAAACGTATGCGGAATAACTGACACTGATATAATGTTAGCCTTAATATCTGCAATTGTAAGACTTATTCCGTCAATTGATATAGAGCCTTTTTTTACTGTATATTTTGCAAGTTCAGCTGGGAGTTCAATTGATATTCTGTAAAAATCATTTTCTTTAAGAATTGATTTTACCTTGCCTAAACCGTCTATATGTCCGGAAACAATATGCCCGCCGAATCTTCCGTCTGCACTCATTGCTCTTTCAAGGTTAACCGCAGAACCTGTTTTAAGATTGCCAAACGCTGTCACTTTCATTGTTTCGGGAGATATGTCGGCATCAAAAGAATTTGTATTTATCTTTGTAACAGTTAAACATACACCATTAACAGATATACTGTCGCCGATTTTTGTTCCGTTTAGTACGGTTTGTGCAGAAATAATAATTTTTTTATCTGTAATGGTTGAAACTTTTCCAACTTCTTCTATGATACCAGTAAACATGCTTAGATTGTATCATGTTTGCATTTTAGGTGCAAATTTATGCGATGAAATTCCTTTCTACAGGAATGAATACGGAAGATGGTTGTTTGGTTAGGTTTTGTGTAATTCCGTCGGATACTGCACGCCCGTCACCGGTAGTAATCTCTGTATGTCCATAATTTTTACTGTAACCTTGTGTTCCTTTGTCATAAACAAGTATACATCCTGCCGGCAGGTCTTTTACATTCACTTCCTGAGCGGAAATCTCTTTGAAATTTTTGTTGTTTCGGAGAATAGATGTCATTTGGTAAGCATGACCGGATTTATAAGAACCAAGATGCGCTGCACAAATTGCATTTTTTACAGATCTTGCACAATATCCTGTCCAGCCTACTGAATTCTTTAAGGCAATATTTGCCAGTCGTTTTCCTGCGTTTGCATTATAGTCGCTTAATACTCTTCGGTCTTGTGTAACTGTTGTTTGTGTTTCAGTTTTAGCTTCATTATTAAATTCTTGTGGTTCTATACTAGAGGTATAATTTGTTTTAAATACAGGTGTTGACTGGTAATTAGGTGTGTATGGATATGACGGAGTGTAGTTCCAAAGACTTGGCAAGAAGCTGAATGATGGCATCGGGTAATTAGAAAACATAAATGAACTGTCAAAAAAGGGGTTCATATCATATGAAAAAGTCGGCATGAACCAGTTGTTCATACCAATTTCGCCGTTAATATTGTTAAATCCCCAGAAGTCCATAATATTTCCCTTACTTATATAAAGTATTTTTATAAATAAAAATTGACTTCTGTTGAAAAATTAAACAAAAATAAAGTGCATAAAAACGACATAAAACTAATAACATGCCAACATTTTTACAAAACTTAACCTAATGTTCGATTCATGCAAACATGCTATTGGCATGGCTTTCCATGGTTAAAATTGTCGTAACCATGTAAGCATGGTAAGTTACCATGAGTAAAATACTTATAAACCAGCTTTTTTGTGACTTTGCATACATTTTAAGAAAACTTAACAATTGCCCCTTTACGGCTTGTAAATCAAAACTTAATCCATATAATAAAAATATGGATTGAGAGCTTTTGGGGAACAGTTCTTAATTTTGAGAGATTTAGTTAATTATAAAATAATTTTCGGAGGATATAAGTGTTTAAGAGTCGTGACATGGGGAGAGCTATCGCAGTCAAGAGATGGACACCAACTGCGTTAGAATGCTATAAAAGAGGATGTGTATGTGACGGTTGCTTCTATAGTGATTTCTTTAGTGCAACTGCCCAAAAATGTCAAATGAAAGCTGCCGTATTGGAATTAGTTAGAACAATTGGCGCTCCGAATGTGGAAATGCCACAAATTATTGAAGGTTAGTAAACAGAAATAATGTTCTTTAGGCTATCATAAAGAACATTATTTTTTTGAAGCATAATTAAGTACTAAGATACTTGATTAAGTAGTGATATTTGTTCCTATTCTTCTTCAAGGCTTAATACTGCCATGAATGCTTCCTGTGGAACTTCTACGCGTCCTACTGCTTTCATACGTTTTTTACCGCGTTTTTGTTTTTCCAATAATTTGCGTTTACGAGTAATGTCTCCACCGTAGCATTTATCAAGCACGCTTTTTCTAAGGGCTTTAATATTTGTTCTTGCAATTACTCTTCCGCCTATTGCCGCTTGAATAGGTACTTCAAACATTTGCCTTGGAATAATTGTTTTTAGTTTTTCTGTCAGTTTTTGACCAATATAAAACGCATTGTCTTCATGACAAATAACTGAAAGTGCGTCAACAACTTCGCCTGCTAACATAACGTCAAGTTTAACAAGTTTTGAGCGTTTGTATTCTGCAAACTCATAATCCATACTTGCATAACCTTTTGTTCTGGATTTTAATTGGTCATAAAAATCTGTAATAACTTCACTGAGCGGTATATGATAGATTAAATCAACACGAACTTTGTCTAAATAATTCATGTTAATAAAAATACCACGCTTAGATTGCGCTAAATCCATTAATGTTCCAACGTATTCATTTGGTGCAATAATTGAAACTTTTACATAAGGTTCTTCTATATAATCTCTGTATTGTGGAGCGGGAAGATTTGCAGGGTTGTCTATTTCTACAACTTCTCCGTTTGTTTTATGAACCTTGTAGATTACTGATGGTGCGGTTGTAACGATTGATAAGTCGTATTCTCGTTCCAGTCTTTCCTGAGCAATTTCCATGTGAAGCATACCTAAGAAACCACAACGGAAACCAAATCCTAAAGCAGATGATGTTTCAGGCTCAAATGTTATTGAGCTGTCAGAAAGTTTGAGTTTTTCTAATGATTCTTTAAGCTCGTGGTAATCTTCGTTATCCACTGGATACATCCCTGAGAAAACCATTGGTAGAGCTTCTTTATACCCAGGGAGTGGCTCAGAAGCAGGATTCTCAACGTGAGTAACGGTATCACCAACAAAACGTGTAATCTCTTTTATTGAACCTGCAAAATACCCTACATCTCCACAAACCAGTTCATCCACCTGAACTCGGTTTGGTGTAAGATAACCGATTTCAACAACATCATATTCTTTACCTGAAGCCATGAACTTAACTTTATCACCAAGCTTCATTTTACCGTCCATAATCTTAAAGAAACATAGTGTTCCCAGATACGGGTCATAGGCACTATCAAATACTAAAGCCCTCAGTGGTTTTTCCGTTGTATCCTTTGGAGGTGGTACAAATTCAACAATAGCCTCTAAAACTTCATCAATACCTTGTCCTGTTTTTGCGGAAACAGGGATTGCCATTGAGCAATCTATACCTAAAATTTCTTCTATTTCCTGTTTAACACGTTCAACGTCTGCTGACGGAAGGTCGATTTTGTTAATTACAGGAATAATTTCAAGATTTTGTTCAATAGCCATGTAAACATTGGCTAATGTTTGAGCTTCAACGCCCTGAGTTGCATCAACAATTAAAAGCGCACCCTCACAAGCGGCAAGCGAACGGGAAACTTCGTAAGAAAAATCAACGTGACCCGGAGTATCAATAAGATTAAAGATATATTTTTCACCAGCCTTAGAAGTATAGTTCATTCTTGCCGCGTTCAGTTTAATCGTAATACCACGCTCACGCTCAATGTCCATTGTATCTAAGAGCTGGTCTTGCATATCACGCTGAGCAATTGTTCCTGTTGCTTCCAGAAGTCTGTCGGCAAGTGTAGATTTCCCATGGTCAATATGTGCTATTATACAAAAGTTTCTTACATTTTCTCTGTTCATAAGTAAATTATATAAAAAAAATATCGTAAATCAAAACAGTTGTTGTCAGGCACCGCCTGACAATAATTTTATTCTATATCCATTCCGTTAATATTATATTTGTCGCCAAAATTACACCAATTATCTTCATAGTATTTATTTTCTACAAACTTTTTAAATGATGAATATTTCCAATCTTTAGGAGCAATATTATAATGTTTCATAGAATTATAATGAATGTAATCAATATGCTTATATAAATCTTCTTCGCCTATTATTGAGTGTTCCCAATATCTTCTCTGCCAGACATCAGATTCTCTGGTATTATTTTTTGAATATTTAAGCTTTGATAATTTTGTGAAAGAACTTTTTATAGTTCCTACTATTTTAGGGTATTCAGTAACATTTTGAGGTTTTATAATCATATGAAAATGGTCAGGATTAACAATTATTGCAATAACATCAAATTTGTATTTTGTTTTAGTCACTTTAAATGCATTTCTTAAGTATTCAATATTATCTACAAGAATGTTTCTTCTATTGTATGTAACAACAGTAATAAATATCATAGCATTAGGAATAAAAAGTCTTTTATAATTCATGTTTTCATTTTAATACAAAATTATAATGAAAAGTAAATGTCAGGCAATGCCTGACCTACATATCTTGTACTCTATAAGTTACGGATTTATTGTATAATGATTTTTATTTTTTTTGATAATATTTGGTTGTTTAAGGCTTTGAACAGAATTATAGAAATTGTTATATGTATTACTATCATCATTAGAAATATTTTTATTTACTATATTATAATATAACTCAGCAGTTGAATCTGGTGCTATGTCAAACCATTCTAGTGAATAATCTTCGTATGTTTCATTATGTAATATATTCCCATGTTTGTCATATATATTTGAGCTTTTTACTGCTATTTGTTTTTGTATAGTATTAATAATAAAATAATCTAATGAATATGAAGGTTGATTATTCTTTTCATTTATTGACATTCCATTTTGGTCTATTTTTGTATTTTTTAACCAAAAGCAAAAACAATTATCTTTATAATGTCGCTGGTAAGGACAAGTTCTAATACTATCTTTGTCTATATAAATATTATCTTCAATTTGTTCCCAATTTGAAGCCAGTATTGGTAATGTGGTTATTATCAAGCAAAAAATAAAACAAATTTTTTTCATATATTACCTCATTACTATAATCATACATTTACCAAGGATTTTTCTTTGGATTAATCCATTTTGTTCCTGTAAAACTAAAAGCAGGGCATTCTGTTCCTTTCCATTGGTAATTTGTGACTATTTCATTATTGTCTACTTCAAGAATTCTTGTACATATATCTTGATTTACAAATGCTGTTCCCCAAATATTTTCTTTTAATGATGTTCCTTGATTCCATATATATAGTTTATGCCCAGCTGTGTATTGTTCATTTGTGGGGTATCCCCATATTTTAATTACAGAATTTATATTTTCACCAATCCAACTATCCATAATAGTATTCATAGTGTCTTTTTTTCCCATTGCAAACGAAGAACCTATTAACATAAAAAATGCTATTAATGATAAAAATATTTTTTTCATGTACACCTCTTTTTTAGATTGTAGGTCAGGCACCGCCTGACATTAACTTTATATATTTACCCCTATCCTAAAATAGCTTTTTTGAAGTGTTTTTTGCCTTTGCGAACGATTAAACCTTCTTTGAGTTCCGCATAAGTGTATGTTTTATCTAAAGCATTTACTACTTGTTCGTTTACGGTAATTCCGTTTTGTTGGATTAATCTTTTTGCTTCTGCGTTTGATGAAGCAAAACCACATTTAACCACCAATTTAACTATACTGATTTTATCTTCAAATAAATCTTCTGCTCCGATTTCTGCTTTTGGCATGTTTTCAGAGTCACCCGAACCTGAGAATAAATCGTGTGCTGATTTTTGTGCCTTATCAGCTTCTTCTTTTCCATGAACAAGTTCAGTTAATTCGTAAGCAAGGATTTCTTTCTTTTCGTTTATCCTTGAATCTTCCCAAGCTTCCATCTCTGCAATTTTATCCATTGGTAGGAAAGTAAGCATTTTTATGCACTTCATAACATCAGCATCATCAACATTTCTCCAGTATTGATAGAACTCGAACGGAGATGTTTTTTCAGGGTCTAACCAAACCGCACCCTTAGCAGTCTTACCCATTTTTTTACCCTCAGAGTTCATCAACAAAGTTATTGTCATTGCATAAGCATCTTCGCCTGTTTTCTTGCGGATAAGTTCAGTACCTGCAAGCATGTTGCTCCATTGATCATCACCGCCAAATTGCATATTACAGCCGTATTTTTGGTGCAGATGATAGAAGTCATAAGCCTGCATAATCATATAGTTAAACTCTAAGAAGCTCAAACCTTTTTCCATTCTTTGCTTGTAACATTCAGCACGAAGCATATTATTAACAGAAAAGCAAGCACCGACTTCTCTTAGAAGTTCAATATAATTTAAACCTAAAAGCCAATCGGCGTTATTAACCATAATAGCCTTATCTTCACCAAACTCGATAAATCTTTCCATCTGTTTTCGGAAACAATCGCAGTTATGTTGGATTTGTTCAGGGGTCATCATAGAACGCATATCACTTCTTCCTGACGGGTCACCTATATATCCTGTTCCGCCGCCGATTAAAACAACAGGTTTATTTCCTGCCATTTGAAGTCTTTTCATAAGGCATAATGCCATAAAGTGACCAACGTGAAGAGAATCTGCAGTCGGGTCAAATCCTATATAAAATCTTGCACCGCCATTATTGATTAAATCTTTAATTTCTTTATCGTCAGTAACTTGTGCAATCAAACCTCTTGCCTGTAATTCTTCAAATATATTCATCGGCTTCTCCTTAATTCAATATCCTAATAAAGTAATATTAGCATAAAAAAAGATGAAGCGAACTTCACCTTTTTTATCGTTTATTTATTAGTTTTGACTATTCTTCAGGTATCATTTCCTGAATAATTTGGTCAAATACACTCTGCCAGTCATCAATGCCCTTTTGGCGGAACAGTTTAACGCTGTCATACCAGTCACATTTACCCGTAGTATTATGCCATCTCCAGTTTGTATCATAAGGAAGCATAATCCAGCAAGGAATTTTCATTGCTCCTGCAAGATGAGCAAGAGAAGTATCATTACAAATGACTAAATCCAAGTTTCTCAGAGCTGCTGCTGTTTGGTCAAAGTTTACCAAATCTTGTCCGATATCAATAATTTGAGGATTAAGTTTAGTGATATCTTCAGAACCGTCAAAGGTTTGAAATGAATAGTATTGAGCATTCCCCAAATCTATTAGCTGATTAAAGTATTCCGCAGGAATTACTCTTTGTGTATCAAAAGAAGTATTTCCCTGCCATTTTATACCGACTTTTATTTTTTCGTTGTCAAAATATTTTTGTCTTAATTCTTCAACCAGCTCCATATCCGGAACAATATACCCCTCACTGCTTACGAAGATATCGTCTTTTTTTAAATCAAGAAGATAAGGTAAACTTAATAAAGATGTATGAACATCAGCTTCCAATTTTGTATTTGGAATAAAAGTATCAATAATTGTATCAATTCCAAGATGTTTTTTGTTAAGTTCAAAAAGAGGTGCAATATTTTTCGGACACAAAAAAGTTAGTTTTCTACAGCGTTCCGCAACCAGAGGCAGATACCTTGCAAACATTATTGTGTCACCAAAACCACCTTCTGTATAAATAAGTATATCTTTATTTTTTATATTGTTGCCTGTCCATTCGTTATCATCTCTGACAATATCAGGGCTTGTTTTCTTTTGGGATTCAACTGCTACTGCTTTAGAAATTCTTTTTTCAAATAGAGGAAGTCCTTTTGTATAATCTTTTGCTTTCAGATAATCGATTCCAAGATAGTAAGCTGTTTCTGCATCATTTGGTTTCATTTTATAACAAATTTTCATAGCGGAAATTGCTTCTTCCATTCTTCCCTCAATGTTGTACAAGTTGCCAATGTTATACCATCCCTCATAAGATGATGGATTTATTTCCAATGCTTTTTCGTAATACTTTAATGCTTTTTGGGTATTATTTAATCTTTTGTATGCAAAAGCAATATCAAACATCAGCTCAAAACTTTTTCCGTAAAGAGTATTAACTGTGTGTTCATACCCTATAATGCTTTGGAAATCTTCTTTTCTGATTAATGCTTGAAATAGTGTTTCATAGAAGTAGTTAGTTGGCATAATGCTTATTGCTTTCATCATATATTCAATAGCCTCATCCACTTCACCTTTTTGTAACTTGAGAACACCAATCAGGTTGTAAGTTTCTGCGTTTTTATCATCAAGCCTGAGAACTTCTGTATATAAAGGTTCTGCATCATCCAACAAACCTTGTTGATGAAAATCAAAACCTTTGCTGATTAATAATTCAATCTGCTTTTTGTCTGTATCTTCCATAAAACATTCTCCATAAATATACATTTATTTTACATTATTTTTCTGTTTGTGACTAGTGTTGATTGTTATTTGGATTAAAATTCTCTTTCATTAATAAAAGCAATGGGATAATCACAAAACTTGCAAGAGCAAAAATTCTGAATGTATCAATAAACGCCCAGAGAGTAGATTGTTCCATAAGTGCGAAATGAAGCTGTTTTTGAGCCATATATTCTGCAGTTGACGGGTCAACAACGTATTGTACCAAATTTACGGCAGCACCATTAACTTTTTCTGCAAAAACAGGATTAAGGCTGTGCAAATATCCGACCATCATATTTTGGTGCATTTGAGAAAATCTTGAAATACAGGTTGTAGCAATAGATGTACCAAAAGAAGCACCAAGATTTTTCATAAGATTTTGCATAGAACTTCCCATTGTTAAATCTTCTTTTCTTAAAGTTGCGCAGGAAAGGTTAATAACAGGGGTCATTGCCATAACCATACCGACTCCGTAGAAGAAATTAGGAATAAATACGCTTGAAAGTGATATCTGCATATTTAAAAGACCAAACAAAAACCCGCCTAAACCAATTAAAATTAAGCCGATAAGGCATGATATCTTTTCCGGAACTTTTCCTGTGAAAGCAACAAGAGTTACTAACCCGAACAAACTTCCCAACCCTCTTGGGAGCATGGAAACACCGCCTAAAAATGCTGTATATCCCATTAAATTTTGAAGCATTGATGGTAATAACATAGCAGAAGCAATGAGTACAAATAATAAAACCATCTGGATTAATGTTCCGAAAAGAAAGTTTACATCTTTTAACAATCCTAAATTCAGCAAAGGGTCTTTCTTGTTTTTAAATTGAGAATAGAAAAACAGTATTCCTGCAGTTGTTGAAATTCCTGTTAGCCAGCAAATCCAGCTTGCATCAAACCACCCTGCATCGTTACCTTTATCTAAAACAACCTGCAATAATAAAATCCAGATTACCAACATGCCGAATCCGAAAAAGTCCATTTTTGCACCAGCTTGTTTTTGGGCATAAGGAGGATCGGAAACGAGTTTTTTAACCGATAGTGCGCAAGCAATTCCAAATGGTACGTTTATAAAAAATATCCATGGCCAAGACCAGTTTTCAGTTAACCAACCGCCGATAACAGGTCCTAAAATCGGTGCTATTACAAAGGCAAAACCATACAAAGACATTGCTTTTCCCCATTCTTTTTGAGGAAAAATCTCCATCATAATTGCCTGAACCAGAGGCAAAATTGCACCACCGCCGATACCTTGTAAAAATCTTGATAAAATTACCATCGGCATAGAGCGTGAAAGTCCGCACATTAGTGATGCAGCAGTAAATAAAACTATTGAAAAAATAAAATAATTTTTTCTTCCAAACGCTTTGCAGAAAAAGCCTATTGCAGGTATTATAATTGAACTTGCGACAAGATAACTCGTTACAATCCACGTGGATTCATTTCTGCTTATGGAAATAGTTCCTGCAATATAAGGAAGAGCTACGTTTGCAATTGTTTCATTCAGAGCAAACAAAAAAGCTGCCGTTACAAGAGGTATGGTAATCAACCACGGGTTAACAGAAGGCATCTGCCTTTCTTCCGCTATTCCGTTTTCCACAAATCATCCTTTCGTAAGGGGCATTAGAACCGCTGGTTTAATACCGATGATAACCGTTCAGAAGAACATAAAAATAAAATACCTTACTGAGCCTATGATATCGTATTGAATTTTTTTTGCAAGGTGTTTATTTTTCTTTTTTTGCACGATATTCCGTAACTTTTTTATTCAACATAGGAAGAAGTACTCCAAGTGTTATGGCAGAATACGCAATTCCTGAAGCGTTTGCTGCGTTAATCTTCCACATGTTTTTCTTTGCAAACTCTTTCCCTTTTGAAGCAATTTCGTTATGCGTTTTCAGTGTCATATTGTTAAGCCAGTGTTTTAAGCCTTTTCCTTCTTTTGAGTAGTTAAATAAAGTATTTCCTTTCCTATCAAGAAGATTAGCGACACCTTTTGCTGCAAAACCTCCAAATACAAGCCAGTTAAGGAAACCTAAATAATCTCTTGTCATTGATTCTCTGAGTTCCGTTCCGTTATCTGCCGCCATAAATCTTCCTGTAATATTTGCTGCATAAACTGTTTTAATTGCGTTTCCGCTTGTTATAGGTCCTGTAAATTCAAGTTTTTTTAAGAAATCTTTAAAATTTTTAACCCTCATTACGGATGCTACCATTCCGACCATTAAAGCACTTGCACCAAGTTTCTTCCAAATAAGATTTTTGTCTTTTTTGTTTTCGTGATTTTTTTGAATAAAATCTACATCACCTACAAATCCTTTTTTACCTGTTCTTTTCTCGGTAATTTTTCTGTTTATTGCTTGATTTGTTAAGCCGAGCAGACAAGCTAAGGTAATTGCTCCATAGGCTTTTATACTGTTAACTTTCTTTATCTTTTTTATTGCATTTTCTGCTGTAATATTTTTTTCCGTAAAAATATCACGAGCCATATCCTGCATATCACGCAAAATGTTCCATAAAGAACTTTCCCACTTTGTACCGTCAATTTCAACTTTGTTTGTGCGATTCGCACCAAGAGCGTTAGTCATTCGTTTTTCCATTATCGAAAGAACATTCTTTTTGTCATCTTTATTAAGGTTTTTGTCTTTTATAAATTCAGTGAATGTGTTTATAAAATCATCCTTTGTTTTTAATTTGTCCTGTATTCCTTTGTATTTTTCATTTTTCCATTGAATTCTGTCCCAAACTTTTTCATCAATCCATTCGATATTATTCCAGTTAATATTTTTAAATTGATTAACATTGTGTCCGTCAATTCCTGATAGATTTTCAAAAACGGTATTAATATAATCTTTTGTATTATTAGTTTTATTCCAAGCTTTTTGCAAAACTTCTAAAGAAGTATCAGTATACCAGCTTGCAGGATTTGTTTTAATATCTTTCATAATATGTTTTGAAGCAATTTTAGATATGATTTGAGCAAATAATCCTGCAGATATACAGTTAATAAAAGTACCGCTTATTTCTCTGAAGAATGTTTCTGCACCCGCAAATTCATTTCTCGCTTTGGTATCATAATATGACCTTGGAATAACCATTGCACCAACATCTAAGCCGACAGCGTTAACCATTTCATTTGTATCACAGGCTCTTAATACTGTTGTTAATGTTCCGTCAAGCGGACCTCTGAAGTTTATATTGTTATTTATAATACCTTGTATTTTCAAAATCTTTCCCCAAAACTGCATAAAAAAAGTTCCGACATTTAAAATCGGAACTTTTTAAATTCTAATATATGTTTTAAAAACCACACATCAAAATCATACAAGTTCCGAATGAAACTTGGAGGATGAGGATGATGAAGTTGTAAAACATAAATAAATCATATATTCAGCGTAAAACAGAAGTTCCGATATGTCAATAAGTTTAGGGTTTTATATATTCATAAAGTTCACAATACTTAATCAAAAAATAAAAGCTATTTGACTAAAAAACATGTTTTATATAGCATGTAACTATTAATTAGTAAAATTAGCTGAAAAGGAATAGAATTATGAAACGTACACTAGAAGGAACAAAGCTTAAAAGACAACATGTTAGCGGTTTCAGAGCAAGAATGGCAACACCTGGCGGACAAGAAGTTTTAAACAGACGTCGTGCTAAAGGTCGTCATCAGATTGCTGTTACAGGAAGCAAGCGTGCTTAATTTTAAGTAAATAGTTAAACAAAATTTAAAAAAGGATGGCTTTGGGGTCATCCTTTTTTTGTTAATAGGTTAAATGCTATACACTAAATACATTCCAGATAGAGCGTAGTCTTTTTGGAATATCTTTTGACATGTATTCGGCTTTAAATGCTTCTTTTTCAAGGATTTGTTCCTTATATTCTTTGTTTGCACTATCTTTTTGGGCTTCTATATAATTGCCGTAATTTTGGGTATATTGTTCGCCAAGTTTGTATTCTTCGCTTCCCGGTTTGAATTTTTTATATTTACCGAACTGTTTATTTAATCTGGTTTTAATAGTATCAACCTGAGCATTAACTTCTTTTACATAATCAGGTATTTCCTGATATCCTTTAGTTTTTAATACTTCAAGTTTTTGATTTGCAGTATTAATTACCTGCTCTACGGTCATATTGTTTTGTTTTGCAACTTCTGCTAACTTTTCTTTGCTTTTTAATAATTCACTTAAATTGGTTATGTAAGTTTGGTTAAGAAGAGCATCATTTTTAATATTGTTTACGTACTTATCTATATCTGTTCTGATACAGTATTCAGTTTGTTTAACATGTTGAAATTCGTGGAAGAATGTTCCCAGAATATTTGATTTTGTTTGTCTATCAAAAACATTTCCGTTGTGTTCCAAAATGTTTTTGTAATAAATCCTGAAATCATTTCCGGAACTGTGCCAACCGCCTCCAAGAATACCGTCTGTAGATTCGTCAAGTACAAGCTGTATATTTGTATCAGCGTATCCGTAATCTTTCTTTACCTGTTCAAAAGCTTTTTGGCAAAATTCTTTTTCATCTTTTATTTCTAAAATATCTTGATATTTTTTCAGCATATCCGGAATTTCTTCTAATGAAACCTCTCGTCTGAAAATTTCTTTAAATTCTTGTTGTAATTTTTCCAGACTTGGTCTTGTTAATACTCTGTGTGTAACAAGAGCACCGTATATTGCAGCTCCGGTTCCGCTGATGCCGAGCAGAAGCTTCATTCCTGTTGACATACCTTCTTTTTTCTTTTGTTTTGAAGATATTTCAACGGTGTCAGGTTTCTGTTCCGAAATTGTTACTTTTTCGCTTCTAAAGTTAATATTATTGTTTGTAAGTCTTAAACTATTGTAGCTATCTACAGCATTTATTGACATAATTCACCAACCTTTAATTCTAATCTTAATAACTTTAAGGATAAAAGGTTTGTGAAATTGCATGTTTGTAAACCAATTGTTACAAAACGAGCGAAAATTATTTTTATAATTTTCGCTCTGTAAAATAATAATATGCAGGATTCTCGTGACATTATTCTTTTGAGATTCACAATTACTTTTTGTCTGTTTTTTAACCGAATTATTTACTCATTTACTCCTTATTTCCCCCCGCAGCAGTTTTTGTATTTTTTTCCGCTTCCGCAAGGACAAGGGTCATTTCTCCCGACTTTTTGTGTAATAGCAGGTTGTTCCTGCTTTGGTGCAGACATAATATCAAACACTTCTGAAAACGCATTTGAACAGAAAAGAACTGTTGCTGATGAATATAAAGTAAAGTGCAGATAATCTGCTTTATACTTGTTTAATAATTCATCAAAAGTATAATTTGTTTCTAAAAATTCATTTATCGTTTCCATAAAGTTTGGATATTTTGCAGAAACTCTTTCTAAAATTGTATTTGGAATAGATTCATTTGCAAGGAAGTATTCTATACATTGTTTTGCATTTTCTACTAAATCTTTATTTTCAAAAATTTTGCAGAAAGTTTCGTAAAAAGGTATTGCGTATAATCCTTTTTCTTTATCAAAAATTACTGCAACATCGTATGTTTCATTATGAGAAGCAAATCCGCCCATAGAATTTTCCAAAAAGTTTGCGTAATTATTTTCTAATTCTTTAACATGGAAAAATTTGTATGTTTCAATGTTAGACAATTTATCTGATAAATCAATTTCAGTTCCCTCGTTAAAAGCACCAATGATATCATCAGCATGTTTATTAGTTGTTAAGATAATATCTTTGTCAAATGTTTTAATAAATTTTTGGTACATATCAGATATTGTAGATTTTATTTCATTTTCTTTTTCAATATTGTCATAATAAAGAGTTCTCGGGTTTTGGATAAGCTTCATGACAGCAAATCTGTATGCTTCATTTTTTTGAGAATGTGAAAGAATGCTGGAAATCTCAATAATATAATTTTCGCCTTCATAAGAGAAAATTCTACCGACAATATATTGTCCTGAATATACACCTCTGAAGTTTGTCATTTTGGTAAGTGAAGAAACATTGTAAGCTTTTTCATTTACAAGGTTGTATAATTCAAAACCGTTTTTAAGAATTTTTTTGATTTCAAAAATTGAAGCCTGTGCGTTTAAAAGGCTTTCAATAATTTCTGTATTCTTTCCGTTTTCCTGATACATTTCAAGAATAAATTTATCATTGATTTTGCGTTCAAAAATGTATGGCAAAAAGATTTTTTCCATCTGATTTAACGAAATGTTTCTTGAACCTATTGTTGCAAGGTATTCGTCAAAGTCAGCTTTAACTTCTTCATTAGTTTGTGTAAAGTTAAAAATATCTTTTAAAACATCATTAATTTCGGTAATTTTTTCTATAACTGCCATAATTCACTCCTCTTAGTTTTAAGAATACATTAAGCATAATAAATTATCAATAATTCAGTGGGGTAAAATGCAAAAATGAATAGATAGTGGCTATATAGTTTATGTTTTTTTATTTAAAAATTAAGTTTTATGAAGAAAAATATTTTATTTTAATTTTGTTTGATTTAGTATAGCTTTAATATAAGTACATTTTATTGTTTAGGGTATTAGTATTAGAAATTGGAGGTTATATGAAAGTATTACCAGTTAGTGTATCAGTTTTTAGAGGTAGAGAGGTACCTTATTCCTCTGTAAATGGTGAAGAAGGATTAAAAAAACTTAAAGGATATTATAAAAATTCAAGCGTTGAAAAAACTTTAGGGAAAGATCATTCTTATCCAAAAAACAAAGCATATTTTGCAGATCCTATGGAACCTATAACCCAAAATTTAAAAGACAGAGTAGATTTTGTAGTATATGATAACGAACCGAGTTATCCAAAAATAGAAGATGTTAAAAAGAATTATTTGGAAACAAATAGAACGGATTATAGAAAACAATTTGAAGAAGTAAGAGAATATTACTATAGAAGAGAAATGGGTCGTTTTGATGATGTTAATAAATCAAAATATCAACAATGGCAAGCAGCAGAATGCACAGGTTTATACGATAAAGCAGGAGATTTGAGATACAAAAAAGAAACAGCAGAAGACGAAGTAAATTTGCTAAAGGCAGAAAGAGCTGAGCTACAAAAAGGAATAGAAAGCACACAAAAAGAATTAAAAACTCAAAAACTTTTAAATAATACTCTTGAATCACATATTAAAAACTTAAAAGCTATGAGTAAGCCATATAATGTTATTAATGATATTTCAGGAAAAGGAGCGGATGTTGAACATATTTTGTACACTGCTGCAAACACAAGAGTTAAATATGCCAAAGCTCAAGAAGAATACATAAAACAACTTGAAAATTCTGATTATTACAATAATGGTAAAGAAGCTTATCCTCAAGATGCATCAAAATATGCAAAATATGAAAATACCACCAAAACATATGAAGCTGTTCAAAAAAATATGGAAGATGCTTTTAATATCGGAAAAACGAAAAATAGTTTGAAAAAACAAGCTGACTTGCTTCAAAAAACTATTTCTAATTTTGAAACAACGATAAAAGAAAATGTTAAAACAATATCAGAAATGCAACAATATATTACTGGATTAAAAACTAAAGTTGCAGAAACAGATTCAAAAATCAAGGAAAAAACTTCTTATATAAATGAGTGCAAAGAAAAACTTAAACCATTATTTGAAGAATTAGCAAACTTTTACAAAAAGCAAGGTATTAAAATCATCAAGAAATAGGGGATTTAGAATGAAAATTAATACAATATCAAATACAAATTTTCATGGTTTATTTGTAGATAGAACTAGTGAAAATGGCGGGAATTGGAGAATGGAATATTATCCATACAGTTGGGAAAATAAAATGGCGCCAAAAGTTCATTTGGACATATTCGCTTCTAAACTGCCCATGAATGAAGAAATATATGAACATAGCAATAAAATAGAACAATCAAAAGACATACTAGGGACGATATCTTATTATAAAGATGTTTCTTTTGGTCGTGATATATTACGAAAAACAATAACTCAAATGCCCGCAATGAATTTAGAGGACTCATTAAAAACTAAAGAAAAAAAACTTGTTGCTTTTATAAAACAAAAAGAAAACTATATGCAAAGTCTTAAAGCTCCATTACAAGGCAGAATGCAATCCATTTTTAATATATCAAAATTGCATTATCAGTATGCTTCTGATATAAATCGAGATATTTTTTCTCATCAATATACAAAAGAAGCAAGAGCTACTGGCGTGAAAAATAATTTTGATAAAATGACAAAAATTGCAGAAGAAAACGGAACAGATTTTCAAAAATATATTCGTTTGTCTGAAAGTGCAAATGATGTTAGAAATGAACTGAATTTGGTAAGCAAACAAATATCAGAATTAGAAGTTGCAAAATTTTCTAATAAATTGATTGATATATCAAGACGCGATATTAATGCTTGTGATGAACCATTAGCAAAAGCACTGCAAGATGTTGAAAAAGCTAAAGGAAAGTTGGTTGCTCTTTCTAATGGCACAATAACCGTAGATGAAATTTTAAAGGCAATAGGAAAGGACTTTAAAATAAATAAAGCAATCGAATATGTTGAAAAACTAATGATGAAAAAAATATAAAAATACAAATTTATAAAGCAAGAATCGCTGTTAAAAAATTTTTCAACAGCGATTCTTGCTTTTTATCTATTTCCCAAAAACAGGCGGCGGTTGAATATAAAGCGGTTTGAGTTTACGCCAGTCTGTTTCATTCTTTTTAGCTGCAAGTTTTGATAAAATATCGCCAAGCGGGTAGTTTCCGTCCTGATATGAAATAGCTAATTCTGCATTTTTGCTTAATCGTTCTTTAAGACTGTTATCTGTAATAACTCTTCGCCCCTTGACCAGTTCATCCACCTGCTCAAGTTCAATTGCACCTTTGACTTCACCATCATAAATGTAGGCTTTGTTTTTTCTTGCATCAAGAGCAACTAAATCATTATCACCAAGAATATTTGAAAGTATTTCTAAGGAAGAAACCCCGATTGCTTGAATGTTTAGCTGCTGAGCAAGGACTCTTGCAACCGTCACGCAGGCTCTTATTCCTGTAAAACTCCCCGGACCAACGTCTGTTACAATTATATCTAAATCCTTTGGCTCTAATCCAGCTTCTTTTAGGATTTTAACAATTGTTGATATTAAATAAGCAGAGTGATAATTCTCTCCGTCAGAAAAAATAACTTCGCTTTTTATAATTTTATCGTTGTCGTTTAGCGTAATATATGTTTTATCAAGACAAGTATCAAATGCTAAAATTCTCATGATTTCAATCCTTTTATAATGTTTTTATTTTTTTCGCCAACGGATTTGAATTCATAAATCCTTGAATCGTCATCATCGTAAGTTACATTAACTTCAATTCTTTCAAAAGGAAGTTCACCCTGAGAAAATTCTGCCCATTCTACAAAAGTAATTTTTTTACCTTCAGAGTATTCTCTTAGTTCTTCCGTAATTGTGCTTATTCCGGTATGTTCAAGTCTGTATAAATCAAAATGATAAACAGGTATAGAAGCACTGTGGTATTCGTTTAAAATTACAAAGCTTGGACTTGTAACTTTTTCTTTTATGCCAATAGCTTCTGCAACAAATTTTACAAATGCTGTTTTACCTGCACCAATTTCACCAAACAAATTTACAAAACAACCCTGCTCTTTTACAAGTTCTGCAAACTTGTAAGCAAGCTTTTTTGTGTCCTCTAAAGTTACGCATTTTTGAATAAATTTTTCTTCCATAACTCTATTTTACCATGAGAAAAGGGTAAATATATATTAGTTATAAATTAATCATTATTTACGCAAATTCTATTTCTTCCGCTCTCTTTTGCTTCATAAAGAGCTTTGTCTGCTCGTTCAAAAAGTTCTTCGCCGGTTTCTTTATTGTTAAATTCTGCAAGTCCCATGCTGATGGTTACATTAATAGATTTTACATCTGAGTTTTCATCATTAATAGGGATTGGTGATGCTTCTACAGCTTTTCTCAAACGTTCACCAACAATTTGTGCTTCCTGAATATGAGTATATGGGAGTAAAATTGCAAATTCTTCACCACCATATCTTGATGGAATATCAGATTCCCGAAGTGCAGATTTTATAATAGACGCAACTCCTCTTAATACTGCATCGCCGCTTGCATGCCCATAAGTATCATTAACTTTTTTGAAAAAGTCTATATCAATCATCATTGCACAAAGTGAATTTTTTTGACGCTTTGTTGTTGCAATTTCCTGTCCTAAACGAAGTTCAAACTGTCTGCGGTTATTGAGGTTAGTAAGAGCATCAATTGTTGCATATTGAAGAATTTTTGAATACGAATTAGCTCTGTTTATTGTTATTGCAGATTGTCTTGTCAGTTGTTCCAAATAACTTATATCGCGTTTAGAAAGTACGTCAAGAGTGCTTCTTGCGACTATGCAGCCTGTAATCTCACCCTCTTCGGATATGAGGGGGAATGCACCGATTTTATCATTATTTGTCAAAAGATACTCTGTTTCAGGGGTTAACTGAGTAAGAATATCATAAATTCTTTCGTCTTTGCAGGCTTTTGGCCAAACAAGTTTAAATTCATTATCCTGTTTTAAGAATACATAAATAAGGTGGTCTGTTATAAACCTGTCAAGCATTTCACCAATAATTGGAACTATATAATTCAGTTCGTATTGTGTTTCTATTATTTTTGCAATATTTTTCATAGAATCGTGAAATTCAACATTAATTTTAGATTGCTCATTCAGAACAATGTTTTGAAGTTTCAATGAAACCTGTGATGCAACAATTTTCATCAGGAATAAAAATTCCATATTTACTGCGGTGTTTTCTTCAAAGGACAATTCAATCAGTCCGAAAACTTTTTCATTTTTTAAAATCGGCATGTACAAAGAATTTATTTTTAGAGTTATATCACTGATTGTTGCTGGAAGCTTGTATGCTTTAGAGTTGATGATAAAATCATGCTCTTTTATGTTTTCAAATGCCTTGTACAATTCTTCATCTTCTTCTATAATGCACCAAGAATCAAGGCAGTCACGCATTGTATTTGTTATATTATCATATATATATAGTTTTAAATTTTTTATTCCAATGAACGTACTAAGCGTACTTTTTAGTTCATCAGACAAACCCAAAGTGTCAATGTCATGGGTTAAAATATCAGATATTTTTGACAGAAAGTCCAGGTTTTTGTTATCCATTAGAAATTAAACCCCTCCTCTTCTTCATCTTCGTCAGGTGCAATAAAGGTTTCAAAACCTGCACAGGTTCTGAAGTTTTTTTGCATTGCTTTATCAAAATCGTCATCAGCCACAATTCTTCCGTTAACATAAGTATAATTTATGCTTCCGGTAGGTTTATCGGTAAGTTTTTCAACGCCGTATTCATCACTGTTTACAAAACGTCTTGAAACTTCGTTGAGAAGATTAAAAATATATGCTGTTTGTAATTCGCTTATTTCTGAATCTTCCGTACTTAATAAAGCGGCTTTTTCAAGTTCGCTTATTGAGTCACGATATCTGTGCATACCTCTCAGTAAAACTGCCAGATTGTAATGTGCTTCAAATCTTGTAGGCTTTATTTTTATTGCTTCACAGTAATCCAGTCCTGCTTTTTTATAGTCGCCTCTGAGATGTCTTGCAATAGCTCTGTTATAATATACATCGTAATTCTTCTTGAGGTATTTAAGTGCGTTTGTATATGCTTCAACTGCTTCTGCAAGAAGAGGATTCATTAATTTTTTCTGTTCATAAGGAAGATACATTGCTTTTTGCTTGTATGAAACTCCCTTATTAAAATATGCGATACCTCTGTTTGCGCGTATGCTTTTTACGTTGCTGTAAACAAAAGGTATCCACAACTGAAATAGCTTAATGCTCTGAATTTTATCAAATTGTTCAATCGCCAGATCAAACAGTCCTAAGTCCTCTGAATAAACAATACCAAGGTTCATTCTTGCCATTACAAATTTCGGGTTGTATTTAATTGCATTTTGGTATGCGTCAACAGCTGATGTGTAATCTTCATACACAGCATAAATATTTCCAAGGTTAAACCAGGCTTCATAGTGTCCCGGATAATATTCAAGGCCTCTCTTATAAAATTCAAGAGTTTTTGCCATGTTGTCCTGAGAATATGCCTGATCGCCTTTATGTATGTAATAAACCCCTTTCGCTTTCAGAAACTGATTGTATATCCAACCGTGAAAAAAGTGCCAGATTAAAAATAAAAAGCACAGCGTTAATAAAAATGAAAAAACTTTTTTAAAGAAACGTTTCATACTCTTTGATTATACCATGAAGGTTCAGTATTTAGAATAGCAAAGTGTTATCATAATCATACATACGGAGGATTTGTCAAATTTAAAAAAAATGTTAATATGTTGGTGGGGAGAAGTTTAATTAATTTATAAATTAAATTGCTCAACGAGCGATAGAATTAGGAAAAGCGGAGGTTTTTAGTTTTGTACGCATATAACGGATACAATCAGCAACCGCAGAGAAGAGAGATGCCAAATCTCTATGTTGTACCGGAAAGAAAGAATGTAAGACATTCACGTCCGGCTCAGCGTGTACAGACTAAGAAAGTTAAGAAGAAAAAAGTAAATCCGATTTTACATTTCTTTAGGGTATCAATATTGATATCATTATTAGCAGCCTATGCTTATTTTATATTTCCAACTTGTTTTGAACAACTTATACAAAATGTAATTTCTCCGAAGAAGATTAATGTTAACACTCAAATGCCGCATGGCTTAGCATATAAAGATATGAGCGATATCGGAAGTGTTGATTTGTATGCACTTGCCAATCCGATTTCCAACTATTTGAGCAACGATTTATTCCTGAATAGAATGCTTGTAACTCCAACGCTTCAAAAAACACATAGCGAAGTTACAACAATGTACAATACTTCAGAAATGTATATGCTAAAAAAAGAATTGTTGAACCTGATGAGCAAATATCCCCAAATACATCCTTCGATTTATGTTTGGGAATATGAAAACGGGAAATATCTTGATATCAATGGTGACGAACAATTTTCTGCTGCAAGCATAATTAAATTGCCGGTTCTTGTTAGAATGTTCAAATCTATAGAAGCAAATCAAATGACAATTTATGATGAGATGACCCTGACAGATTATTATAAGGCTTCCGGTTCAGGAAACCTTCAATACATGGCAACCGGTGGTAAATATTCTATGGATGCGCTTGCAAAAACCATGATTCAGGATTCTGACAATTCTGCAACAAACATGATTATGTCAAAGATGGGTGGCATGGACGATGTTAATGCAGGTTTGAGAGATTGGGGAGTCTCAAAGACTTATGTTAGAACGTGGCTTCCTGATTTGACAGGTACAAACAAGACTACTGCTCAGGATTTGGCTAAGATTTTATATAATTTAGACAACCCCGCATTTTTAAATATAAATTCAAGAGAATACATTATTGATTACATGAGTCATGTAAAAAATAATAAACTTATTGCGGCTGGTTTAGGCGAAGGTGCTTTGTTCGTTCATAAAACAGGCGATATTGGAACAATGCTGGGTGATGCAGGAATTGTTTATGCACCTAATAGTCAGAAATATATAATTGTAATTCTTGCAAATCGTCCTTATAATTCACCTCAAGGTAAAGAGTTTATAGTAAAAGCTTCAAATCTCATATATAAGAGTATCGTAAAAAGTTAAGAAAAAAAATATATTTTTTTATGAATTTTTGTAACAATTTTGAACGAATTTGTCTTTTTTAAGGCAAATTTTTTCTTTTTACTTTTTGTTAATAGTAGAATTATAATGTTGACTATAAGTCGAAAATTAGAAGGAAGTTGTGTATGAAAAATCTCAAAAAAGTATCAGCAATTGTATTAAGTACATTATTCGCAACAATGCAAATCGCAACTGCCACTATGGATACAGGCTTAGGTGCAGGCAATGGTGGTGCAGTTATTAACAATGCAACAGGCGGTTTTGTCGGAATGGACACAGGATTAAATTCTGCAACATTAAATTTTGACGCAAATTCGCATGTAAATTGGAATACGTTAAACGTAAACGGCAACGAAACACTTAATTTTAATGCCGTAAATGGTGCTAATGGCTTAACGGTTTTGAATACGGTTAACCAAGGCATGTCAAACATATATGGTCAAATTAATGCAAATAGCGGTATTGGAAAGTTGATTATATCAAATCCGAACGGTGTGTTATTTGACGGTGCAAGATTCACAACAGCCGGTGATACAATGATTACAACCAAAAATATGATGGGTGTAGATGTAAATAATATTACAGATGGTAACTGGGGAACTTTTGTAGACACAGCAACGGGTGATTTAGTAAAGGTTCAAGTTTTAAATAACTCAGATTTTACTGTTGGCGGTGAATTTAAAATTGTAGCACCTAAGATTGTAGGTGAAAGTTCTAAAATATCTGCAGGTAACGGCTTAAAGTTGGTTACCGCAAACGGTCAGGATTATTTATTACAAAATCAAGCCCTTGCTGAAAAGAAAGGTGTTACTTTCTTAAAGGCAATGAACATTGATGGAAACGTAGAAATTGTAAATAACGTTGGAGCATTATCAATCTCTGACGGAACTAAGATTGATGGGGACTTAAATGCCGAAGTTGGCGGTTTGGGTTTGATATATGGCGCTGATGAAAATAATAAAGTTGAAATTACAGGTGATGCTGATATTAAAGCTCATGGTCAGCAATTAATCTTAAGAAATGCAAAAGTTGATGGAAATGTTGATATGAGCAATGATGGCGGCTATGTTGAAATCAATAACGTAAAAGTTGGTAAAGATGCAAATCTTACAACTACAGGATGGCAACCAATAAATCACAAAAAGTTTAACCACTTTGTTCACGTAAACGGAAATACCGATATCGGTGGAGATTTGAATATTGAATCTTCTCAAAATATTCACATCGGTAACTACAAAGTTACAAATGACCCTTATGCTACGGGTTCAGCAAACAAGTGGGAAGGAAACCTACTCCCCGGTAAATTAACTGTAGGTGGTGATATTAATGCTAAAGTAACTGATGGTGGTCATGTTATGACAACTATTGATACAACTGCTAAGAATGTTAACTATGAAGCAAAATCACATATAGAAAATGGTAGAGTCTACGGTGGTAACATTTTGTCTGATGACAAAGCAACAATTACAGCGAATACATACAAATTCAAATCAGATGGATATATTGGTGGTATTAAATCTTCAGACGCAGCAAAAGTTGATGATAAAATTATTCATTTAATGGAAGAATATCAATTCATTCCTGATGATACCTCAAGTCACGAATATATGAATATAAATGGTGGAACAATTTCTAAAATAGAAACTCCAAAAAAATCGGCTGCAGGTAATGATGTTCAAGTATATATCAAATCTAATAATGATTTGCTGGTAAATGGAGCAAATGCCGGTGTAATCAATCTTGTTGCTCCGGATAAGAAAATCACTGTAACAGGACCGAATGTTCACGCTAAAGAAATCAATGTCGGTGGCAGAACCGGAACCTTACAATTAGATTTTCCAAGCAGAGATTTCACTACTAATTATACAAACATTAAAGATGGTGTTGTTAAGACAATAAAACCTACTGACGAAATAACTTATGAGTTAACAAATGCTCCGGAAGGATATAATGCACCTGATTTTAAGCAGACAGACGGAACACAAACAACATACTTGGTAGGTCCTGATAGAGAAGTTCCTCCTCCACCAGAAGAAAATCCAAATCCTCCTAAGGATGATAACGTAAGAGTTAAAAACTGGGTCCCGGATGATCCGATGAAACCTTTGGTAAATACTCCGGTGGCATTCGCAGCAGATTTAGATGATGACGATCCAAGCCCGTGCCGTAAGAACGTAGATGGTTCTGTAACAGTTGTCAGAGCTTATCCGGTAGTTAAATAATAAACAGAAATAATAAATAAAAAACAGATGTTCATAAGGAGCATCTGTTTTTTTTAATTAAAACTTTTATATTTACAAATATTTACTATTCATCCACTTACTTATTCACTTATTGAATTTGTTATAGTAATATATTGATATGAAGAAAAGTTTTTTAAGGACAGTTTGTTGTTTAGCCGTTTGCACAATACTGGCACAATCGGAAATATATGCAGCAGGAGCAGCAGCTTTTGCTGAGCATTATAATGCGGCACAGAATTTTTTAACTCAAAATCAATATTCCTCTGCTATTGTAGAGTTTAGAAAAGCAATGAGAATTAATTACCTCGATAATTCGGCACGAATTGGAATAGTTAATTCTTATTTAGCTAGAGCAACTCATTATGCCAATATTGAAAAGGATTATGAAAGAGCTGCTAATGATTTTAGAAGTGCTTTATTTTATTTAAAGATGTACCCTGAAAACGAGCAGGATGTCCAGAACTCAATTGGTATGATACAGTCTGCAACAGGCAATCTAAACCAATGTTTAAAAGTAATGAGTTTTGATTCTACTCCGTCTGCAAGGTATAAAAAAGCAGAAGAACTCAGAGCTATTGCAAACTTCCCTGCTGCATCTTATGAATTTTCTAAAGCCGCAGAAAGCGATAAATATACTTCTGATGCGAACGCTCAAATTGCAGATTTAATGAAACTTTTAGGTAATGATAAACGTGCTGCAGATTATTACAAAAAAGCGCTTGACAGTAATCCGACTGATGGCGTCTTGAAAATGAAGTATGCCAGAACGCTTGATAAAATAGGTCAGTATGACAGTGCTGTAAATGAATATAATGATGCTTTAGCGAATGCTAAAGGCGATATGGAAGTTCTTTACGCACTGGAAAGAATTTATCTCAAAAAGTTAGCTGTTACACCTAATGATGCGGAATTGAATGCAAATATAGGTGCTATAAAGCAGGCTCAGGGCGATTTTGAGTCAGCATTGAATTATTATGGTAAAGCTGAAAGACTTGATCCGCATAATGTAACAACAAGAATTAATACAGGAACTCTATATCAGCAAAAAAAAGATTACAGAAAAGCAATAGAGGCATACGACTCTGTTCTTACTCTGGAACCAAGTAACACAAAAGCAATGTATAATAAGGCAACAGCTTTGGCGGAGATGGGTGATAAGCAGACTGCACTTGCGTTATACAAATCTGTTTTGACTCTCGAACCGACAAATAATAATGCCAGAGAAGCAGTTTCCGAGATTGTTAAAGAAACAATGTCTCCAACCGAGTATATAGCATATTTAACAAACAATGGAACCGATAATGAATTATATGATTATTCATATAAGCTTCATAAAGACGGAAAATTAGAAGAAGCCATTCATGGTTACAGGGCTTTTCTGCAACGAAATCAATCAAAAGCGGACGCTTATATAAATCTGGGTATTTGTTATGCGGCAAAAGACGATTACGGAAGTGCAATAACAACTTTGAATGTTGCAAAAGAGAAGTTCCCTGCTAACAATCAGGTTTTAAAAACATTAAAAGACATTCAGGGTGATTATGCTTCAACCAGACTTGCTGCCGCTGCGACAAGTTATGAAAACAAAGATTATAAAAAGGCAATACAGGAATATTTGGCAATAACTCCTGCAACTGAGGATACGATGCTGGGTGTTGCTGCATCTTATCAGGCTTTGAATGAATATGACAACGCCATTGCATATTATAAAAAAGCCGAAAAATTTAATGCTAAAAATTCTGAAATTCCTTATTATATCGGTTATTTGTATTCTGAACAGCAGAAATGGAATGAAGCAGAAAATTATTTGAAAAAAGCCGTAGAATTAAATCCAAATTCTGAAGCAAAGAACTTGCTTTCTTATGTTTTACAAAATGGAACTTTAGGCGTTCTGAATTCAGGTATTGATTTATTTGAAAAGAAGAATATAACGGAAGCTCTGTCTAAGTTCAATGAAGTTCTAAAAAAAGAACCGACAAATGCTTATGCTTATTATTATAGAGGACTAATCTATGATGAACAAAAACAGCAAAAACTTGCGATTAGCGATTATTTGAATGTTCTTAAAAATTCAAAGGATTTTCCAATTGCAAATTATATGGCTGCAGTAGATTATGACACTTTAGCAAACTATAAAGAAGCATTCAAATATTATAAAAAGTTTGTAGCTGAATATTCAACTGATGATGAGTACTTAAAATATGCAAAAAGCAGGATGAAAGAGTTGGAACAATATGCAGGTTAGAGATTTAATTTCTGCAAAAGTTTCTCTTGCTCCAATGGCAGGAATAACAGATTATGTTTTACGCTCATTAATCAGGGAACATTCCAAATCTGCTCTTTTGACCACAGAGATGATAAGTTCAGAGTTTCTTAATCAATCAAAAGAAGCAGGAGATATTGTTGCAAGAGATGATAATCACTCGCCGATTTCTTATCAGTTGAGCGGACATAAACCCCAAATGATTGCAAAGTGTGCGAAATTTTTGGAACAATACGCTGATATGATTGATATTAATATGGGATGTCCTGTTAACAAGGTTGTCAAAGGAACAGACGGTTGTGCTTTAATGAGGAATCCAGATTTGGCTCAAAAAATTGTAAGAGAAGTTAAATCAAATATTAACATACCTTTAAGTGTAAAATTCAGATTGGGATATACTTTTGATGAAATGAATTATGTAGAATACGGTCAACAAATGCAAGAAGCAGGTGCTGATTTTATAACTATTCATGGTCGTACACGCTCTCAGATGTACGGCGGTAAAGCAGACTGGAAGAAGATTGCAGAATTGAAAAGGAATGTTGATATTCCCGTTTTTGCAAATGGTGATGTTGTTTCTATAGAAACGGCTGTTCAATGTCTTGAAGAATCTCAGGCTGATGGTGTTGCTGTAGGACGTGCTGCATTAGGCGACGTAACTTTAATAGGAAGAATTGAAAAATACCTAAATCAGGGGATTTATTTACCGCCGCCTACTCAGGAAGAAAAAATAGAAACTCTTAAACAACACCTTAAAAGAGAAGTTGAACTTAGAGGAGAAAAAGTAGGGGTAAAATTTGTAAGAAAATTTTACCCATATTACCTAAACGGATTTCAAGGAGCTTCAAAACTAAGAGCTGAGATAGTTTTGATTGACAAACGTGAGGATGTGTTTAAAAAGTTGGACGATATTATTTTAAAACAAGTGGTCTAGCATTCAACAGAAGAAAGAAGCATGTTAATTTCTGCAATCAGGTCTTCATTGTTTGTTTTTACTGCGTTAATTAATGCTTTTTTTAGTAAAGCCTTAGCTTTGTTCGGGCTGTTGAAGCTAATCATCAATTCCGCAGCAGCTTTGTAGTTTTGGGCAATCTCTTCGTTGTCGTTTGTTTTTTCGTAGTTTTTAACAGCTTCTGCGTAGTATTTGAGTGCTTTGTCTTTTTTTCTAAACTGAACACAAGCATCAGCGGTATTTGAAAGAACGTATCCTTTCATCGAAATATCTGTTGTTTGTTCAACAAGTTTACGAGCTATTTCATAATAATCAAAAGCAGCCTCATCATATTTATCTGTTAAAATGTTAGCCATTTTTGTAAGAGAATCAGATTGACCTATTAAATCATCAGATTTTCCTGCGTATGAAATAGATGTGAAATAGTGTTTTAAAGCTGGTTCAATCTGGTTAACATCATCATAAATTTGTGCCATTGAAAAGTGCGCACGAGATTTAACATTAACGTCTGTTGTGTATTGTAATGATTTATTATAACTGTTTAATGCCTGAACGAAATGGTCATTGTCATCATAAATTTTACCGATTTCAAGACAAATTCTTGACTGAGTTTCACTATCGTTAATCTCTGCCGCTCTGTTAAATGCTTCTTTAAACATTGACATTGCTCTTTGCGGGTTGTTGTTAAATGCGTGTTTTTTAGCTTCCACAAACAACGTTTTTAGTCTTGTATCCTGAGGTACGATTGTAATGTTTGGCTTTTGAGAAATTGTTTTTTGAGCTTGTGTAAACTCTTCTTCAAGCGTTAAGTGCTCTGGTTCAATTTCAAGTGGTAATTCAATTTCTTCATCAGCATGTTCCTCAATAACTTCAGGTTGCTTTTGAACTTCTTGCTGTTCTGATTCTTGTTCTTTAGGCTTTTCATCTTCATCAGGAAATTTAACCAAGAAACTCGGATTAACGTCACTTTCGTTGTAACTATAATCAATTCTCTGTAAAAATAATGCATCAAGCCAGTTTTGAACAACTTTTGAATCTTTGTTTAATGTTTCTGAGATATATCTGTCAAGTAAAGATGCTGCAATTTTCAGGTTGCTTTGAATCAGGTTAACCTGAGGTTTTGGTGATTGCACTTGTTCTTGAACTGTTTCAAGGTATTTTGCAACTTGTGCTTCTATTTCAGGAGGAGTTGCAATTGCTTTTATTGTATTTTTAAAATCTTTTATAATCTGCGCAATATTTATACGATTGCTTCTTGTGGGTTGAGGTGCTGGAGCAGGTTGAGGAGCAGGTCTGTTAATCGGTTGGTAATTGCCTTGCATTGCAGCCTGATATTGCATAGGATTAGGAGCATTATGCCTAATCATAGGGGGAGTGTGAACGGTATATGTTTGACGCTGATTGGGGAATGCTTGCGGGTAAGCGTTTGCGGCAGGTGAATAAATGGCCTGACGTGCTTGAACCGGTTGTTCCTGATTTTGAATATCCTCAGCTCTGCCTCGTGCAACAGTTTGTTGTTCTTGTCTCTGCTGTTGCTGCTCCTGGGCATTCTGATTGTGACCGTTTTCGTCGGTTGCACCTTGTTTTGTTTGGTAGCCCTGAGTCTGCTGCGGATAGCGCGGGCGTATTGTATTCATTGTGTTAAACACTTAGTTACCGTCCTTCCTTTAATAATATCGGTATATTATTAATGTTCTTGACTTATTGGTATAAAAATCATCCGTTTAGTTGACATGTATTTAATAATGTTTTAGAAAAAGTCAACAAGAGTATAGAAGTTTTAGTTGTACATTAAACTAAAATATATTTACCCCTACCCCGCAAAAAAAATTTTTACGTATTTTATAATAATATACTTAATATTTTGTAAAAAATTCTTTAAAAAAATCAATATTAGGTATAAAATATAAGTATTCTTCTGTCACAAAGTATGAAAGGATTGCCCGATATGGTTCTTGAAATGCCTTACGCTCAATTGGAAAGAGCAGTAAACCCGACTCACGATATTAAATTATTTTCAGGTCGTTCAAATCCTCAGCTTGCTCAGGAAATAGCTGATTATTTAGGAACAACAGTTGGTCCGATGGTTATAAAAAATTTCGCAGATGGTGAAATTTATGTTCAGATAAAAGAAAGTATTCGTGGTGATGATGTATTTATCGTTCAGCCGGTTTGTAATCCTGTAAATGAAAATTTGATGGAATTATTAATTATAATTGATGCGTTTAAACGTGCAAGTGCGAAGTCAATCACAGCGGTAATTCCTTATTATGGTTACGCTCGTCAGGACAGAAAAACGTCAGGCAGAGAAGCTATTACAGCAAAATTAGTTGCAGATTTACTTACAACCGCAGGTGCAAACAGAGTGCTTGCAATGGATTTACACACCGGTCAAATTCAGGGATTTTTTAATATTCTTGTTGATCATATTTTTGCTAATCCTATAATTGTTGATTATGTTAAGAACTTAAATATTAATCCGGACGAGCTAATAGCAGTATCACCTGATATGGGTGGTGCAAACAGAACAAGAGCTTTTGCAAAGAAACTTGATTGTCCGATGGCGATTATTGATAAGCGTCGTGATAAACATAATGAAGCTATTGCAGCACACATTATTGGTGATGTTGAGGGTAAAGTTTGTTTAATGTTTGATGACATCATTGATACAGCAGGAACAATCTGTGAAGCAGCAAAACTAATAAAAGCAAAAGGTGCAAAGAAGATTTATGTATGTGCAACTCACGCTGTATTCTCCGGTCCTGCTAGAGAAAGACTTCAGAATTCCCCTATTGAAGAAGTTATTGTTACAAATACCATTCCATGGAAGAAAGAAGACTTACCTACAAATGTAAAACAGCTTTCTGTAGCTCCGCTTTTAGGTCAAGCTATTTCAAGAATTCATGATGATGAATCAGTAAGTTCTTTATTTGGTTTTGAAAAAGAAATGAAAGTGTAGAAAAGTAATAAATTATCATAAACAAAAAGAGGAATAAAAACCTCTTTTTATGTTATAAATAGTTCCACATTGTCACGATTAAATATAATTACCATGAAATGACCATCTCTTTTTGAGAGGGTTAAATCTTCCACAGGGTGCGTTAATCTCCAGCCAAACAAATTTAATAATTATACATCTTTTGTTAGAGCATTCAAATCGGTACCGAGTACGTTTGCAATATCAAGAACTTTAAGAACAGTCGGATTAATTTTTCCTGTTTCAATCAAACTAACTGAATTTCTTGAAATATTAGTCAACTCAGCAAGTCTTTCTTGTGAGATGTTCTTTCTCAAACGTTCGCTTTTAATGTTAATTCCTAAGTTTTTTAATCTATTATCTAACATAACTATATTTTCTTCTTCTGGTACATTTTTTTCAATCAAGTATATTTAGCATATATAAAAATTTTTTATAAAGATAATATAAAATCTATTGCAAAGAGGGGTAAATTACATTAAAATTATACTTAAAAGATACCCAAAAAAATCTATAAAATAATAAATGTAATATTTATAACCTTTCTTTGACTAATAATATTACAAAAAGAGGTAGAAATGACAGAGAAAAAAAGAATATTAATAGTAGATGATGATACAGAAATCAGAGATTTACTCGAATTTGATATATCGTCAAGCGGATATTTTACGGATACTGCTTCTGATGGGATGGAGGGGCTTAATAAAGCGTTAAATAATAAATATGATTTAATATTACTTGATGTTATGATGCCCAAAATGAACGGATTTGATGTTTGTAAAAATATTCGTCAGGCAAAAATTAATGTTCCAATTTTGATGCTTACTGCAAAGGGTACTATCGGTGATAAGACAAGTGGTTTTGATAGTGGTGCTGATGATTATTTGGTTAAACCATTTGATATACAAGAAGTTCTTTTACGGATAAGAGTTTTATTAAGACGTAATCAACCGCAGGTTGAAACAATGACTTCGTCAGAGATTTTAGAAGCAGGTGAGATTGAAATACTTCCTGATACATTAGAAACAATTATTCTTAATAAAAAAATAAAATTAACTCCAACCGAATTTGAAATATTGTATTGTTTGATGCAGCATTTTAATAAATCTGTAACACTTGCAACTCTATTGGAAGAAGTTTGGGGATATTCAAGTGACGAAGATGTAAGGATGCTGCGAGTTCACGTTGGTGCATTAAGAAACAAAATAGAACCGGATCCTAAGAATCCCAAGTATCTTCATACTGTTACCAATGTAGGGTATAAGTTAACACCTTTTGGTGACTAAGGACTATAGAGTTAAATATATTTTTCTCGTCGAAAATTCATGATAAAATTAGCTTATGGTTCAATTTTTTTCAAAACGCAGATTAAAGATTGCTGAGCAAATTATTGTAGTCAGTTTTTTTGCTGTGCTAATTCCTATGACAATAAGCGGTTTGATTATTAACAATGTTAATCAGCAGTCAAGCAGGGCTCAGTTGAGAGATGCTGCGGTAATGATTTCTAAAATTGTGTCTGAAGAAATTGACGTATATGAGCAGACTGTTGATAAAGAATTAAAACAAGTTGTCTTAACAGTTGAAATGTATAAAAATCCGGAGCGTGAGCAAGAATATCTTGATAAAGTTTCAAAAATTATACCGTTTTGTAAAGAACTTGTGATTGTAAATTCAAAAGAAAAATTAGAGCAATATAAAGCATACAGCACTCAAGAAAATTATATGGTTTTCCATAGAAGTTTAAGCGATGGCAGATATTTAGTTGCAATTTTGGATGTGGAAACTTTGAAAAAAGAATGGTTTAAAACTTTAGCTGAAGACGAACGGCAAATATTTATTGTTGATGCTTCAAAAAAGACATTATTTGCATCCAGCAATTATACTCAAAGTGGTTTTGATGACAGTATAGCGCAGTTGCCTAATAAATTACAGGAAGACACACCGGTTATTTATGGAAGTATTAAAAATCAACCAATAGTTTATTTGAAGAAATCTAAACCAAACGCATTAATTATCGTTCATACCACAGAAACAATGAAAAAGGATGCAATTGACTTTAACAGGGATAGAATAATACTTTCTATTCTTGTTACTATGTTTGCAATATTTTTTGTTGTCGGTTTGTATACTTCTTATCTATATATTAATATTCGTCAGTTATTTAAAGCTATTATTGCAATATCAAAAGGTAATTATGAAAGACGTATAAGACTTTTAACAAACATTTTTACACCATTTGAAATAGTATTTTTGGGAACTGAATTTAATAGGATGGTAAACCAAATTCATAAGTCTTATGTTCAGATTAAGAAGAAAAATAAAGAATTAAAGCAACTTGATGAATTCCGCTCAAATATGATTGATACGGTTTCGCATGAATTCAGGACACCGTTAACAAGTATTCAAGGGTATACATCAAGACTGTTGAGGCAGGATATTACAATTGATGATGATACAAAACAGAAGTCTTTAAAGATTATAAAACGCCAGTCTGAAAGATTAAAGAGAATGATAGAGGATTTGCTTGTTATTCCCGATATAGAGGGAGCAAAATTGAATTTTAATATGACAAATCTTTCAATTAGCGATATTATAGAAAATTCTATTCTTCTTGTAAAAAATGATTCCGGAAAAGAAATAATTAATAATGTTCAAGAATGTTCAACTGAAATATTAGCAGATAATGACAGAATTGAGCAGGTTTTTGTAAACCTTATTGAAAATGCTATAAAATATTCTAAAGAGGATACACCCATTACTATAAATTACGAAATTGAGGACAATAAAATTATAGTAAGTGTTCAGAATGAATATGATGTTATACCAAGAGAAAAGTTGAAAACTCTTTTTGATAAATTTACCCGTCTTGATGATTCAACAACAAGAACAACGAGAGGAACCGGATTGGGACTTTATATTGTTAAAGGTTTGGTTGAAGCAATGAACGGAGAGATTCGTTTATATTCGAATGAAGAATGTGGTTTCTGCGTAAAAGTAATTATGCCTATTGAGGCATAATAATTTTTTTAAGTCTTATTTACTTAGCAAGCCTTCTTTGTAAAATTGCCAATACAAAAATTATGGCAAATAAAATGTAAGCTAAGGCACAAGATTTACCTATGTCAAAATATTCAAATGCGTATTTATAAATTGAATATACAATAACATTTGTTGTATCAGCAGGACCGCCCTCTGTCATAACATAGATTAAATCGAAAATCTGAAAAGATGAAATCAAGGTTACTAACATAACAAAATAAGTTGTTGGTTTTAATAAAGGTAATGTTATTTTAAAGAAAATATTATTTGTTCCCGCGCCATCTATTTTTGCAGCTTCATACAGGCTGTTATCAATTGTTGAAAAACCTGTTAAAAATAAAACTACATTATATCCGATAAGTTTCCAGACAGAAATAAATATAAGTACCGGCATGGCTAAGTTAGTGCTGAAAAGCCAAGTATAGTGTGTCTTTAGAAGCATATTTACCCCTCCGATGTTTGGGTCAAATATCCACCCCCAAACTATTGCTATTACTACAGCAGGAGTAATAAACGGAAGAAAATAAATCGTTTTAAATGTTTCGCTTCCTCTTATTTTTGTATTAAGTGCAGATGCAATAATTAATGGTATTATTACAGCAAATATTGTGGTTGAGATTGCGTATACAAATGTATTAACGAGAATTTGTATAAATTCTTTTTGAGACAAAACAGCTTTGTAATTATCAAGTCCTACAAATTTTATATTATTTAATAAATCCCAATCCGTAAAACTTAGTGCAAAAGAACAAAATATCGGAATTATAATGAAAATTAATGTTCCGATAAGTGCCGGTAATATAAAAATAAATCCACCTTTATCTTTATTCATGCTATTATTTTACTATAAGGAGTATGTTTATGAAAGTTTTACCTTTAAATAATCAAAAAAGTACAAATTTTGGTCATACTTTTAAGGTAAGCATTTGTGTAAGAAATCAGGCAGGTGGTGAATACACATTTATCAATCCGATAAACAATACAAAACAGTACAAAACTTTAAACTCGAGATTTATAGGCTGGTTAAATGAAGATTTTATTACAGATATGAGATGTCGTTTAAATAAGCCAAGAAAAATTGTTAAAAAGAAAACAGAACATGATGCTGAGGGGAAAAAACAGCTGACAGAAGCTTTGACAAAAATAGACAAAGACTATCATGATATTAATATGGCACGTTCTATATATAATGATAAAGGACTTGCTTATGTGGCAACAGGAATTGATGTTCCGATAATAGAGCAGTTGCATGGTGCAACCCAAATAGGTATGTCTAAAGCAGACGCGTTAGAATTATACGGAGTTACTCATACGCCTTACACAGATGCGGTTGTAAGAGAGTTTAAGAATAACAGTATAAATTATGCAAAGTCACCTGAAAATCTTTTGCGTTCAAAAACAGGAAAAGAAGTTATGCTGAGATTGAACTTTGTTAAAACCGGTGAAAAGAAAAATCAGCCAGTTTATGAGTTTGAAAACTTTGAATTCCATCCGATAAAAAAGACTGCTAAACAAAAAATATACAGCGGAGATTTGTTTCAATCAGAAACATTTCAACCGCAGCCTGAACGTTCTTTTGCGGATGAATACAGAAAAACTATTTTAAATCAGATAAATAAAATCTTAGGAAAATTATAAATTAAAAGGAGATAAAATGATAGATACATCAGCATTTGGTAAAAATGATATTAGAGGAATATACGGTGAAGATGTAACAGAAGAACTATTTTATTACACAGGCAGAGGTTTCGTGCAGTATCTTGTTAAAGAATCAAGAAGAGTACCTTCTGAGATTTGGATTACTGTTTGCAGAGATGCACGTTTACACTCACCGGCTTTATCAAAATCCTTGATAGAGGGGATTCGTTCTTGCGGAGCAAATGTTGTTGATATGGGATTAGCGCCTACTCCTATCGGATACTATTCTGAAGCAGCAGGTGTTCCTCCATTTTTAACAAAATATCTTCCTGTGACAGGAGCTTTGATTATTACAGCAAGTCACAATCCTAGCCAATATAATGGTATGAAAATGACTTACGCAAAACAGACATTGGGTGAAGCTCAGATTAAAGTTGTAAAAGAATTAACAGAAGAAGAGTATAAACTTCAAATTCCTCCTGTACCGTTCGGACAGCTTGTTGAATACGATTTAATACCTGATTATATTGAAGATATGAAAAAACGTTTTGGAAGAATTGGGGAGGGAATTAAGGTAGTCGTGGACTCTGCGAACGGAACTGGCGGTGTAGTTGCTCCCAAATTATACAGAGCGCTTGGCTGTGAAGTTATTGAACTATATTCATTGCCTGATGGAAGATTCCCTCACCACCATCCAAATCCGAGTGATGAAAAAACTCTTAATGATATTAAAAAGGCTGTTGTAGCAAATAAAGCTGATATTGGTATAGCTTTTGACGGTGACAGCGATAGAATAGGAGTAATTGACTCTAACGGAAATTCAATGACCGGTGATAAATTACTTTTAATCTATTCTGAAAATATTATCAAAGAGTATAACAAGAAAGATATTAAACCTGTTATTGTATCTGAGGTTAAGTGTTCACAAGTTTTGTATGATACTATTAATGCGAATGGCGGTATTGCTGTTATGTGCAAAACAGGGCATGGATATATTAAATCCAAGATGAGAGAAACCGGTGCTGTTCTTGCCGGTGAGATGAGCGGTCATACATTCTTTAAAGACAAGTACTACGGTTTTGATGATGCGGTTTATGCAGGATGCAGAATTATTGAAATCGTTGCGGAAAAGAAAAAACAAAATCCAAACTTTAAAATTACTGATATGTTAAAACCTTTTGAAGCAATGTATTCGTCTTCCGAAGTAAGACTTCCTTGTCCAAATTCTTTGAAGGCTCAAACTTTGGAAAGTTTTCAGGCAGTAATAGCTGAAAATCCTGATTTCTTTGAAAGAAAGATTGAAGATATTATTACGATTGATGGCATGAGAATAGTATTTAAAGATGGCGGAGGTTTTGCTCTAATAAGACAAAGTAATACTGAACCAGTATTTACTCTTCGTTTTGAAGCAGATTCTAAAGAAAATGCTCAAAAATATGAAGAATTGATGGTTAATAAGTTATTAGAGATAATTCAAAACTATTCAAAAAATCTTGCAGGAGCAAACGTATAAGATAATGTAAAAATGATATAACAACAGGCTTCGCATTTGCGAAGCCTGTTGTTTTTATACTTATGTATTATGTAAAACAATCTCACCGGTTTCAAGAGTTGGTTTAACATCTATAACTCTCTGGTTGGTACTTCCTACCCAATGAGCTTTTGGGTCTAAAAGTTCTTCTACAAATTTGCCTTCTGCAACCACATCCAGAAGTGCTATTTCCGGAATGTCCCTAATCTCTTCCCAAAGAAATCCTGTATATAACCAAATATTCTTTTGAGGAAGCTCTTCTCTTATTTTTTTAGCAAGTCTGAAAACTTCTTCTCTATTAAACGGATGAAGCGGATCCCCTCCGGAGAAAGTAATCCCTTCAATATATGGCTTGCTTAAATCATCAAACAATTCTTTTTCAGCGGCTTCATCAAATGGGATTCCGCCTGCTACGTCCCATGTAATAGGATTTTGACAGTTGTGACAGTGGTGTGTGCATCCTGCAACCCACAGAACTACTCTTAAACCATCGCCATTTAACATATCGTCTTTTGTAATATTGTGATAATTCATCTTTTCCCCTTTGACAATCCCGGTTATTTTGTTTTAGTAAACGTAAAATACACCCAACACATCATGTGTTCAGCCGGCGTAATTTATATTTACCCCTCCCAAAATCTTTTCTTATATTAATAGTATCATGTTAAAAAATTTTTGTAAAAAGGTAAACTTATATTAAAATTTGAGCGCCAAGCATGATTCTGTGAGAATCTTTTCCTACATCATTCTGGCAGAAAGCGTAGTTCATTATTAGCCTTAGGGCTTGTCCTTTAATAAAATAGTTAAGTCCCAAAGTTATTTCTCTCTTTTTATTTTCTGCAAAATTTTTATCCGGTGTAAATTGATCAAAGCATGCCAAAATTTGTAACTTTTTAGTAATCATATATCCGATTGTTGTATAAAAACCTGTAGCATGCTTTCTTGAATGTCCGTTATACCCATTATATCCGTTTGCATTTGCCCATTCAAATTCTGCCATAAATTTTTTGTATTCATATCCTATATAAGCACCGGTAACAAAGAAACTGTCTTCTCTTTTCCCGCCATCAATACCGCCTCCGATTTTAAGTTTTCCATATTTTTGTTCGTCCAGTTTTGCAAACGGCTTCAGATTTATCCAACCAACAAATTCTGCACCAGGAAACCATTCTTCAAAAAATGTTCCTGAACTGTATAAACCAAAATCGTAGTCCATAAAACTATAGTCACCTTTAATTCTTCCGCCTAATCTTCTTGCCGTACCAAAGTTTCTTGCAATTTGTGAACGCCCTAAAAAACTAAGTGTATATGCGCTACTTCCGCCCTCCATACCGATTTGTGGTCTGAAGTGTCCGATTTGAACTCTGTGGTGAGGAATTTTGTTTGTTGCTATATATACGTCAGAAAAAAGAGTCTGAGTGTAATTTCTTTTAGAATGTGACGGAAATCCTAACATTATTCTAAAGTCGCCGTTGTTATTTCTCAAAAATCCGTCAAAACCTACGTTGTGAGCGTTTCCTGTATATTTTGAATCAAAATTACCATCTTCATCAATACCCATATCCGCATAACCGTTATATGCTCCCCATACATGCCACTTGTCCATGATGGAATCGTCTTCACACTCATGAGTTAAAATCTCTCTAAAAAGGTATTCCGGACGGTCATATTTGTCAATTTCAAGATGGTATACGTTTTTAAGTTTTTCTTTAAGTGTACTATTTTCACTTACTTCTGCCGCTTGGACAGGTGCTATTTCTTCTTCATCATTAATTTGAGGAGTCGATAATACTACTTCTTCTAAAATTTTATTGTTGTCTTTATTTTCAACTACATTCTCTTCAGCTGATACTGTATTTACGGAACCATAAATCAGCACAAAAGCCAAGATGGCAAGTAAAAACCTTTTCATAATAACATTTTATCATAACTAAAAAGCGATGTAACATAATGTAAAGATTTCCCCAAAAAGCTAAAGTTTTTTAAAAAAGTGCCGATATATATATTGAGGTTAGGTAAAATTTCATCTGTTTATAGGGTTGAAAAAGTATGTAAGATAGTATATAATGATATATATTATATATATGGATGTATATATCATTATCAACAAAAAAGGACTTTAAATTATGACAATTTCGTTTAGCGGTTTGGTATCAGGCTTAGATACATCATCATGGGTTGACGCACTTGTTTCTGTAAAGCAGCAAGATGTAACTACATTGCAAAAAAAACTTGCAGAACAACAGGCATCTAAGACTACTCTTAACACGACAAGAAGTGCTGTTTCATCATTAAGAACAGCAATCGAGAAATTTACGGATGCCAAATTCGGAGGAACATTTGATTTGTTCAGCCAAAGCAGTGCGGAATCATCTAACGAAGATGTATTCACTGCAACAGTCGGTTCAAACGCCAGAAAACAAAATTATGATATATCTGTTCAGCAGCTTGCTACATTTACCAAAGCTGTTTCGGCTAAGGCAGCAAGTTCTGTAGCTGATGATGCTACAAAGCTGAAAAGTCTGGGAATAAGCAAAGGTTCTTTAACCGCTTATGTCAATGGACAAAAAAATACTATTAACATAGGTGAAGATGATACGGTAAGTGATTTAAAAGCCCGCATGGCTACAGCAGGAATTAAGATGGATATTGATGAAGATGGTGTATTAACATTTTCTGCGCAAAATAATGGCGATACAATCCATATAGGAACTACAACAGACAGTTCTAATTTGGCATCAATAGTTGGTTTAAACAGAGAGGAAGACGGTACTTATGTATCTACAAACTCTGTATACAAAGCAACTGTGGCATCAAAATTAACTGCAGACGATTCAGGATTTAATACAAAAATTAAAGCAGGAACCTTTACGATTGGTGATGCAACATTTACAATTGATGAAGATACAACTCTTTCGTCATTGATATCACAAATAAATACTAGCGATAAAGCTCAGGCATACGCAAATTGGGATGACACAACCGGAAAACTTACCATTACATCTAAAAAAGAGGGTGCTGCTTATATCAACATAGAAGCAGGAACAAGTAATTTTACAGATGTAATGGGGTTGACTTCTTCAGAGTGGGATGAAGATGGAAATATAATAAATTCAAAAATGCTTACCGATACTCAGGACTTGGGTAAAAATGCTTTATTATCAATTAACGGAACAAATATTGTTTCTTCTTCAAATACTGTAACATCAGATATTTCAAGACTGGATGGTGTTACATTAACTCTTAAACGTGTTAATACTGAAGAAGATGGTGTTACAACTCTTAATGTAACTCAAAATGCATCAGGTTTGAAAGATGCTGTAAGTGGATTTATTTCAGCATACAATAATTTTATAGAACAAATTGATACTGTAACAGCCAACGGTGCAGAGTTTCATGGAGAATCTTCTTTGACAACTTTAAAAAGCACGATAAGAAGTTATGCAAATGGAACCAACAACCTAAATGGCGGTGTTTATAAATTGTTGTCCGAAATAGGCATCTCTGTGGCATCTGCTGATTCAAATAATTTGGGAGCTGATACAACTTCTTTGTCTTTTGATGAAGAGAAGTTTATGAAAGCACTTGAGGAAAATCCAGACTCTGTAAAAGCATTATTGGCAGGTGAAAACAGTGCCATGACAATGATGGAAAATACATTGGAAACAAGTTTAAAAGCTGTTTCAGGTTTCTTTGATGTTAAAACAGCCACAATTGATTCTAATATTAAAAAGACAAATGAAAAAATAACAAAGAAAAATACAAGCATAACAACTTACAAAGCTCAATTAGAAAAGAAATTTCAGGCGATGGAAAGTATTATTGCTTCAATGCAGCAAAATTATCAGTCTTTTCTCAGTTAGTCGCTTGTTGTTAATTGTCAAGGATATTAATTTTGTGGTGAAAACCGCAATATTATGTCATTTTGGCATTGTTTGGCTTGTAATAATACAAGAAATGTAGTACAATAGAGAAGTAGTTATTAGGAGGTGTATATGCATATACATGTTAATGGTAAGAACATTGAAATCACTGACGCTATCAAGGCTTATGTAAAGGAGAAAGTCGGTAAGGTAGCAAACCACTACGACCAAATAACAGGAATTGATGTTGTGTTATCAGTTATCAAAAATCCTGCTGCAACCGGCAAACATGTTGCAGAAGTTTCTTGCAAAATGAACACAGGTGTTGTTCACTGTGAAGAATCCGCAGAATCAATGTATGCAAGTATTGATTTATTGGCAGACAAACTTGACAGGCAGGTTAAAAAATTCAAAGACAAATCTTTATCTTCTGACAAATCTTCTATCAGAAATGCTGAAGTTCCTGAAACAGAAGTTGCAGAAGAAGCGGAGACAGTAGAAAGTTAGGTTTTTATATAAATTGATATAGATTATAACGTATCTGCTAAAAGAAAGCAGAATAAATATAGAAAATTCAATATGAGATTTATCAAAACTTCGCCGCACAAAGTGATTTGTCGGCGATTTTTCTATTCATATTAAAAAGTGTTTTTAGTGATTTTATTATAGATGTGTTAGTTATATGGAGTGAAAAATGATTATAGGGATCAATGCTTTAACCGGTTATGGGAAAAGTGCAAGAAGTATACTAAATGCTAAGAAAAGTGTTCAAAGCTGTATCGGTTTTAAATCTGCACCATTGAAATCAATGCGTAATGCCAGTCTTGCTATCGCAGCGACAACAGTTCTATCAGCCTTATCTGCGTGTAGTTTCTTCAAAAAACCTTCTGTTAATGATGTTGCAGAAACAAAAACATTAATAGAAAATAACGACAGTATTTATACTTCTATTGTTGAATATGGATATAGAGATAATAGAACTCAAAGACGTTATCATTATTTGCCTATGGCAGAAGAAGTAAACTCAGATAATTATAGCTGGTCAGAATTAATATACCCTGATGGAAAAATTGAAAGAGATAGTATGGGGTATAAAATATCAATTACTCCCGATGGAAAAAGAACGGTTGTTCATAACTGGAAAGATGAAAGCGGGCATGAAAATATACTAAAAGAGTACCCTGATGGAACAAAAATTGAAAGAATAAACTACAATACCGGCATGCCAAATGAAGTTTTATATACAGAAACGAAGTATTGGCCAAATGGAAATATGAAAGAATGTTATTTTTATAATGAATATTTATCCAACAGCAATAAACAAGAAAAGGTTGTAGAAAAAAGTATTCACAAATATAATGAGGATGAGGTTCTTTTGATGTGGGAATCAAGCCAAATAGATTCAATGCGTTCCTCAAAGCATAATAAGTACGATAAAAAAGGGCGTTTAGTATATGATGACGTTTTGGACGAAAAATACCAATATAATGGTAATTCAAAAACCCCATATAGTGCGATAAGCGAAAAAGACGGATGTAAGCATATAAAACTATTAAATACAGATGGCTCCGTACAAAGAGAATATTTTAAGGCTCAAGACGGTACAATTACGGAATGTGATGTTAATTAGTTTGTAACATGTCTTAATAAAACGGCAATTTTTTTTGAATTATCAACTTTATATAATTGTAGCAGGTTAAAACTCATAGGTAAAATTGTGTCTGATGTAAACTACAATATGAATAGTTTTCAGAGGTTTGGTAATGGTATTTCTTTTAGAGGTGATGAACCGCAGTCAAAGATACCAATTATTACAAAACCAATTGATAAAGTTGAAAGTATTGTCAATAATACTGTGGACACTTTTGTGCCTGAAACTCAGGATGAAGAAAAAAAGAAGTCGCATAAAACAATGATTAGGGTAGGTAGTACGGTACTTGTTTTGAGCGCATTTGTTGCTCTTTTAAATCCTAAATTTTCATCTAGTTTAGTTAATAAGTTAAAAACAAAATCTACTAATGCAAGAAATCAGGCAAAAGTTGATAATTCTTTCTGGGGAAAATGGAACAAGGTCAAGGAGAAATTCCTGAACGGAGTTACTAATTTGATTCAAGTGCTTAACAATATGAACTCTGCCAAGGATGAATTATTCCAGAAACTTTGCAGCAAGACTACATTTACTAAAAAGATTCATCAGGGTATTACAAAAGGTTTTGATAAAATAAGCCGCCAGACAATTTATTCAAAGTACGAAAAAGTTACAAGGAAAATGAATACTCTTGACGATATAATGCGGCACTATAAAGGACGGCTAACTCCTGAGAATCAGAAAAAACTTGAAGAAAAATTAGCAGAAATTGACAAAGTTCAGGAGTATTTTGGAAAATCCAAAATTCAATCAAGATTAAATACTCAGGAAACTCTGATGGGGAACCTTGAAAATGATGTTGTTTCAAAGATGAAACAGTATAAAAATGATGTGTTTGATGGCAAAAACAGAAAAGATATCTTTAAGTTCTGGGCAGAAGAAGCTCTTATGCCTCAGAGAAATCGTCTTGAGAGCGAAGGAACGACGGTTATAGATTCTCTTGTTGGTGACGGAAAAGAGATTAAAGGTGCATATAAAGAAGTTGTTGAGATGCTGAGTCCTCATTTGAAAGATGAAGAGTTAAGAGCGTTTGAAGATACGATTAAAAAGACAGAAAAACTGTTACGAAATGCAAATCATAGTGAATGTGTAGAATACTTTGATAAAAAGCGTGACCTGATGCTTGGCAGCGCACCAACAGATGTTGTAACTGCTCTTGCCAGTTTAGCAGCAAGCGGTATAGCTATAGGAGTAGCTGATTCAAAAGAGGATAAAATATCAAGAACAGTGAGTGGAGCGTTGCCGGTTGTTGCAGGTTTAGGTGTATCAACCGCATTGACTGCTTTGTTATATTCCGGCGGGAAAGGTATGGCCCTTGGTGCAGCATCAAGTATGATTTTAAGCGGTCTTGGCAGTGCTGCCACTCGTGCAATGTATCCTAAAAATAAGCAGGCTATGGTTGCAGAAAACGATAACAAAGATAAAAAAGCGGAGGTGAATAAAAATGCTTAACGTATTTTTTCAACAATTTTTAAAATGTTTTGCTTCAGTGTTTCATAGTCCTTGTTATTGTCAACAAGAAAATCCCAATCCTGAACATTATCTAAATCAACTTCGGTAACATCATCTTCGCCGACAAGTTTGCCACCTCTTGCCTCTCTTAAATCTCTGTTAACTTCAATTCTGATAGAGATTGCTCCTGCGGATTTAAAAACTTCGTATTCGTGTTTAAGGCGAACGTCTGTTACAACAATATTACCGCTTTGCCCAATAATTTTTTTAAGCCAGTAATCGGGGTCTTGCGCTCTTCCCCAATTGCCTAAATCAATCAACCCCTGACGATATTTAGGCTTGTTTGCTTCAATCTCTTCGTATGTTACATTGTGAGTTTTTCCATATTCAAATTTTATAATATCGCCCATTGCGCAGCGTTTAAATTCCGGCATGGAGTCCATAAGGATTTTTGCTGCTGTATCTTTACCGGAATACTGTTTTCCTGAAAAAATAATGATTTTATTTGCCATATTTACTCCTAAATTTTCTCAGGGACAGGATCATATCCGCCCTCGTTTAGAGGATGACATCTGCAAATTCGTTTTATGCCAAGCCAGCCGCCTTTAAAAACTCCAAATTTTATAATCGCTTCTTTCATGTATTCAGAGCAGCTAGGATAAAACCTGCACCTGTGAGGAAGAAAAAAAGTCAGTTTTTGATATATGCTTATCAGTCCTAAAAATATTTTTTTTATCAAATGAGATTTTCCTATACCGTTAATTTATATCGGAACAAATTGCAACTCCAGAGCTTGTTCCAAGCCTTACTGCACCTGCTTCAATCATTTTCAGAGCAGCTTCTTTATCTCTTATTCCACCGGAGGCTTTAACCTGTAAACCTGCGTTTTTTACTGTTTCATACATAAGTTTAACGTCTTCTGCTTTTGCTCCGATTCCGTTTTTAACAAATCCTGTGGATGTTTTAACAAAATCAGCACCACCTTTTATACATAACTCACATGCTGTTTTAATTTCTTCAGAAGTTAATAAATCTGTTTCCAATATGACTTTTAAATTTCTTCCCTGACAAGCAAATTTAATTTTTGAGATTTCGTCTACAATATAGTCATACTCGCCATCTTTAAGCTTTCCACCATTGATTACCATGTCAATTTCATCTGCACCATTTTTCACTGCATCAATGGTTTCAAGAATTTTTATTTCAGTTGTCGATTGACCAAGTGGAAATCCAATAACAGTAACAACTTTGATGTCTTTATTATCAGTATCATTAAGATACTGCTTTGCAAAACTTACGTTACAAGGGTTTACACAAACGCCTAAAAACTTATACTTACTTGCTTCTTCGAGTAATTTTATTACTTCTTCTTTTGTAGCATTCTGTTTTAGTAATGTGTGTTCAATATATTTATTTAGTTCCATAAACTCCCTCCTAACCGTATATTGTGAAGAAAATAGCTGTTCCTATACCTATTATTAGGCAATAATATCCGAAGATTCCCAATGAAAACCTGCTTACAAATTTTAGAAAGTATTTAATGCAAAGATATCCAACAATGCCTGAAACAATTGTTCCTGCAATTATTGCAATCCAGTTATATGTAATAACTTCTGCAAAATCCAGTTTAATAAGCGGGTAAACCATTGATGCCCCAAGAATTATCGGAATGCTCAGCAAGAAAGAATATCTTGCCGCACTTGTTCTGTCGTGTCCGTTTAGTAGTCCTGTTGCAATGGTTAAACCAGAACGCGAAAAACCGGGAAGAGCTGCTAAACCTTGTGCAATTGCTATTAAGATAGAGCTTTTTAAAGTTATTTCTTTTTTATCTTTAATTCTTGTTCCGAACCACTCTGAGAACAAAAGTAAACAACCTGTAAAAATTAACAATCCTCCAACAATAGCAGGTTTAAATACTAAAAATTCTGCAACTTCATTTAAAGGGAATGCAATTAATACCGTTACTATTGTGCCAAGTATTATATAAATACCTGTTTTAAAGTCTTTTGATTCATAATTTTTTTCTTTAAGCCCGTAATACAAGGCTTTTATAATCTCTGCGATTTCTTTTCTGAAAAAAATAAGTACTGCAATCAATGTTCCCAAATGAAGCATAATATCAAGAAAAACTTCCTGATTTGATTCTTGAACAATCTCAATTCCTTTAAAAACTTTATAAAAATTAGATGTAAAAACAAGGTGTGCTGAACTTGAGATTGGTAAAAATTCGCTTAAACCTTGCACGATTCCCATTAATATTGATTGTACTAAATCCATTTTCTCTCCTTTGTATTAGAGTTTCTGTGGGCTAATTTATCTAATTCCCTCAAAATAGTTATTCTCTGATCTACACTCTTAATCTTCCCAATATGTTGTGCAAGATGCAGATGTTTCCCATACAGCAACTTTACTTGTTTGAGGGATTCTTTCTTTCATTTTCTCATATATAAATTTTGCTAAAATTTCACTGCTTGGGCTAATTCCCTGAAATTCCGGAAGTTCGTTTATATCTTTATGATCAAGATAATCCAAAACATCTTTCAGGTTTGATTTTATAACCTTATAGTCTACCAGAATATTACTTTTATCAAGTACTGTTCCTGATACAAAAGCCTCTGCCAGCCAATTATGCCCATGCATATTTTCACATTTCCCGTTATAATTCAGCAGATGATGTGCCGAAGAAAAATACATTTGTACTTTTAATTCAAACATAAAAACCCTCCGTAACAATAATATCATAAATAGGGATTTGTTTTATAACATAAATTTTATATTAGCTTGCAAGTTATATTATTTTAATGTAAACTTTGGATGTGGGGTATGGAGTGATATAAAATAACCTCCAACTATCAAAAGGAGCAAAAATGCACGAATACGTATTCAAAATGAAAAAGGGTGAAATAGAAATAGAACTTAAATCTGATGATTTAGAGTTTGTAGAAGAACAGCTCAACAAATGGAGAGATGAATTACTACAGGATAATGTTAGATAGGTTTAACTCATGACAACTTATTCGTTTAAAGTTACAAAAGGGAAATACCAGCTTTCACTAACTACTACTGACAGAGATATGATAGTAGAACAGTTTGAAAAGTGGGTAAGAAAAGCATCTGATTATGTTCAGGTTAATAAAGGGCAAAATGCTTCTCGTTTTGTTGCAAAATCCGGTGCAGAAAAAGAACTTACACAAAGGAAGATTGATGAACAATTAAAACGAATTCAAAAAACTGTTACTCCAAAAGAAGAGACTGCAAAAGAAGAATTAATACGAGAAAAAGAAACTCAAAAAGATTTAGATGCAATTTATTCTTCTGCTCAGCCTGAAACGACAGAAAATAAAGAGACAGAACGTCCTACTATTGAAACAGAAAATCACGAAGTTCAAAGTGTTTTTGATACCATTCTTGACAGGTCAATGCAAACTCCTCAGGAAGAACTTTCTTTCAAGCCAAATCCGTCTATAAAGAAAGATAATGCTTTTTTAAACTATATTAGCGGAAGAAAAGTTGAAAGAAAAATTGATTATTTACTTATGACTGCTTACTATTTTACTCAGTATGAGCAAAAGCCAAGATTTACTCTTAAACAGTTAAATGCAAAATTGATGCAAAATATTGCGGTTATTTTGGATCATAGTGTTGTTCAGGAAGCAATAAACAGAGATTATATAGAATGCTTACCAGACTTAACAGGCGTTGTGGGTGCTTCTGAATATCGTTTGACTGCTTATGGTGAAAAAACACTTTTGGAATCAGAATAATATAATAAAAAAGCATGTACATAAAAAATAACCCCTTGACAAAACCATTAATGATATGGTATAAAATTAGTGGGGTAAATGTATATTTTTGAGTCTTGCACAACTTGCAAGACTTTCCTTTTGTCAGGAGATAAAAATGGATGATTTTAAAATTATAATAACAGTATCAGGTAGTGATAAAGTTGGTATTGTAGCAAGTATCGCAAATATTTTGGCTAAATATAAAGTTAATATTGAAGATATTAAACAAACTCTTATGCAGGGACATTTTGTCATGTTCATGCTTTGTGATATAGAAAAGTCAGAACTCAAATTTAAAGATTTGAAAAATGCTTTAATTGAAGAAGGTAATAAGATGGAAGTAGAAGTTTGGGTTCAGAAAAAGGGTATTTTTGAAAAAATGCACACGGTGTAGATTTTGTCAGGTGATATTGATAAGTTAAATGAGATATATGCTAATATTCAGAGAATTAACTCAAAAGTTATTCTCTTAAAACTTATTAAGCAGGCAAAAATTGAGTATGACAAGTGTGATTATGAAGCAGGGAGAAAATTTCTGATTCAGGCTTATATTGAGGATAGGAAAAATCCTGTTATATACAGAGGGTTGGGGTGTATAAGCCAGTATAACGGGAAATATAATTTTGCGATACGGATGTTTAATCTGGCTTTAAAATATTCTCTGAAAAAAGAAGTTGAGTATACTCTTATTGGTATGACATATTATTTGTTAAATGACTTAGATGAAGCTGTAAAGTATTTTAATCTGGCAATTGATGAAAATGACAATTATGACTATGCTTGCGAGGGCAGAAATCAGGCAATGCTTGAGAATCACTTAAAAGTGGCAGATTTGCAGGAGTCTTTGAAAAAATATTTATAAATTTAAAGTTGTAAATATATGCCTTGGTTTTTACTATTAATACAATTCAAGCTTTTAAAATGTTAGTCTAATATATTTTAGGGTGTAATACGGTTTAAATGTTTACCCTCCCCAAGGAGGTTCTATGCAGATAAAAATTTTACTTGTAGAAGATCAAAAACTAATGCGTATAGGTATAAAATCTTTGTTTAATGATTATCCTGAATTGGAGGTTATCGGTGAGGCAGAGACGGGAAAAGAGGCAGTAGAAAAGGCTAAACTTATTAAACCTGATATAATTCTTATGGATATAGGGTTGCCTGATATTTCAGGAATAGAGGCTACAAAACAAATTCTTGAACACAATGATAATATAAAGGTTATAATTCTTACTTCTCACGTTAATGAATCTGAATTAAACGCTTCACTTACGGCAGGTGCAAATGCCTATGTAGTCAAGGATATAAGTACCGAGTTTTTGATGAGTGTTATAAAAATGATAAAATCCGGTGCGATGTGGATTGATCCAAAAGTTGTTCCGTTCATCAGGGATAAACATAACGGTGTTATACCATCAAGACAGTTATCTAGAAGTGCATTCAGGCAAAACCATTCGAACTTAACTCAAAGAGAATACGAGGTTTTGAGGCTTGTTGTTGACGGGCAATCCAACAGTCAGATTGCAAAAACTCTTACAATAAGCGAACATACTGCCAAAGCTCACGTTTGTAATATAATACAAAAACTCGTAGTTGATGACAGGACTCAGGCTGCTGTAAAAGCATTAAAGGAGGGGTTAGTATAAATTATTTTATAATAACGATAGTTCCGGCTGTGACTTCTTTTACTTCTGCAATGGCTTCATTATCCATTCTTATGCAGCCTTGAGAAACATATCTTTGTGGATCTGTTTCAAAAGTGTCATGGTAGCTTCTACAACCATGAATAAACTCGCCAGTAACAGATAGTTCTCCGGTCTTAGGGTCAATTTTTTTTAAAATTATAACAAAAGGTCCATAATCTTTGGGATTTCTTCTTCTCTTAGTACCGATAGCACTTCTATACGGGAATTTTTCTTTATGAGTTACAATACGAATCCCTTTTTCTGTCGGACTTTCTTTTGCACCACTGGCAACAAGGTATGCTTTTGTCGGATTACCATCTGAATCATAAGTGTATAAAACGTTGGTTTCTATATCAACAACAATCCCTGCTTTTTTAGCTTCTCCATTTATCACAATGTTTGGATTTGGTGCCTTTGATAATAAATTAGACTCATTGGTACCTTTAGAAGAAATTAACCTTTCAAAAGTATCCACCTGTTGAACACTATCTTTTTTTAAAGACTGTGCATTTATAATATTCATTTTTGTTGGCAGCCATGTCATTGTAGTTGCAACGGCTAATATCTTTAATGTATTTGTAATTTTCATATTCAAATAAAAACATAAAAAAATTTTTTTTGCTAATAAAAAGCAGAATAATCTGCTAAGTTTTGTAACGACAAAGGCTATTTTTATATGTTTGGTGTAAAATATTATAGTGCAGGTGGGGGGTAAATATAAATTATATTATCTCAATCGTCATAGAATAAAGAAAAGGACAGTATTTACTGATTTAATATATGAGTATACAAGAGTGGTTTGAAAAACGTAAAGAGGCTCAGATTGAGCGCAGAGCTAAGGAAATAAAGGGCGTTGAAAATGATGCTCCGGAATTGTGGACAAAGTGCGTTCATTGCGAAACACAACTTCTGAAAACTGATTTGGAAGATAACATGATGGTATGTCCACACTGTGATTATCACTATAAGATAGGTGCAAGAAAAAGAATAAAGCAACTCGTTGACGAAGGTTCTTTTGAAGAAATGTTTGGCAACATTAAACCGACAGATCCTTTGGAATTTTTTGATACGGAATCTTATGCTGAAAGGTTAAAAAAAGCTCAGAATAAAACAGGTTTAAATGATGCAGTAGTAACAGGAGTTGCAACAATACATGGACACAAAATTGCAATTGCGGTAATGGATTTTGAGTTTATGGGCGGATCGATGGGTAGTGTTGTTGGTGAAAAGGTTACAAGAATAATGGAAAAAGCTCTTGAACTGAAAATTCCTATGCTTGCAGTAACATCATCCGGTGGAGCAAGAATGCAGGAAAGTGCTTTGAGTTTAATGCAAATGGCAAAAACGTCATGTGCTGCAGGAAAACTTGATGAAGCAGGAATTTTATACATAAATCTTTTAACAGAACCTACTTTCGGTGGAATTACAGCTAGTTTTGGGACTTTGGGTGATATAATTATCGCAGAACAAGGCGCGCGAATAGGTTTTGCAGGAAGACGTGTAATTGAACAAACAATAAGACAAAAATTGCCTGATGATTTCCAAACCGCAGAATATTTGCTTAAATGCGGTCAGGTTGATATTGTTTCAAAAAGAAAGAATTTAAGAAAAACATTAGCTAATATATTAGAAATGCATGAGGTTTAAAAATGGCAACGGTATTAGATTTTGAAAAGCCAATTATAGATATACAGAATAAAATAGAAGAATTAAGACTATTAAGTGAAAGTTCAGGCTTGGATTTGGAAGAACAGATAGAAACATTTGAAAAACAAGCGGAAGACAAGAAAAAGGAGTTATATTCAACATTGAAACCGTCACAAAAATTACAAATTGCAAGACATTCGGAAAGACCAAAATTTTTAGATTTTGTAAATCTTATGTGCGAAGATTTTATTGAATTCCATGGTGACAGAGAAGGTATGGATGACAGGGCCATAATTGGCGGGATTGCAAAGTTTGGCGGAAAACCTGTCATGATAATTGGTATTCAGAAGGGCAAAAGTACAAAGGAAAATTTGGAATACAATTTTGGAATGCCTCAGCCACAGGGTTATAGAAAGGCATTGAGATTGTTTAAGCATGCAAATAAATTTCGTATGCCAATTATAACTTTAATTGATACTCCCGGGGCATATCCCGGAATTAAAGCGGAAGAAACAGGGCAAGGTGCAGCTATTGCAATGAACCTGAGAGAAATGTCAAAACTTTCTGTTCCTGTTATTTCTATTATTACAGGTGAGGGATGTTCAGGTGGTGCGCTCGGTCTTGCTGTTTCAAACTCTGTAATGATGCTAGAACACGCATATTACACAGTAATCTCTCCGGAGGGGTGTGCTTCTATTTTGTGGCGTGATGCAGCTAAATTTGCGGATGCAGCTGAAGCGTTGAAAATTACGTCAAAAGATTTATTGGAATTGGGTGTCATTGATGAAGAAATTCCGGAACCGATTGGCGGTGCTCATGCTGATTATAATGAAACAGCAGTAGCAATGAAATCCGCCATATCAAAAGCATTAGATAGTCTTTTAAAACTTTCTGCAGACGAGCTTAGAGCTCAGAGATATGAAAAATTCAGAAAAATGGGTAGATTTATAGAAATGTAGCATTAATTGCTGCATTTCTATGTATTTAGATGCAAAATAAATATCTTATTTGATGAACTTTTTCTCTTTGCCCCTGAAATAAAGAGAATGAAAATAGAAGTTAACAAGATTATTAATGCATTAAAATACATATTATAATGCATTTATGTTAAAATCATCTTATGGATGATTTTAAACATTATACGGTAATGCTTAATGAAGCAGTGGATGCGCTTGATTGCAAAGACGGTAAAATTTATGTTGATTGCACACTTGGCGGAGGCGGTCATAGTGAACTTATTCTTAAAAGAATTCAGCCAAACGGAAAACTTATAGCTTTTGATATTGATGATGAAGCTATTGCACACTCCAAAGAAAGGTTAAAAGATTACAACAACTTAACTATAATAAAATCATCTTACACAAATATTAAAACAGAGCTTAAAAAGTTAGGTATAGAAAAGATTACAGGCGGAGTTATTCTTGATTTGGGAGCTTCTTATCACCAGCTAACAAAACAAGAACGTGGTTTTTCTTTTTCTAAAGATGCACCTTTAGACATGCGATTTGACATGGATGCAGAATTTTCGGCCTATGATGTAGTCAACACATACAAAGAAGACGATTTAGTGAGGATTTTTAGTGAATACGGAGAAGAAAGATTTTCAAAACGGATTGCAAAATCGATTGTGGAAATTAGAAGGACAAAGCCTATTAGAACAACGAAAGAACTCGCTGATATTGTTGTTAAAGCGACTCCTTATATTAAGTCTGCTATACACCCTGCTACAAGAGTGTTTCAGGCTATTAGGATAGAAGTTAATAATGAGTTAAAAAATGTAAAGAATGTACTACATGATATATTGGATTTAATCGATAAAGATGGTATAATTAGTGTCATAAGTTTTCATTCTTTAGAGGATAGAATAGTAAAACAATTCTTTAAAAGAGAAAGCCAAAAATGCAGATGCAATAATATGATTTGCACCTGCGAGCCGCCAAAGATAGAGCTTGTTAACAAAAAGCCTATAGTAGCGGGGGAGATTGAAATAAAAGAAAATCCACCATCAAGAAGTGCTAAATTAAGGGTTATTAGGTGCATTAGATAAAAGTACTTGTGTGGAGATTATGAGTATATAGTTGGGGAGCGGGATAGGAACTATCCCTCAAAGGAGATTTATTTTGGTTGCGGCGGTAAAAGCAAACAAGGTCAATTCCAATAACAAATCCGGACTTGATGCTTTAATTAAAAAATTATCCGGAGAAACTAAACGTGAATACGTTTACGAAGAAGTTGTAACAAGAAAATCTTTTGTCGATAAATCTGTACAAAAATTTATTGATAATAGTATAATAGAAGGGTACTTTCCAAGGGAGAATCTTGTAAAAGACATGGCAATAAAAAGAGTTAACAAATCGCTTTGTATTATATTAAGCATACTGATAGCTGTTGTTATAGTAAGCTACTATTTTGTGATTTCATGCGAAATGAAACTCAATGACCTAAGCCGTCAAACCGTTATTTTAAATAATGAAAACGAAGAATTGCAGAACAAACTTGATTCTCTGAAATCCTTTAATAATGTAGATAAAACATTACAGCAAAATAATTTGCTTCAACGTCCCGGACAAGTAATTGAAACTCAGGAAATTCAGGCTTCAACCGACAATATAGAAAAAAACACAGCAAAAAAACGTATATTTAACAATGCTATAGGTTTTTAGATGTTCAAACTTGTTTGCGGTGCAGGAAATGAAGATACGGAAAGCGTAAAAAGACTTGTCTTTGTATACGCTTTAGCAGGGTGTAAACTTTTTGATTTATCTGCAAGAAAAGAGATTTTAGATGCTGCAAAAGATGGATCAAAACTTGCAGGCAGAAGTGATGTTCAATATTGCGTAAGTATTGGAATTAAAGGTGATAAACATATTTCTAAAGCTAAAATACATAATGGAAAATGTATTCATTGTGGAAATTGTTTTAGAAATTGCCCTAATGATGCAATTTATTCATCAATAATAATTGACGAAAAAAAATGTATAGGTTGTTCCATCTGTGCACAAAAATGCCCAACAAATGCAATAACAATGGAAGAAAAAGATGTTAACTATCGAGAAATACTTCCATATATGGTACAAAATGGTGTAGAATTTCTAGAACTTCATATTATGGGGCACGATAAAGAAGATTTAGCTAAAAAGTGGCAAGTTATTAATGAATGCAGACCTAAATTTGCTTCAATTTGTATTGATAGAGAAAACTTTGGTAACAAAGAAGTTTTGGAACGTATACGAGAAATGATTAAGGATAGAGAGCCTTATACAACAATTGTTCAAGCGGATGGCGTTCCAATGAGCGGTGGAAGTGATGATTATAAAACAACTTTGCAGGCTGTAGCTATGGCAGAAGTTATTCAGAATGCAAACTTACCTGTTTATATAATGTTATCAGGCGGTACAAATTCTAAAACAGCAGAACTTGCAAAAATGTGCAGAATAAATTATTGGGGAATTGCAATCGGTTCGTGGGCAAGAAAAATCGTAAAACCATATATTGCAAAAGACGACTTTTGGGAAAATAAAGAAGCGCAAGCAAAAGCAATAAAAATAACAAAAGAATTAGTGGAAAGTTGTAAATAACTTTACTTTTACGCCCTTTTATGGTCTAATGGACTTGGTGAGGAAATTAAATTAAGGAGAGATTATGGCAACAGAAGAAAGAACATTTGTAGCAATTAAACCTGACGGAGTAAAAAGAGGTTTAATCGGCAGAGTTATTCAAAGATTTGAAGATAAAGGATTTAAAATTGTTGCAATGAAACTTTTGCAAGTTACGCCTGAACTCGCGGCAAAGCACTATGAAGAACACAAAGGAAAACCTTTCTATAATAGACTTATATACTATATAACAAGCGCTCCGATTGTAGCTATGGTTATTGAAGGTTATAATGCAGTAGAAAGTGTTCGTCATACAGTTGGCGCAACTAATCCTTTAAATGCTGATGTTGGTACTATTCGCGCAGACTTCGGTCAGATTATGGAATATAATATTGTTCACGCATCAGATTCTTTAGCAAGTGCTGAAAGAGAAATTAATATTTACTTTAAGCCTGAAGAAATCTATGACAATTGGCAATCTATGTCTGAAATTATTGCTTATGACGAACAGAGATATAATCAACAAGGTATTTAAGAGTCAGAGTAAATATAAATAAGAATACAAAAAAGCGGAATGTTCAGTTAAACTTTCCGCTTTTTTTGGTACAATTATCAGTATACAAAATATATAAAAATTTTTACATAAAAGGAATGTTATGTCAGTATTTGATAATTTTAGTTATAAACTTATTCATGAGGATAAAAATACAGGTGCAAGAGCGGGAATTTTGCATACTCCTCATGGTGACATAGAAACACCTATTTTTATGCCAGTCGGAACAAATTCTACGGTAAAATTAGTTACTAATAATAATCTATATAACACAGGTGCTCAAATAATTTTGGGGAATTCTTACCACCTTTATTTAAGGGCAGGCCATAAACTCATAGAAAAATTTGGCGGGATTCATGGCTGGATGAATTGGCAAAAGCCTGTTCTTACAGATTCAGGCGGTTTTCAGGTTTTTTCGCTTGCACATCTTAGAAAAATTACTGAAGATGGTGTTGAGTTTCGTGATCCTAAAGACGGTAAAAAACATTTTATAAGTCCGGAGATTTCTATGGAAATTCAGCAGTCTATAGGTGCGGATATAATTATGGCTTTTGATTGGTGTGCTCCGTTCGGGTGCGATTATGATACAGCAAAGGAAGCTATGGGAATTACTCACAGATGGCTTGAAAGATGTATAAAAGCAAAAACAAGAGAAGATCAAGCACTATTCCCAATTTGCCAAGGCGCATTTTATGATGATTTACGAAAAGAAAGTGCAGCTTTTGTTTCAAATATTGATGCAGTTGGCTATGCAATAGGCGGTTTAAGCGTAGGTGAAGATAAAGAAACCATGAACCATTTTGTTGAGCTTACCGCTCTGCTTTTACCGCACAACAAGCCTCGCTACTTAATGGGAGTAGGCACCCCAGAGGATTTATTGGACGGTATAAAACGGGGAATAGATATGTTTGACTGTGTTCTTCCTACCCGTAATGCAAGACATGGTTCTTTCTTCACTCATAGCGGAAAAGAACAAATAAAGAATGCCAAATTCCAAGAAGATCCATTACCGTTAGATACAGAGTGTGATTGTTATGCTTGCAAAAATCACTCCAGAGCATATATTCGCCACTTATACAAATGCGGCGAGGGTACAGGGCAAGCATTAATGTCTATTCATAACATTAAATTCCTGCTCAATTTTGTAAAAGGCTGCAGACAAGCTATCTTAGAAGACAGATTTGAAGATTTTTACAACGAAAATTATGCAAAAGTGATTGGATAAGTAATATAAAATAATCAGATATTAAAAATAGCGACTTTGCATTTTGCAAAGCCGCTATTTATTATCTTATGTAAGGTGTAAATTTACACTAATTATTATATATATTTACCCCCTTGCCCCTTTACCCCTTTGCAAAAGAGTTATTTGAACGAGTTGAGATTTCTTCTTTTAGTTTAGAAATGAATTCGTCCACACTCATCGTTCCGACTTGACCGATTCCTCTTGCACGAACTGCAACAGAGTTTGTTTCGATTTCTTTATCACCGATTACACAAACATAGTTGATTTTTTTGTCTTGCAAAGATTCTCTAATCTTGTAGTTCATAGATTCAGAGCGGTCATCAAGATTTACACGAAGTCCTGCATCTCTCATTTTCTTGTAAACTTGTTCAGCAAAATCAACGTGTTTTTCATTAGAGATTGGAACAATAGATACCTGAGTAGGTGCAAGCCATGCCGGGAAGCATCCTGCATAGTGTTCAATCAAGATGCCGTGGAATCTTTCCATTGAACCGAAGATTACTCTATGGAGCATCAATGGAGTTTTCATGCTGCCGTCTTTATCTTGATATTTGATATCAAATCTTGCAGGAAGGTTGAAGTCAAGCTGAATTGTAGCACACTGCCAAGTTCTTCCGATAGCGTCTTTAACCTTGAAGTCAATCTTAGGACCGTAGAATGCACCGTCACCTTCGTTGATGTCATACTTCATTCCGCGTCTTTCCATAGCTTCTTTTAAACCTGCTTCAGCTTTGTTCCAGTTTTCAAGTTCACCAACGTAGCTCTCAGGACGAGTAGAAAGTTCCACTTCAAATTCCATACCGAAAATTGCCATTGTATCAGCAACAAAATCAATAATTGAGTTGATTTCATCAACCAATTGTTCAGGAGTACAGAAGATGTGAGCATCATCTTGTGTAAATCCTTGAACACGAGTTAAGCCTGAAAGTGCGCCTGATTTTTCTTTTCTGTAAACAGTACCAAGTTCAGCCATTCTAAGCGGTAAAGAACGATATGAATATCTGTTTGCCTGATAAATCAAAATGTGGAACGGACAGTTCATCGGTTTAACTACAAACTGGTCGTCTGAATCTTCATCTTTTTGTACAAAGAACATGTTTTCTTTGTAGTGATCCATGTGACCTGAGATTTCCCAAAGAGTAGACTTAGCAATTTGAGGAGTGTTAACAATAACGTATCCTCTTTTTCTGTGTTCTTCTCTCCAGTAGTTTTCGATTTGTTCACGAACGCAAGCAAGATTTGGATGCCATAAAACTAAGCCTCCGCCTATTTCTTCACGAGTTGAGAACAAGTCTAATTGTTTGCCTAATTTTCTGTGGTCACGTTTTTCAGCTTCTTCTAAGAAAGTTAAATAAGCCTGCAAATCTTCTTTATTCCAATATGCAGTAGCATAAATTCTTTGCAACATCTTGTTCTTTTCATTACCGCGCCAGTAAGCACCGGCAACTTTCAAAAGCTTAATAGCGTTACCTTTAATATAAGATGTGTTAGGAATGTGTGGCCCTGCACAAAGATCATTAAATAAGACGTTTCCGTCTTTATCTTTTGTTAAGTACAAAGTTGGATTGTCGTTTCTGTGTTCTTCTAATAATTCAGCTTTGTAAATCTCGCCCTGAGATTTGAATTCAGCAATCTTAGCGTCAACATCAGTCACTTCGTACTTTTCAAATGTCAAATTTTCTTTGATAATATTCTTCATCTCAGCTTCGATTTTTTCTAAATCATCATGAGTAAATGCATACCCGTCAGTTAAATCAAAATCATAATAAAATCCGTCATCAGTAGCCGGTCCGATAGCCAACTTTGCTTGCGGAAACAGCTTTTGTACAGCTTGCGCCATGATGTGCGAGCAAGAGTGTCTTAATACTCTTAACGTTTCGTTGTTTTTTTCCATGGTATTTACCCCTTCTATCGTTTCTTGGGGTAAATAAAAGCAATTAGCGACATCTAAAAGCTCTTTTGTTTTACCCCACTTCTGAGGTGGATCCCTCTAACTAATACGAAAACAGTTTAGCATAAAACGAATAAAAAAAATAGTATTTTGCTACTCTAATATTGTCGATAGTGCATCAAGAAGCTCATTTGGAGTTGTCTTTATTATACCTTTAAATTTTGAATAAATATCACTATGAGGAGTATATACTTCAGAAAGTTCATTCAAGTATACTCCTATGGTCGGAACATCTAAAGCGCAGGCAAAATGCAGCATGCCTGTATCAACAGCTATACAACCTTTTGACAATGATATAATTTGTGCACTTTCCAAAATTGACGTTTTGTTTGTTAAATCTATCAAATTTCCATAATTCTTGTCTTTTACGAACAAAGATAATTCTGCTGCTGTTTCACCATTTCCCAGTAACACAATTTTATGCTTTGAGTTTTGTATTAGCTCTGATACAAACTCATTCTCCAAATCTTTTTCTACTCTGGAACTTTTTGGACATAATGCTACAAAATCACCATCACAATTTTCCAAAAGTTCTGTTATTTTAGCAGTTATTGGAGGTACATTATATTTTATCGGATAATTTATTATTTCCTCTTTTGTAATTCCTTTTAAAAGGTTAATGTCATTTTCTTGAACCCACTCTCCCTGTTTGGGTATTTTGTATTTGCTCCTCATAAAATAACTTAATAAGTACCTTCTGTATCCGAGAACATACTTTGCACGAAGAAGATATGAAAGCATAATCGGTCTGTCGCTTGAGTAAATCGGAAATGCTGCATAGATTTTTTTGTATGGGAAGTCTAATGCAAATTTTATGGTATTCCACGCACCATGGTGTTTCCCATGCCTGTCCCAAATTACAACGTCATCAGCACCTTCCTGATATTTTGCAACATCTGCCAAAGCCGGAGATGTCAACATTACAACTAATGAGTCAGGATATATGTTTTTTATATTTTGGACCAGAGAATTTACAATGAGCATATCTCCGATAAAATATGAATTAATTATTACAAAAACCTTTTTGTTTTTATCATTCATGATTATAAATCCATATCAAAAAATTCTTTAGGATGAGTCTTTAATGCAAGAGCAATGTCAATTAACATACCGGTCGGAATATTTAATTCAGCACGCTCAACCATTCCTACATAATTTCGACTTTTACCTATAAGCTCTGCCAGTTTTTCTTGAGAAATTTTCTTAGACTTTCTTATATTTTTTATATTTTTTCCAATACATTCTAAATATTTTTTCTGCATTATTACATTGTGAATTTTTGCACATAAAATTTCTACCCAATAAGAGTTGTCAAAATATATATTTTTACTATCAAGATTGATATTTAATTTTAAATAATTTATCCCACTAACATTTGTGCAAATTTTAGCGACTCTTCATTTACTTCGCCACCTGCAAGTTCTGCAATAGCATTGAGTTTTTCGTTGCTGTTTAACACAGATATGTTTACACTAGTTTTATCATCTTGCGTTTTCTTAACATAAATATGTCTGTCTGATTTTGAAGCAATAATTGCCTGATGTGTAATCATAATTATCTGCATATATTTAGAAAGCTCTTTTACTTCGTCAGCAACGGACTGCGATGCCTTTCCTGAGATTCCTGTGTCAATTTCATCAAAAATAACTGTTCCGATATTATCACTCTGAGCAAAAATTGCTTTTATTGCAAGCATTACTCTGGATATTTCACCTCCTGATGCTACTTTTGCCAGAGGTTTAAGGTCTTCTGATACATTTGTTGAAATTAAAAATTCTACTTTATCACACCCGTTTTGATTAAGTTCACAGGGGCAAATATCTATTTTAAACTTTACTTTAGGCAATTCTAGTCTTTCTAATTTTTCCACTATCAAAGAAGAAAGTACTTCACCATATTTTTTACGTTCTACAGACAATTTTGCTGCAAGTTCTTTCAGATATGAATATTGTTTCTCAATTTTTGCCTCAAGTTCTTCTATATTCTGAGTAGAAAACTCTATTCCATCCAGTTCTTTTCTTAATTTTTCACCTTCTTTTACAACATTTTCGAGAGTTCCGCCATACTTACGCTTTAATTTATCAAGCAAGAAAAGGCGTTCCTGTATCTCATTAATACGCGCTTCGTCATTTTCCAGAGAAGACGAATAATTTCTTAAGAACGATGAAACTCCTTTAAGAGAATCTATTGCGCTAATTAATTCACTCTCAATCTCTTCCAGTGAATTATCCAAATTTGATGCTTTTGAGAGATTTTGTTTTATTTGTAAAAGACCCTCTATAACAGAACCGTCATCACCTGAAATTGTCCAATAGGAACTTCCTGTTAATTCTTTAAGCTTTTCTACATTTTCTAATATTGCAAGTTCATTATTAAGCTTTTCATCCTCACAAATATCACTAATATTTCCACCTTCAATTTCTTCTACCTGAAATCTTAGAAATTCTATCTGATCTTCGGTTTTGTTTGCAGCATTTTTTAACTCATTTAACTCAGAAAGCATAAGTTTATATTTTTCGTATCCTGAACGATATGTATCAAGAAGTTCTCCGCAAGTGTTTTTTGTGTATGAATCCAGCAATACAATATGATACTTAGGCTGCAAAAACGAATATGACTGGTGTTGAGAATGTATATCCAGGAATAATTCTCTAAAAATTTTCATAAACTCCTGATTTACAAGAGAACCATTAACTCTTGCTCTGCTTGATGTTTGAGTTATTTCTCTTGAAAGAATTATTTCTTCACCATAATTCTCAATACCATATTCATTGAAAAGAGCTTTCACATCTTGCTTTTTATTAAGTATAGTTATCTCAATAACGGCTTTTTCCGCACCATTTTTAATAACTTCCTTATTAGCCCCCTTACCGCCACCAAAAGCAATATCGATGGCATTAATCAAAATACTTTTGCCGGCACCGGTTTCACCTGTAATAATATTTAAACCGTCAACCAAATCCAGTTCCAGTTCGTCAATCAATATGTAATTTTTTATAAAAATCTTAGATAACATAACCCGCTTTAACTCTATCTATTCTTCTTCATCTGTGTACTCAGGAATTTCTTCATATTGTTCGTTTTCATGCTGCTCGTAGTTGTCAGATTCGTCTTCATCATAATCTTCATATTCAGAGTCAAGTTCTTCATACTCTGTGTCAGCTTCATCTGGTTCTTCGTCGTCATTAAATTCGTTGTTTGATTCCTCTTCTGAAGACATCTCATCACCATTTTCGTTTTCTGAATGATATTCTTCTACTGTTCTTTCCGGTTCAATTTCTTCATGTCTGCCTATTTGTCCGCCTACATAGTCAAGTTCCTGCTTAACTGCTTTTTTTGAATACGAAAGCGTATATGGATTATCAAGCGCTTTTTGTAAATTATCATAGTATTCATCTAAATCGCCAATAAACTTGTACACTCTAGCCAGACAATAATACAAATCACCGTTTTCTTCTTCATCAAGCCTTGTATGTAAAAGTTCGAGAACCTCTTCTGTTTCACTATTTTTTAGACAAATCTTTACGAGTAATTTATATGCTTCATAATCGGCAGGATTGTACTGTATTGTTTTTCTTAAATACTCTTTTGCTTCTTCGTCATTGCCGCTCTTAAACGCTATTGAACCTAAATTATAGTAAGCCCAGCTGTAATCAGGCGAAACTTCCAGAACCTTTTTATAACTGTCTATCGCAAAATTTGTAAGACCATCATCCTGATATATATAACCGAGATAAAAATATGCGTAAACATCTTTAGGGTTAATAGATACCGCTTTCTGAAAAGCATCAAGTGCCTTGTTTTTTTCTTCACGATTATAATAACAAAGTCCTAAATTAAAAAAACTATTTCCATCATTCGGATCTGTTTCCAAAACTTTTTTAAAACATTTTTCTGCTTCATCCCACTCTTTAAGGTCAACATGTACTTCACCAAGATTGTAATAAAAATCTTCCTGAGGTGAAAGTTCTACCGCCTTTTTATAAACATCACGAGCTTGCTCAAACTTTTTCAGCTTTTCATATACAATACCCAAATTATAAAACAAGTCTGCATCTTCAGGAAAATACTTGGTAAGATATTCCAGATTAGTTTCCGCTTCCTCATTAAAACCATTATTAACAAGAAGAATAGACAATTCTCTTCTTGCCTGAAAATTTGACGGATCCTCCTGCAAAATTTTTTGAAGTGTTTCTATATCATTTTCCATAGTTTGATTATATCATATATGGCTAAAATACGCCAAAATATAATTAATATTGTATCTTATACTATTTCTTTTCCGACAATTGGAGCAATTTGCTTAATTTGTTTGTAAAGTAAATCATACTGCCAAGGATAAAGAGATTGCGCACCGTCACAAACTGCTCTATCCGGATCATAGTGAACTTCTATTATCAAACCGTCACAACCGGCTGCGATAGCAGCTCTTGACATAGGCTCTACCTTATCTCTTAACCCAGTTGCATGTGATGGGTCAATAATAATAGGCAAATGACTTAACTTCTTAATTACAGGAATTGCAGTTAAATCAAGAGTGTTTCTTGTATATTTTTCAAAAGTTCTTATACCACGCTCACACAATATAACTTGGTTATTCCCCTCTGACATAATGTACTCGGCAGACATAAGCCATTCTTCATAAGTTGAAGATAAACCTCTTTTTAAGATAACAGGTTTATGAGTTTGCCCGACTTCTTTTAGGAGGTTAAAGTTTTGCATATTTCTTGCGCCAATTTGAAGAATGTCAACATATTTTTCAAACAGAGGTAATTGCGAACCCTCCATAATCTCTGAAGTTACCGCCATGTGGTGATTATCTGCAACACTTCTAATAATTTTTAAACCTTCTTCTCCTAAGCCTTGAAAAGCGTATGGACTCGTTCTCGGTTTAAAAGCACCGCCTCGAATGATTTTTACGTTTGATTCAGAAAGTTCCTGTGCTGTTTCATCCATCTGGTCATAGGATTCAATTGTACAAGGTCCTGCAATAAGTCCTGTGTATTTGTCCCCGAATTTAACTCCGTTAACTTCTACAACAGTGTCTTTGCCTTGGCTTGCTCTTGCTGCCAGCTTGTAGTTTGTTGACAATTTAATTACTTCATCTACACTGTTTAAAAGCTCAAAATCTCTTAAATCAACTTCTTTAAGCCCGATTGCGTGAATTACGGTTCTTGCTTCGCCATGCGAAACACGAGCTTCAAACCCTTTTGATTCTATAAACATTGCAACACGTTTAATATCTTTTTCGGTTGCATGGCTATTCATTACTACAAGCATTGCTATTCCTCCAATAGAACTGATTATACAATAAAGGTTTTAAGGGGTAAAGGGGTAAAGGGGTAAATATAAGGGTGAAAAGGTAAATATATAAATAGTAATTGATAACAACATTTAATTAAGTTTTGTAAATATTTCTATTTTAAATATAGATATATAGCAAATTTTCTATTTTTAAATTTTCATACACTAGGAGGTTAAAAATGAAAATAAATAGCATAACACCCAAAAAACTTATATTACCGACAATTGCATTAATGACTTTAGCAGTACCAAAAACAATGAAAGCAGATACAAACAACAAAACAATTATTGAACAATTTGAAAATAAAGATTTGAACAAAGACCAAAAAATATCACTAAAAGAATATGTTTTATCAAGTGACAGTTTTACCAAAAATGATTTAAGTGAATTTGATAAATATGATAATAACAAGGATAATTCTTTGGATTTAAAGGAATTTGTTAACATGCATGTTGTACAATCGAATGTAAAAAGTAGTATTGATGAAAAACAACTGTCCTTCGAAGATGTAAAGAAAGATTGGCAAAAAATGCCAACAGATGTAAAAGTACTCCGTGCAATTAGTATTCTACTTAATTTACTTATTTTGGTATATTTAGCCAAGATACTCAAGATATTATTTTCAGCTGACTCCACCAAATAATTGAATTATTGTCAGGCATTGCCTGACAATAGTCTAATCTTTAGTGATAAAACTAATCATTTTATATATAGTTTCCAGTTTTTGTTAGTTGTTTTTGATGCTTTCTAATTGAGTATATATATCTGATAAAAGTTCTTTCGGTTCTTTTATATGGTCGTTTGCAAATAATTCTTCTGTTGTAACATCAAGTGCAACAAGAAGTTTTTCCAGTGTTTCTGCTGTTACAAAACAAGAGCCGACTTCTATTTTACTAAGATTTTTAGGTGCAATATCTATCATTTCTGCAAGTTGTTCCTGCGTAAGTCCTCTTTGCCTACGTACACGTTTTATTTTTTCACCCAAAGTTTTCTTGATATTCATAATGCCTTTCTTAAAATAGAAATTTCATAAAAAATCTATTTTAAATATCATGATATATTAAGTTTTGTAACTCTAAACGATAGTCTATATCTATGTTATAGCATTTATCTATTTTTTATATCGTATTTTAGGCAATTTCTATTTACAAAATGTTTTTATATATACATACGAAAAACACGAGAATAGAAAGCGAGGAATAGTATGGCAATTAATAAAGTACAAGGAACACAACAAGCACAACCGACAAAGAGAACAGAAACAAAAAAAGATGCTAACGGCAATACTATAAAATGTATATTTGAAGACAGAAATGGTGATGGTAAACTTGATTTATATTCACTGACAAAAAATGTTCCGAGTTGGGATGGATGCACGCACGAGATAACATATTTTGATAATGACGGAGATGGATATTTTGATTCTACACAAGAAAAAATAGCTTCTAATATGAAATCATCAGATGGAACAAGATTATCACAAAATGATAAAGTTATAACTGAAGAATTTCAAGTTAAAAATGATGCAACCAAAATGGAAAATCTTGTTAATGGCGCAAGTAATACAAAAGCATTTGTATCAAAAAAAGTAAATCCAAATGATATAAATAAAATTATAAAAATTGATTCCGGCAACATCGTATCAGCAAAAAAAGAAATAACCGAAGTTGATTTAAAAAATATTTCAGATAAAAAACCTGTAGAAGCTGTTGAAATGCTTATGGATAAAAGTCCTGTAGGAAAAACATTGCCATCAGATGAAGAACTTGCAAAAATGGGATACAAGAAACAACCTTACATGACAATGAACGGAGATACTTTTTATGGTAATAATCTTAAAATAACCACAGATTTACTGGGAGCTCCTAAAGGTGCCGCTAAAAAAGCAGTATACAAAGTTGGAAGATTTGAACAAGTTATGTATTATGACAAAGACAATAACTTGATAAAAGGTGATTTTAAAATTATGGATGATATTGAAGGAAAATATCCGGAATCACATTATGGAATATGGCGTAATGATAATGGCGGATATAGTTACATTAACTAAAAAAACAAAAAAACAATATAGGGTGCGTCGTTTGATGCACCTTCTTTAATCAACCCTCACCCGAAATTCTAATCATCGAACTCCCGTTCTCTGTTTGAATTTCTACCCTCTCCAGTTGGAGAGGGAACTGAAAAACCTATAGGTCAGGCATTGCCTGACAATAGCAAAGTAGTGTGCGACTACCGCACTGAACGAAATTACGCCTTTAATTCCGTTTCGACTGTTGCTAAAATTTCATCTAATTTAGACGCGTCTTTAACACCGCCTTGGGCAAAGTTTGGTCTTCCGCCTCCGTTTGCACCTGTAGCACGAGCAATCTCACCGACAATCTTTCCGGCATTAATTCCTGTTTTAACAAATCCGTCAGATACTTTTACTATTACCATGCGAGGACTTGCAAGGACTATAATGCTTTCGCCTAATTTTGAAGCCATCATCTCAATACCGGCTTTAACTGCATCAGAGTCAATATCTTCTATCTTAGAGATAAACAACTTACCATTACATTTACCACCGCCGTTGATATCTTGAGCTTTGGAAATAAATGATGAGAATTTACCCCGAGCAGCTTCAGCTTTTACAGATGCTAATTCTTTTTGAAGTTCTCTGTTTTCTTCCTGAATTTTATCAACTCTTTCTGCTACTTCGTCAAAGTGCATTTTAAACTTAGATGCAAGTTTATCTATCTCAGCAGATTTTGCGTTCAAGTATTTGATTGCAGCATTACCAACAAATACTTCAATACGTCTTGTTCCGGCTGCAATTGCACCTTCTGACACAATTTTTGCAAGCCTTAGGTCTTTAAGTTCTCTTGCGTGAGTACCTGCGCAGAACTCTTTTGATATGCAGTCATCGCCTTTAACAATTGAAACAACTCTTACTGTATCGCCGTATTTTTCGCCAAACAGAGCTGTAGCGCCTGTTAGTCTTGCTTCTTCAATACCCATAACTTTCGTTTCTACTTTATAACCCTCACCAATCCATTTGTTCATAAGGTTTTCAGTCTTAGTTATCTCATCTGGTGTCATAGCTCTTGAGAACGTAAAGTCAAATCTCATTCTTTCATCATCAACGTAGGAACCTGCCTGCTTAACTTCATCACCTACAACGTGGATTAGAGCTGATTGAAGTAGGTGAGCAGAAGTGTGGTGAATTCTGATTTCTTCACGTTTACCAAGGTCTATAATGGCATTTACAACTGCGCCTATCTCGACATCACCGTTAAGAACTTTACAACGGTGAACGTATAAGTCATTTACCTTGAATGTAGTCAAGACTTCAAGTTTTAGCTCATCATTTTCTATAATACCGCTATCACCTACTTGACCGCCACATTCTGCGTAAAATGGTGTTTTATCCAAAACTACATCAACAAATCCTTCTCCTTCAATAAATCCTAAAATTTTTGAAGTTGAAGTGTTTTCTGTGTATCCGACAAACTCAGATGAGCCGACTTCTCTTTCTAAAGCTGCATATTTCATATCGCCTGTTACGGAAATCTTTGCAGTAGCTGCTTTTGCTCTGTCTTTTTGCTCTTGCATTGCTTTCTTGTATCCGTCTTCATCAACTTTGAGTCCGTTTTCTTCTGCGATTTCTTTAGTTAATTCTAACGGGAATCCGTATGTGTCATAAAGTTTGAATGCACTTTCTCCGTCTATATCTTTCTTCTCATTAATAAATTCTTCAAGAAGCTTATAACCTCTATCCAAAGTCTTATTAAATCTTTCTTCTTCCTTACGGATTGTATCTTTGATTTTTTCTTTATTCTTAACTAAATCAGGATACGCTTCGCCATAGTTATCTACAACTACATCAACAAGTTTATACAAGAACGGAAGCTCCATTCCCAAAATCTTACCGTGTCTTAAAGCACGTCTTAAAATCATTCTAAGAACGTAGCTTCTGCCCTCATTACCGGGGATTACACCATCAGAGATTAAGAAAGTAACACATCTTGCGTGGTCTGTTATGATTCTTAGTGATACATCTGTTTTTTCAGATTTTTTATATGGAACACCGCTCATCTCAGAAACTTTATCCAAAATCGGTCTTAACAAATCTGTTTCAAAAGTTGATGCGACACCTTGGCAAACCATTGTTATACGCTCTAAACCCATGCCTGTATCAACGTTTTTCTTTTCTAAAGGTGATTGGTTACCTTCTTCATCTTGGTATAATTCTGTGAATACAAGGTTCCAAATCTCAACCCACCTGTCGCATTCACAGGTATCAATACCACAATTCGGATGACCGCAAGAATATTCTTCACCTAAGTCGTAATGGATTTCACTGCAAGGTCCGCAAGAGCCTGATGCTCCAGGAGGTCCCCAGAAGTTATCTTTTTTACCTTTTCTTTTAATATGTTCGGCAGGAACTCCGATACTTCTCCAAATATCAAAAGCTTCATCATCTGTTTCATAAATTGTTATCCAAAGTCTGTTCTTGTCTAACTTAAGAACTTCTGTTACAAATTCCCAAGCCCAGGGAATAACTTCTTTTTTATAATAATCGCCAAAAGAAAAGTTACCTAACATTTCAAAGAAAGTATGATGGCGTGGAGTTCTTCCGACATTTTCAATATCAGAGTCTTTACCGCCGGCTCTCGCACATTTTTGACAAGATGTAGCTCTGGCCGGTGTATAAGGACATGGCTGAATATTCAAAAATATAGGTAAAAACTGAAGCATGCCAGCTGTTGTAAGTAAAACCGTCGGATTATCAGGCACAAGACTAGAGCTTTCTACTACTGTATGCTGACGCTTCTTTTCAAAATAATCCAGATATAACTTTCTAATTTCATTTCCTTTTAGCATAATAATTTTTCCTTTATAATATTTCTTATTCTATTATATCTCAAATAAACAGGGGGTTATAAAAATATTTGTTTTATAAATTAATTGCAAATTATAGTGTTTTAATTATTGTTAATTGACTTTTATGTTTTAACACATATAATAAGTATATCGCTAGATATGTGTATGTGTATATTATAAAAATTTTACAAATTAAAAAGAGGCGCAAATGCTTTTGCATTTGCGCCTCTTTAATAAATTATACTAAACAGCTTTGAACACCAATGTTGCGTTGTGTCCGCCAAATCCAAATGAATTTGATAACGCTGCTTTTACCTCTGCTTTTCTTGCCTTATGAGGAACATAATCAAGATTTGCAACATGTTCATCCTGATTATCAAGATTTATTGTTGGAGGAACCATTCCCTCTTCAATTACTTTTGCACAAACAATTGCTTCTACAGCACCTGTAGCACCAAGCATGTGTCCATGCATACTCTTTGTTGAGCTTACCAAAAGATTTGGATTTTTATCTTTATCGCCAAAGATTTGTGCAATAGCCTGAGATTCTGCAATGTCACCTAAACCGGTACTTGTACCATGCGGATTTATGTAATTTATATCTTCAGGTTTTAGTTCTGCATCAGCTAATGCTAATTCCATTGATTTTAAAGCACCTTTTCCTTCAGGATCTGGAGCTACAATATCATGAGCATCAGCAGTTTGACCGTAACCAACAACTTCTGCATAAATTTTTGCACCACGAGCCTTTGCGTGTTCATATTCTTCAAGAATAAGAACAGCGGCTCCTTCGCCCATTACGAAACCATCTCTGTCTTTATCATAAGGTCTTGATGCTTTTTCAGGTTCATCGTTTCTCTTTGATAATGCACGGCATGCTGTAAATGCACCAACACCTAAAGTTGTGATAGTAGCTTCGCAACCGCCGCAAACCATTACATCAGCATCACCATATTGAATTGAACGGAAAGAATCACCTACTGAGTGTGTACCTGTAGCACAAGCTGATACAACAGCTTTGTTAATCCCTTTATAACCATGCTGTATTGAAATTCTGCCTGACGCCATATCTACAATAAGCATTGGAACCGTAAATGGAGAGCCTTTAGTCGGACCAAAGTTCATCATCTTTAAGTGGTTTTGTTCAAATGTTTTAAAACCACCTGCTGCTGAACTTACAATAACACCTATTCTGTATGGGTCAATATTTGCTTCATCAATTCCTGAATCAGCAATAGCTTCATCAGCAGCAGCTATTGCAAATTGAGTGTATCTGTCCATTCTTTTTGCATCTTTTGGATTTATATAATCTTCAGGATTAAAATCTTTATCCTTGATTTCAGCTGCAATTGTTACAGTATGACCATCCAAAGGAATTTGCTCGATTGTTGAAACACCGCTTTTACCTTCCAGCATTGATTTCCAAAAGTTCTTTACTCCGATTCCGCATGGAGTAACCGCACCCATGCCTGTAATTACTACTCTTCTTTTTGCCATATTTATATTTCCTTGTGAAACGCGACTCGTGAATCGTGAATCGAATTATATAATATTACTATAAACTACTAAACCACGAATCACGACTCACGAATCACGACTCACGGAATAATTAAAAGCGAGTGAAAGTGTTGCACCTCCACCCGCTTCAAAACTTTATACTCGTAAAATCAATTATGAGTGAGCTTCGATGTAGTTAACTGCATCTTGAACTGTTTGAATTTTTTCAGCTTCTTCATCAGGAATTTCGCAACCGAATTCTTCTTCGAAAGCCATTACTAATTCAACTGTATCTAAAGAATCAGCACCTAAGTCAGCAGTAAAGCTAGCTTCCGGAGTTACTAACGCTTCATCGCAGCTTAATTGATCTACTACAACTTTTTTTACTTTGTCTAATGTACTCATGTTTTTATCCTCTTATTTATGTGTCTAACACTTTTACAAAATAAATTATACTTGTTAAAGATAATTTTGCAATAAAGTTACAAAATTGTTACAGTTCGTTAAATAATTAACCCGCCTGATACTTCGATAGCTTGACCTGTTACATAATCTGTATCAAGAGCTAAGAACTTAACAACTTTTGCAATATCTTCAGGTGTGCCAAGTCTCTTCATCGGAATCAGTTTCATATATTCGTCAGTATTACCTAAATCGGCAGTCATGGCTGTTTGAATAAATCCAGGGCAAACTGCGTTAACTCTTATGTTTCTTGAACCAAATTCTTTAGCAAGAGTTTTTGTTAAACCAATCAAGCCAGCTTTAGAAGCTGAATAGTTAGCTTGACCTGCGTTACCATGAAGACCTACAACTGATGACATGTTGATAATTGAACCCTGACGAGCTTTCATCATGTGTTTAATTACAGCGTGTGTTACATAATAAGCTGAACCTAAGTTAATCTTGATAACTCTTTCCCATTGTTCAGCATCCATTCTTACAAACAAACCGTCCTTTGTAATACCTGCATTATTTAATAAAATATCTATTTTGCCATGTTCTGCAATCATTTTTTCAACAGCTGCTTGAACTTGTTCATCATTTGATACATCAAATTGATAGAAGAATGCATCAACACCTAAAGCTTTTATTTCGTCTAGAGCCGGTTGAGCTTTTTCTGCATCACAAATATCATTGATAATGATATCACATCCTGCTGCAGCAAGTTCTTTAGCACAACTAAAACCGATACCTCTTGAACCACCTGTAATTAAAGCAATTTTTCTTTCACTCATTAATCTTTCTCCTTATAAAACATTCTTCCCCTCGCCCCTTGTGGGAGAGGGGTTAGGGGTGAGGGGATTATTCCCTCATTTTTTTACTACTATTCCCTTTAAACTTATTTTACCATAAAAGTATATCAACGCAATTATGGGTAATTATCAAGTTTATTTCTTCTTTTTCCTTCCCAAATAAATTTGCATGCTCCATAGTATTCATAAGAATATAAAAGATATTCTACCTTTGTTCCTGTTGTTTGGTACATATAGCCTAATCTGTATGACTTAATTCGTCCCGAATGTTCTCTTAATGCGTTGGATAATTCTTTTAACTTAGCTTCATCAAAATAACAAATCTTATAATCCTGCCATTCGTTTTTGTTTTCTTTTAACCATTGATTATATTGGGTTTTATACTTGCAAGTTCCGTTTGGCTCTTTGCCTTCGATAATATACTTGTATGTTCCTGTCCAATCAACGTACCAATAAGGTTTACAACTTTCAAAATCATCTATAAAATATGGGTCAAAATACGTTGGCATAATATGTTTGCCGTAATGAGTATAACTGTTCCGCGTAACCGCAAAAACAGAGGTTACGCAAAATATAAACAACATTAAAAAGACAGTTAATCTTATCTTACCCATCAGTAGTATTGTAACAAAAATTTTACATTATTACTATCAAGTAGCAAAAAAAATTGAGAGTTGTTTTATGTAGATGTTACAAGAATAAGGATAAACGAAATGAAAGTATCAATGAAAACAATGATTCCGACTACAATGCTTGCATTATCTGCGATGGCAGTTTCAAGTTGTGGTAGTAAAGTTAACAATGATGTTAACAATAACCCAAAAAACAAAGTAAAACTTGCATCTTTCGATTCAACCAAAGCAAATTTGCCTATTATAGACGGAAACAAAGTTACATACCGTAATACAGATAATGACGTTGTATCAATAAGAGCAGGCTTATTTGAGGAAAATACTTTAGCATTATACAAAGCTATAAACAAATTTTCTACAAAAGAAAACCCAAATATCACAGAACCGGAAAAATTCTATGCAGAAGTTGAAAAAAATATCCCTAAAAATTCACTCAATGATGTATTACAAGTGCAAGCCCAAGCTCTGGTTGGCATGCAATGTTCTAATTTATTAGATGAGCTTGTTGATATTTATACAGATGGTGATTCCGAAAAAGGAAAAACAATTACAGTAAATGAATATACCCAAATGATGGATGCTTGGTCATCTACAGGAGTTAGAGAATAGCAAACAAAATGCACCGAAATATGCATTTTGGTGCATATAGTTTTTATTATTAATTAATAAGAGATGAAAAAATGTTTTCTTATTATATATCCACTTTCTTTAGCCGTAAAGAAAGTGGAAAAAGAAACTCTTGGGACTGGCACTACATTCGCTAAACAATTCTAGGGTTCAGCTCAATCGAGTGAACTCAGGACTTTCGGGGGTAAATGTACTCTTTAAAGTTTTTATTTGGAGTTTTTTGCTAGCAGACATTTACCAACCCGCCTGTCCTTCAAACAGCACTCTCTTTGCTAATGCTTCACCCAGATTGTTTGCTCATTCCGTAATGCCCCAAACCCCCTTAAGTTTTTATTTAATAAAGTGTATTTTGTTGTTACTAAAGGTAAACAAGCAGAAACCCAAGCATTACGAAGTGAACAATCAATGTTAGTGAGACAATAACAAGACAAGTGCTGTTTGAGGGATTGGCAGGTTGATAAATGGAAGAATACATTTTTCTTTTAGTTTTTAATTTCCATAGCCATTTATCCCTGAAAATCCCGAGTTCACTTGTTCAGGTCGAACTGTACAATTGATTAGTGAACGGAGTATAGCTTGGGGAGTTTCTTTTCGTCATTTTCTTTGCGGTCAAAGAAAATGACATATAAAATAATAAAACTATATTTTTATTTGAAACTTAAATTTTTATGCACCAAAATGCATATTTTGGTGCGTTTACACTTCTGCTAACTGTTCTTTGAGAGCTGAAATAGTATTTTCTAAAGATGCTTTATCAAATACATTATATACAGCTGCCTCAGGTGCGATTTTTTTATTTAAACCTGCAAGAACTTTCCCCGGTCCGATTTCAATAAATGTATCAACTCCTTCTTCAACCATCTTTTGAATAGTTTGAGTCCAATGTACTGATGAATAAATCTGTTTAGGCATCTTCGCTCTAAAATCTTCAGCAGAAGTTGTAAGTTCAGCATCAACATTTGTGATAACAGGAATTGATGAATCATTCAAATCAGCATCTTCAATAAATTCAGAAAATACCGCTCCAGCTTCTTGCATGAATTTTGAATGGAATGCACCTGAAACAGCAAGCGGAACAACTCGTCTTGCACCGTTTGCCAAAATATAATCGCCTGCAGCTTTTACTGCATTCTCATCCCCTGTAATAACCACTTGCGCCGGAGAATTGTAGTTTGCTACATCAACGTAACCAACTTTTGAACCCTCAGCTAATCCTGCTTTTAAGACTTCTTCACTTGCATTAAGAATAGCAGCCATACTTCCGCCTTTAGTTGCTCCCATAAGGTCAGCACGTTTTTGGATAAGTTTTAGAGTTGTCTCTAAACTCATTACACCAGCAGTAAACATGGCGCAATACTCACCCAAACTGTGTCCTGCTGTATAATCGGGGTAAATGTTCAATTCGGTTCTGAGTGCTTCCATAAGTGCTATTGATGTTGTTACAATACAAGGTTGCGTATTAACAGTTTGTTTCAAATCTTCTTCCGGACCTTCAAAACAAAGTTTTGTAATACTTTTGCCTAAAGTTTTATCCGCTAAATCATAAACATTTTTAGCTGATTCATAGTTTTCATAAATATCTTTTCCCATACCAACGGCTTGTGAGCCTTGCCCCGGGAATAAAAATGCTATTTTTTTTGTCATAATATTTATTCTCCCTATATTATTATTTTTGTTTACTACCTATTAATTTTATTTTGAATCTTTTAAGAACACCGGATATTTTTTTCAATAACTATATCTACCAAAGATATTCTTATAATATCCGTATCTTCTCTCTACGTCATATTCTAAAATATTCTTAAAATTATTGCGTTTTACACTATTTCCTATACTAATTCTTTCTATATATTTAGCCCCATGCACATCTTATTCCAAATAATACTTATGATATAGTATAACAACATTTCCCTAATTATATCATTAAAATAAAGATTTATTTATATTTCTTTACACATTCTTGACTTTAACTTTCGTTGAAAATAAAATCAAAAAAAGTGTTTTAATTGTGTTTATAAAAAGGGGGTATTATGAAAGTAAATGCAATCAATAATTATAACTATAATCAAAGATTTAACAGAAACAATGCAGCTCAAACTAACTTTAGAGGCGCTAAGGGAGCTTTAATTGGTGGAGCATTAGGCGGTGGAACTACAGCTGCCGGAGTGGCTGCCCTAACAGGTCCAATTGGCTTATCAGTGTTTGCAGGATACATAGTAGTAAATGGATTGATAGGCGCACTTGCAGGTCATTTAGCACAAAGTGAAAGCAAAAATAAATAAAATTTAGTTTACAAAAAAGGAATTTGAATATTAGAGTTTCAAATTCCTTTTTTTATTTTTTAATTAACAAATTCCTTGTCTTAATCTTACAACAGCTGCCCCCCAGGTCATGCCGGCACCAAATCCGCAAAGAACTGCTGTTGAACTCAGTTTAATTTTTCCTTGTTCAACTCCTTCTACTAAAGCTATAGGAATAGAAGCAGCTGATGTATTGCCATAATATTTAATATTTGAGATTACTTTATCATCCGAATATTTTAAACGACTTTGTATAGCTTCTATAATTCTCTGATTTGCCTGATGAGGTATTAAATAATCAATCTCATCTGATGTCATGCCTGATTGTTCAATACAATCGACAACATAGTTCGGAACGGTAGAAACAGCAAATTTGTAAACTTCTTTACCGTTCATGTGAATAACACCGTCACCTACTTCATCAGCTTGTTCAACAAGCGGACAGTTATGAGCCGGCATGTTTGTATAAATCATTTGCCCGATAGAACCATTAGCGCTTATGTTTATTGAAAGAATGTCGTCAATTCCGTCGTCAGACGCAGTTACAACCATAGCACCTGCGCCATCTCCAAACAGAATAGAGGTTCCTCTGTCTTCCCAATTTGTTATTCTTGAATTGTTATCCGCAGCAACAATCAAAATAGTTTTATAAGCCCCTATTCCGATAAACCCTCTTGCAACTTGTATTGCATAAATTAAACCTGAACAAGCTGCTGTCATATCAAAAGCGGGAATTGTTTTTTCTATACCTAATTTAGCCTGTAAAGTACAGGCTAAAGTCGGATATAATTGAGGCGGAACGGATGCTGCTGATATTATACAATCTATATCGTTTACATTTATTTTAGCCTTTTCAATAGCTTTTTTAGCAGCGTCAAACCCCAAATCTATTGCCGTTTCATTTCCTGAAACAACTCTTCTTTCCTTAATACCTGTTCTTGTATAAATCCATTCATCAGATGTTTCATATAATTTTGTTAAATCTTCATTTGTTATAACCGTTTTTGGAACCGAATAACCGACTCCTGCAATTTTTAACGGTATAAAATTATTCCCCATTATACTTCCCTCTTAAAATATTTTTCTTAATTATAACATAAATAAAGAAGTCAGCTATATAACCGACTTCTTTATTCAAAACTTAATTTTATATTCAATATTAATTATCTAAACTTTCTGCAATCTTTTGGTTAACTTGAGTTTCTACGGCTTCTTTTGCTACACGAACAGCATTTTTAATTGCATAAGCTTTACTTCTTCCGTGTGAAATAACAGTGATACCTTTAACACCAAGAAGAAGCATGCCTCCAAATTCTTCATAGTTGATTCTTTCATATATTCTTCTCAAGAACGGTTTTGCAAGAGCGCCAACTATCATACCAATAAAGTCTGATTTGAATTGACTCTTAATCATTTTAAATAGCATTGAGGCAGTACCCTCTGTAACTTTGAGAACAACGTTTCCGACAAAACCGTCACAAACAACTATGTCGCAATGATTCAGGAATAATTCTCGACCCTCAACATTACCCATAAAGTTAAATCTTTCTTTTTCTTCTTCAAGAAGTGTATATGTACTTTGAGCCAGTTCATTACCTTTTCCGGCTTCTTCACCGATATTAACAACGCCTGTTTTAGGATTTTCAATATCCAAAACATTCTTTGCAAAAATTCTGCCCATAATAGCAAACTGTCTGAGCATTTGTGGAGTACAATTAGAATTTGCACCACCATCAATTACTACAACAGGTTTTTTCATAGTAGGAAGTGTTACAGCTATTGCAGGTCTGTCTATACCTGGGATTCTACCTAATCCAAACAAACTTGCTGCCATAGCTGCACCTGTTGAACCTGCTGCAACTAAAGCCTCTGAGCTTCCTGTTGCTACAGAATTTACTGTTAGCACGATTGAAGAATTTTTCTTTTTACGAATAGCTTGCCCAGGAGCTTCGCCCATTTCAATAATCTCTGATGCGTGGGTAATCTTGATATCAAGAGATTTTACGTCAACTCTTATGTGTTTGTTTTTCCCTATTTTTCCGCAAGGTGACCAAAAACCGTCTTTTTCTATTTTTTCCAGACAATCTTCGATGATATCTTGTTTTCCAACCAACTCAAGAGCAACACCATATTCTGCAGCTGCCCAAACAGCACCTGCAACAATCTCAAACGGTGCGTGATCTCCCCCCATTGCATCTATAGCTATTCTTGTCATCTAAACTCTATCCCCTTTTTCGTTATTCGTGACCTGTGAATCGTGAATCGGTTATAACTACGATTCACGGCTCACTATTTACGATTCACGACTAATTATTCTGCTTTATCTTCAGTTGTTTCTTCTTTTACTTCTTCAGCTTTTTCTTCAACAACTTCTGCTTTAGCTTCTTCTACAATTTCTGCTTTTGGAGCTTCTTCAACCGGAGCTTCTTCTTTAGCTTTCTTTGCAGATTTTTTAGCTTTCTTTTCTTCTTTAACTTCTGTTGCTGCTGCTTGATCTTTTAATCTAACCGGTTTTCCTTTGTAAGTTCCGCAAGCTGTGCAAACTGTGTGAGCTAAAACTGCTTGACCGCAATTTGGACAAGTTGTTAAAGTCGGCTTTGTAGCCTTCCAATTTGATCTTCTTTTTCCTTGAGCGCTATGCCCTGTTCTTTTCTTTGGTACTGCCATTTTCCTTTTCCTTCTATTTCTGTCGGATTGGTAAATCCGACCTACTACTTATATTTTCTAGTATTCCCTCTCTAGGGAGAGGGTTAGGGAGAGGGTCTTTATTACCCTTCCTTTTCTATCTTTATATTCTTAAAGATATCCATTCTACTATCGTGAGGTTTTATATCATCTTCTGATACAAATAATCCCTCATTACAATTTATACCACAAACCTTTTTATTTGGTAAAGCTAATATTACAGATTGATACAAAAGGTCATAAACATCTATTTCTTCCGCACCCTCTAAATCCGTCACAAACTGACCGTTAGAGAGTTCTACATCTGCTCCGTACTCATCAAGCAAAGTTTTTTTTGCAAATGTTTCATCTATATCAAAATCAAGATTCTGAACAAATTTATTAAGACATCTGTCACATTCAAGGGTAACTTTGCCATCTGCATGTCCTCTTGCTTCAATAAAATCACCCATTGCCCTGAATTCAAGTTCTGCTGATAAATGGCATTCCTCAAGTTCTTTGATATCATCATCAAACTCAAACTCTAAAATTCCTTCATCTTCGATATCGGATATGCTAACTTTCCACTTTCCATTTTCCATTTTTAACCAGCCTACATATATGGTTCTTCTTGCAGCACAAGTCCTGCAATCTGAGTCGATACGAAACAAAGCTTTTTAATTGGTCCCATAGGTTCTTTTTCAACCAAAACAGGAGTCGGACTTTTCATAAGCTGTTTTAATTCTGCATAAACCGCTTGCGGATTATCAAAATACATTACAACAGGTGTTGCAGAGCCTTTTAAGAACAGAATCACTGCTTGTCTTGTTTTCTGAGGTCCTTGAGGCATGTTATTAAATTGTTGAACCATATCTCTCTCCTTTATTTTTTTACTTTCCTATTATAATATAAAAGTGAGCAGGGGTAAATAATATGGATTATAATAAAATAAATGAAATACTCAAAAATGATGGCGTTATAGCTTTTGTAACAGACACAGTTTGGGGATTGGGTTGTCTTCCGAACAGCGAAAAAGCAGTTAGAAAGATTTATGAGATTAAACACAGAGAAGCAAAAAAACCGCTTATTTTAATGAGCTATGATATTTATCCCCTTTTTGATTACGTTTCTCAGCCAATAGAAAAAGAAGCGCAAAGATTAATTAAAAAATATTTCCCCGGAGCACTTACGCTTGTACTTGATAAATCAGACAACACGCCCGATTATATGACATCAAGCCTTCCGACAGTCGGCATAAGAGTACCGGATAATGCAACTTTCTCAAATATTTGCAAAAATATTGATGGTCACGTTCTTGCAACCACAAGCGCAAATATTTCAGGAGAATCGCCTGCTTTGACCTACGAAGAAGCGGTTGCATATATAGGTGATAAAGTAGATTTAGTCATAGAAAGTAACGGCGAAAAAGCGCAAGGGAGAGCTTCAACTGTTGCCGGATTTAAAGATGGTAAACCAATCATTTACCGCCAAGGTGAAGTTGAGATTGTGTAATATTTTGAAAACTTGAAAAAAATAAATAAGTACGTTAAAATGTGTACATAAGGAAGAAGTGCACAGCACTCTGAATACTGTACACTTCCCACTGTTCCTTATAGAGCAGATAAAGAACAAAATAGTAGTAACACAATAACTGTTGCTACTATTTTTATTAGTATCTTTAGCAACTCTGCACCTCCTTTCCATACCTTTGTCCACTATACTATTGTGTGTAGGAAGGGGCACTGAAACTGTGTTTCCACTATTTATTATACCATTAAGTTGCTTTAATTAGTTATGCTTTGCTCCACAAATTTTACATGTTCATAAAAAGGGTATTGTTAGGGTAGAAACCCCAACCAACAACTATATATTTACCTCTTACAGCCTGTTTCAACAATATATTAATTACTTACCCATCTTGTTCATATATTCATCAAATCTGGTGATAATAATATTTCTATATATATTATTCAACTCATCAAAGCACCAAGCTGCTTTTTCTTTTGGAGCCTGTGCTAAAGTTACCCATTTTTTTGCCATCGGATGATTAATTTTTTCATAAATTGCTACAGTATCGGTACCTTCTACATTATCAAACTTAAAAACCCTGCCGTCTTTTATTTTTTCTATTCGTGCAACATGTTCGTCATAAATCTTTTTTTGTGCATCATTCAAACCGGATTTAAACTCTTGTAATGCCTTATTCTGTATTAATGTTCCGGTAAAAATATTGCTATTTATACCATATACATGCATTTTCATACTCCTTTTTTCATATTATATATGAAATATAAGATGGCGCAAGCGATAAAATCGCTTGCGCCACATGTTACTATTATATTTAAACTGCTTTTTGTTTGTAGGAAATAAATACTAACCTTCCAGTACCTTTCTAATCAATTCATTAACAGTCTTCGGGTTAGCTCTGCCTTTTGTTTCTTTCATAACTTGACCAACAAAGAAACCTAACAGATTTGTTTTACCATTTCTGTATGCTTCAATCTCATTTGGATGAGAGTTAACAACTTTTTCAACGATTTCTTTAATTGCGCCTTCGTCCGAGATTTGGCTCAATCCTTTCTTTTCAACGATTGCGGATGCCTTTTCACCATTAACAATCATCTCTTCAACAAGAATTTGCTTACCTATATTATTAGAGATTGTTCCCTTTTCAATTAGCGCAATAAGCTCTGCAAGATTTTCAGGAGTTAACTTAGTTTCAGTAATCTCAACTTTGTTTTCTTTTAGATAAGCTGCAATCTCGCCCATGATGAAGTTAACAGCAGTCTTAGGATTAGCACCGAGTTCAAGAGTTTTATCAAAGAATAATGCTAATGGCATTTGTTCTACAATTACGCTTGCATCATATTCGCTAAGTCCCAATCCCATATATCTTTGTCTTTTTTGTTCAGGAAGTTCCGGCATTGTTTTTCTAATGTCTTCAACCCACTCTCTTGAGATTTCTAAAGGCATTAAATCCGGTTCAGGGAAGTATCTGTAATCGTGAGCATCTTCCTTACCTCTCATTGAGCGGGTTTCTTTTAAGTTATCATCCCAAAGACGAGTTTCTTGAACAACTTCTCCGCCTTCTTCAACGATTTCGATTTGTCTGTCGATTTCGTATTCAATTGCTCTTTGTAAAGCTGAGAAGCTGTTTACGTTTTTAATTTCAGCTCTTGTTCCAAATTTATCAGAACCTTTTGGCATAATAGAAATGTTAGCATCACATCTCATTGAACCTTCTTCCAAGTTACCGTCACAAACACCGAGGTAACGAACTATATTTCTGAGTTCTTCCATATAGTTTCTAGCTTCTTCACTTGAACGCATATCAGGTTCTGATACGATTTCCAAAAGAGGTGTTCCGGCTCTATTTAAGTCAACTAGAGAATATGTTGCGCCATTAATACCTGCAGCACCAACGTGAACAAGTTTACCTGCATCTTCTTCCAGGTGTGCACGAGTAATACCGATTCTCTTACCCTTAACATTTAACCAACCGTTTACACAAATAGGTTCATCATATTGAGAAATCTGATAACCTTTCGGCAAATCAGGGTAAAAATATTGTTTTCTGTCAAACTTACATCTGTTTGGAATTTCACAATTTAATGCAAGACCTAACAATATACCCATATTTACACATTCTTTGTTCAAAACAGGCAAAACTCCTGGCATACCCAGCGTAATTGCACTTGTATGAGAGTTCTGCTCACTTCCAAACTCTGTTGAATCCGGAGCAAAAATCTTTGATTTGGTCTTTAATTGAGCATGAACCTCAAGACCTATAACGACTTCATACTTATCTCTTAAATCTGTCATAAAAATATCCTCACTTCTTATTCAATAATAACATAAACAAAAACGAGTATATTATTTTAACACCCTCTTTTGATTAATTCTTTTTCTGCTACAACTTTTTTAGCATCTTTTTGGGCGTTACTCAAAGCTGTTTTTATATTTTTAATTATGCTTGATACTTCTAAAAAAACATTATTTAACGAAAATTCTCCACAATTATATTTTTCTGTAAGATTTCCGTATTTGGGATGTGAAAAAGACATTTTACTAATATCTTTATCAAGAACCGCATCTACACCATAACTCTTTTCCAAATCTTTTATAAAATTGACATTCTCTACTCTTGACGCAAAATCACCAAGCTTTTTAACATTTTTTCTCGATATTGTACCGTTAATAATCAGACCATTAAAAGAAACTGAAGAATTTGTAGAATTTATAGTATTCATTTTTCACCTGCCTTTAATATTTTATAAAACATGTAAAAAATTTTTTTGCTATAAATAAATTCATTTTTAAATGAATATTCATCCCTAATATTTACCCCTATTTGCCCATTTTTCATACAAATCAGGACGCTTTTGTTTAGTTCTTAGAATTTTTTGTTCTTGTCTAAATTCATCTATAAGCTTATGATTGCCGTTTAAAAGAACTTCAGGAACTTCTAAACCTCTGTATTCTCGTGGTTTTGTATATTGAGGATACTCTAAAAGACCATCTGAAAAACTGTCATCATGAGCCGACTCAATCTTCCCCAAGGTTCCATCTATTTTTCTTGAAATACTATCTATAAGACAAAGCGCCGGAAGCTCCCCTCCTGTTAATACAAAATCCCCAATTGAGATTTCTCTGGGCTTAATGATGTCTCTTATTCTTTCATCATACCCCTCGTAATGACCACATAGAATAATTATTTGATTATATTTAGTAAGCTCGTTAGACAATTTATCAGTAAACGGTTCACCCTGAGGTGTCATCATTAATGTAACACCATTTTCTTTTTTCTCTACCCCTTCATAACAATCAACGTAAGGTTGAGCCATTAAAACCATGCCGGCACCGCCGCCATAAGGAGTATCATCTACTTTTTTGTGTTTATCTAACGTGTAATCTCTGGGGTTATGAGTAACAACTTCTATAATTCCATCTTCTGAGGCACGTTTCATTATGCTAAAATCCATGTGTGAATTAATTAATTCCGGAAAAAGCGTTAGAACATCAAATCTCATGAAAGCAATCCCTCAATATTGTTAATTTGTATTCTTCTGTTTTTTATGTCAACGGATAAAACAATAGCCTTTACAAAAGGGACTAAAGAAACATTCTTATTAAGCGTTTTCACAGAAAGCAAGTCACTTGCACCGTTATTAGAAACACCGACAACAGTACCCACCTTTTTGTCACCATCATAAACATCAAGTCCAACAAGTTCATCAATCAAAAATTCGTCTTCTTCTAAATGTTCTCTTGCTGTTGTTTCTTCAACAAAAAGAAGTTTGTTTTTGTATTCCAAAATATCGTTTAAAGTATCAATGCCTTTAAACTTGATAATACCGCACTTTGAAGTAAATCGGATTCTTACAATTTCCAGCGGTAAATACTCGTCACTAACCTGTACAAAAACCTTCTTTAATTCCGACAAAAACTCTTCTCGGTTTTTTGAATAACCGAATTTTGCTTCCCCTTGAACCCCATGAAAATTAAGAATTTTACCTATTGATATATAGCTATTCTTCATCTTCTTTCTTCTTAGGTTTTCTTCCGCGTTTTGGTTTTTCTGCTGCGACCTCTTCAGTTGGAGCTTCTGCCGTCACCACAGGAGCTTCTTCTTTTTTTGCTTCAGTTTCTTCGACTTTAGCATCAGATTTTTGAGGATGCTTTGCAACCATATAATCAGCCGGTTTATCAGCACGTTCCTCATTCCATCTGTCTAAGCCCATTTGCGCACGAATGAGTTTAATACCAACATGCACTCTCCATTCATCCATTTTCAACTGTGCAGCAATAATTTTGTGACATCCTATTGGAGGAAGCGGCAACAATGGCTCATAAAGAGCTTTAATTGCCATCATCTGGTCAGGAGAGATTGCCAATTTACGTTTAGGGAATGGTAATTTTGGAAGCATCATTTTTTGACGAACCAAATTTATACCGAAAAATACTTTTTGCGGTTCAACACCAATTTTTGCACCTATTACTTCATGTGCATCAGGGTTAGGCAACGGAAGCATAGCTTTATAAAGCAATTCAATTTGTTCCAATTGTTCCTTAGATACGAGTAATGGTCTTGGTTGTTTATGCGGCTTTTTATTCGGCTGCGGGCGTCTTTGTTGAGGCCTGCCGCCACCGGAAGTGTAATTATTTCTGAAACCGCCCTGACGTCTGTTATTATCTCTGTTGTAACCGCCGCCTCGATTGTCTCTGTTATAACCGCCGTTATCTCTGCGTTGGTACCCGCCTCTATTATCCCTGTTATAACCGCCGCCATAGTTGTTATCACGCCTTTGATAACCGTTGTCATCTCTGCGTTGATATCCTCCATTATCGCGGTAATTATTTCTATAACCGTCATTTTGCGGTCTTTGGTAACTTCTTTGTTCACGAGGTTCTGCAGAATATGAACTGTAATTCTGTATAGGTTTCTCGTCAGTTGTTTCACTCCCCTTATCAGCATACAGACAATTAGGACATATCACTCTCTTGGGGTTCTTTGTTTCAAATTCAGCACCACACTTAATGCACTTGTTTACATACATAATAAAAGCCTCTTAATAAATAACATCAATAATTCTAATCATTCTAATAAAATCTTAATTAATAAAAATTCCTACCATTTAAAATAATATATGAGATTCAATCAAAAATAAGAGTTGCATAACAACTCACATGCATATTATAATATATTTTTCAAAAAAATGCAATAGGGGAGAACTTTGCTGTATTAATTTAACCTCTTGTTATATCTTGATTATCCAATTTTTCTTTCAAATCTTGAAGTTCATATTTTAATCTGTTAAGTTCGCATGTTATCGGGTCAGGAATACGGTTATGCATAAGAACACCATTTTCACCAACAATTTTTTGATGAACAACTCTGCCGGGTATACCTACTACAGTGCTATTATCAGGAACATTGTCTATAACAACAGAACCTGCACCGATTCTGACATTGTTACCAATAGTAATATTGCCCAGAACTTTTGCACCTGCACCAATAATTACATTATTGCCAATAGTCGGATGGCGTTTTCCATGTTCAGAACCTGTTCCGCCGAGAGTAACCTGCTGATAAATAAGAACATCATCCCCAATAATAGTAGTTTCACCAATTACTACACCTTCTCCATGGTCTATAAAAAATCTTTCACCAATTCTTGCCTTTGGATGAATTTCAATTCCGGTAATAATTCTTGTTAAATATGAAATATATCTTGGCAAGAAAGGAATTTTCCAATATGCAAGTTTATGCGCAATTCTATGTGAAAGAAGCGCCTGAAAACCTGGATAACAAAAAATAACTTCCGCAATATTATTTGCAGCAGGGTCTTTTTCATATATTACTTTTATATCTTCTTTAATTTTATTTAATGCACGTTTTATTGTTTGAAACATAATTTTATCCTACCATACAGATAAATACCTGTCACCGCCGTCAGGAATAATTGTCACAACAAGTCTTTCAGGATATTTTTCTGCAAGCTGTTTTGCTGCAACAATATTTGCACCGGCACTGATCCCGCAGAAAACACCATGTTTTTTGGCAAGTTCTTTGGCTGCTTCTATCGCATCATCACCTTTTACGGTAATTACTCCATCTAACGGAGTTTTACTGTTTTTGTATATATCAGGTATAAAATTTGCACCAATTCCCTGAATTTTATGAGAATTTGCCGCCCCTTGAGTCAGCAAAGGACTTTCTGACGGTTCAACTCCATATACAAATGCTTCAGGATAATATGTCTTTATTCCGCACGCCGTTCCTCCTGTTCCAATTCCTGCAACTACAACAACATCTTTGCCGTCAACAGCATTTTTAATCTCTTTTGCTGTTTTTTCATGTGCTTTCGGATTATCAGGATTAGCAAACTGCATTGGAATATAGCTGTTCGGATACTCATTTTTTAATTCATTTGCTTTATCGACAGCACCTTGCATACCTTTTTCTTTTGGAGTCAAAACAAGTTCTGCACCATAAGCCGCAATTGATTTTCTTCTTTCAACAGACATACTTTCGGGCATACAAATAATTATTCTTAGCCCCAAAACTGCACAACACATAGCAAGTCCTATACCGGTATTTCCACTTGTCGGTTCAATAATTACAGTATCTTTATTAATCTCGCCTCTATCCATTGCATTTTTTATCATTGAATACGAAGCTCTGTCTTTAATTGAACTTGACGGGTTATAGTATTCTAATTTTAAACAAATATTATCGTTGTATTTTACAAGCGGAGTATTTCCGATTAGCTCCAGTACATTTTCATAAATCATTTTTTAACCCTCATTTCTCAAATAATTATATTACTTAAACAATATAATAAAACTACCTGATTTGTAAAAATTGGTTTATAATATTTTTATGAAAAAATACATGTTGTTAATTTCTGTATTATGTTTCATTTCGCCTGTTATTGCCGATAATGAGGTATATTTGGATTTAAATGCTTCTGACATTCACCGGATTAAGACATTTACTACGGATTACGGCAATAATAAGAAAGCGCATGAAAAAGACGATTGGTCAGAAGAAAAAGACATGGTTCTGCACCCATTTCAATATATAAAAGATGAAATAATTAATGATTCTAAAAAAGATAATTAACCTATCAGCCTGCCATATATTACTCTATCTATGCCATTAAGGTCTTTAATTATGTTAACACTGTCAAAATACTCATTCATAAACGCTTTGACAGCTTCAGACTCTCCGATGCCCAGTTCAAAAATTAGCCAGCCGTCTTTGTTTAAATAATTTGGAGCTTCGGAAACGATTTTTCTATATAACTGTAACCCGTTTTCTTCAGCAAACAACGCTATTTGAGGCTCGTGTTTAAGTTCCGGTTCAAGCTCTGTTCCGATTGGAATGTAAGGCGGATTTGAGATAATCATGTCAAACTTTTCTTCTTCCCTTATTTTTGAAAAAAGATCCGATTTTCTGAATACTGCTCGATTATTTATGCCTAATCTCGTTACATTATCCAGTGCTATTCTGAGTGCGTCAGACGATATATCAACACCCAAAACGACTGCTTCTGTTTTGTTTGCGATTGTACAGGCAATACAACCAGAGCCTGTTCCGATATCGAGAATATTTTTTAAACCGTTTTCTTTAATAATCTCGATTGCTTTAGTAACAAGAATTTCGGTTTCAGGACGCGGGATAAGTACATCCGGCGTAACCTTAAAAAACTCGCCCATAAAATATGATTCACCGATTATGTATTGAACAGGGGTTCTGTCTGCAAGCCTTGATTCTACTTTAGCTTTAATTATGCGTATATGCTCTTCAGTAATCGGGTGACCTAAGATTTCGTCTTTTTCAGAGTAGTTACAGAAGTGTTCAAGAAGCATTTTGACCTCTTTTTTTGCTTCACGTTCTTCAATCCCTGCATTAGTCAACATTTTTATAATCGTCTGAATGTTCATCCAAAATTCTTTCTATCTCGTTTCTTAAATCCAACTTAGATAATTCTCCCACATCTTGCTTTTGTATACAATATTTTTTACATAACTTATCATAATAATAGAGTTGTTTTTTTGTAGGAGGTTCTTTTGACATTTTTACTTCCTGTAAAAATTTGCGTTTTTTCTTTTCAAATTCCTTTTGCGCTTCGATTATTGGTCTTTGTTTTTCTTTATATTCATAGTATTTAAGGCACTCTTTTATGTAATCCTCTGTATCTTTGAGAAAATCTCTGTCATCAATGACATCCGCAAGGAATGGAAATCGTGAAGCATTAAGTTCCAGATAATACTTTTCATCCTCAAGAAATTTGTCTAAAATTGCTTGAACAGAGGCGTTTTTAGAATTAATACTCTGCTTAACAATGGCTCTAAGATAGTTACACACAGCACACTTTTGAGTCTTGTCAAAATTTAAATATATTCGGTTCTTTATCTGATACATAACATAATTATATCACTTCTTTTAGAACTATAAAGAGTAAAATTTTGCAAGTTGGGTTGAAAGCTCAACAATACTTTTCAGTTATAGGCCAGGTTTTGTGTAAAAGCAGGTCGTAGTGCAAATGTAAAATAACAGTCGATTTGAGAAGAAAGAACAAAGGTTTTGATAATTATTTAGGTGCGAAAAATTGCACCCTACGACCACAAACTATTATGTTCTACGTCTTCGTCAAATATTTCTTCTATCGTTTCTTAATCGTTTTCTGCTATTAATCCTCTACTGAATAATAAACTGTCCGAAGCTTACACTTAAAACTTCTCTTTCACCGCCTAGTATATCGTTAATGTCATTTAAAATCTGTTCTTTAGCATGTTCTTTGCCTGTAGCCGTAGCGAGCTCAGACGTGGTCATGTTTGAAAGGTTAGTAATGATTATATCTCTAACTTTAGCCTTTATTCGTGGAACATCGCTTGCCGAATGATTAAAGTCTATTTTAACATTAGAAACTTTTATTATTTCTCCGTTTTTTGTTGAAAAAACAAATTCATCCGTGTCAATTATATTACCAACTTTGTTTTCTGCTTCTTTTGTAGAAGTCCGTAGGGTGGGTAAAGCCTTTTCAATCTTGGGTTTGATACGATAAATTTTGGATGCGTACCCACCAAATATTTAATGGTGGAAATGTGAGTAAAATTATTTTCTAAATACCGGCTTAAAGCAGGTAGGGTGCATCGTTTTGACGCACCAAAATAATATTGGTTCGGTTAAAACCAAACCCTACTTTTCAAATTACCTATTTTTGTCCTTTTGTATAATTTAGATTTTGTCGGCATTTGAGGCAAATATTTACCACTTCAAAAGCAGGTAGGGTAGACTTCAGCAGGTAGGGTAGACTTCAGTCTACCGATACATTTTGGTTGACTAAAGTCAACCCTACTTTTGAGTGCAAAAAATGGGACAAAAAGTGCAAATGAGCGGACATTTTGGATACCGAAACCGGACATTCCGGACATTTCAACTTAACCAATTTCCGACCTTATAAAATCGCTATGTTTTACTAAAATTAACATTTTTGCCGATTTATTTTCTTTACCCCTTCCGACTAAATGTCCTGTTAAAAGGTACAGAGTACACTGGGTACACTGTAAAAGAACATGCAGTTTGACTATTTTAAACACTAGGTTTGATAATTATAAGTCCGCATTGTGGAATCAGAACCCATGAATTTTATGATAGAATCATATTATGAGAGAAATTAATACTTTTGACGAATTATATAAAACAAGTATTTCAATAATTGAGAATAAAAATAATTCTTATGAGAATTATTCTGTTACCGAAATTATTAATTTTATAAGATTAAATTCTGAAAAAAATAATTTAAACAGTTATTACATTGTAGGTAATATTCCAAATTATATTGCAGATAAAATTCAAGCAAAAACTACTATCATCAAATTTTCTGTTGATAGCTTAATCAAAAATATAATTGAACATCCTGAACTGACATTAAACGAGTACAAAAATCTTACAAAATATTTGAATAATGCAGAATATATTTTACTCAAAAGTAACAAAAATTTGATTTATTTTAAAATTGATAACAAGATTTATCAATTTGTAATTAAGAAAACGCAAAATAGTGAAGAATTGTTTATAACAACATTTCATAAAGCAAGTATCAATCAGTTAAACAAAGATATTCAAAGATACGAACAAATAAAAAGATAGTCTTGATTATGAGGACTCGAAATATCCCTCTGTGACCTAAAGTCTCGGTATCGAGATTTACCGTATCAAAACTATCTATTTATATTATAAAGGATTTTAGCCATTTTTCAATGGGCTTTGTAAACTTATGTAAATTATTTTCAAAAATTAGGCAATTTTTAAGGTTCAGTGAACTTACATGGGACATAAAGTGTATGGTAAAAATCAAAAGAAGTATGTATGAATAATTCAACAATATTTTTTTCTAAATTTATTACAGGAAATGACAATGGCATAAAAACACTACTTGGTGCTGCAGCTATGGGAGCAATTATAACATCAATTGCTATTAATTCACATAAAACAGAAAAGGTTGTTATGTATGATAACACATCGAAAAATGTTGAATTAATAGAAAAAATATCTGAAGCTAAATCAAATTATAATCAAGCTTTATTAAATGGCATAGGTTTTGAATCTCAACAAAAACTTGTACAAAAAATCGATTCTTTAAATAATGAATTAAATAAGTTTCAAAGTAAATAGGACGAGTAGGTAGGTTGGGCATACCTGCCCAACAATAACTTTTGTGTGCAATTATGTGCAAAAGGGTGCAAAAAATGAGTAAAAAAGTGCAAGAAAATTTACTTTTGGAGTAGTTTGGAATTTAAATCATCAATCATATTCCGACCGCTACAATTTAGTGGTGTTGGGCAAGAATACCCAACCTACATTTGTTTGCTTCCGACCAAAACGGTCAAAAAAATACATACACTGTAAACTAACACTCTAAATGATTATTTGTAACACGGTAAATGATTATTCTACAATTATCAAAATGTGTCTTTGTGTAAAACTTTTATGTTTTTTCTCCACCTTTACGCTAATGTTGTGTGTGCGTTAGGAGGTTTTATGGAAAAATATGGATTAAATATTACACCAAAAGAATTTAAGCAATTAAGTAAATTGGCGGAAGAGGTTTATAATATTGCAGTTGTTGTAGATTATTTTTGTGAAACACAGCCGGACAAAGAAGAATGTTATAATCTTACACCCATTGTTAAATATTTACATCGTGAGGCAGATTTGTTAAACGCATTTTTTATAGATAATGAACAAAATGTTGAAAATTTAAATACCGATTAAGCAGCTATTAAATACCTTTTGAACAGCATTTAAAAATCTTCACGAAGCATATCTCTTACCATTTCTTGTATTATACTTTGTTCGTCTTTTTTTATTTCATAATCTATATTAAATGTTTTTCTTGCAATTTTCAAAAGCTCTTCAACCTTATAACTTAATTTCTTTTGTTTAATAATATCCTCTGTCAAATTTATAAAAATATTTAATCTTGAGGGATCAATGTTGTAGTGATTATCTAAATCCGTATGGAAATCATCAAGCATTTTTCTGACAAGTACGTAAATTGCATCTCTCGAAATTGTATTCACTTTATAAAATCCGTCCCGCTTTATGCCCCAATCTCCGGAAGCTTTCCATCTCCGGATAGTTCTATCCGATACTCCTATTCTGTGTGCAATTTCTTCTTCTGTTATAAATTGCTCAACATACATTTTTTCTGCTATATCGTAAAATTTATTTCTTTTCATAATTAACCCGCATCGGCTTTTGCTAATTTTTCTCTGTACATTTGTTCTTCTTCCGCTAATCTTTTATCTGTTTCAAAAAAGTAAAACGGCTCTTCATCCAACTTTTTATCTGTTTCCCACAAATATATCTTACGCTTTGGTTCTCCGTATATTTCCGCTTTTTGTTCAGGTGTTAATAATTCCGATAAATCAGCATGTCCGAATTCATCCATTTCTTTTTTCTTTTGAATAGCTTTATCCATATTGGTATTAGCGATTTTTGTAACTTTAACATCTTTCTTGAATTCTCGCTCTACACTTCTGTAAGCTGCCATATAATTTTCACATTTTTCGGTCAAAGATATCGTTTTATCCTGTTTAAGATATGCTATTGCCGTTTTTAGATTACGTTTCTTTCTTGCCATAGCTTCTTTAAATTCATCTTTTGAAATTTCATCGGCATATAATGCTGCAACGGAATCCGAAACGGTAACTATTCCGACAAATTCATCATTGTCGGATCTGAATGCCCAAGCTTCTTTATAATTTTTAATATCTCTTCTTAAATAAACCCGCAGGCCTGTTTCATTAATCATCCAATCATTCCAGTATGTAATACCGAGAGAGCTGTCTTTAATACCGTTTCTGCGAACTGTATAATCCTTTGAAGTTCGCATACAAAACAGTTTTAATGCATCTTTAGAAGTTACAATTTTTTCCTTAAATTCTTCGTAAAATAATTCGTCCGGACACTTGCCCTGAAGATTTTTACCATTTGACGGTTTTTTATTCAAAATATTAACAATAAAATCATCAAAAATTTTCTTAAAATCCTCAAACTTCATAAGCTTACCTTCTTTGATTTCTTTTGCAAGTTTTTTAGGTCTTTCAACAACATTTCCGCCACGATACCCGACACAATGCTTGGATAACAATTCTTTAATTTTAAGAAAATCTCTTTCAACAGGTTTTGTTTGTGCGTTATAAGGAAGTGCAAAATGCACATTTATATTCAGTTCTTTTAACATTGCAGATGTTTTATTTTCATTTGCTATTACTTTAAAACTCTTTCTTCCTCCTGCAAAATCTTTTGAACGATAATCTTTACCGTTATCAATAATTACATCTTTGGGTAAACCATATTCTTGAGCTGCATCATAAAAAGATTGGAAAATTAAATCTGAGTTTGGGTTTCCTGTTTGTAAAATCCAACCGAGCCATTTCCCTGATTTATAATCCCGCCAAACAGTAACCCACGGAAAAATCGGTTTATTATTGGAGTCATAACAAGCAACGTCTATTTGTGCGTGGTCTGATACCCATACCTGATTGCAGGTTATATTTGAATAATCTCTTTCAATATAATTTCCGTATTTTCTGTTCCAAGCAGATTGACCGTATCTTGCAAGGTAAATACTTTGCTTAGGAACATCTTTATCCAATCTTCGTTTAAAAGCCATAAAACTTGGGAACTTGTCTCTATCAACATCATCTTCTCTTAGGGCATAACCTAAAGTTAAATCCCAACAGGTTCTGAGAGACGGTGCACCTTCCACTAAATACATATTTTTAAAATACTCAAAATATTTATCAGGAACGGAGGAACCTATCAAATGCTGACTGTGCTTTGATAATAAACCTGCAACTCCGTATCTGAAATATCTTCTGCGCATTTTTATTAATGAAGGGTATGATGTCGTGTATTCTTCATTCTCGTCATTATTCCAATTTTCGATAAATTCTTCCAGTGCTTTGCCTTTAAGTCCTGCGGAAGCATCCAAAATCCTGACATATTTTTCTGCTTGTTGCTTTGCCCAAGAAGGAACTTCAGAATACTTGATTTCCAATGAGGTGTCTCCAAGATATTTATCCTGAGCGAATTGCGGCATTGATTTTAGCATAATAAAATAATTTGCTCTTTTTCCTTTTTTGACAATTTTAAAAACATAATCCCCTTTTCTGCATTGTTTTTTAATGGTTTGCTCACTTAAACCAAGTATTTCAGAGGCTTGTTCTATACCTATCCACAAGTTTGTTTTATCTTTTACTGCTTTCATAAATATCTATTCTATCTCCGGCATTCTATGATTGGAAGATTGCTTAACATTGTAAAGTACAAATTTTGTACAATTTATATTTCTACAATACTGTAATAACAGGGGTTTTGAATTTATCATTTTTTATGCGAAATCACGAAAACTATTGTTATTATTGTAATTAAGGGCAATTTTAAAATTGTCCGATTTTATACAAAGAAATGTTAAGCAATATTGACAGAAATTCTGTTTGTATATAATAGAGCTTATTTTCTACATAAAGTACTGTGATTAACTTTAATTTGAAGTGGTAAAATATAAACAAAAATATTAATATTACAAAATGTAAAGCATATAAAAATTTTGTATTTTTCTTTCCAAAAATCGATTATGCACAAAAAATTTTATTAAAATTTTGAAAAATTTAAAAAAGTGATGATATTTCAAATACAAAATTAAAAATTTAGTATATTTTTTTAAAACTTTACAATTTCTGTAATTCTTGCGGTTTTTGACTTTTAAAAATATATCAATATATAATTTAACTCATGATATAGGAGAAAAGATTATGAGCACAGCATGCATTATTGATTACAAAAAGACTTTAACAAAAGAAGAGATTAAAAGAATTGTTGAAGAAAATAACATTGAATTTATAAAACTTGAATTTTGCGACATAAACGGTACTATGAAAAATTTATCTATTCCTTGTGAGCAGTTAGAAAGTGCCATGAACAACGAAATAATGCTTGACGGATCTTCTATTAAAGGTTTTAGAAGTATAGAAACTTCAGATATGTACTTTTACCCTGATTTAAATACTTTTGCAATTATTCCTTGGAGAAGTGATGGTGATGTAAAAGTTGCAAGATTTATTTGTGATATTCATAATGCTGATGGTACTCCATTCGAAGGCTGTCCAAGATGTAACTTAAAAAAGATGATTGCTCGTGCAGAAAAATTGGGTTACACAATGAATGTCGGTCCGGAAGCTGAATTCTTTATCTTTAAGCAGGATGAAAACGGTAATGCAACAATAAATACTTATGATAAGGCAGGATACTATTCTGCAGCCCCTGTTGATAAAGGTGAAAACCTCAGAAGAATAATGGTTAAAACCCTTAAAGCAATGGGGTTTGAAGTTGAAGCAAGCCACCACGAAGTAGCAAGAGGGCAACACGAAATCGATTTTAAATATGCTGATGCTCTCACAACAGCTGATAATATTATGACTTTTAAGTATGCAGTCACTGCTATTGCGGAACAAAACGGTGCAGTTGCTTCGTTTATGCCGAAACCGATTTTTGGTATAAACGGTTCCGGTATGCATTGTAATGTATCATTATTTAAAGATGGCAAAAACCTTTTCTTTGATTCTGAAAGAACTTACCAGCTTTCCAAAGAAGCACTTTACAGTATTGGCGGATTACTAAAACACGTTAAATCTTTCACAGCTATAACAAACCCGATTATAAACAGTTATAAAAGATTAGTTCCGGGGTATGAGGCTCCTGTATATTTGGCTTGGAGCTTGGCAAACCGTTCCGCACTAATCAGAGTTCCTGCAAAACGCGGTAACGCAACAAGGGTTGAACTTCGTTCACCGGATCCGAGCTGTAACCCATATTTAGCATTAGCAGTAATATTGGGTGCAATTTTAGATGGTGTTGAAAACAAAATTGAACCACCGCTTCAAATTGAAGAAAATATTTACCAAATGACAAAAAAAGAAAGAAAAAGAGCCAAAATTGATTCACTTCCTGCAAGTTTAAGCGAGGCTCTTGATTTGCTGGATGATGATGAAATTATTAAAGATGCATTGGGTGAACATATTTATGAAGAATTTGTTTCTGCAAAAGAAAAAGAATGTGACAGATTCAGGACTTATGTAACACCGCTTGAAGTAGATATGTATCTTAATATGCAATAAACAATTTATTATCTTCCAAAATTATAAATCTACTTTCACCTAAAAGGTGCACTTGGTTGCACCTTTAATATTAATGCGAAAAAATCAAGAATTAGAAAAAATAAAGGGAAATAACAATGGCTCAAAATATTAATGAAAAAGAAACGACAGCTGTTTTATTAAAAGTTAAAGATGATACAAAAAAAAAGACAGAACTAAGAATTAGAAAAGTTATAATATTTACTGTTGTTTTAGTTGCAACATTGGTTATTGGTTCTTTATGTGCATTTAATACAACAAAATTTATAAGTTTATATAATCTGTCTTTTATCAACAAAGCAGATACTGGTTTTATGATTATATCAACAATTCTTGTTATGCTTATGACACCTGCTTTGGCTCTGTTTTATGGTGGAATGGTTCGTAAGAAAAACGTGCTTGGTACCATTATGCAGAGTTTTATTGCACTTGGTGTAGTATCTGTCATCTGGTTTTTGTATGGATATTCTCTTGCTTTTGGCGGTGACATTGGTAATATTATAGGAAACCTTGACTTTATTATGTTAAAAAATGTTGGATTATCACCAAATGAGGGTTCAACAATTCCACATCAATTGTTTTTTATATTCCAAATGATGTTTGCTTGTCTAACTCCTGCGCTTATAACAGGTGCGTTTGCTGAAAGATTTAAGTTTAAAAGTTATCTTTTATTTTTAATTTTATGGGTAACTTTTATATATTGTCCTCTTGCTCATTGGGTTTGGGGCGGAGGTTGGATAAGCAAAATCGGTGGAATTGATTTTGCCGGTGGACTGGTTGTACACATCGCATCAGGTGCCGCTGCGCTTGCTTGCTGTATTATGCTCGGCAACAGAAAAGGTTACAAAACAGAGAATATGCCGCCTCACAATTTAACATTAACGTTTATAGGCCTGATGTTTCTTTGGGTTGGCTGGTTCGGGTTTAATGCAGGGAGTGCATTGTCAGCAAATGCTTTAGCGACTACTGCGTTTATTAATACACAATTAGGTGCCGCTTCAGGGCTTCTTGCTTGGCTCGGTGTTGAATATTTGCACAGGGGAAAACCAACCGTATTAGGTGGTATGTCAGGAACTCTTGCGGGATTAGTAGGTATCACACCGGCTTGTGGATTTGTAACTCCGACATCAGCAATTGTTATAGGGATTATTACCGGAATGATTTGTTATATTCTAACAACTTTTAAAGGAATCTTTAAATATGACGATTCGCTTGATGTTATAGGAATCCATGGAACAGGCGGAATTGTGGGTTCTGTATTAACAGGTGTTTTCGCAACAGTTTTAATAAATCCTGATGGCACAAACGGACTTTTATACGGAAGCTTTAAGTTGTTTAATGCACAAATCGTTTCTACAATAGCAAGTATTGCTTTCTCATTTTTCGGAACAATTTTAATTCTGTATATTATTGACAAAATTTCAGGTCTAAGAGTATCTGAATTCGAAGAAATGCAAGGACTTGATATATCGCAGCACGGTGAGAATGCTTATAGATTACAAATATAGAGGTATCAAAAAATGAAAAAAATAGAAGCAATAATAAAACCATATAAAGTTGAAGAAATAAAAAATTCACTTGTTGAAGTCGGCGTTCACGGAATGACTGTCACTTATGTTGAGGGATTTGGTTCGCAGGGCGGACATAAAGAAAACTACAGAGCCGCTGAAATTGCAGTTAGTTTCTTGCCCAAAATTAAAATAGAAGTTGTTGTAGATGATGAAAAAACAGATGTTGTCATTAATGCCATAATAAAACATGCAAAGACAGACCCAAGTGGTTCTATAGGAGACGGTAAAATATTTGTTTATAATATTGAAAAAGCAATAAGAATACGAACCGGAGAAAAGGGTTCTGCGGCATTATAGGCACACATCAAGGAGAAATTATGTCAGAAATAACAGTTGTTGATTATTTAATAAAAAGACTTGAAAAATTAGGAATAACAGACATATTTGGTTTACCCGGTGATTTTAATTTTAATATCATTGAAGCAATCGAAAGAAATAAAAATACAAATTGGATAGGTTGCACTAATGAACTTAACGCAGGCTACGTTGCCGATGGTTACGCAAGAGTTAAAGGATATGGAGCATTGGTTACAACTTTTGGGGTCGGTGAATTATCGGCAATTAATGCTATTGCG